>NZ_DASWOT010000021.1:0-15915 GCF_036404235.1 Pseudomonas sp.
CGACGAACTCAGCCTGGACGACATGCGTGAAGCCGTCCGCCTGACCGCTGGCCGCGCCAAGCTCGAAGCCAGCGGCGGCATCAACGACACCACCCTGCGCACGATTGCCGCGACCGGCGTGGACTACATTTCGATTGGCGCACTGACCAAAGATGTGAAAGCCGTGGATTTGTCGATGCGGTTGAGTATTTGATATTCCTCGACGAACGTGTAATCGCCCAACAGAACGGGCCATTTATTTTCCCTGAGAGCGCTTAATGCATCATGTTGTATAGTCGCGCATCAAAACTGCTTCACGCATTCGGTGATCCATGTCCTACCCCCTCGACGCCATCACTCATACGTACCTGGGCAGCAATGTCTACGCCCAACTGCGCAATGCGCTGATCACCGGCGGGCTCAAGCCTGATGATCGGCTGCGCATCCGGGAGTTGGCCGCTCAGCTTGGCACCAGCGTGACGCCGGTCCGTGACGCCATTTTGCATTTGGCCAAAGAAAAAGCGCTGGTGCTCAAGACGCCAAAAGACATCAGGGTGCCGGTGCTCGATAACGCGGCGTATCTGGAAATCCGTACCCTGCGGCTGAACCTTGAGGGGCTGGGCGCTGAAACGGCGGCGCGCGTGGCCACCTCAGCCGATCTCAAGCGCATCGACAGCAACATCCAGCTCAATCTTGAAGCTATTAATAATCATGACCTTCCCGAAGCATTGCGCCTCAATAGCGAGTTTCACTTCCTGCTCGCTGAAGCGGCGCGCATGCCCTTGCTGCGTGGTTATGTGGACAGCTTGTGGATGCGCGCCGGACCGTTGATCGCACAGGCATATGCACACTTTTCGCTGACCATGGCCATCGAGCATCATCAGGAAGTGCTCAACGCCTTGCGCCAACAGGATCCCGCGGCAGCGAAACACGCGATTCAAACCGACATTCTCGACGGCAATCAGAAGATGCTTGAGTTCATTGCGGTGAGTCAGGAAGCGCTCTGCGAGTAATGACATTCGCCGAAGCGCTATTGACAGCCTGCCCTCTTAAAAACATGATGCATCAAACTTCATTACGAATGAGATGCCGTCATGAGCGAAAAGAAGAAACTGTTGCTGACCGGCGCCAGTCGGGGCATCGGCCATGCCACCGTCAAGCATTTCAACGCCGCCGGCTGGGAAGTATTCACCGCCTCGCGGCAAAACTGGATCGCTGAATGCCCCTGGGCCGAAGGCTTGCTCAACCACATCCACCTTGACCTGGAGGACATCGACAGCGTCAACGCGAGCCTGGCAACCATCAAGGAAAAACTGGGCGGACGCCTCGATGCACTGGTCAACAACGCCGGGATCTCCCCCAAAGGCCCGGAAGGCGGGCGCCTCGGCGTGCTGGAGACCGACTACAGCACCTGGCTTAAGGTGTTCAACGTCAATCTGTTTTCCACCGCGCTGCTCGCACGCAGCCTGTTTGATGAATTAAAAGTCGCCAAGGGCAGCATCATCAACGTCACCTCCATTGCGGGCTCAAAGGTGCATCCGTTCGCGGGCGTCGCCTACTCCACCTCAAAGGCCGCCTTGTCTGCCCTCACCCGAGAAATGGCCTACGACTTCGGCCCACATGGCGTGCGCGTCAACGCTATTGCGCCCGGCGAAATCGACACCTCGATTCTGTCCCCCGGCACCGCAGACATCGTCGAGCGTCTGGTGCCGATGAACCGCCTGGGCAAACCGGAAGAAGTGGCCTCATTGATTTATTTTCTTTGTACCAGCGGCGCTTCCTACGTCAACGGCGCAGAAATTCACGTCAATGGTGGGCAGCATGTCTGACGCTGTCAGGGCCACAACAGGCTGCGCTAACTTGATGACCACTCAAGCGCCGAACGTCGATCCCCCACGAGCGCTGGAAATAGCGCGACAGACGTACGGCCTGGATGGCCCGCTCAAGCTGCTCAACGGCGAGCGTGACGCCAACTTCCTGATTCGATCCGAACAGGGCGCGTTCGTGATGAAGTTCATCAACTCAGCCGAAGACCCCCACGTCACCAGCTTTCAGACCCAGGCATTGCTGCACATCGAGCAACATGGCGCGCATCTGCCGGTACCGCGTGTGCTGGCGGCGCTTACCGGCGAATTCGAACCCACGGTGCGGCTGGGCGAACAACTGCTTACGCTGCGCACCGTCAGTTACCTGGATGGCATCTCACAAAATCTCGGCAACCCCAGTGTGACGCTGATGCATGAACTGGGTACGACCCTGGCCGAAGTGAACCTGGCATTGAAGGATTTTCACCACCGCGCAGCCCATCGAAACCTGCTGTGGGATGTCGGCCACGCCGAGCGCGTCAGGCCATATCTGCATTGTCTGGAAACCGATCAGCGGCCCTTGGTTTCAGCGTTGCTGGATCGCTACGAAAGCCACGTCAAACCCCAACTCGCCACGCTACGGGCACAGGTGATTCATAACGATTTAAACCCCCATAACGTCATGCTCGATTGCGCAACCGGCACTCGAGTTGCCGCAATCATTGACTTTGGCGATGCGCTGCATGCACCGCTGATCAACGAGCTGGGCACAGCGCTTTCCTATCAGTTCGATGCCGATGCAGCCGACCCGCTGTGGCAGATCAAAGCCTTCGTTGCCGCCTATAACGCGCGCATCCCCCTGCTGCCCAATGAACTCCAGTTACTTGGCGACCTGATCGCCATGCGCATGGCCATGGCGATCACCATCGCTCAATGGCGCGCGACCCTGTACCCGGAAAACCGTACTTATGTGTTGCGCAACCTGCGCACCACATGGCGCAACCTGCAATGCCTGACCGCCCTGCCTGAGGGCAGGCTGACCGAAAGCCTGATCAACGCCTGTAAGCCGGAGGCCCTATGAGTTCGCCTACAGTCGCGCAATTGCTCGCTCGTCGCCAACATGCGCTAGGGGCCAGCTATCGATTGTTTTACGAGGAACCGTTCGCACCTGTACGTGGCGAAGGTGTGTGGCTGTATGACAAAGACAACACGCCATACCTTGATGCTTACAACAATGTGGCCTCCATCGGCCACTGCAACCCTGCGGTGGTGCGTGCCATTGCCGAGCAAAGCGCGCAGCTCAATACCCATACGCGTTATTTGCATCCGTCGATTGTCGATTACGCCGAAGACTTGCTCACTGAGTTTCCTGAGTCGCTGAATAACCTGACCATGACCTGCACCGGCAGCGAGGCCAACGATCTGGCGCTGCGCGTGGCACGCTGCAACAGCGGCGGCACCGGTATTTTGGTCACTCGCTGGGCTTACCACGGTGTCACTAGCGCCCTGGCTGAAATCTCACCTTCGCTGGCGACCGGTCTCCCCCTCGCCAGCCATGTGCGCCTGATCGATGCACCGGACTCATACCGCAGGAGCGACTTCGTTGACAGCGTCAAGGCTGCGCTGCAAGACATGCGCAATCAGGGCATCAAGCCGGCGGCCCTGTTGGTGGACAGCATCTTCTCAAGTGACGGTGTGTTCAGCCCCGCCGATGGCGAGCTGGCCGCCGCCGTGCAATGCGTACGTGAAGCCGGAGGCTTGTATATCGCAGACGAAGTGCAACCGGGTTTCGGGCGCACAGGCGGTCAACGCTGGGGCTTTCAGCGCAGTGCGGTGATCCCGGATCTGGTGACACTGGGCAAACCCATGGGTAACGGCCACCCGGTCGCCGGCGTGGTCGGGCGCTCTGCGCTCTTTGATCAATTCGGCCGCCAGCAACGCTACTTCAACACTTACGGCGGCAATCCCGTGTCATGCAAAGCCGCTCATGCGGTGCTTCGCGTGCTGCGCGAAGAAAACCTGCAAGCCAATGCCCGCGACGTCGGTGACTATCTCAAGCAAGGTTTAAACGCACTGGCCGGGCGTCATGAATTGATCGGCGATGTGCGCGGCGAAGGGCTGTTCATCGGCGTCGAGCTGGTCGAGGACCGAAGCGCGCAAACCCCGGCGACACAGGCAACAGCTGCCGTCGTCAATGGTATGCGGCAGCGTCAGGTATTGATCAGCGCGACCGGGCCTGATGCCAACATCCTGAAGATCCGCCCGCCATTGGTGTTTACCCGCGAGCATGCGGACCTGCTCCTCGAACGGCTCGACGCAACGCTGCAAGCACTGCGCTGACATGCGCCCCAAAAAGCGCTGGATCGCTGATCCAGCGTTGGCAGCTCCCAGTCCCGATCTGGGGCAGCCCCTTCCCGATTCCGCCCTCGTGGCACAGCGCTGGTGCGTATTGGCTACCCCAACTCGCTAATCACACCGCAACCACACACCAAGGATCGAATGGCACAGTTCCTGCTTTTAGCAAAACATGATGCATCATATTTTAATAATGCATAAAAACCCGGAGGGTTTGAGATGACCAGTAACAACGCAAGCGCCTTCGTCCGGTTCAAAGGCGTGGAAAAAAGTTACGACGGCCTGAAAACGGTGGTCAAGCGGCTGGACCTGGACGTCGCCCAAGGCGAATTCCTCACCCTCCTCGGCCCTTCAGGCTCAGGCAAAACCACCAGTCTTATGATGCTGGCAGGCTTCGAAACACCGACCCAAGGGCAAATCTTCCTTGAGGGCAAGGCCATCGAAAGCGTCCCCGCCCACCGCCGCGGTATCGGCATGGTGTTCCAAAACTATGCGTTGTTCCCACACATGAACGTGGCGGAAAACATGGCGTTCCCGCTGCAAGTGCGGGGCATGAAGCGGCATGACATTCAGGAAAAAGTCAAAAAGGCCTTGGCGATGGTGCGCCTTGGCGACCTCGCCAACCGCTACCCGAGCCAACTCTCAGGCGGCCAGCAGCAACGCATTGCGCTGGCCAGGGCCTTGGTGTTCGAACCCAAACTGGTACTGATGGACGAACCGCTCGGCGCACTGGACAAACAGTTGCGCGAGCAAATGCAGCTGGAAATTCGCCGCTTGCATCGCGAGCTGGGGTTAACAGTGGTGTTCGTCACTCACGATCAGGCGGAAGCATTGACCCTGTCTGACCGCGTCGCGATTTTCAACGATGGCGTCATTCAACAAGTCGACACGCCACAAGCGCTATACGAGCGTCCGGCCAATACCTTTGTTGCCACGTTCATGGGCGATACCAATGTCTTGCCGGGCGTATTGGACTCCTTAAGCGCCGAACGCTGTCAGGTCCGACTCGATCAGGGCGACCAGTTGTTCGCTCGCAGCACGCCCGGCCTGGTCAGCGGTAGCCGGACCACGCTGTCGATTCGCTCCGAACGGGTGACGCTCGACGGCGACTCTCGCTATGACAGCCGTCTGGCCGGGCGTATCGAAGAGTGCATTTACCTGGGCGACCACGTGCGCATTCGCCTCAATGTCGCCGGCAGCAACGACTTCAACGTCAAGGTGCCAATCGCCCAGATGCAACCCAATTGGCGTGAAGGGCACAGCCTTCCCGTCTGCTGGCACAGCGCCGATGCCTCGGCACTTGATGCCTTACCTGCGTAAACCGTCCCCCTCCACGTTGATGACTCCAGGAAACTCGCCATGCTTAAGCGTTTTGCTGCACTGACTGTTCTGGCTGCCTTTGGTGGCCAGGTGAATGCCGAATCATTGACCGTCGTGTCGTTCGGTGGTCTTGCCAAGGTGGCTCAGGACAAGGCCTTCTATCAACCCTTCTCCGCCACCGGCAAAGGCACCATCCAGGCCGGGGAATATAACGGCGAGATGTCCAAGATCCGCGCCATGGTAGAAACCCGCCAAGTGGGCTGGGATGTGGTGGAAGTCGAAAGCCCCGATCTGGTTCGTGGCTGTGCCGAAGGTCTGTTCGAACCACTGGACTGGAGCAAGCTGGGCGACGCGAGCAAATTCGTTGACGGCGCAGTCTCTGAATGCGGCGCCGGGATGTACATCTGGTCCACCGTGCTGACCTACAACAGCGACAAACTCAAGACGGCACCTAAAGGTTGGGCGTCGTATTGGGACACCAAGACATTCCCCGGCAAACGTGGCCTGCGTAAAAGCGCCAAGTTCACGCTGGAAATTGCCTTGCTGGCAGACGGCGTGAAACCGAGCGAGCTGTACACCGTGTTGGGTACACCTGAAGGCGTTGATCGCGCGTTCAAAAAACTCGACCAGATCAAGTCCGACATCCAATGGTGGGAAGCCGGTGCCCAGCCTCTGCAATGGCTGGTTGCGGGCGACGTTGTCATGACCACGGCTTACAACGGTCGCGTGACCGGAGCGCAAAACGAAGGCCACGCCTTCAAGATCGTTTGGGAACAGAGCCTGTATGACCTCGACAGCTGGGCCATCGTCAAAGGCTCGCCGCACAAGGCGCTGGGCGAACAGTTCATCGCATTCGCAAGCCAGGCCCAGCAACAGAAAGTGTTCGCTGAAGCCATCCCGTACAGCCCGACCAATAACGACGCGTTGCCGCTGATTGACGCTAAAACCCGTGAGCGCCTGCCGACCGCACCGGCGAACTTTGAGCACGCGCTGCAAGTGAACACCAACTTCTGGATTGACCACGGTGAAGAGCTCGAACAACGCTTCAACGCTTGGGCAGCGCGCTGATCGACCATTGCCCGCACCGACGGCCCGGCCGTGTCAGCGCTTACTGCTGGCACGTGCCGGGCTGCGTTGACGCAAGGAGAAACCCATGTCCGAAGTCCTGATCCTGGAATCGCCAGCGCCTGCCAGCCAGACGCAGCGCTTGCAACGGCAATTGCACGTCACACGGCGCACCTACACGCGACGCTCAGTGCTGTTGATTCTTCCGCTGTTGGCGTTGCTGGTGGTGGGTTTTCTCATTCCCATTGGCTCGTTGCTGACCAAGAGCGTACAAAACCCGGAAGTCGCCAACGCCCTGCCCAAAACCCTTGTACTGCTGGAGCAGTGGGACGGCCAGTCGCTGCCCGGTGAGTCGGTGTTTAGCGCACTGGGCAATGATCTGCGCGAAGCGCGTAACAACGGTCAACTGTTTGCCCTTAATCGGCGTCTGAGTTATGAAAGCGGCAACTTGCGCAGCATACCGACGGCGGTGCTCAGCAGACTCCCGGCGAACGGTGAGGCAGTGCGTGATCGTTTGATCAAAGGCGTACCGGCACTGGCCGATGTCGCAAACTGGGCCACCCTCAAGCAATTGGGCCAGCCCTATACCAGCTTCTATTGGCTGGCGGCCTTCGATCTGAAGATGGACGCCGGCCACATTAGCGCGGTCGAGCCAGACAAAGCGCTGTACATCGACGTCCTCAAGCGTTCGTTGTTGATCGCCGCGCTGGTGACTGTGCTCTGCGTATTACTGGGTTATCCGCTGGCCTATTGGCTATCTCGGCAACCGGCGCGCCGCGCGAACCTGCTGTTGATTCTGGTGCTGCTACCGTTCTGGACATCGCTGATCGTGCGCACCGCCAGCTGGATCGTGATGCTGCAATCGGGTGGGCTGATCAACAACACACTGATCGACCTGGGGATTCTGGAAAAGCCGCTGCAACTGGTGTTCAACCGCACAGGCGTGCTGATCTCAATGACCCACATTCTGCTGCCGTTTCTCATCCTGCCGCTGTACGCGGTGATGAAGGGTATCGACGCCCGCTATGAGCGCGCCGCCATCTCGCTGGGGGCGCATCCACTCACCGCGTTTCGCCGGGTGTATCTACCGCAAACGTACGCAGGGGTGACTGCCGGTGCGTTGCTGGTGTTCATCATGGCCATCGGTTACTACATCACCCCGGCGTTGCTGGGCGGCCCCGGCGATCAGATGATCAGTTACTTCGTGGCCTATTACACCAACACCACCATCAACTGGGGCATGGCTACAGCGTTGGGCAGTCAGCTGCTGATCATCGTGCTGTTGCTGTATTGGGTCTACGCGAAGATCTCGCGCCCCGCCAGCCGGTCTATTTGAGGGCCCTGCAATGAAGCATGTCGAACCGCTGGAAATCCGCTTGCTGCGCCCACTGCTGAGCACCTACAGCATGGCGATGTTGATGTTTTTGATCATCCCGATCCTGGTCATCGTGCCGCTGTCGTTCAATGAAGGCTCGTTCCTGAGCTATCCGCTGAGTGGCCTGTCGCTGCGTTGGTATCGCGAGTTCTTCGACTCCGGCGACTGGATGCAGGCGCTGGGCAACAGCCTGAAGATCGCGCCCGCCGCAACCGTACTCGCCACGGTGTTGGGCACCCTGGCTTCCGTCGGGCTGTCACGCGGAGAGTTTCGTGGCAAAGCACTGGTCATGGCGATTCTCATCTCGCCCATGGTTGCGCCAGTGGTGATCGTAGCCGTGGGCTTGTATTTCTTCTTTGCCAGTTGGGGTTTGCTCAATAGTTACCTGGGACTGGTCGTCGCCCACGCGGTATTGGGCGTGCCATTTGTGGTCATCACCGTCAACGCGACACTGGAAGGCTACGACCGCAACTTCACACGCGCCGCCGCCAGCCTCGGCGCACCCCCTTGGTACGGATTCAAGCGCGTCACCCTGCCCCTGATCGCCCCCGGCGTATTGAGTGGCGCCTTGTTCGCCTTCGCCACCTCGTTCGACGAAGTGGTGGTCACCCTGTTTTTGGCCAATCCATCGCAACGCACGCTGCCCATGCAGATGTTTGCCGGCATCAAGGAAAACCTAAGCCCGACCATCGCCGCAGCCGCCACGATCATGGTCCTGAGCGCCCTGCTGTTGCTCCTCGCCATGGAAGCCCTGCGCCGCCGCAATGAGCGTATTCGTGGCACGTCCATCAGGGAGTGATGCAACGATGCTACGGTATTGCCCGGAGACCATTGCGGTCTGCTGATGAAGGGTTAGGCAATCGCTGGTCATTGATCAGAGCTTTTCACGCTCAATCGATACAGGGTGAGACTTACACCGGCATGAGAATTCTCTTGCGCACCCATCGGCCAGGGCAAAACGGCGACGGGTCTTGGGGATTTTCTGGAGAATTGAATCACAGCTTTCGGCAGTGCCTACAAGGGATCGAGGCATATTGAACATGTCCGAAACGAGAAACCTTACTCAAGCTAAAAGTGTCTGATTTTGCTTGGCAAGAATCTGCATAGTGTTTTCTGATGTACTAACTGCTGTACTTGTTTCGCTCCGCTGGCGATGGGTAGGGATTTGAACCCGACAGGCTCGCCCGCTCGCTTGGTTGGGAAGGATGTTACGGATGCTGCACCACGCCCATATCGTGCAGGTCAGCGGACGGAGCTACCGGCTAAAAGACAAGCTGAAATCAGGTCAGGTGGCACCGAGAGAAACGGCTTCGCTGCGGAAATAAACAGGCCTCAAATATCGCCGGGGTGGGTCAGTTTTCAACCAGTGTTGACATATTGGCGGCGACCCATTTTCTCAAGTTTTATTGTAATTGGCCGATAGAGCTCAATTACGCTGCAGATTAATCTTACCCGGAGGTAAGTGGCAATGAGAAACCTGAAAGTATCTGCGCGAGCAGCACTCAGCTTTATGTTTATTGCACTATTATTGGTCGCCCTGGGTGGTATTTCTGTATGGAAAATGGGAGAAATCCGCGAAAGTGCTAGGGATCTTGAAGACGATGCGTTGACCAACATCGTGTTTGCCAGCCAAATTAATAACGCGATGTTACGCCTGCGGCTGGAAGTCCGCCAAATGCTGTCCCAGGCCAATCCGCAAGATATTGAGACTACTACCAGTACCATCGCCACGCTTGGCGAGGGATTAAGAAAAGAAATCAAGCTCCATGCCCCATCCATTTTGGACGGAAATGCGAGCGACAACGACGTGCAACTGTTTAATGCCATATCTGTTAATGCTGACAAAATGCTGATTGCATTTGACGAGGTGACCGCTCTTATCCGTCGAAACGCATCGGCTGAAGCGCGGGACTATCTAAACTCCAATGTAACCCCTGTTACTCGTCTTCTTGACGAAGCGGTGACCGAACTTGTTCATACGAATATTGACGAGGCCGCAAATTCAGGAAAAGCCTCCGAGGGGGCATATCAAAGCGGTTTGAAATTTATCATTTTTATGATCGCGGCTGCGGCGCTGGCGACGGTGGTGCTGGCCGTGCTGTTTACCAAAAGTATCGTTACACCGTTGCGCGACATGCTGCGTGTCAACGAAACAATCGCCAAAGGAGATCTGCGCAGCGTGATTACTGTCACGGGCAAAGACGAATTTTCCGACCTGATGCGTTCTACCCAAGTAATGCAAAACAATCTGCGCGATACGATCAAGCTGATTGGCGATTCATCCACTCAACTGGCGTCCGCTGCCGAGGAGATGAATGCCGTCACCGAAGAGTCGAGCAGAGGTTTGCTGCGCCAGAATAATGAAATCGATCAGGCAGCCACCGCAGTCAATCAAATGACTGCGGCGGTCGATGAAGTGGCGCGTAACGCTGCCACTGCATCGGATGCAGCTAAAACCTCAGATCAATCAACACGCACCGGAGCCGCGCGGGTAACCAGCACGGTCAGCGCCATCGAGAAACTAAGCAAAACGGTGCAGAACACCAGTGTCGATGTAGAGCGTCTGGCAGTGCAATCCAAGGACATTAGTAAGGTGTTGGAAGTCATTCGCAAGATTGCGGAGCAAACCAATCTCCTGGCATTAAATGCGGCAATCGAAGCTGCACGGGCCGGTGAGCAGGGACGCGGTTTTGCTGTGGTGGCCGATGAAGTCAGGGCCCTGGCACATCGCACCCAGACCTCGACTCAGGAAATCGAGCAAATGATCGGCGATATACTCAAGGGTACTGCTCAGGCCACCAAGGCCATGAGTGAAAGTTGCGAGCAGGCCGATGGCACCCTCACTATCGCTCATGAAGCAAGTGCCGCGCTGACACTAATCGCGAAAGCAATCAATGAAATCAACGAAATGAACCTGATGATTGCTACCGCATCGGAAGAGCAGGCGCAGGTTGCACGTTCGGTCGACAGCAACCTGATGAGTATTCGTGATCTGTCTATCCAGAGCGCAACGGGCGCTAATCAAACCGCTGAAGCGAGCTCCGAGCTCTCACATCTTGCTGTGGAAATGAGCAAGCTGGTGGCAAGGTTTTCGCTCTGAAGAATATCAAATTAACTTTCAAGCGCAGTTGTGTCTGCAAAAAGTGACTGCTTAAGTCCCAGCCGACCTGCCAATGCTAGGTCTTTAGTTACAAATACCAGCCTCATACCGCTGCCCACTTCCACTACGAACGGATTCCTTCTGAAGGCTGGGAATGGCTGTTCCAGAGCGGTTCAGAAGGTGGCGCGGACTCTACAGGATTTACTAACGGTTCCACCCCCAGATCGTTGTTCGACAGCACCACAATCGGGGTCTTCGCGAGGTCGGGCCGAAAGACACGCTCACAACTGGCATAGAAGCTGTTGCAGTCAATCAGCGCAAAGACGGGCTCAAGCTTTGTCATGGTCACGGACGCTGTATTTCACTACGCCCCATATCACCAGTTCGTCGCCCTCCATCACATAGCGCGCCGGATATTTGGGATTCTCGGATTTCAGGATGACCTCCCCCCACGTATGTGCAGACGCTTGCACACAGGTTCCGAGTTGAGCGCAGCAATCACAATGTCGCCGTGCTCGGCATACAGGCTGCGATCCACAATCACCAGATCGCCGCAGTAGATTCCCGCCCCTTGCATACTGTCGCCTTCAATTTTCACCAGGTACACATGCGGCGCGCGGATGTCGAACAGCTCATCCAGCGAGATATGTTTCTCAATGTGGTCCGCTGCCGGATTGACATCAACCAAGCCCTTTGCGATGCCATAGCGGAAAATCTGATTAAGCCAGGTTCTACATTTGCAGGCAGAGTTGAGCGACCCGCGCTTCTCGATCCGACGAAGAGCCGACAGAACATCTGATTTTTTTATGTCAGCCAAAGGCAACTTACTCAGGACAGGTATGAGGTCCTTGTCTAAGTAAAAACGAGCCTGCGCTGCGGCGCCCTTTTTTGCCTCTGCCAAACGCGGCACCTTGAAATCGTGCCAGTCATTTGCCAGGCGCTCAAAGGTGTCAGCCATCTTCTCGGAAGTGGCAAGCTTTACTTGCCGGCGCTGAATCCGAGGGTCAACACCTCGTGCTATGAGCACCTTCGCTTGATCGCGCAACACGCGAGCATCCTTCAGACTAATAGCCGGATAGGTGCCTAGAGAATATCGAGGCTGCTTGCCGCCCAACTGAATCTGAAATGCCATGACTTCGTGCCGTTGGCCTTGATGAACAACGAAAGGTCATCGACATCGTTGAGGGAATAGTCTTTATCGCGGGCCTTAATCTGCCTGACTGCCGTGTCTGTGAGAGCCATTAGTACACCAAACAATCTATCGAACTCAGATGTGCTGGATAATGTACTAAAAAACCGTGGCTGGGGTAGGAACTCCGAAGAAGAGCATGGAAGCCTGAACGAGAAAAAGCCCCGAATATCGGGGCTTTTCTGGGTTCCCAAGGTAACCCTTGGAGGTGTAACTGGTGCCGAAAATAGGAATCGAACCTACGACCTTCGCGTTACGAGTGCGCTGCTCTACCGACTGAGCTATTTCGGCGGGGATGCCAGATTAACTATAAAACGCTCGGCATGCAAAAGGCTGAAACTACCATCCTTTACCCGTGTAGCTAAGCATGGCATGACCGTTGCTACTATCCTCGCGTCGCCAAATTTTCGCTAAGCATCCAAAGGAAGTAGATATGAAGTCACTACAGAAAGGTTTCACCTTGATCGAACTGATGATCGTGGTTGCGATCATCGGTATCTTGGCTGCGATTGCCATCCCGGCTTACAGCACTTATCAAGCCAAGGCGAAATTGGCTGCGGCCCTAGCTGAAACATCCGCAGCGAAAACCATTGTTGAAGTCAAGATCAACGAAGGTGCTACGGTGACTGACGCAACCTCCGCAGGGTTATTAGTCGCTTCGACAGCCTCTGGAAACTGCAACCTCACCGTAGCCATGGTAAGTGGCGTCGGCACCATCGAGTGCGCAGTACAGAAAGGAACACCACAAGTGGCAAGTGCAAAAATAACTTGGACGCGTGATGTGAACGGCGGTTGGAGTTGCGCAACCAGTGGCGCAACGGACGCAACGTTGGCACCTAACACCTGCAAGCAATAATAAAAGCTGTTTCTCATAAAGAAATGCCTCGCTCAGTCGGGGCATTTTTCGCTCAGCGTTTATCTGATTAAAAACCTCTCATCGGTGACTGAGGGCAAAAAAGGATAAATACACCAGATGAGCCATCGTCACTTTTCGGCTCTCCCTTTGAAGCAAAAACTGACAAAAAACGTCACCTCCTCGCCATCTATTTGGCAGCGCCGCCTGACTACGCTATAAACCCCCATACTGTCTGTGTCTGGTGGCTTTAATGACTGATGTCGTCCTCACCGGTTTGGCCAAACAATTGGTTGTCGCCGAACTGCTCAACGAAAAAACGGCTCAACAGGCCTATCAACAGTCGCGTCGCGACAAGCTCTCGCTCGTGAGTTATCTGGTTCAGAACAAGCTGGTGGACAGCCTGGTACTGGCGGAGATGGCGTCCGAACAATTCGGCATCCCGTTTTTTGATCTAAGCGCCCTAGACAAGGAAACCCAACTAAAAGGGTTAGTGAGCGAAAAACTGATTCGCCAGCACTGTGTACTGCCGCTTTGGCGCCGTGGTAACAAATTGTTCGTGGCCGTTTCTGACCCCACCAATTATCAAGCCATTACCGACATCCAATTCAGCACCGGCCTGACCACAGAAGCCATTCTGGTCGAAGACAACAAGCTCACCAGCGCTATCGAAAAGTTCTTCGATACGCAAAATGGCCTCAGTGAGATGGCCGACGTCGATCTTGGTCTTGAGGTAGATCCCTCAACGGATGCCAAAGAGACGATGATTTCCGACGTGGACGTCGATGACGCCCCCGTCGTGCGCTTCGTCAATAAGATGCTGATGGATGCCATTCGCCTAGGTTCCTCGGACTTGCACTTTGAGCCTTATGAAAAGATGTTTCGGGTCCGTCTGCGTACCGACGGCATTCTTCACGAAGTCGCCAAGCCTCCGATCCATCTGGCGGGACGCATCGCCGCTCGCTTGAAGGTCATGGCCAGCCTGGACATCTCCGAGCGCCGTAAACCGCAGGACGGTCGGATCAAACTACGTATTTCGAAAAACCGCGCTATCGATTTCCGGGTCAATACCTTGCCAACGTTGTGGGGCGAGAAGATCGTGATGCGGATTCTCGACCCGACCAGTGCGCAAATGGGCATCGACGCACTGGGCTATGAGCCTGATCAGAAAGAACTCTATCTGGAAGCACTGCACCAACCGCAAGGGATGATCCTGGTGACGGGCCCCACAGGCTCCGGGAAAACCGTATCGCTGTATACCGGCCTGAATATCCTCAATACCGTGGACATCAATATCTCCACTGCCGAAGACCCGGTGGAGATCAACCTGGAAGGCATCAATCAGGTCAACGTCAATCCGCGTCAAGGGATGGACTTTTCACAGGCACTGCGTGCGTTCCTGCGTCAGGACCCGGATGTGATCATGGTCGGCGAGATTCGCGACCTGGAAACAGCAGAAATCGCGATCAAAGCCTCACAGACTGGGCACATGGTGCTATCGACCCTGCACACCAACAGCGCAGCGGAAACCCTAACCCGGCTGCATCACATGGGCGTTGCCGCCTTCAATATCGCAACGGCGATCAACCTGATCATCGCTCAACGCCTGGCACGCAAGCTGTGTAGCTATTGCAAAAAAGAAATCGACGTCCCTCACGAGACGCTGATCGCAGAAGGCTTCCCCGAGGCCGAAATAGGCAAATTCAAACTGTACTCTCCCGTGGGCTGCGAACACTGCAATGGCGGATACAAAGGCCGCGTGGGGATATATGAAGTGGTCAAAAATACTCCCGCCCTTGAGCGCATCATCATGGAGGAAGGAAACTCCATCGACATATCCACTCAGATGCGTAAAGACGGCTTCAATGACCTGCGTACCTCAGGTCTGAAGAAGGCAATGCAAGGCGTGACCAGCCTGGAAGAAATCAACCGGGTTACCAAGGACTAGGCATGGCGACTAAAGCAGCAAAAGCTCCGAAGGTGGCAAAGCCAGTTGTGTATGTCTGGGAAGGCGTCGACAAAAAAGGCACCAAAAGTAAGGGCGAACTCACTGGGCATAATCCGGCGCTGATCAAGGCTCAACTACGCAAACAGGGGATCAATCCGCTCAAGGTACGCAAAAAATCTATTTCGATCTTCAGCGCGGGCAAGAAGATCAAACCGCTGGACATCGCATTCTTCTCGCGGCAGATGGCAACGATGATGAAAGCGGGCGTCCCGCTTTTGCAGTCGTTCGACATCATCGCTGAAGGTTCGGGGAATCCGAACATGCGTAAATTGATTGATGACATCAAACAGGAAGTTGCTGCGGGTAACAGCTTTGCGACAGCGTTGAGAAAACACCCCCAGTATTTCGATGAATTGTTTTGCAACCTCGTGGACGCAGGCGAGCAAGCTGGCGCCCTTGAATCTCTTCTGGATCGTGTTGCCACCTACAAAGAAAAGACTGAGTCGCTAAAGGCCAAAATTAAGAAAGCGATGACGTATCCGATTGCAGTGGTTGTAGTAGCGTTTATCGTCACAGGCATTCTGTTGATCAAAGTAGTGCCACAGTTTCAATCCCTGTTCGCTGGATTCGGTGCTGATCTTCCTGCGTTTACCGTATGGGTGATCGGTCTCTCGCAAAGTGTTCAAGACTATTGGTACATCATGCTCGCGGTGTTGCTCCTGGCAGTTTTTGCATTCAAGAGGGCGCACAAAACCTCCGAGAGCTTTCGGAACGGCACAGATAGAGCACTACTAAAAATACCCATCATCGGCCCGCTCTTATACAAATCCGCAGTCGCCCGTTACGCCCGAACCCTCGCCACCACCTTCGCAGCGGGCGTCCCTCTCGTTGAGGCTTTGGACTCCGTAGCGGGCGCGACCGGCAAC
>NZ_DASWOT010000022.1:0-1938 GCF_036404235.1 Pseudomonas sp.
GCCCGCCTCAGGCTGGGAGAAGGGCCAGGTCGAGAACCAGGTCGGCAACATCCGCGAATGGCTGTTTACGCCACTGGCGCGGTTTGCCAGCTTCGAGGCGTTGAACGAATGGCTGGCGACGCGCTGCCGGGAATTGGCACAGCGCAAGCATCCGGTGACCCCGGAGCAGTCGATTGCCACTTGCTTCATTGCCGAGCAGCTTGCTTTACGGCGGATCACCGCATCGTTCGATGGGTATGTGGAGCATATGCTGCGGGTCTCCAGCACCTGCCTCGTAGTGCTGGACCGCAACCGCTACAGCGTTCCGGCGGCGTTTGCTGGGCGCGCGGTCTCGGTGCGCAGCACGGCGACCGCGATCCGCGTCGTGGCCGACGGCGCGGTGATCGCCGAACACGCGCGCCGTTTCGGGCGTGATCAGTTGATCTGCGACCCGTGGCACTACCTGCCAATTCTGGAACGCAAACCCGGCGCATTACGCAATGGCGTGCCGTTCCGCGAATGGGAACTGCCGATCGCGATCCAACTTGTGCGGGATCACATCCTCAAGCAGCCCAAAGGGGATCGCGCCTTCGTCGAATTGCTGATGATGGCCCGTGAGGTAGGTCTGGAGGCGCTGCAAGTGGCCTGCGAACTGGTGCTGGACGGCAATGTCGTCACTGCGTCGGTCGTGCTGAACGAGATGCGTCGGCTGATCGCGCCAGGGCAACCGATCATGCTGAACGTGCCTGACATGTTAAAGCTCCGGCTCGAACCGCTCGCTGATTGCGGCCGATACGACCATTTGCGCGAGGTCAGCCATGTCCTCCACTAAACCCCCTGGCACTGACCGCTTGGCCCAACTCAACGCGCTACATCTGTATGGCATGGCGGCCGCCTGGAGCGAGTTGCTCGCCGAGGGGCCGCGGCGGCCGGTGCAACCCGAGGCCTGGCTGGATCGGTTGATCGAGGCCGAACTGGCCGATCGTCAGGTGCGCAGCCTGCGATATCAGCTCAAGGCGGCGCGCTTCCCGGTGCATCGGGATCTAACCGGCATCGATTGGGCAGAAACGCCGTTGCCGCAGGCGCAGATCCAGCAACTGGCGAGCGCTGGATTCATGGAATCGGCGCACAATTTGATCCTGGTCGGCGGAACGGGCACCGGGAAGACTCATCTGGCGACGGCCTTAGGCGTCGCCGCCATCCATCAGGGCAAACGCGTGCGCTTCTTTAATGCGGTCGATCTGGTCAACCAGTTGGAGCGGGAGAAACAGCAGGGCAAGGCCGGAAATATGGCCCGGCAACTGGTGCCGACCGACGCCGTGATCCTCGACGAATTGGGCTATCTGCCGTTCCCGGCCTCCGGCGGCGCGTTGCTGTTCCACCTGATCAGCCAGCTCTACGAAAAGACCTCGCTGATCGTGACCACGAATTTGTCCTTTGCCGAGTGGGTGACAGTTTTTGGCGATGCCAAAATGACCACGGCCTTGCTGGATCGCATCACCCACCACTGCGATATCCTGGAAACAGGCAATGATTCGTTCCGATTCAAACAGCGTAAGAAACAGACGAAATCGGGCTGACCAAGTGGAAACTATTGGACGCTGGTATCTGGAAACTATTCAACGCTGATTGACAGTCCGTCACTTTCACATCACGTCAGGATCTGTGCGCGTCGAGAAACACGAACAGATTGGCCGTGCCATTGCGTCGATATTCGCGATCGTAACGTTCAAGTTGACCAGGTGCGGCTGGGATCGGCTTGCGGACTCCACCAATCAACTGTGTCGGGCTTTCGTCGAAGCAAACCACTGGACGCTTTGGATCAGCGTCTTCAGCATAGAGGTCGAGCACATCCTCCATCCGGGCGACATAGGTGCCGTCGACGTGCGGAATGCACCACATCTTTCGTAGCCACGGCTTCAGGTCGTCCTCGGCAAGACGCCGGCGTACCGTCTCGCG
>NZ_DASWOT010000023.1:0-67166 GCF_036404235.1 Pseudomonas sp.
AAGCATCTGCCGCAATCCCGACACCATTAATGCCACCGCCAATGACCGCGATGTCGTACACCTCAGAGAGTGGGGGCATTGGCTGTGTGGAATGGGGCATTTGGGCCTCTCCTGTCTTCAAATCTTGAATTCGAACAATGATCGAAAAAATGGCGAATTCGAACATATATGTTCATATTCGAAAATGGTAGCGTAAAGAGAACGGACTATCCACTCAGTATTGATTGAAAATACTGATAAAGAAGAAAAGAAAGGAACAATTGTGAACATGCGCGCATGTAGTGATTAAAGGAGCGTTGGCCGAATCGACTTTTGTAGACGATCCCCGTCGTTCAGACGCCGCGCTGTTGTGCAGCAAACACTGGATCTTGTTGGCGAGGCTTGTCCCGCGATCGGCGGGGAACCCGTCGTAAACCTGCGCACACGGTGTGACAGGCAGACCGCACGTACCGGATTTACTGCCGCTGCGCGCCAGATCGCGGGACAAGCCGCGCTCCTACCGTGCGTTCTGGCCCTGACCCGCCATGCAGAAGCCGGGCTTGCCCTCGGGTCTACACCACTTCCAATCGAATTTTGTTCTGTGTCAGCAACTGTGCCAGCGCGGGCACCGGCGCCTGGTCGGTCACCAAACAGTCGATCAAGGTAATAGGGCCCAGGCGCACCATAGCATTGCGTCCGAACTTGCTGGAGTCCGCCGCGAGGATGACTTGTCGGGCATTGGCGATGATCGCCTGGGAAACCCGCACTTCCTGATAGTCGAAATCCAGCAGGCTGCCGTCTTCATCGATGCCGCTGATCCCGACCAAGGCGAAATCGACCTTGAACTGCGCGATGAAATCGACACTGGCCTGACCGACCACGCCACCATCGCGACGCACGTTGCCACCCGCCAGCAGCACTTCGAAATCATCCTTGGCGCTGAGAATCGAAGCGACGTGCAAGTTGTTGGTGATGATTTTCAGGTGGTTGTGGTTGAGCAAGGCGCGGGCAATGGATTCGGTGGTGGTGCCAATGTTGATGAACAACGAAGCATGATCGGGAATCTGCGCGGCAATTGCTTCGGCAATGCGCTGTTTCTCGTCGCGCATCTGATCCGCTCGCATGGCGTAGGCGGTGTTTTCAATGCTGGAATCGTAGGCAGCACCGCCATGGTAGCGACGCAGCAAGTTCATTTCCGCCAACTGATTAATATCGCGACGGATCGTTTGCGGTGTCACGACAAACAGTTGGGCCATTTCTTCGATGCTGACATAGCCGCGCTCACGGACCAGCTCGAGGATCTGCTGTTGACGGGGTGGCAGATTCATTTTTTTTCCTTGGGGCAAGGGCGCCTATCATGCCGCAGGCGTGCATTACCTGTCAGCCGGAAAAGAATCGTAGAGAGGTTGGATGAGGGGGATCAAGGCAAAAGCGACCCAAGCAACCTCACAGGCGCGTGTGGTTGCTATGTCATCAGACCAAATGCAAATGGTTGTCCCACAATCCTGCGGGCAACTCCAACGGCTGGCCGACCAGCGTTACCTGGCGGCAGTCGTAGAATCGGCAGCGGCCTTGGCCTGACGTCACGACGAAACCATCAGCCACCGCCCCAACACCTGCGCAATCGGGCAGCGGTGCATCGAGCCGCACAGCGCCACTGTCCAGGTCCCAGATGAAAAACCGATTGCCTCGCGGCGCCGTCAACGCCACTAGGCGCAGTTCGCTGTGGATGGCGACGCTGGCGGTGTAATGCCCCATCGATTGCAACTGCGCTTCGTCCACCGGGAACGCTGTGAAAGGCTGACCGGGACGCTTGATTGCCAGCAGCTCGGACGATTCATAAGACGGTCCCATGAACTGCTGACCCGAAACAACGGTGCCGTCGCGGGCAATCGCCAGGTGGCGAACGCTGTTCATCTGCTGCGCTAACGTCTCTTTGCTCAGCAGTGTGCCGTCACGCCGCATCAATACCAGGCTGGGCTCCATGGCATTTAGGTTCATCTCGACCCGGCTTTCAGCTTCGGTCCGAATCCCTCCGTTAGCCACCACCAGCGTTTCACCGTCCGGCATCCACGACACTTGATGTGGCCCGACCCCGTGGGTGGAAATTTCACTTGCACGTTCCAGCCGCTCATTGACGAAACGGTACACGCCCAGCAGTCCACGGCCCGGATCAGTAGTGTCATTCTCGGTTGCGTATAACCACTCGCCGCTGCGATGAATCACCGCATGACCATAGAAGTGCCGGTTTGCTGGCGAGTTGATGGTCTGCAGCAGGCGACCGTCGCGCAGGTCGATCAAGTAGCTTTCCGTGCCCGGCCTGCGGGCGACGAAGAGAGCAATTGGCAGTTCTGGATGATTGATGATGTCGTGGCAACGCTGGGCAACCTGCGTCGCGAACACCTGAGTGCCGTCCACCCGATAACCCATGGCGTAATGCTGACCATTGCCGTCATCGCGGGCCGAAAGCAGCAGTGGGCTTTCATCCTTTTTCTTGAACAGCGTCCAGCCACCCAAGGTGCATGCGCTGAGAACGAGGCTGCCGAGAGCCAGGGCCTGGCGTCGCAACATATCAGTCACCATCGTTGGCATTGAAGCCCAGTTGAATGCCCAACGCTTTGGCCAGCTCGCCTTCGTGCAGGCGATGAACCACGTTGAGGCTGTCGTAGAGCGCGTTGAGCTGTTGGCGACCTTCTTCGCTGGCCAGCAAATCGGCGAGGGGCGGCTTGAGCTCAGCGAGCAATTTTCGGCTGGCCGCATAGGCTGCGTCGATCTTATCGGCCAGTGGTTTCTGCTCTGCTGGCAACAGGCCGCGCAGGCCTTGGTTATCAACCCCGGCCCAGACGGTTTCGGCGCTTTCCAGGCTTGCTTGCAGGCTGCTGAGCGACGACTTGCTGCGCCATGCTTCAGCCTGGAATGGCTGCGCAACGCCCTTGCTCTGACGGCCCAGCGGTGTGCCGAGTTTCTTTTTCAGGCTGTCCAGCGCGGTGACTTGCACGCGCAGCAGTTCGGCAATGGCTTCGTGGGAATCGGCGTAGCGCTGGTTAGGAAACTTGCTCAACTGCGCGAGCATGCCGTCAGTACTGTTCCAGCCGTTGAGGATTTCCTCGGCAAGGCCTTTCTGCCGCTCGCCGATGGCTATCAACAAAGGGCAGTAACGGGCTTTCTGTTCGGCGTTGGCCATGTCGATGTCGGCGTCGAACAGAATGTATTCATAAGCCGACAAGCCCTGCACCACGACGCTGGACTTGCTGAGTGCTTCAGCCGTGATTTGCGGCTGCGCGGTGACCAATTGCTCGACCTGACGCCCCACGAGGTTTTTTTTGTCCGGCCAGAACTGTATTTGCCATGAGCGATTGCCCTCGGCCAGTGGCCCGATTAACAAGGGCTGTAATTGTGCCCAGGCTTTTTGCGCATGGAGAAAGTCGGTGCGGGCCGTGTCCAGATCCGATGCGCCCTGGCAGAACGCCAGCGCACTGACGGCCAACTGCCGGTCCGCGTCGACCCAACGGCTGTAGGTCGGCAGGATGACCTGTTTGGCGATGGCGGCAGAGGTCACGGCCTGCGGGTCCGATGGCGCGCAAGCGCCCAGCGCAAGCGCGGCGAGGCTGGTGAACAACAGCTTGGGACGGAACATGTCCGGCTCCTTGTTTTTCAAGAGATGCGTTTATAGAGAATTCAGAAATGCCAGCAGCGCCGAGCGCTGTTCTGCGTCGAATGCCAGTACCTGTCGTTGCGCCGCTTGAGCCTCGCCACCGTGCCAGAGCACAGCTTCCATCAGGCTTCGGGCGCGACCGTCATGCAAAAATTGAGTGTGGCCGCTGACGGTTTTGGTCAGCCCTATACCCCACAGGGGCGGTGTGCGCCATTCCTGTCCGGATGCCTGGAATTCGCTGAGATTGTCAGCCAGCCCTTCGCCCATGTCGTGCAGCAACAAATCGGTGTAGGGACGAATCAACTGATTGGCCAGTTCCGGCTCGCTGGCGTCGGCTCGGGTGGTGAACTGGGGTGTGTGACATTGCTGGCAACCGGCTTTGAAGAACAGACTCTTGCCCTGCAACACGGCGGGCTCGCCGACGTCGCGCCGTGCCGGGACACCCAGGTTGCGCGTGTAGAAAGTGATCAGGCGCAGGATATTGTCGCTGACTTCCGGCTCGCCCTGAGGGCCTTTACCATTCGGCGCATTGAGGCAGTCGGTCTGTGCAGGTGTGCAGTCATCAATGGTTTTAAGGCTTGAGGTCAGGCCCATGTCGCCGGCCAGCGCATGCACGTTCTGCTGGTTGACGCTGGGTTGCGCGGCTTTCCAGCCGAAGCGTCCGAGTACGATTTTCTGTTGCGCGTCGTCCCATACCCAATTGGGACGTCCGGAAATACCGGTGCCTTTTTCATTCTCAGGGTCGGCGTTGGCCAGAATCGCCGACACCGGGATCGCCTCCAGCAAACCAAGGCCGATCATTGGCGGCGCAACACGTGCGGAAGTACGCGTCTGGGGATGCATTGGACCGTAGCCCAATTGAGTGATTTGCAGGGTAGGGCGGCGCAGATGAATGGGCGTGCCGTCTCGAAAGTGCAGCGTCATCGAGTCGTACTCGACGCGTACCTTGCCTTCGGGCGCGACGCCGGGAATGGCCATGTCCTGCAGTTGCGCGCCATAGATGGGTTCGGGCAGCAGCCCCAACTGATGAATACGTTCGGCGTAGGCGGGCTCGTCGGGAATGGACAGCCGCACCAGCATCGATACCGCGTTGCTGTCACCCGGCTCTGGCGGGTGACCGCGGCCGTCCTTGATGTGGCAGTTCTGACAGGCATTGGTATTGAACAACGGCCCCAGTCCATCGCGGGCGGTGGTGGTGGACGGTGCAATGACCCAAGGGCTGCGAAAGAAACTGTTGCCAACACTGAAGTCCAGGCGTCGCGACGGCTGCAAGTTACCTGACGGCAGCGAGAAGGCATTGCGATCAAGGGTGCTCACCGTCGCGGTGCCGCCGGAAAAACGTTCGCGTGGTTCGGGTTGGGTGAAACGCGGGGCGTCATCGCACCCGCCAATGGCCGAAGCCATCAGCAGGAGAAGCAAAAGATGAAACCGCGGGGTCATACACATCCTGCAACGGGCCACAAATCAAGGCGAGCAAGCTTACCAGCCCAGCGTGCCATGAATAAGAGGGATTTGCGTTTGGGGATGTCCCTGGCAATGTGTTGTTACCAATTAGTCATGTTGTGCCCGTTTCGACGCATTCAAACGCCAACGATTTCCAGTGATGGGTTTTCAATGATTAGTTGGATAAGGCGTTTTTCCCCTTGAGCGACTTTGAAGGAGCGGTAATCGCCCAGCAGATCAAGTTGCCGCTCGCGCTCGCGAATCGCTAGCTCCTTTGCATGTTCGTGGCCATAGAACTCGACCCGAAACGATTTGGTCACGCTGCTACCGTTACGCAGCGTCGTGCGGGCTACCCAGTAAGCGACGCCGGTATAACAACGATAATGCACACCCGGATGGCCGCTGGTATTGGTGCTGATCAACCGTTGTCGAATGTCTCGGCTGAGCTTGGGCAGGTTGGCCAGCATCAGTTCGTCCCGACAGGCATCTGCCGCCTTGCGGGCCGCCTCACGCCCGCCGAAGCGTGAGAAGGAAAACAGACGGTTATAGACCAGACCGTCGCGGTAAATCGTGACTTTCCATGCTCGGGGCCCTTTTGCGCCGATCAATAAGTGAATGCCGTAGTCGTTGTGATTAACGTCTTTGACGATGCGCCTTTTTCTGTCTTTTGTTGGCACTGGCTGTCTCCCCTCCTGGATGGGGTGGATCAAGAAAGTGCAAATGATCGGCGCGGTAAACACAAGCATCAATCCGACAACTCATGAATGGGAAATGCCCTACGCAAGTTAGAGACGTATCCGTGGAAACCCTCTGTAATCGGGCTCTCCAGAAACCTCAGGCAAAAAAAACCGGTCGTGTGAGCGACCGGTTTTCGTTTTTAAACACAGGGTGAGGCGAGTGATGCAGGGCGAATCAGAACTCGTGATCAGCGTTGTCAGGATTCAGATCAGTGATGCCCAGTTTGCTCGCTGCTTGCTCGATTGCACCGGTCTGTTTGACCAACGCACCGATGACGTCGCGCACGATCTGATTGCCTTCGGTGTTGCCGGCGGCGATCAGTTGATCGAAGTGCTCGCCTTTGTTGGCGTGATTGACGATGACTTGCAGCTTGGCCTGAGTGTCGTCCAGATCGGCGCGCAGCGTGCTGTCTGCGGTTGCATCGGCTTTGGCGACCAGCGACGACAGGCTTGGGCCAGTGACTTTGCTGCCGTCTACGCGGGTGTATTCGCCCAGGTAAACGTTGCGAATGCCCAGACCGTTGTAGAAGTGCGAGTTGTGGGTGTTATCGCTGAAGCAGTCGTGTTCGTCTTCGCTGGAGTTGGCTTCCAGTGCCACCTTCATGCGCTCGCCTGCCAGTTCACCCAACGACAGGCTGCCCATGCCGAAGAGCATTTTGCGCAGGCCGCTTTCACCTGTCTCGGCTTCAAGCGATGCGCGGTAATTGTCGGCAACGCCTGGCTTCCAGTTGTTGACCATTTCTTCCAGATCGCTGACCAGCAAGTCAGTTGCGGATTTCAAATAGGCGCGACGACGATCGTTGTGGCCGCCGGTGCCGCCTTTGCCTTCGATGTAATCGCTGGCTGGGCGTTCGCCCGCGCCTGGGCCGTTGCCGTGCAGATCCTGGCCCCACAGCAGGAATTCGATGGCGTGGTAGCCGGTGGCGACGTTGGCTTCGGAACCGCCCAGCTCATTGAGGCTGGCAAGTTTTTCCGGGGTGATTTCGCTGACGTCGACTTTGTCTTCACCGACTTGAACGGTGGTGTTGGCGATGATATTGGCAGTGGCGCCCGGGTTGCCCAGCGCATGCTGGTAATCCTTGGCGACGTAATCGATCAGGCCTTCGTCCAGAGGCCAGGCGTTAACCTGTCCTTCCCAATCATCGATGATGGTGTTGCCGAAGCGGAAGACTTCGCTCTGCATGTAAGGCACGCGGGCCTTGACCCATGCTTCACGTGCGGCTTTGAGGGTCTGATCGTTTGGGTTGGCGAGGAAGGTGTCGACCGCTGTGCGCAGAGTCTTGGCGGTGGATTCGGCGTCGCTGAACACGGCAAAGACCATGTTGGTGTAGTTGGCGACCACGGCCTTGGTGGCGGCATCGTTGGTTTGCGTCGGCGCTGCTGCGGCTGGCGCTGTGGTCGCCGCGGCTGGGGCCGGCGCTGCAGCGGCGGGCTTGTCCTTGTCGTCGCCACACCCGGCGAGTGAGATAGCAATGGCCAACAGACTAGCGGTTGCCAAGGGCATACGAATCATGACGGAATCCTGCGTCGAGAGAGTGAGGGCGGCGGCAAGCGCCAGAAAAACTGCGACATAATGCGAAAGATTTGCATTCTGTGTAAAGGCAAAATGCCCCGAGTCGTGCGGTGAGGTATTTCAAGGTGTAACAAGGGGTTTCAGCGTGGAATTACTGTCCCCTCGATATCGCGCTTGTACGCGCTCTAAGGCTACAAAACCCCCATCTGCGTGCGCTCTGCCTGTTTTAAGTAGGCCAGCAATTCACGTGCGGGCAACGGCTTGCTGTAGAAATAGCCCTGACCCTCATGGCAGCCCTCGGCAATGATGTAGGCCTCTTGCTCGGCGGTTTCCACCCCTTCGGCAATCACTTGCATGCCCAGGCTTTTACCCAGTTGGATGATCGCGCGCACGATGGTGGCGTCGTCATCGTCATCGAGCAGATCCTGTACGAAGCTCTTGTCGATCTTGATCTTGTCCAGTGGCAGGCTCTTCAAGTAACTCAGTGACGAGTAACCGGTGCCAAAGTCATCAATGGCGATCAGCGCGCCGGAGCGACGCAGGCTCAGTAAATGCTGAGCTGCGGTGCTGATGTCTTCCATAAGACCGGTTTCGGTGACTTCCAGCTCCAGGCTGCGTGGCGGCAGGCGATAGATCTGCAACAGGTTGTTCACCACACGTGGCAGTTCGGCGTGGTGCAGTTGGACCGTTGACAGGTTGACTGCCATGCGCAGTTCGCTGAACCCTTGATCGTG
This sequence comes from Pseudomonas sp., assembly GCF_036404235.1. Classification (GTDB taxonomy): domain Bacteria; phylum Pseudomonadota; class Gammaproteobacteria; order Pseudomonadales; family Pseudomonadaceae; genus Aquipseudomonas. The sequence goes on from NZ_DASWOT010000023.1 coordinate 8,062, forward strand.
CCATTCGCGCAATTGACGACAGGCCTGATCCAGCACCCACTCGCCAATCGGGATAATCGTGCCGTTTTGTTCGGCCAACGGAATGAACTGATCCGGTGGTACGAGGCCGTGCTCTGGGTGTGTCCAGCGAATCAATGCTTCGACGCCCACCACGCGGTGGTCGCGATAGCTGATCTGCGGCTGGTACACCAGGTGGAACTGATTACGTACCAAGGCTTCGCGCAGGTCTTTTTCCAATTCGCGACGGCGACGCATCTCGCTGTCGACGCTGGCGATGTAGAACTGATAGCGGTTACGCGAGCGGGACTTGGCCAGCGTCATCGTCTGTTCGGCTTTTTGCAGCAGTTTTTCGGTGCTGTCGCCGTCTTCCGGGAACAGCGTAATGCCAATGGTTGCGCGCAGCCTGATTTCCTGTTGATCCAGCGCGAAAGGGGCTTCCAGATCATCGAGGATGTTTTGCGCCAGTTCGGCCGCTTCGTAAGGTTGTTCGATATCGGCCTGGACCAGTGCGAACTGGTCGCCGCCCAATCGTGCCAGGGAGCCCAGACGCCCGCTGTGTCCACGCAGACGATCAGCCAGCGCCATCAACAGTTGGTCGCCGGTTTGATAGCTGAATTGCTCGTTGATGCCTTTGAAGTCATCCAGCCCAACACACAGCACAGCCACCCGATGCTGCACTTTGCCGGCATCCACCAGAATCTTGTCCAACTGTTGTTGTAGCTGTTGACGATTGGGCAGGCCGGTGAGGAAGTCGTATTCAGCCATGCGCAGCAGGCTGGTTTCCGCTTCGTGACGCAGATGGGTATTACGCTCGATGGAGGCCAGCAACTGGTTGGCGGTGTTGACCCAAACCCCTAGCTCGTTCTTTTCATGACCCTTGAGCAGCGGCAGTTGATGCTCGCTGGGGCGGTCGGGGTTGATGCTGGTCAGGTGTTCAATGATTTTTGACAGCGGTTTGGTCAGTAGCCAGTGATAGACCAGATACAGCACAAGCCCCATCGCCAGCGCACGCAGCACGCCGGATACGAAAATGATGAAAGAGTTGATGATGAAGCCTTCGCCATAGGTGGCGGTATCCAGGGTAATGCGCAGGTCGCCGTAATACTCGCTATACGGGCTGCGGCCCACCAGTTGAGTGGTGAAGCTGCGCTCCTGACCAAGAATCGGATCGGTCAGCCAGCGGGTCGGTGAGACCTTGAGATCCCGGGTTTTCTCGGCAAGCAGGGTTTCATTCGGGTGGCCGATGGAGGCCATGCGCACAGCCTTGTCCTGAAACAGTCCCTCTATGACCTGCATGCCCATTTCACGGTCCAGGCTGTACACCGCCTGGGTCGAGGGGTCGCGAAACATATCGAGGATTCGTTCGGCATCGCTGGCCACTGCCTGGCGGGTTTTGTACGCGTCATAAATAATCTGCGCGCAACTCAACACAACGCCCACGATCAGTGCCGAAAGCAGTACCACACGCAATAGCTTCACCGACAAGCTATTTTTGAGTTCCAGCTTCAAATGGGCATTCCTTCATCCATGCTGAGAGCGGGTGACTGATTGCAAGCATTGGCAAAGCAAACCCTGAGGTCAAGCGCCATTGACAACGCTTGATCCTGTCATTCTGTACAGGCACCGTTCTGCGCAGGCAGTTTGGCGATCATCACTGTGTCGGTCGACAGGGGGGGTAACTTGAGGCTCTGGTTCCAGCGAAACTGATATTAGTCCGCTATCGCTTTCTGGCAATACACAAAGCATGAACAAAAGGCGAAAAAGCCGTACACGCCATAAAGCTGAACATCATTGCAACCTCGTACCAGGGTGTTTTTTGGGGGCGAGACGTTCTTTGCTGCGGGCGTGGACTCAACTATTTTCATGGGGCTCTGGCATAGTCGTTGCAGTCGCCGTACTGTGCGCGAAGAATTCTCGTATCAACGATGTGTTTCAAAGACTGGCTAAAAAGAAAGAAAACAGCAGGGGCGTGTCATGAGGGTGTTTTGGGGCTTGGGGAAAATGTTGACGCTGGGGTTTTGGGCGGTGGTGCTGGTCAATCAGGCCGTCTTGCTGCCGAGCCCGTTCAGTGTGTTGATCAACTTGGCGGGCAGTCTGTTATTGCTGACGCATGTTCTGGAACTGTTTCTGTTTAATGGCAGCTTGCATGGACGTCCACAGCCGTGGCGTGATCGGTTGCTGATTCTGCTGTTCGGTATTTTTCATCTGCAATCTTTCGGTCGTCGTTCTGGGGAGGTTCAACATGCGTAATGGGTTGCTGATGACGGCAGGGCTGTTGTCGGCGTTGAGCAGTTCCTTGGCTATGGCACAGACCATTTCGGTCGAGTCGCACTCGCTGATGCGGTTGCCCAGCAGTACCAGCGTATTGCAGCTTGAGCGTCTGGAAGTGGCCGATTACGCCACGTTGCTTATTCCTCCCGGGTTGACTGAAGTGAAGGTCGATCAATTGCTGATGGGCCACGAAGCACGCATCGCTATCGTGCCAGGCTCGCAGCCGTTCAGCCTGCAGATCAAGCATGGCGAACTCGGCAGTGGTAGCCAGATCACCGCCCGTGGTGCCCCGGGGACGTTCGAGAAACCCCCATTGCCAGGGCGCAACCTGACCTTTCACGTTGAGCAGCTAAGCGCTGAGATTTTATCCATCGACGCGCGCGGCGGTGCGGGTGCGCCCGGTTATGTGGGGCTCGACGGCGGCAATGGCGAAGATCCGGGCTGCACTTGGGGTTCTGCCAGTCGCGGCACCAATGGCGACAACGGCGGCAATGGTCATGAAGGCGCTGCAGGTGGTTTGGTCCGTCTGGAGTTGCCAGGTGATTTCCCGGACGACCGCGTGAAGGTGAATGTTCAGGGCGGCGCCGGTGGTCAGGGTGGCGCTGGCGGAAAGGGTGGCAAAGGCGGAGCGTCCAAAGGCTGCGTTGTCTACCGTGCCGACGGCGCAAAATCCGGCAAGACTGGCGAGAAAGGCCAGGACGGCGCAACGGGTGCGGCGGGTGTGGTGAATATCAAGCGGTTGTGATGCGAGGCTGACGTTCTACTGTAGGGGCGAACTTGTTCGCGAGGCGGCGTATCTGGCACACCGAATCCAGCCCCTCGCCAACAAGTTGGCTCCTACAGCGCTTGGGTTGAGCAGGTTACAGCAGTGGCCTCAAAACCCGGGCCGTGCTGCGGCAATTGCTACCAACACAATCCCCACGATCAGATTGACCCCCACCAGCCGCCGAATCTTGCCCAGTGCAGCCACGCCATCGGGCCACTTCTGCGCGTCCACCGCACGCTGCAACTCAGGCAATTGCACCGATTGAATCTTGATGAACAGCGCGACCATTACCACATACAACCCAATCATCACCTGTACATAGCGTGGTGCGGTTTCGAAGCCGGAGAAGCGCAACTCAATGATGCCGATCCCGGTAATTGGCAGAACGACCACCGCTACCCAGACCCAGACGAAGAATCGGGCAAACACCTGCACCCACAGTTTCAGGCGTTGCGGCCCTTCCAGTGCCACGATGATCGCTGGTCGCAGGATCATCCAGGCGAAAAACATGCCGCCGACCCAAAGAAACGCGGCCAGCACGTGCAGGGTATAGACAAGGGCAAAGAGTGTCATAGGGAACTCCGTTCTGCGCGCAAAGATTAAGCGCGGTATGATAGCCGCCCTCTGGAACCACTGAAGATATATCCAGCAGTTTTTTAGTGTTATTTGCCACCCAGTACCTGTTTAGCGCCCGAGCGAAGACCGTAGCCCGATGATCAGCACCGAACTCAAATCCCAGATTCAGGGCGCCTACTCGCGTTTCCTTGAAGCCAAAAGCCTGAAGCCGCGGTACGGCCAGCGCTTGATGATCGCCGAGGTCGCCAAGGTGCTGGGAGATATCGATACCGATGAAGAAGGCCGTCGTTCAGGCGACCCGGCGGTGGTCGCGGTCGAGGCGGGCACAGGTACCGGCAAGACCGTCGCCTACGCGATTGCCGCGATTCCGACTGCCAAGGCGGCGGGCAAGCGCCTGGTAATCGCGACCGCGACGGTCGCGCTGCAAGAGCAGATCGTCTACAAAGACCTGCCCGACCTGATGCGCAACAGCGGGCTGAATTTTACCTTCTCATTGGCCAAGGGGCGCGGCCGTTACATGTGCCTGTCCAAGCTCGACGTGTTGTTGCAAGAAGGCGACGCGCAAAGCGCCACGGCGCAGCTTTTCGAGGAAGAAGGCTTCAAGATCGAGGTCGATGAGGCCAGCCAGAAGCTTTTCACCACGATGATAGAGAAGCTTGCCGGCAATAAATGGGACGGTGATCGTGACAGCTGGCCGCAGGAGTTGGCGGATCAGGATTGGGCGCGGTTGACCACCGATCACAGCCAATGCACGAATCGTCATTGTCCGAACTTTCAGCAATGTGCTTTCTATAAGGCTCGCGAAGGCATGGGAAAAGTCGACGTGATCGTGACGAACCACGACATGGTGCTGGCGGATCTTGCCTTGGGTGGCGGCGCGGTATTGCCCGACCCGCGCGACACGCTGTACGTGTTTGACGAAGGTCATCACTTGCCGGATAAGGCCATCGGCCACTTCGCGCATTACACGCGTCTGCGTTCCACGGCCGACTGGCTGGAACAGACCGCCAAGAATCTCACCAAATTGCTTGCCCAGCATCCACTGCCAGGCGACCTCGGCAAGCTGATCGAGCAGGTTCCTGAACTTGCGCGAGAGATCAAGACTCAACAGCAATTCATGTTCACCGCCTGTGAGCAACTGGCTGACTTCAAGGCTGGCGAAGACATGGAAGGCCGCGAGCGACCTCGACATCGCTTCGTTGGTGGCGTGGTGCCAGAACACATGCGCGAGATGGGTATCGAGTTGAAGAAGGGCTTTGCGCGGCTCGACGATCTGTTCACGCGCCTGACCGAATTGCTCAAGGAAGGTATGGATGGCGAGGTCAACATTGGCATCGCCAGCCATCAGGCTGAAGAGTGGTATCCGCTGTTTGGCAGCCTACTGGCCCGTGCCCACGGCAACTGGGAGTTGTGGACCGCCTTTACCGCCGAAGACCCGGAAAACAACCCGCCGATGGCGCGCTGGCTGACGTTGGCTGACAGCGGTTCGTTGTTCGACATCGAGGTTAATGCCAGCCCGATCCTGGCGGCCGAAATGCTGCGTCGTCATTTGTGGAATGTGGCCTACGGCGCGCTGGTCACCTCGGCGACGTTGACCGCGCTGGGCAAGTTTGATCGTTTCCGCATGCGTGCCGGGCTGCCCAAGGGTGCTGTTACGGCCGTGGTTCCTAGCCCTTTTCATCATGCCGATGCTGGTGTGTTGCGAGTGCCTGACCTCAAGGCCGATCCACGCAATGCAGCCGAGCACACGGCGGCGATCATTCGCGACCTGCCGGACCTAGTCGAGGGCTCCAAAGGCACTCTGGTGTTGTTCTCCTCTCGCAAGCAAATGCAGGAAGTGTTCGATGGGCTTGAACGCGATTGGCGCAAACGTGTGTTCATTCAAGGCAACCTGTCCAAACAGGAAACCCTCAACAAGCACAAGGCGCGGGTTGACGGCGGCGATGCCAGCGTACTGTTTGGGTTGGCGAGCTTCGCCGAGGGCGTGGACTTGCCCGGCGCCTATTGCGAGCACGTGGTGATCGCCAAGATTCCCTTTGCCGTGCCAGATGATCCGGTTGAGGCCGCGTTGGCCGAATGGATCGAAGCGCGAGGAGGCAATCCGTTCATGGAGATCGCGGTACCTGATGCCTCGCTGCGCCTGATCCAGGCCTGCGGGCGTCTGCTGCGTACTGAAGCGGATCGCGGCACCATCACGTTGCTGGATCGCCGTGTGGTCACCCAACGCTATGGCAAGGCCATCCTTAATGCTCTGCCTCCGTTTCGCCGCGAAATATCCTGACATTCATTGGGATGAGCTGATGCGTCGCGGTTCACAAACCCTTTAATCGCTGGAACAATGCTCGCCATTTCACGCAGCGGTAGAGCGGGAGCGAACACGTGCAGACCCAAGGTTATTTCGAGCTTCAATTTGAGGCAGTACGTGAAGCATTCGCGGCGCTGTTCGACGATCCACAGACGCGCGGTGCAGCGCTTTGCATTCAAATAGGCGGCCAGACTGTCATCGACCTGTGGGCTGGCACTGCTGACAAGGACGGTGCCAACGCCTGGCACAGCGACACCATCGCCAACGTGTTCTCGTGTACCAAAACCTTCACGGCGGTCGCGGCGCTGCAATTGGTCGACGAGGGCAAGCTGCATCTGGACAGGCCCGTGGCCGAGTTGTGGCCGGAGTTCGCGGTGGCGGGCAAGGGCCATATCACTTTGCGTCAGATGCTGTGCCATCAAGCCGGGTTGCCAGCTATTCGCGAATTGTTGCCTGCCCAGGCGCTTTACGACTGGCAAGCGATGACCACGGCGCTTGCGGCCGAACAACCCTGGTGGACGCCGGGGCAGGGTCATGGCTACGCTGCTATCACGTATGGCTGGCTGGTTGGCGAAATGCTTCGCCGCGCCGATGGTCGCGGGCCGGGCGAGTCCATTGCGGCGCGTATTTCCCGCCCACTGGGGCTGGATTTCCATGTCGGTCTGGCCGATGAAGAATTTCACCGGGTTGCCCATATCGCACGCGGCAAGGGCAACATGGGCGACGAAGCCGCGCAACGCCTGGTGCAGATGACGATGCGCGAGCCAACATCAATGACTGCGCGAGCCTTCACCAATCCACCTTCGATCATGACCAGCACCAACAAGCCTGAATGGCGTCGCATGCAGCAGCCTGCTGCCAACGGTCATGGCAACGCCCGCAGTCTCGCGGGTTTCTACAGTGGGCTGTTGGACGGCACGTTACTTGAAGCCGAGCTGCTCAATGAGCTGACCCGCGAACACAGTGTGGGGCAGGACAAGACACTGTTGACCCAGACTCGCTTTGGCCTGGGCTGCATGCTCGATCAACCTAACGTGCCGAACGCGACTTACGGCCTAGGCGCTAAAGCCTTCGGACACCCTGGCGCGGGTGGTTCTGTAGGCTTTGCCGACCCTGAGCGTGATGTTGCTTTTGGCTTTGTTACCAACACCCTCGGGCCTTACGTTCTGATGGACCCACGGGCGCAAAATCTGGCGCGGATTCTTGGTGAGTGTTTGCAATAGGTATCGCTGATAAGTGCTTGTTTATAACCGACTGTCAGTTATTTCACTCATATGGGAACCGTAGAGCGGTTTCTTTTTCCAACTGACTGTTTATGCGTGTTATATGAGCGCAGCTTCGTTCATTTTCTGATCAATTTTTGTGGGTCGCCCCAATGTCTACCAATAAAACCCTAGCTCTTGCTCTTTGCCTTGCCATAACTGGCTGCGCTCAGACGCCTCAGGACAACTCTGCCAATAACGACCACTGGTGGTCGTTTGGTACGGATAAAACGGCTGACGCCGCACCTGCCAAATCGGGAGTGCCGCCCGCCGTTGCTGAAGTGAAAAAGGCCGAGGCCGAAACAGGGGCTCACTGGTACTGGCCATTCGGTTCCGATCACGGCGTCACTGAAAGCAAACCAGAGCTGGCGGCGACCCAGCCTGCCGCCAAAGCCGCTCCAGTGGTTGCAAAAGCCGATGACGGTAGCAAATGGTGGTGGCCGTTCGGTGCCGAAGGTAAAAAGGACGCCTCCGCGCCAGTCGTGGCAAAAGTAGACCCTAAAGTCACCCAGGCCTGGCTCGATCAAAACGAGCCGCTCATGCGTGATGCCATCAAGGGCAGCAAATTTGAGCTTGAACGCCGCGAAGACGTTTTGGTGATCACTGCGCCGGTTGACAGTACCTTCAACCCTGACCGTCCTGCGATGTTGCTGCCGGTCAACCTGGGGCCGATTACCAACCTGGCGAAAATGCTGGAGAAGGACCCCAAAACTGCGGTGTTGGTATTGGGACACTCCGACGTTGCCGGTGACGCTCCGCTGAAGATCAGCCAGGAGCGCGCACAGTCTGTTGCAGCGATCTTCCGCCTCAGCGGTCTGCAGCGTAATCGCCTGAACCTGCGTGGCATGGGCGACGTTATGCCGCGTGCCGCCAGTGATAGCGTGCCGGGCCGTGCTCTCAACCGTCGGGTCGAAATGATCATGACGCCGCAAGAAACCATGGTCGCCCTGTTGACCAAGTACAACATGCAGGCCGCCCCGACGTTGGTAGCCGTTCAGAACGCCAAGCCCGTTTTGGCAGCGCCTGCCCCGGCTTCTGCCCCAGCGCAGAAATCCGCTCCAGCGAAAAAGGCAGCAGCGCCGGCGAAGAAGGCCACCACTGCCAAAGCATCTACCAAGAAAGCACCTGCCGCAAAGAAAGCCACTCCAGCCAAAGCAGCCCCAGCAAAAGCCGCGACGAAGAAGCCCGCCGATACTCAAGCCAGCGCCAACTGACGTAATATCGGCATCCTGACCACGGATGCCGATTAAGGAAGCAAGCGATGACTGAACGTCTGGCCGATATGCGTCGTAACTACGCCCGCGATGGTTTGGCCGAAGCGCAGGCGACGGATGAACCCTTTGCGCTGTTTCATCAGTGGTTCGCCGAGGCCGTAAAGACTGAGCAACCGCCGGTGGAGGCCAATGCCATGACCCTGGCCACGGTGGATGCCGATGGGCGTCCGCACAATCGAGTGCTATTGCTCAAGGGGCTCGATGAGCAAGGTTTTACCTTTTTCACCAATTATGACAGCGCCAAAGGCCAGCAACTGATTGCACGTCCTTTTGGCGCAATGACCTTCTTCTGGCCCACGCTTGAGCGTCAGGTGCGTATCGAAGGTCGGGTGGTCAAGGTGACTGCCGAAGAGTCCGACGCCTACTATCAGGTTCGACCGTTGGGTAGTCGCCTAGGCGCATGGGCGTCGCCTCAAAGCCGGGTGATTGCCGACCGCGCTGAGCTGGAAAACCTGCTGGTTGCCACCGAGCAACGTTTCAGCGATAGCCAGCCCCATTGCCCGGAGCACTGGGGCGGCTATCGTCTGGTGCCGGATCGTATCGAGTTCTGGCAGGGGCGTCCTAGTCGGCTTCATGACCGGCTGAATTATCGTCTGGTGGACAGTCAGTGGACGCGAGAACGTCTAGCGCCCTGATACAGTTCGGCGGATGGCGTTGTTTTGTTTGAATCAAATGAGTGCGCGGTCGTCCATAAATGTAGACGCTCGCGTATCTGTATCGCGCCTGAATGAACGTAAATTATCGGTACAGGACCGTGACATCGATTAGCGTCGCGGAGTCTAATGGCTACCTGTTCCTCTGGAGATAACCTTTATGCGTAAGTCTGTTCTGTTGGTTGCGTCGTTTACCGCCATGGCGCTGACACTGGGCGGCTGTACTTCCAATCTGACCGGCGATTCCTATTCCCGGGACGAAGCCCGGACAGTCCAGACCGTTCGTTTGGGGACCGTGGAATCCCTGCGCCCCGTGAAGATTGAAGGCACCAAAACGCCTATCGGCGCCGGTGCCGGTGCGATTGTTGGCGGTGTCGGCGGCAGCGCGATTGGCGGTGGTCGAGGCAGCATTGTGACTGCGGTCATCGGTGCTGTAGCAGGTGGTCTGCTGGGGTCGATGACTGAAGAAGGTCTGACCCGTACTCAAGGCGTGGAAATCACCGTACGTGAAGACGACGGCACTATGCGAGCCTACGTTCAGGAAGTTCAGGAAAACGAGATTTTCCGTGTTGGCGAACGTGTTCGTATCATGACGGTCAACGGCACCAGCCGCGTTGCGCACTAAGCCTGGTTTCATCGGTTTGTGCTGATATAGAACGTTGCTACACAAAACGCCCCGATTTGTCGGGGCGTTTTGCATCCTAAAGAGGGCTATTTGCTGGCGACTGTCTGTTTGCTACTTGCCATCGCGATAATGGCGTAGCCGACAAATGCGGCAAGGATGGACCCGGTCAAGATACCCGTCCGGTCCATTCCGGCGAATTCACTCTGACCCGGAACGAACGCCAGTGATCCGACGAACAAGCTCATGGTGAAGCCTATACCGCAAAGGATCGACACGCCCAGCACCTGCCCCCAGTTCGCTCCAGTGGGCAACACGGCAATGCCGGTCCTGACCGCCAGCCATGTCAAGCCAAACACACCGAGCGTCTTGCCCAGCAGCAGGCCCAGCGCGATACCCATTGGCACATGATGGGTAAAGCTCTCAAGCGTTACGCCAGCCAGTGATACCCCCGCATTGGCAAATGCAAAGAGCGGCAGAATGCCGTAGGCCACCCAGGGGTGCAGACCGTGTTCCAGTCTTAAAAGCGGTGAGGATTGCTCTCGCCTTACATTGATTGGAATGCAGAACGCCAGAATCACGCCCGCCAATGTGGCATGCACACCGCTTTTCAGCACGCAGATCCACAATAGCGTACCGACGACCATATACGGTGTCAGTTTGACCACGCCCATTCGGTTCATGGCGACCAGTGTAACGATCGATGCACCCGCCAGGGTTAGCGACAGGTTGGACAGCTCACCGGAGTAGAACAGCGCGATGACGATGATTGCGCCCAGGTCATCGATGATTGCCAGCGTCATCAGGAATAGCTTCAGCGATACAGGCACCCGTTTGCCCAGCAGCGCCAGTACGCCGAGTGCGAACGCGATATCGGTGGCCATCGGGATAGCCCATCCGCTCATGGCCGCAGGGTGGTCTTTGTTGAGTGCCCAGAAGATCAGCGCGGGGATCACCATGCCACCCACGGCTGCGGCACCCGGCAGGACGACTTGCGACAGTTTGGACAAATGTCCCTGCACGACCTCGCGCTTGACCTCCAGCCCTATCAATAGAAAGAACAGCGCCATCAAGCCGTCGTTGATCCAGAGCAACAGCGGTTTGGCGATTTTCAGCGCGCCCACCTGGGCGACTACCGGAACTTCAAGCAATCCGTTGTAGATCCACGAAAGCGGCGAGTTATTGATGATCAATGCAAGTGCTGCGGCAGCGATCAGTAGCAAGCCACCGGCAGCCTCCAACTGGAAGAATTGCTTGAATGTAATGCGAGCTGGCAAGGTGGCTCTCCATGTCTGTGCGCAAAAGAAGCGCCACCCTAACCTGTGCATTTACTTCTGAAAACAAAATTTATATTCGTTTTTATTATAAAAAAATGCGTGTTGCTGTCTTTACAAAGCCCCTGTCAGTTGGATTGTAAAGTGCGGTAGGGCAGCGCCTTTTTGATAAGTAAGATTATTCTGAATATTAGGTAGTCGACGAAACTTGGCCGGCGTGAGCGCCGTGTTTGGCTAACCTGCCTGCGCTGTTACCGCGACTCGTCGCGTCAATCTCATTTTTTTACTATTGGGTTTTCATCATGAGCGACCTGCGCCAATGGTCCCGCGAAGCCATTCGTATCATCGAAGCGGATTTTCAACGCAGCGCCGATACCCATCTGATTCCCCTGGAACTCCCCGGTTTTCCCGGTATCGATTTGTACTTCAAAGACGAGTCCAGCCACCCAACGGGTAGTCTCAAACATCGGCTGGCGCGTTCACTGTTTCTGTATGCGTTGTGCAACGGCTGGCTCAAGCAGGGCGCTCCGGTAATCGAGGCCTCCAGTGGTTCCACGGCCATTTCCGAAGCCTACTTTGCGCGTTTGCTCGGCTTGCCGTTTATCGCGGTGATGCCCGCCGCGACTTCGCAGGAAAAGGTCGATCAGATAGCGTTCTACGGTGGCCAAGTTCATTTGGTACAAGACCCGTCGCAGATCTACGCCGAATCAGAACGCCTGGCGCGTGAAACGGGCGGGCATTTCATGGACCAGTTCACTTACGCTGAACGCGCCACGGACTGGCGGGCAAACAACAATATCGCCGAATCGATCTTCCAGCAGTTGCGTTTTGAAACGCATCCAGAGCCTGCATGGCTGGTTTCCAGCCCCGGTACAGGCGGCACGACCGCCACGCTCGGGCGTTATGTCGGTTATCGTCAGCACCCCACTCGTGTGTTGTGTGCCGACGCCGAGCGCTCAGTGTTTTTCGATTTTTATCGCAGCGGCGATGCGGGTTTGCTGCTCGATCATGGATCACGCATCGAAGGGATCGGCAGGCCTCGTGTGGAGCCATCGTTTTTGCCCAACGTCATCGACGCGATGATCAAGGTGCCGGACGCATTATCGTTGGCGGCCATGCATTACCTGGCGCAACGGCTGGGGCGCCGGGTTGGAGGCTCAAGCGGCACCAATCTGATCGGTGCCCTGATGGCGGCGCAGCAGATGGTCCAGACGGGAGAAACGGGCTCCATCGTGGCGATTCTATGTGACGGCGGCGACCGTTACGCCACCACTTATTACCACCCGGACTGGCTCAAGGCTCAGGGGTTTGAATTGGCTGGCTTGATCAATGCCGTGGCGGCATGCGCGGAGCGAGGCGAGGCGTTGCCTGAAGGAATTTTACGGGAGAGGATTTGATTGTCTGTAGCCAGCAGCCCGGCAGTTCTCATCAAACACAACATAACCAACTGAATAAAAGGATTCTCTATAGGAGCTGCCGAAGGCCGCGATAAGGTCCACAGGACCTTCAGGGGGCATCCGCACATTGGGCGCGTGCGCATCATCGCAGCCTTCGGCGGCTCCTACAGGTCCCGTGTCTGCTTCGCAACGAGCGACCGCTTGCAGGATTGCGTCAGCGTGAAGCTCAGGATGATGGGCCTGGCACAACAATCCCCAACATGCTCCTGGCCAGCGCTTCGGCAATCCGAATACCGTCCACGCCCGCTGACAAAATCCCCCCTGCATAACCTGCGCCTTCGCCAGCCGGGAACAGGCCTTTGACGTTGAGGCTTTGCATGTCGTCGCCTCGGGTGATGCGCAGCGGCGATGAGGTACGGGTTTCGATGCCGGTGAGCACCGCGTCATGTTGGGCGAAGCCTTTTATCTGTTTGTCGAACGCCGGCAACGCTTCACGAATCGCTTCGATGGCATAGGCGGGCAGTGCGTCCGCGAGATCAACCAGCTTTACGCCGGGCTTGTAGGACGGTTCAACGCTGCCCAGTTCGCTGGACGCCTTGCCCGCGATGAAGTCACCCACTAACTGCGCAGGTGCTTCGTAGTTGTTGCCGCCCAATACGTAGGCATGGGTTTCCAGGCGTTCCTGCAATTCGATCCCGGCAAGCGGGCTGCCTGGGTAGTCTTCGTCCGGGGTGATACCGACCACGATCCCCGAGTTGGCGTTGCGCTCGTTACGTGAGTATTGGCTCATGCCGTTGGTCACGACCCGACCAAGCTCGGATGTCGCCGCGACCACCGTGCCGCCTGGGCACATGCAGAAGCTGTAGACCGAACGGCCATTTTTGGCGTGGTACACCAGTTTGTAGTCTGCCGCGCCGAGTTTCGGGTGGCCGGCGTATTTACCCAAACGGGCACGGTCGATCAGGCTTTGTGGGTGTTCGATGCGAAAGCCCACCGAAAACGGCTTGGCTTCCATGTACACGCCACGGGCGTGGAGCATGCGGAAGGTGTCCCGCGCGCTATGGCCGAGGGCCAGAATTACATGACGCGACTCGATGCGTTCGCCGCTGTCGAGTACCACGCCTTGCAATTGGCCATCTTCGATCAATACATCGGTAACACGCTGCTGGAAACGCACTTCGCCGCCCAGCGCTTCTATCTGTTTGCGCATGTTCTCGACCACGCCGGTCAGACGGAAGGTGCCGATGTGCGGTTTGCTGACGTAGAGAATCTCTTCTGGCGCACCGGCTTTGACGAACTCATGCAGCACTTTGCGACCATGGAATTTCGGGTCTTTGATCTGGCTATAGAGCTTGCCGTCGGAGAACGTCCCGGCGCCGCCTTCGCCAAACTGCACGTTGGATTCGGGGTTCAACACGTTCTTGCGCCACAGCCCCCACGTGTCTTTGGTGCGCTCACGCACTTCCTTGCCGCGCTCAAGGATGATCGGCTTGAAGCCCATTTGTGCCAATAACAGCCCGGCGAAAATACCGCAGGGGCCGAAGCCGACGACAATCGGGCGCTCGCTCAGATCTGTAGGCGCATGACCGACGATTTTGTAGCTGACGTCTGGCGCAGGGGCAAGGTGTCGATCATTGGACAGGCGTGCCAACAGCGCAGCCTCGTCGCGAACCTGGAAGTCGATGGTGTAGATGAACTGCAGCTCGGAGGATTTTTTTCGCGCGTCGTAGCTGCGCTTAAATAGCGTGAAGTCGATCAGTTCGTCGCTATCGATCCCCAGACGATGCAGGAGGGCAGGGCGCAGCGCGTCGTCTGCGTGCTCCAGGGGCAGTTTGAGTTCGGTGATTCGTAACATTGAAAGGTCCAGTTCCGGGCCGCAGGTTCTGCCCGGCAGCGCTACAAGAACCGGCGATTATAAGCCACATTGGCCAGTGAGCGGATGTCCGAATGCCTGGTAGAGATTTTGCGTATACAGCCTGTTGTTGGAGGCTTGCCCGCGAAGGCTCCAGTTCCGGCGATAGATGTGTCGATTGGAACGACGGTTCGCGGGCAAGTCGGATCGCCGCCCGCTCGCCCCAACAGGGTTTCGTTAATCGTTTCGGCCACCACCGTAGTACGCGCACCCACGCTGCACTTGGCCGTTGACCCGCAATTGGGCGGTCAAATGCTGCACTGAGCCGTTGACCGGATCGACACAGCGTTGCGGCGCGACCCACAGCTCAACATGCTGGTCGTTGGCGTCGGTGACCAGATTAAAACGACCGTCAGGCAATTGTTCTTCCATGTAGGGCACGGCAAACGGCTCTTTGCCTTCCCGTTCCAAAACCATGCCCTTGCCGCCGGCATTGAGGTTCCACTTTGGATTGTTGCCACTGGCGTGAAGGGTCAGGCGTTTGAAGTTGGGGTCCATGCAGGCGTCGTTGGGGCGCTCGACGCGGTAGAACTGGTACAGGCTCAATTGGCCTTCACTGCCCACTGCTTTGCTTGCCACGAAGTTACCGCGCACGTCGGCAAACGCCTTACCGTTCTTGTCCACGACGGACGCGGCCTCTTGAAGGATGCCGGTGTTGCCTTTGTCCAGCACTGCATACAGACGGTGCTCGTCGCACGGCTGGAACATCAGCTTGCCATTCTGGCCGGTCAATTCGCCCTGCATGCGAATCATCCCCGCAGTGGAGATCTTGGTGTCATCGGATTTCGGTGCCAGCATCTGGCATCCAGCGAACAGCGGCAGCAAGGCGAACATCACAAGGGAACGAACGGCGAACATGAGGCGAGTCTCCAGACAAGTGCCGCCACGTTACTCAGCCTGTTCGCTCATCACAAGAGCTGATTAGCCGACGTGATAAGTCTGTCCGGTTTGTAACCCTTCGACACTTTTCGCATAGGCCAGTGCAACCTGCGCAGCAGGCACTGGTTTGAAGCCGCGAAAGTAAGGCGCATAGCTGTCCATCGCCTCCACCAGTACGTTAGGGCTGACCGAGTTAACCCGCATGCCGCGTGGCATTTCGATGGCTGCAGCTCGTACGAACGCATCGATAGCGCCGTTCACCAGACTGGCTGACGCGCCAGCCGCGATGGGGTCATGGCTGAGAACACCGGTGGTGAACGTGAACGAGGCGCCGTCATTGGCGAATTGACGACCGATCAGTAGCAGATTGACCTGTCCCATCAACTTGTCACGCAACCCTAGGGCGAAAGATTCTTCGCTCATCTGGGCCAGTGGTGCGAAGGTTACGTTGCCTGCCGCACAAATTAATGCGTCGAAAGAACCCGTCCGTTCGAATAGTTTCCGGATGGAGGCACTGTCGCTAATATCGACATGTTCGTCGCCACTGTTGCGGCCTATGCGAATAATGTCGTGGCGTAGGGCCAATTCTTTTTCGATCGCCGAGCCGACGGTCCCGCTGGCGCCAATCAATAGAATTTTCACGGTGCAGTCCTTCCTTATTGGGATCAGGCGCACAGTGTGAATCGCGTTTACCTGTGTGATAAAGGGGGTAAACGGCAAACCCGGTTTGTCGATAAGGAAACAATCATGAGTGAAATGGACGATCTGGCAGCATTCGCCATGTTGGTTGAGGCGAACAGCTTCACCCTCGCCGCGCAGTGGCTGGACACCAGCACCAGCCAATTGTCCAAGCGCATCAGCAAACTTGAAAAAAGCTACGGTGTGACCTTGCTGCATCGCACGACCCGCAGCCTGACGCTGACCTCGGCAGGGGCGATTCTGCTGCCTGAAGCCCGTGCGTTGTTGATGCAACGGGATCGGGTGCGTGACGCCATGGCCTATTTGAGTGAGAGCTTGTCCGGCACCGTGCGCCTGACCGTTCCCGTGTCGCTGGGTGAGACATTTTTTGAGGGGTTGCTGACTGAGTTTTCCGAAACTTACCCACAGCTTCAGGTGGAGCTGGACCTCAATAACAACTTCCGGGACATGCGCCGCGATGGTTTCGACCTCGGCATTCGCTCCAGCGTAGGCGTTGATGAGCGCTTGGTCGCCAAACCGCTTCTGGCTATGCAGGAGTTGACCTGCGCAAGCCCCGCGTATCTGGAACAGTTCGGCAAACCGCAGACGCCGGAAGATTTGCGCTCCCATCGCTGCCTGCTCAACAGTCATTACAGCGGTCGCGAGTCCTGGGTGTATCACCAGAATCATGAGCTGCACAGGGTGCCTGTGAAAGGCATGTTCGCCAGTAACCATTACGATCTGTTGAAACGGGCGGCGTTGGCAGGGACGGGTATCGCCCGATTACCGTCATACATGATCCACAACGAACTCGACGATGGATGCCTGCACTGGTTGCTGCGCGATTACCAAACACCGATTTCATCGCTGTTTTTGGTGCATCCGTTTGAAGGGCAGTTGCCGCGACGAACACAAGTCATGGCCGATTACCTGACCACCTGGTTCGAGCGCAGCAGCGCGGCATTGGCGAAGTTGTAAGCAGCCGGGTTTGGCTGTGGGGAATGCCCTGTCAAGACGCCGTCTCGCCAACAAGTTGGCTCCTACAGGTAGGGCCAGGACGCATTGTAGGAGTGAACTTGTTCGCGAGGCAGCCAGCGGTGTACATCTACCGTGCCGTCTCGCGAATGAGTTCGCTCCTACAGAAGCATCGTTAGCCGCCGAGGTATGCATCCCGCACTTTCGGGTCAACCAACAGCTCTTCGCCTGTCCCTTGCATCACTACCCGACCGTTTTCCAGCACATACGCACGGTCGGCGATTTTCAAGGCCTGGTTGGCATTTTGCTCAACCAGAAACACTGTTACGCCATCACGCCTCAATTGTTCAACAATCTCGAAGATCTGCTGAATGATGATCGGCGCCAGGCCCAGTGAAGGCTCGTCGAGCAGCAACAACTTAGGCTTGCTCATCAGTGCGCGACCGATGGCGAGCATTTGCTGTTCGCCGCCGGACATGGTGCCGCCGCGCTGATTGAAGCGTTCCTTGAGGCGCGGGAACAGGTGCAAGACCTTGTCCATTTGTTCCTGATAATCGCCTTTCTCGGTGAAGAAACCGCCCATGGCAAGGTTCTCTTCGACGGTCAGGCGGGCGAACACGCGACGGCCTTCCGGCACCACCGCAATGCTCTTGCGCATGATTACTGACGACTCCAGACCGACCAGCTCTTCACCCATGTAACGGATGCTGCCGCTGTGGGCGCGCGGCGAACCGCACAGGGTCATGAGCAGTGTGGATTTACCTGCGCCGTTGGCGCCGATCAGGGTGACGATCTCGCCCTGGCGCACTTCGACGCTGACGCTGTGCAGCGCCTGGATCTTGCCATAGAAGGTGGAAACGTTATCGAACCGCAGCATTTACGCTTCCCCCAGATAGGCTTTGATCACTTCAGGATTGTCCCGGATCTGCTCAGGTGTACCGTCAGCCAGTGGCGTTCCTTGATTGATCACAACGATATGGTCGGAAATGCTCATGACCAGTTTCATGTCGTGTTCGATCAGCAAGACGGTGGCATTGTGTTCGTTACGCAGGACACTGATCAGCGCCTTGAGGTCTTCGGTTTCCTTGGGGTTCAAGCCTGCGGCCGGTTCGTCGAGCATAAGGATGCGCGGACGCGTCATCATGCAGCGAGCGATTTCCAGGCGGCGTTGCTGACCGTAGGCCAGGGTCCCGGCAGGGCGGTTGGCGAACTCTTTCAGGTCGACCGCTTCGAGCCAGTGTTCGGCGTATTCCATGGCCTGACGCTCGCTTTTGCGATACGCGGGGGTTTTGAACAGGCCGGACAGGAAGTTGGTGTTGAGGTGGCGATGCTGGGCAACCAGCAGGTTCTCGACTGCGGTCATTTCCTTGAACAGGCGCACGTTCTGGAACGTACGCACCACGCCCTTGCGGGCGATTTCATGACCGGCCAGGCCCTGAATCGGCTCACCATCCAGCAAGATGGTGCCCGCCGTTGGCTTGTAAAAGCCGGTCAGGCAATTGAACACGGTGGTCTTGCCCGCGCCGTTAGGGCCGATCATCGACACCACTTGTTTCTCGTGAACGGTCAGGCCAACGCCATTGACAGCCAACAGACCGCCAAAGCGCATGCACAAGCCCGTGGCTTGCAGAAGTGGACGGCTCATTAGCTCAGATCCCCTTTGAGTTTCATGACGGGACGCTGCATGGGCAGGAAACCCTGAGGACGCCAGATCATCATCAGCACCATCAAGGCGCCGAAGCCCAACATGCGGTATTCGCTGAACTCTCGCATCATTTCGGGCAGCAGAATCATCACGATTGCCGCCAGGATCACGCCCAATTGCGAGCCCATGCCGCCCAGTACCACGATTGCCAGAATGATCGCCGATTCAAGGAAGGTGAACGACTCCGGGGTGATCAACCCCTGACGTGCAGCGAAGAAGCTACCGGCAAAGCCTGCGAACGCGGCGCCAAGGGTAAAGGCTGAGAGCTTGATGATGGTCGGATTCAAACCCAGCGCGCGGCAGGCGATTTCGTCTTCGCGCAGTGCCTCCCAGGCGCGGCCAATCGGCATGCGCAACAGGCGGTTGATCACGAACAAGGCCGCCAGTGCCAGCAGCAACGCTACCAGGTAAAGAAAGATGACCTTGTTGATCGAGTTGTATTCCAGGCCGAAGTACTCGTGGAAGGTCTGCATGCCTTCGGCGGCTTTGCGTTCGAAGGTCAGGCCGAACAGGCTGGGTTTTTCGATGTTGCTGATGCCGTTCGGGCCGCCCGTGAGGTCGGTCATGTTGCGCAACAGCAGACGAATGATTTCCCCGAAACCCAAGGTCACGATGGCCAGGTAGTCGCCGCGCAGACGCAATACCGGAAAGCCCAGCAGGAAACCGAACAGCGCTGCCATCAAGCCGGAAATCGGCAGGCAGATCCAGAAACCCAGGCCGAAGTAATGCGAGAGCAACGCGTAGCTGTAGGCACCGACCGCATAGAAGCCGACGTAACCCAGGTCCAGCAGGCCAGCCATGCCAACCACGATGTTCAGGCCCAGGCCAAGCATCACGTAGATCAGGATCAGGGTGGCGATGTCGACCGCGCCGCGCGAGCCGAAAAATGGCCAGATAAATGCGCCCACCACCAGCGCCAGCAAGAACCAGCGCTGGGTCGATGGCAGGGTGAGAAAGTTGCTGGCCTTGGCCGGGACACTCGGCATGCTCGGTGATGAGCGCCAGGCCGCGCTGATCTGCTCGGCGAACAGCACGCGCAGGAACATCAACAGCGCACAACTGAAGATGATCACGACAGTGGACGTGCTGGCGCCGATGACCGTCAGGTTGACCCCGACGATTTCCAGTTTCAGCCCGAGGATCGGGTAGGCCACGGCCAGCACCAAGAGGGCGCTGAAGAAGGCCGATTTGAGATTCCTGGTCATACTTTTTCAACCTCCGGACGGCCAAGCAGGCCGGTTGGCCGGAACAACAACACCAGGACGAGAAGACCGAACGCCACCACATCCTTGTATTGGTCGCCGAAGATATCGGCGCCAAACGCTTCAGCCACACCCAGCACCAGACCGCCGAGCATCGCGCCGGGGATACTGCCGATACCGCCCAAAACAGCAGCAGTGAAGGCTTTGATGCCAACCAGGAAACCAGCGTTGGGGTTGATTACGCCATACTGCATGCTCAGCAGTACCGCAGCGACCGCCGCCAGCGCAGCACCGATGACGAAGGTCAGGGCGATGATGTTGTTGGTGTTGATGCCCAGCAGGTTGGCCATCTTGATGTCTTCGGCGCAGGCGCGACAGGCACGGCCCAGGCGAGAGCGGGAGATGAACCAGGTCAGCGCGAGCATCGCGATCAGGGTGACGATGAAAATCAGGATCTGCATGTAAGAGATCACCACTTCATGGGTGCTTACACTGCCGAAAACGATGTTGCCGGGGATCAGGTTAGGGATCGACTTGTCCTTGGAATCCTGGGCCAACAGCACAGTGTTCTGCAGGAAGATGGACATGCCGATTGCGGAAATCAGAGGGATCAGGCGATTGCTGCCACGCAACGGGCGATAGGCGACCCGTTCAATGGCGTAACCGTAGGCGCTGGTTACCACGATACTGGCGACGAAGGCTGCGGTGATCACCAGCGGCAGGCTGTTGATGCCCAGCATGCTCAGGCCGGCAATGGCGATGAACGCCACGTACGATCCGATCATGTACACCTCGCCGTGGGCGAAGTTGATCATGCCGATGATGCCGTAAACCATGGTGTAGCCAATGGCAATCAAGGCATAGGTGCTGCCAATGGTCATGCCATTAACGAGCTGTTGGAAAAAATGATAGATGTCTATCTCGGGCATTGCCGCGTGCTCCTAAAAACCTTCTCGGTGTTTCACTGGTGAAGTCTTTTTCCCGCTCGCGCGTCGTGATCTACGTCCGCGTTCGGCACGAGCCCAGTGATTCACTGGTGCGGTTTCAAGATGTTCAGGGGGAAACAGTCTTGTGAACTGCATCCGGACCTTTTAAAACAAAGCCCACTGCGGTTGCAGTGGGCTCTGGGTTAACGCAAAGCGTGTGATTACTTCACAGGCGCTTCAGTCTTGGTGCCATCTTTGTGCCAGGTGTAGACGACGAATTTGAAGTCTTTCAAGTCACCTTTGGCGTCGAAGGACAGATCGCCGGTCGGGGTCTTGAAGGTGCCTGCGTGGATAGCAGCAGCTACTTTGGCGGTGTCTTCGGATTTGGCGGTGGTGATGGCGTCGGCAATCACCTCAACTGCGGCGTAGGCTGGGAACACGAACGGGCCGCTCGGGTCTTCTTTCTTGGCTGCGAAAGCCTCAACCAGTGCCTTGTTGGACGGGTCTTGGTCGAAGGATTTCGGCAGAGTCACCAACAGACCTTCGGAGGCGTCCTGGGCGATCTGCGAGATCGATGCGTTGCCCACGCCTTCTGGGCCCATGAAGCCAGCTTTCAGGCCCTTTTCTTGTGCCTGACGCAAGATCAGACCCAGCTCAGGGTGGTAGCCGCCGTAGTAGACGAAGTCGACATTGGCTTGCTTGAGCTTGGCGATCAGCGAAGAGAAGTCTTTGTCGCCGGCATTGATGCCTTCAAACACAGCGACTTTCACGCCGTCTTTTTCAAGGGTCTGTTTAACGGCAGTGGCGATACCTTCACCGTACTGCTGTTTGTCGTGGATGACCGCAACGACTTTAGGCTTGACCTGTTTGGCGATGTACTCGCCAGCGGCCGGGCCTTGTGCGCTGTCCAGGCCGATGGTGCGGAAGATCAGCTTGTAGCCGCGAGCGGTGATTTCCGGGCTGGTGGCTGCCGGGGTCACCATGATGATGCCTTCGTCTTCGTAGATGTCGGACGCTGGCTGAGTCGAGCTGGAGCACAGGTGACCGACCACGAACTTGACGCCGTCGTTGACCACTTTGTTGGCGACCGCTACCGCTTGTTTAGGGTCACAGGCGTCGTCATATTCCACAGCTTCAAGTTTTTTGCCAGCCACGCCGCCTTTGGCGTTGATTTGCTCGATGGCCATTTTGGCGCCGCTGAACTGCATGTCGCCATATTGAGCGACTGGGCCGGTTTTCGGGCCGGCGATGCCGATCTTGATGGTGTCGGCTGCGAACGAATGGCTGGCAACCCCCGCCAGAACCAGTGCGGCAAACAGTTTGGAAATCTGATTAATACCCTTAGTCATGATGCTCCACTCTTGCGTTGTCGTTTTTATAATCCTGAAGGCCAGAAGGCACAGGACCCGATTAATTTATCCAGGCCATGCCCCCGGCAACTGTACCGGAACAGTTTAGAGCGCCGGTTGAGCGCTTGAAAAGCTGGCTACGGGGGGCAAAGCCTATTGATGTCGCTTAATCGACAGAAAGATACACAATCAAGCCGGTCGGTCCCTGAGTGACGTCCCCAAATCTCTCGGCTTGTGCGAAGTTCTCTGCAATCAATCACTTGAATCTGGGTTTGTCTTGAGAAAACGGGGCGCTATCATTGCCCGGATTTTCTTTTTGGTGAAACCCATGACGCAAGAACCTAGCACCCTCTATGCCAAACTGCTCGGCGAAACGGCATCGATTACGTGGAAAGAATTGCAACCGTATTTTGCCAAGGGTGCCCTGTTGTGGGTCGACTCTTCACAGGATTTGATTGCAGTTGCACAGGCGATTGCCGAGAACAACGAAGCCCTGGTGGCTGACTGGCTCCGTGGCGACGCGGTTGCCAGGGTGGCTGAGTCGCGGGCCTTGGACCTGCTGGAGCGAGATCCACCTTTGTGGGCGGTGGTTGTTGCACCTTGGGTGCTGATCCAAGAAAGTGCGTTGCGGTCATGAGTGATCAGTGTTGGTGCTCTGGATGATTGCGAAGTGGGTAGGGCCGTAACCGTCTGTGGGGCTGGGTAGCGAAAAATCCCAGTCGTTTTGTGGTCTGATCAGCCGCCATTGTGGGCGCGCGCCTGCAATAGTCGATGGTTTTACGCAGGAGATTCCCGCTGCTCTCGGGTTATTTTCCGCCACTGCCGGCCACGCTCTCGCCTGAGCGGGTCAGGTAATACGCGCCGAGAATCGGCAACATGGTGACCAGCATCACCAACATCGCAATGACGTTGGTCACCGGTACATCGCGCGGGCGACTGAGTTGATTGAGCAACCAGATCGGCAGCGTGCGCTCATGCCCTGCGGTAAACGTGGTGACGATGATTTCATCGAAGGACAACGCAAACGCCAGCATCCCGCCTGCCAGCAGCGCCGATCCGAGGTTGGGCATGATGATGTAACGGAAGGTTTGCCAGCCGTCAGCACCGAGGTCCATCGACGCTTCGATCAAGCTGTGCGAAGTACGGCGCAGACGAGCGATAACGTTGTTGTAGACGATCACCACACAGAAGGTCGCATGACCCACGATGATGGTGAACATCCCGGGTTCGATGCCCAGCGTCTTGAACGCCGACAGCAACGCAAGGCCAGTGATGATGCCGGGCAGGGCGATGGGCAGGATCAGCATCAGCGAGATGCCGTCCTTGCCGAAGAAGTCCCGCCGATACAGCGCCGCCGAGGCCAGGGTGCCAAGCACCAGTGCGATCAGCGTGGCGACGCAGGCAATCTGCAACGACAGCTTGATCGACTCCAGCACATCGGGCCGCGAAAACGCTACGCCGATCCATTTCAGGGTGAAACCCTTGGGCGGAAAGCTGAAGGCCGCGTCTTCGGTGTTGAAGGCGTACATAAAGATGATCAGGATCGGGAAGTGCAAAAATACCAGCCCGCCCCACGCGGCGACTTTCAGGCCCCACGAGGCTTGATCGCGACTCTTTGCAACAGGCTTAAAGCGCATCGAAAGCCCCTAGTCGTTTGACGATGGACAGGTAAACCGCGATCAGCACGATGGGCACCAGCGTGAAGGCTGCTGCCATAGGCATGTTGCCGATGGCGCCTTGCTGGGCGTAAACCATGCTGCCGATAAAGTAGCCGGGTGGCCCGATCAGTTGCGGCACGATGAAGTCGCCCAGGGTCAGGGAAAACGTGAAGATCGAACCTGCCGCGATACCGGGCACCGACAGCGGCAAAATCACTTGCATGAATGTCTGCCATGGTCTGGCGCCGAGGTCGGCGGAGGCTTGTAGCAGCGACGGCGGCAGACGTTCCAGCGAAGCCTGGATCGGCAGGATCATGAATGGCAGCCAGATATAGACGAACACCATGAAGCGCCCCAGGTGCGAGGTCGACAAGGTGCTGCCGCCTATGCCTGGAATCCCAAGCAGGAACTGCAACACTGGCGCTAGCCCAAAGTGCTGGACGAACCACTGAGCCACGCCGCCTTTGGCCAGCAGCAGGGTCCAGGCGTAAGCCTTGACGATGTAACTGGCCCACATCGGCATCATCACTGCGATGTAGAAAAACGCCTTGGTCCTGCCCGTGGTGTAACGCGCCATATAGTAGGCGATGGGGAAGGCGACGATGCCGCTGGCAAGCGACACGGCAATCGCCATGCTCACGGTGCGCTTGATGATGTCGAAGTTGGAGGGATGGAACAGCGCCATAAAGTTCATCAGGGTTAGGTCGGGCGTGACCGCCATGGTGAAGTCGTCGAACGTGTAAAAGCCCTGCCAAAGCAGGCCCAGTAACGAGCCAAGGTAAATCGCGCCAAACCACAGCAGGGGCGCAATCAACAGCAGCGACAGGTACAGATTCGGCCGACGATAGAGCAAATTGGAAAAACGCCGCATAGGCGATTGCCTGGACACCGGCGCCGAATGGGCGAATGTCTGGCTCATCTCAATGTGCCTCGGCCACGGGCTCGTTTAGGGTGTCATGCAGCGGAGTCATCGCTTCCCGTGGCCAGCGTGCGGTAACGCGCTGTCCCGTCTGGCGTTGCGCGCTGGTGTCCAGCCATTGGCTGTTGGCCTGGCTGACGCTGAGGATCTGGCCGTTATCCAGTGTGAGTTCGTAGCGGGTGGCGCTGCCTTGATACTGGATGTCGTGCAGCAGGCCGCTGACTTCGATTTCATGGTTCGCCAGCGGGCCTTCGGCAAAGCGAATGTGTTCTGGACGAATCGAAAATGGCTGAGCCACGCCGCTCAACTGCTGGGCTATTTCGCCACGCAACACGTTAGAGGTGCCGACGAATGTGGCGACGAATGTGGTCGCTGGTTTCATGTACAGGTTGCGGGGGGTATCGACTTGTTCGATGCGGCCTTTGTTGAACACCGCCACACGGTCAGACATCGACAGTGCTTCTGTCTGGTCGTGGGTGACGAAGATGAAGGTGATACCGAGTTGGCGCTGTAGCTTTTTCAGCTCGCTTTGCATCTGCTCGCGCAGCTTGAGGTCAAGGGCACCAAGAGGTTCGTCGAGTAGCAGCACGCGCGGGCGATTGACCAGCGCGCGGGCCAGGGCCACACGTTGACGTTGGCCGCCAGACAATTGCACCGGTTTGCGCTCGCCATAGCCACCCAGGGCAACCATGTTCAGCGCTTCTTCGGCGCGGGTCAGGCGTTCGTTTTTGCCGACACCTTTTACCTTCAGGCCGTAGGCCACGTTGTCGCGCACGTTCATGTGCGGGAACAGCGCGTAATCCTGAAACACGGTGTTAACGTCACGCTCATACGGTGGCAACCCGGCAGCTTCTTCGCCGTGAATACGGATTGAGCCAGCGCTAGGCTGCTCGAACCCAGCGATCAGGCGCAAGCAGGTGGTCTTGCCTGAGCCCGACGGGCCCAGCATGGAAAAGAACTCGCCGTCCTGGATATCGATGGAAACCCGATCAACGGCCATCACGTCGCCGAACTGACGGGAGACGTTGGTGAACTGGACTGCAAGGGGCATAGCGTGGACTCTGAAAAGGAATGAATCTGTCAGACCGCGACTCGTCCTCTGTAGGTGCCAACGTGTTGGCGGATGGCTTGACGCGCAGTGTCTCGCGAACACGTTCGCCCCTACAGGGACAGTAGTTTTGCCGGGCGTTAACGCCCACCCATGATCGCAATGTAGTCCTGAGTCCAGCGGCTATACGGCACGTACTTGCCACCTTCAGCCTGTGGGGTTTTCCAGAAGGCGATTTTCTCGAACAGGTCAAAACCGTTGGTGGCGCAGCCTTCTGCGCCCAACAGGTCAC
Organism: Pseudomonas sp.; assembly: GCF_036404235.1. Lineage (GTDB taxonomy): Bacteria > Pseudomonadota > Gammaproteobacteria > Pseudomonadales > Pseudomonadaceae > Aquipseudomonas. Next base: position 34,005 of record NZ_DASWOT010000023.1, read on the forward strand.
TGGCCTTGCACGCTGCCGGAACCACAGGCAACGAACCGAACCAGGCGGCGACATCGCCCTGGACTTTAGGCTGCAGCGACCAGTCCATCCATTTGTAGGCGCAGTTTGGGTGCTTGGCGTCGGCGTGCAGCATGGTGGTATCGGCCCAGCCGGTGGCGCCTTCTTGCGGGATAGTCGAGGCCACTGGCTGTTTGTCCGCCTGCAAGCCGTTGACCATGTAGCCCCAGGAGCTTGACGCCGCCACGCCTTCGTTCTTCACGTCGCTCATCTGCACAGTTGCATCGTGCCAGTAGCGGTGAATCAGCGGCTGCTGTTTACGCAGCAGATCAAGCACCGCCTTGTATTGGGTTTCAGTCAGTTGGTAGGGGTCTTCGATTTTCAAATCGGGCTGCGCGGTCTTCAGATAAAGCGCTGCATCGGCGATGTAGATCGGGCCGTCATACGCCTGCACGCGGCCTTTATTCGGCTTGCCGTCGGGCAGGTCCTGTGGCTCGAACACCACGCTCCAACTGACGGGCGGGGTTTTGAACACATTGGTGTTGTACAGCAGCACGTTCGGGCCCCATTGATAAGGCGTGCCGTAGGTTTTTTTGTCGACCACGTACCATTGGCCGCCCGCCAGGCGCGGGTCGAGGTTCTTCCAGTTAGGAATCAGCGAGGTATCGATAGGCTGCACTCGCTTGCCAGCGATCAGACGCAGCGATGCATCGCCCGAGGCGGTCACCAAGTCATAACCGCCCTTGGTCATCAGGCTGACCATTTCATCTGAGGTGGCTGCGGTCTTGACGCTGACCTTGCACCCGGTCTCCTGCTCGAAGCCGGTGACCCAGTCATAGGCTTTGTCGCTTTCGCCGCGCTCGATATAACCCGGCCACGCGACGATATCGAGCTGGCCTTCGCCGTTGCCGACCGACTTGAGCGTTTCGGCGGCCTGCAACGTTGCGCAGGCGAACAACGCAGTGATTACGGCGCTCAGAAGCGCGGTCTTGCGTGCTGACATGGAGGTTCCCTCTTTAATAGGCGTTGTGGGCAGGGGACGTGAAGCAATAGCAAGCTGCAAGTGGTCATCGTTCTTGCCGTGAGGTGTAGCCCAAAGATCGGGGCATGAACGGGGCCGCTCGCCTGATTGTTCGAATGAGGTGAGTCTATATCGTTTTAATCGAACGGCCATTGTTGTGTCGCAACATCTGGAAGCACACCCGTGAACAGCCCATGAACCGTTCGTTTTAACCTGCGTGCTCTCGAATTGTCCGACGAAAACCCAGGAGAACGACTATGAACACCCGTGGCTTGCTCGATCAATTGCTCAAATCTGGTCAGGACCTGCTGCAGAACAAAGCGGGTGGCTCGCCCGGCGCTTCCGGAAAACCCGGTGAACAAGGCGCGCTAGGCGATCTGCTGGGCAAGGTCGGTGGCGGCAATTTAGGTGGTTTCCTTTCCGGAGCAGGTGGCGGCGCTGTGGCCGCAGGTGCGATGGGTTTGCTGTTGGGCAGCAAAAGTGCTCGCAAGATGGGCGGCAAAGCGCTGACTTATGGCGGTCTGGCCGCGTTGGGTGTGCTCGCTTATAAGGCCTACGGCAACTGGCAGGCCAATCAGGGCGCTGCTTCGCAATCGGAACCAAAAACCATTGACCGTGTGCCAACTGCGCAGGTTGAACAGCACAGCGAAGCCATTCTTCGGGCGTTGGTGGCGGCTGCCAAGGCTGACGGCCATGTTGATGATCGCGAGCGTGAATTGATCGAGGGCGAATTCACCCGTTTGACCGGCGACCAGCAATTACAACAGTGGCTGCACGCCGAGCTGAACAAGCCGCTGGACCCATCGGATGTAGCCCGCGCTGCAAAAACTCCGGAAATCGCCGCCGAGATGTACATTGCCAGCGTAATGATGGTGGACGAAGAGCACTTTATGGAGCGCGCCTACCTGGATGAGCTGGCCAGGCAGTTAAAGCTGGACCCCGAGCTTAAAGTGGAATTGGAGACCCAGGTTCGGCAGGCGCAGTGATCCAGGGGGCCGCAAACCCTCTCAAGCCATCAAGCAACGGTCCTTCATGCCGACAGTTTGTAAGAGGATTCTGATATTCATGTCGATTATTCATCAAAAGAGACCGGAAACAGTCCAGTAAGTGCGTAGGACGCTAGGCTATACTCCTGCTCGCTTGGGACCGCCCATTGGTCCGCTTCTTGAACCCCAGCGTGATTGCTGGCGTTGAACTCTTGAGGGCTGACTGTGAAGAACTGGACGTTACGTCAACGGATTTTGGCGAGCTTTGCTGTGATTATCATCATCATGATGCTGATGATAATGGTGGCTTACACTCGATTGTTATCGATTAAGTCCAGTTCGGAGGTGGTCAGTAACGAAGCGATTCCTGGCGTCTATTACAGCACCATGACCCGCAGCGCTTGGGTAGACAGTTACTTGCTGACTCTGGGGCTGTTGGGCGAAGACGAAGGTCGGCCTTTGACCAAGGAGGAAAAGGACCAGTACCAAGCGTTTGAAGCACACTTGAATACGCAAATGAACAACTATCGAAAAACCATTTTCGATGCGCAGGATCAGGCAGGTTTCGACAATTTCGAGAAACAGCATCAGGTCCTCAACAAGGCACTTGAAGACACACTGCGCGCTTATGAGGCCAACGATTTCAATCTTGCCCGGCAAATATTCAAAGAACGCATGAGCCCGGTGTGGATGGAGGGACGGCTCATACTCAATGACATCATTCTGGCAAACAAAAAAGTAGCGGACGATGCGTCCGAGGCCATCTCTGGCGCGGTTAAAAGTGCGGAGGTCAGCATGGGTATTTCCCTGCTGATCGCTATTCTGGCCGCGGGTGCCTGCGGTCTGCTGTTGATGCGCACCGTTCTGGCGCCAATGAGTCGTATCGTGCATATCCTCGAAACCATGCGCACGGGGGATCTGAGCAGCCGTTTGGACCTGGACCGCAACGACGAGTTTGGTGCGGTGCAGACCGGGTTCAACGACATGGTGACGGATCTGGCGCAACTCGTTTCCCAGGCGCAGCGTTCATCCGTACAGGTCACCACATCGGTGACGGAGATCGCCGCCACCTCCAAGCAACAACAGGCGACCGCTACCGAAACCGCCGCGACCACCACTGAGATCGGTGCGACTTCGCGGGAAATCGCCGCCACGTCGCGCGATCTGGTGCGCACCATGACCGAAGTCAGCTCGGCCGCCGACCAGGCGTCCATTCTTGCCGGTTCCGGCCAGCAAGGCTTGGCCCGCATGGAAGAAACCATGCATTCAGTGATGGGCGCGGCAGATCTGGTGAACTCCAAGCTGGCGATCCTCAACGAGAAAGCCGGCAACATCAATCAGGTGGTGGTCACCATCGTCAAGGTCGCCGACCAGACCAACCTGTTGTCGCTCAACGCGGCCATCGAGGCTGAAAAGGCTGGCGAGTACGGTCGCGGTTTCGCGGTGGTCGCCACCGAAGTGCGTCGCCTCGCCGATCAGACTGCCGTCGCTACCTACGACATCGAACAAATGGTCCGCGAAATCCAGTCGGCGGTATCTGCTGGCGTCATGGGCATGGACAAGTTCTCCGAAGAAGTGCGTCGCGGTATGTTCGAAGTGACCGAGGTCGGCGAGCAGCTTTCGCAGATCATCCATCAGGTGCAGGCGTTGGCGCCACGGGTGTTGATGGTCAACGAAGGTATGCAGGCTCAGGCCACCGGGGCTGAACAGATCAATCAGGCGCTGGTGCAATTGGGTGATGCCAGTAGCCAAACCGTCGAATCCTTGCGCCAGGCCAGTTTTGCCATCGACGAGCTGAGTCAGGTCGCGGTCGGACTGCGCAGTGGCGTTTCGCGTTTCAAGGTCTGAGTCGGGTCGATGATCGAGCACTCAGCCAGACGCGGCTCGCCCGTGCTGTCCAAGAACAAGTTGTTTCTGCTGTTTCGCATCGGCAGCGAGCGCTACGCACTGGAGGCGGTCGAAGTTGCCGAAGTACTGCCGCGTCTGACGCTCAAGCCGATTGCCCAGGCGCCGCACTGGGTCGCAGGTGTGTTCGCGCACCGTGGCGTGGTGGTGCCGGTCATTGACCTCAGCGCCTTGACCTTTGGTCATCCGGCGCAGTCGCGAACCAGCACCCGGCTGGTGCTGGTGTATTACCGCCCGGATGCAGAACGTGCCGCGCAACTGCTCGGACTCATTCTGGAGCAGGCCACTGACACCCTGCGTTGCGCACCGACAGAGTTCAAGGATTATGGCGTGGATAACTGTCAGGCGCCTTATCTGGGGCCGATGCGCGAGGATGAACAGGGTTTGTTGCAGTGGGTTCGCGTTCAGGACCTGCTCAACGCGTCGGTGCGTGAACTGTTGTTTCCGGCACAGCCGTTGAGTATTGACGCGTTCGAGGCAATGCCATGAGCGACGACGCGCGTTTTTTTACGTTTCTCAAGGATCGCATCGGCCTGGATGTAGCGTCGGTAGGCGAGGCGATCATCGAGCGCGCTGTGCGCCAGCGCTGCATCGCTTCGCGCGCGACCGATAGCGATGCGTATTGGCAACTGCTAAACGGTTCTGCGGACGAACAGCAGGCGCTGATCGAAGCGGTGATTGTCCCCGAAACCTGGTTCTTTCGTTACCCAGAATCCTTCGCCACCTTGGGCAAACTGGCCTTGGCCCGGTTGTGGGCACTTAGCGCTGCGCGACCGTTGCGCATCCTCAGTCTGCCGTGTTCAACGGGCGAAGAACCCTACTCCATTGCCATGGCGCTGTTCGATGCAGGTGTCGAACCAACCCAGTTCAAAGTCGATGCCGTGGATATCAGTCCGTTGTCGATTCAGCGCGCTCGGCTTGGCGTGTACGGGAAAAATTCATTCCGCGGCGATCAGATCAGCTTTCGAGAGCGTTATTTCCTGCCCGTCGAGGAAGGTTATCGGCTGGACGAGCGTGTGCGTGATCGCGTGAGTTTCCAGTCCGGCAATTTGCTGGACCCACACATGCCGCTGGCGCAATCGGCCTACGATTTTGTGTTTTGTCGCAACCTGCTGATCTACTTCGACGTACCCACTCAGCGTCTTGGGTTCGAAGCGCTCAAGCGCATGACCCGAGACGACGGTGTGCTGTTTATCGGCCCCGCCGAAGGCAGCTTGTTGGGGCGCATGGGTATGAGTTCGATTGGAGTACCGCAGTCGTTTGCCTTCCGTCGACGCCGCGAAGTTGCGGTTGAACCGCCCGTGGTCATTGCCGCCCGGCCGATAACGGAGCGTGCCAGGAGCCCCATTAAGCCGACTGTTGCCCTGCCATTTAAGGCTCCGGACCCCGTGCGGTCTTTCGCGCCTGCTGCACGCACCTCAAACAGCGATGCCAGCGTCTTGCTCGGCAGCATCGCCGCCCTCGCTAACGAGGGTAAAACCGCTGACGCCAAGGCGGCCTGCGAACGCTATTTGCAGCTGCACGAGCCCGTGGCACCGGTGTTTTATTGGCTGGGGTTGCTCAGTGAAGTCGCGGGCGACACAGCCCAGGCGCAGGGTTTTTATCGCAAGGCGCTGTACTTGCAGCCGCAGCACCCTGAAACATTAGCGCAACTGGCCGCTTTGTTGGCGAGCCAAGGCGACACCGCGGGTGCCAGGCGCGTGCAGGCTCGTGCAGCACGCGGTGTGAACAAAGAAGGACGTAATTGATGAGCGGGTTATACGGCCAGATGGTCACCGATGACGCGTACACCATCGATGATTGCTGGAATCGCATCGGCATTCACGGCGACCGTTCTTGCCCGTTATTGGTCGAGCATATTCATTGTCGCAACTGCTTGGTGTACTCGGCCGCCGCCACCCGGCTGCTGGACCGCTATGCCTTGGCGGTACAGGATCGCGCGGTGGCGCAGTCCAGCGGATTGCCGGGCGAAATCAAGACCCGATCGATTGTGGTATTTCGTCTGGGCGAAGAATGGCTAGGCCTGCCGACCCGCTGTCTGGTGGAGGTGGCGAACGTTCAGGCGATTCACTCGTTACCGCATCAACGTTCGCGGGCGTTGCTGGGCGTCGCCAACGTACGTGGCGCGTTGGTTGCCTGCATCTCATTGGTTGAACTGTTGGGGCTCGACACGTCGAGCAGCGTACACCCGTCAGCGCGGATCATGCCGCGCATGTTGATCGTTACTGCCGAGGGCGGGCCAGTGGTGGTGCCAGTGGACGAGGTCGACGGCATCCATGCGATGGAAGCCCATTTGCTGGACGCCGCGTCTGCGCCTGGCCAGCACACCAGCGCGAAACTCACCCAAGGCGTGCTGCAGTGGAAAAATCGCAGCTTGCGCCTACTGGATGAACAGCAGTTGTTGTCCGCCGTGAATCGGAGTCTCACATGACCCCTGACTGGATGCGTGACGCTTCGTTATTCGAACTCTTTACCCTGGAAGCCGAAGCGCAGACTCAGGTACTGAGTGCCGGGCTGTTGGCGCTAGAGCGCAATCCGACCCAGGCCGATCAGCTTGAAGCCTGCATGCGGGCCGCGCATTCGCTCAAAGGTGCCGCACGGATTGTCGGCGTCGATGCCGGTGTCAGCGTTTCCCACGTCATGGAGGATTGCCTGGTCAGCGCCCAGGAAGGGCGTCTGAGTCTCAAGCCCGAACACATCGACGCTTTGTTGATGGGCACCGACCTGTTAATGCGCATCGCGACGCCAGGTGCGAGCAGTATCGGGCCTGCCGACATCGACGCCTACGTTGCACTGATGAACGATTTGCTCACCCCCGGCGCACCGTCCACTGCATCGGTTGCGCCAAAGGCTCTATTGCCTTCGGTCGATGATCTGCTGCTGGCTAACGCGCAATTGCTGATGGGGGCAGGGCTCAGTCTGAAGGCGCCCGGTGACCTGGCGCCGTCGCCTGCCGATGTGGCGCCGCGTACCGAACCAGAACCTGAAATCGAGCCCGAACCTGCCGCCAAGGCTGACCTGCGTCGTGGCGAGCAACGCAGCCCTCAAGGTGGCGAGCGGGTGTTGCGGGTTACTGCCGAACGCTTGAACAACCTGCTGGATCTGTCGAGCAAGTCGTTGGTGGAGACCCAGCGTCTGAAGCCGTATTTGGCCGCCATGCAGCGGGTCAAGCGCTCGCAGAGTGGCGCCAGTCGCGCACTCGACAGCCTTGAGGCGTTGCTCGATGCCAGTGTTGATCCCGATGCGCAGAAGGCGCTGGAAGAAGCGCGCCGATTACTGAGCGAAGCGCAGCATTTGTTGATTCAGCAGACGGTGGACCTGGACGAATTTGGCTGGCAGGCCGGTCAGCGTGCGCAGTTGCTTTACGACACCGCGCTTGCCTGCCGCATGCGGCCCTTCGCCGATGTATTGGCCGGTCAGGCGCGCATGGTTCGTGACCTTGGACGCTCGCTTGGCAAGCAGGTGCGGCTGGAAATCGAAGGCGAGAAAACGCAAGTCGATCGCGACGTGCTGGAAAAACTCGAAGCACCGTTGACGCACCTTCTGCGCAACGCGGTCGATCACGGCATTGAGTCTGCGCAGCAGCGCATCGCGATGGGCAAGCCGGCAGAAGGGCTTATCCATCTGCGGGCATCGCATCAAGCCGGTTTGCTGGTGGTCGAACTCACTGATGACGGCGGCGGTGTCGATCTTGAGAAACTGCGCAGCTCTATCATCGACCGTAAGTTGTCACCCATCGAAACAGCCACGCAACTGAGCGAAGAAGAGCTGCTCAGTTTCCTGTTTTTGCCCGGTTTCAGCATGCGTGACAAGGTCACTGAAGTCTCAGGTCGCGGGGTTGGGCTGGATGCCGTGCTGCATATGGTTCGTCAATTGCGCGGCGGTGTTGAATTGGAGCAGCAGGCAGGCCAAGGCAGCCGTTTCCATATTGAGGTGCCGTTGACCTTGTCGGTGGTCCGCAGCCTGGTGGTGGAAGTCGGCGGCGAGGCCTACGCCTTCCCGCTGGCACACATCGAACGCATGCGCGATGTGCAGGCCGACGAAATCGTGCAGTTGGAAGGGCGTCAGCACTTCTGGCACGAAGAGCGGCATGTCGGTCTGGTCGCGGCAAGTCAGTTGCTCAACCGGCCACAAAGCCAAAGCACCGACGAGCTACTCAAAGTGGTGGTGATCCGCGACCGCGATGCTGTGTATGGCGTGGCTGTCGAGCGTTTTATCGGTGAGCGGACATTGGTGGTGTTGCCATTGGACCCGCGACTGGGCAAGGTCCAGGACATTTCTGCCGGGGCGCTGCTCGACGACGGTTCGGCTGTGTTGATCGTCGATGTCGAAGACATGCTGCGCTCGGTGGAAAAACTGCTCAATACCGGACGCCTGGAACGTATCGACCGGCGCAATCGTCAGGCTGATGCCGTGACTCGCAAGCGCGTACTGGTGGTCGATGACTCATTGACGGTGCGTGAGTTGGAGCGCAAGTTGCTGCTTGGCCGTGGCTATGACGTGGCGGTTGCGGTGGATGGCATGGACGGCTGGAACGCCCTGCGCGCCGAAGATTTCGATCTATTGATCACCGATATCGACATGCCACGCATGGACGGTATTGAGCTGGTCACCTTGTTGCGGCGCGACAGTCGTCTGCAATCGTTGCCCGTGATGGTGGTGTCGTACAAGGATCGAGAAGAGGACCGTCGTCGCGGGCTGGACGCGGGCGCTGATTATTATCTGGCCAAAGCCAGCTTCCATGACGATGCACTGCTGGATGCCGTCGTTGAGCTGATAGGAGATGCGCAGGGATGAAGATCGCGATCGTCAACGATATGCCCATGGCCGTTGAAGCGTTACGTCGGGCCATTGCATTCGAGCCCGCGCATGAGGTGGTCTGGGTCGCCCGCGATGGCGCAGAAGCGGTTGAGCGTTGCGCCGAGCTGACCCCCGATGTGATCCTGATGGACTTGATCATGCCGGTGATGGATGGGGTCGAAGCCACTCGGCGTATCATGGCGGCCACCCCGTGCGCCATCGTGATCGTGACGGTAGACCGCGAGCAAAACGTACACCGGGTGTTTGAAGCCATGGGCTATGGCGCGCTGGACGTGGTTGACACCCCGGCCATTGGCGCCGGCAACCCGAAGGACGCGGCGGCGCCCTTGTTGCGCAAGATCCTTAATATCGGCTGGCTCATTGGTCAGCGTGACAGCCGTGTGCGTGCAGCGCCTGTTCCGGTACGTGCAACGGCGCAACGCCAGGCCCTGGTGGCCATCGGCTCATCGGCTGGCGGGCCTGCGGCCCTGGAAGTGCTGCTCAAGGGCCTGCCGGTAAACTTTCCAGCGGCCATTGTGCTGGTGCAGCATGTAGACCAGGTGTTCGCGACCGGCATGGCGCAGTGGCTGAGTTCTTCGTCCGGCCTGCCGGTGCGGTTGGCGCGCGATGGGGAGCCGCCGCAGCCCGGGACGGTATTGCTGGCAGGCACGAACCACCATATCCGGCTGTTGAAAAACGGCACGTTGGCCTACACCGCCGAGCCGGTAAACGAAATTTATCGGCCGTCTATCGATGTGTTTTTCGAAAGTGTGGCCAGTTATTGGAACGGTGAGGCGGTGGGCGTTTTATTGACGGGCATGGGGCGTGATGGCGCACAAGGACTCAAGCTGATGCGTCAGCAGGGTTTCCTGACCATCGCCCAGGACCAGCAGAGCAGCGCGGTGTATGGCATGCCCAAAGCGGCCGCTGCCATTGATGCTGCCCAAGAGATTCGTCCATTGGACACGATTGCGCCTCGCTTGAAAGAGGTATTCAGTCAATGATTTTTCAGGTGATTTCACAGTCCGTCTGTGACCAGGAGACTGTTAATGAATGATTTGCAGTTGGACGGCGTGAAGACGACCGATGAGAACGCCGCGATGGTGCTATTGGTCGACGATCAGGCGATGATCGGCGAAGCGGTCCGGCGTGGATTGGCCAATGAGGACAACATCGACTTTCATTTTTGCGCCGACCCGCATCAGGCTATCGCCCAGGCCGTGCAGATCAAACCCACGGTGATCCTTCAGGACTTGGTGATGCCTGGGCTCGATGGGCTGACGCTGGTGCGCGAATACCGAAACAATCCGATGACCAAAGACATCCCGATCATCGTGCTGTCGACCAAAGAAGACCCGCTGATCAAGAGCGCAGCCTTTGCGGCCGGAGCCAACGATTACCTGGTCAAACTGCCGGATAACATTGAGTTGGTGGCGCGCATTCGCTATCACTCGCGCTCCTACATGACGCTGCTGCAGCGCGATGAGGCTTACCGAGCGCTGCGTGTCAGCCAGCAGCAGTTGCTGGACACCAACCTGGTATTGCAGCGCTTGATGAACTCCGATGGCTTGACCGGGCTGTCGAATCGTCGGCATTTCGATGAGTATCTGGAGCTGGAATGGCGACGAGCTATTCGCGAACAGAGTCAGATTTCTCTGATGATGATCGATGTCGACTACTTCAAGGCCTACAACGACAGCTTCGGGCATCTGGAAGGCGATGAGGCCTTGCGTCAAGTGGCCAACGCCATCCGCGCCAGCGCCAGTCGCCCCTCTGATTTGCCCGCGCGCTATGGCGGCGAAGAGTTTGCATTAGTGCTACCCAATACCTCGCCGGGTGGTGCGCGGTTGATGGCCGAGAAATTGCGCCAGACCATCGCCAGCCTGAACATCCCGCACAGTGCGCCGGCAGAGCAATCGGCGCTGACAGTGAGTATTGGCCTGGCCACCGTCGTGCCGCAGGTAGGGAGTCACAGCCGTCAGTTGATCCAGAGCGCGGATCAAGGGTTGTATGCGGCCAAGCACAACGGGCGCAATCAGGTAGTGGTGGGGTAATAGCCCAATCTTTGCCAAAACTGTCCACAACCCCTGCCCAACGGCCTGCCATCCCCAGGCCGGCTAGGGTATACTCGCCGGCTTTGAAAATTTCGTCTGCGAGTGCTGCCCACCATGGAAATCAACCCGATCCTAAACAGCATCAAAGACCTCTCCGAGCGCTCCGAAAGCATTCGGGGGTATCTTTGACTACGATCACAAAAGTGATCGTCTGACCGAAGTCAACCGCGAGCTCGAAGATCCGAACGTCTGGAACAACCCCGAGTACGCACAGAGCCTGGGTCGCGAGCGCTCCTTGTTGGCGCAGATCGTCGACACCCTGGACGAGATGTCCACCGGGTTGGTCGACGCCAAAGACCTGCTGCTGATGTCCGCTGAAGAAGAAGACCAGGCCGCCGTCGACGATGTGGCTGCCGAAGTCGAGCGTCTGCGCGAAGCGCTGGAGAAGCTGGAATTCCGACGCATGTTCAGTGGCGACATGGACGCCAACAACGCGTATCTGGACATCCAGGCCGGCTCTGGCGGCACCGAAGCGCAAGACTGGGCCAACATCCTGCTGCGCATGTACCTGCGCTGGGCCGACAAGCGCGGTTTCGAAGCGACCATCATGGAGTTGTCCGCCGGTGAAGTCGCCGGGATCAAAGGTGCGACCGTGCATATCAAGGGTGAATATGCCTTTGGCTGGCTGCGTACCGAGATCGGCGTGCATCGCTTGGTGCGTAAAAGCCCGTTCGACTCCGGCAACCGTCGTCACACCTCGTTCTCGGCTGTGTTCGTGTCGCCGGAAATCGATGACAACATCGAAATCGACATCAACCCCTCGGATCTGCGTATCGATACCTATCGTTCATCGGGTGCCGGTGGCCAGCACGTAAACACCACTGACTCGGCGGTCCGTATCACCCACGTACCGACCAACACCGTGGTCTGCTGCCAGAACGAACGCTCCCAGCACGCGAACAAAGACACCGCCATGAAAATGCTGCGGGCGCGCTTGTACGAGCAGGAAGTGCAGAAGCGCAACGCTGCATCGCAAGCGGTCGAAGACACCAAGTCCGACATCGGCTGGGGTCATCAGATTCGCTCCTACGTGCTCGACGCGTCACGGATCAAGGATCTGCGCACCAGCGTCGAACGCAGCGATTGCGACAAAGTGCTCGACGGCGACCTCGACGAATACCTGATCGCGAGTCTCAAGCAAGGGCTGTAACTGCGACACAACTGTTGCGGGCACCACGGTCCTGTAGGCGCGTGGCTTGACCGCGATCCCCTGCCCAAGGCATTGGGGGGCAATGAACCTGTGATGGAAAATCTAAAGACATGAGCGACCAACAACTCGACCCGCAAGCCCAGCAACAGGAAGAAAACTCCCTGATCGCCCTGCGCAAGGAAAAGCTTGCCGCCGAGCGCGCCAAGGGTCAGGCCTTCCCCAACGACTTCCGCCGCGATAGCTACTGCAACGACCTGCAGAAGCAGTACGTGGACAAGACCAAGGAAGAGCTGGCTGAGCTGGCCATCCCGGTCAAGGTTGCCGGTCGTATCATGCTCAACCGTGGTTCGTTCATGGTGATTCAGGACATGACTGGTCGCATTCAGGTCTACGTCAACCGCAAGACGTTGTCGGAAGAAACCCTGGCCTCGGTCAAGACTTGGGACATGGGCGATATCATTGCCGCCGAAGGCACCCTGGCGCGTTCCGGCAAGGGCGACTTGTACGTCGAAATGACCAGCGTGCGCCTGCTGACCAAGTCGCTGCGTCCGCTGCCCGACAAACACCACGGTCTGACCGACACCGAGCAGCGCTATCGTCAACGTTATGTCGACCTGATCGTCAACGAAGACGTGCGCCAGACTTTCCGCGTGCGCTCGCAGATCATCGCCCACATCCGCAGCTTCTTGATGAAGCGTGACTTCCTTGAAGTCGAAACGCCAATGTTGCAGACCATTCCTGGCGGCGCGGCGGCCAAGCCTTTCGAAACCCATCACAACGCGTTGGATCTGGAAATGTTCCTGCGCATCGCGCCGGAGCTGTACCTCAAGCGGCTGGTTGTTGGCGGGTTCGAGAAAGTCTTCGAAATCAACCGCAACTTCCGTAACGAAGGCGTTTCGACCCGTCACAATCCCGAGTTCACCATGCTTGAGTTCTACCAGGCGTATGCGGACTACGAAGACAACATGGACCTGACCGAGGAGTTGTTCCGCGAGCTGGCTCAGTTGGTGTTGGGCAGTACCGACGTGCCGTACGGTGACAAAGTGTTCCATTTCGGCGAGCCGTTTGTTCGCCTGTCGGTGTTCGATTCGATCCTCAAATACAACCCCGATATCACCGCCGATGACCTGAACGACATCGACAAGGCGCGTGCTATTGCCAAAAAAGCCGGGGCCAAAGTGCTGGGCTTCGAAGGCCTAGGCAAGTTGCAGGTGATGATTTTCGAAGAGCTGGTCGAGCATAAACTGGAGCAGCCGCACTTCATCACTCAGTATCCATTCGAAGTCTCGCCGCTGGCGCGCCGTAATGACGACAACCCGAATGTCACCGACCGTTTTGAGCTGTTCATTGGCGGTCGCGAGATCGCCAACGCATACTCCGAGTTGAATGATGCCGAGGATCAGGCCGAGCGCTTCATGGCACAGGTGGCCGACAAGGACGCCGGCGACGACGAAGCCATGCATTACGACGCCGACTTCGTTCGTGCGCTGGAATACGGCATGCCGCCCACCGCAGGTGAAGGTATCGGCATCGACAGGTTGGTCATGCTGCTGACCAATTCACCGTCGATCCGCGATGTGATCCTGTTCCCGCACATGCGTCCGCAAGCGTAATAGCTGCATGAAAAAACCGCCTGAACAGGGCGGTTTTTTTTGCCTGTTTGATTAAGATGCACTGTCGTCTGGGTTCGCCCCTTCGCGAGCAAACCTCACTCCCATACGTTATTGATCACCAACGCTAAAGAGGAAAACCTGTCGTGAACCGTACGATCACTCAAAAGGGAGCCGCTGGCCTGGCCACGGCAGTCGCGCAGAGTGTTCAGTATCAGGGCCGCAAGGCCAGTCGACAGGGAAGCGAGCAGCGACGACAACAGATTCTCGATGCTGCCATGCGCATTGTCATTCGTGATGGCGTGCGTGCCGTGCGTCATCGCGCCGTTGCCGCCGAGGCCGCAGTGCCGCTGTCTGCGACGACTTATTACTTCAAGGACATCGACGACCTGCTCACGGACACCTTCGCTCAATACGTCGAGCGCAGCGCGGCTTACATGGCCAGGCTATGGGCCAACACCGAGGTTGTGCTGCACGAAATGCTCGCGCGCAACGACGGCAGTCCTGAAGCTCGCGCATGGCTGGCAGACGAAGTCGCCCGTATGGCGATGGACTACATTCGTCACCAGTTGCTGACCCGGCGCGACCAGTTGGTCGCCGAGCATACCTTTCGTCATGAGGCCCTGATCAACCCGCGGTTGGCGAGCCTGGTGAGCGCTCATCAACAGATATTGTTGCAGGGCAGTAGCCAATTTCTAGAGGTCGTTGGCTCTAAACAGCCTCATCTGGATGCTCAAGTGTTGACGGGCATTATCTGTCGGATGGAATATCAGGGGCTGCTCAATGGGCCACAGCCCCACGCGGACGAAGAAATGCTCGCTATTCTCAGTCGCCAGATGCGTTTGGTTCTGGGGGCTGCGCAACCGATAGACGCGTGAGATCGCTCATTTTCAGGAGAACCCGATGAAAGCCTGGCGCGTGCTGCTCGCTTTGTCGTTCGTACTGTTAAGCGGATGCCTGGTGACTTTCAAGGATCCCTTGCCCGCCAACGAAACCGCCCCGAGCAAACTGTTGGGCACCTGGACCAGCAAAAATGCCTGGGGCGAGCCGCTGGAGCTGGAAATCACCCGAAGCGGGACTCATCAGTACAAGGCGGTCAGCTACCGCAAGGGCGATCGCAAGAACCGCGATGAGTACACCTTCACGGTATCCAGGCACGGCAGCCGTTGGTATTTGTCGGCGGCGCTGCCTGAAAAATATGGCGCAAATTACGTCATCGCCGGTTTCGAGTTGATCGACAACGACACCTCAGCCGACGAGTTGGTGGTCTATGACCTGGACGTGGATCGCATGCAGCAACTGGTCGATCAGAAGCTATTCGAAGGGCAGGCGACAGAGACCGAGAAAGGCGCCGGCGTATTGATCACCAGCCCGCTGGAGACAGTATTCGCCTACCTGGACGACACCGCCAATTCGGACGTGTTTCTCAAAGCGGCTCAGTATCAGCGCATGACCAAGCAGTAGTTCTGCTAATCAAAAAGGAATGTTGAGTGGACGATTACCAGCAAACCATTCGCGCATTATCCGACCGAATTGTCGTGGCGCAGACCCCTATTCGTGTACTTGATGCCGTGAAGTGGGATGAGACCATCAAGCAGGGTTTCCTCGCAGCCAAAGGCAAGGCATTGCCCGCCATCGACCGCGCTTATTACGAGAGTCGCCCGCTGGGTTTTGATTCCGGCGCGGTGAAGCTGGAGTTCCAGAACATCGAGCGCGACATCACTCGCCAGCTGGGTCAGTTCAACCCGGTCGGGCAGATCATGCGGCGTATGTGCAAGGAATACCGCATGGTCATCCGCATGCTCGAAGCGCGTGGCACAGCAGACTTCGGGCTGATCTCGCAAGAGCTGTATGGCGCGGCGTCCGATGCGTTCCATGCCGGTGATCCGACGTTGGCCGATCTTGGCCTGATGCTTTCGGACTACCTGAACAACATTGCTGGCCGTGGTGATTTGAAAGACGAGCCGAAAACCCTGACCGCCAAAGATGCGGTGGCGTTGTTGCAGACCCGGTTGAATCGGGTGTTTGGTGAGGCGCAAGAGACCATTCGGGTGTTCGAGTCTGACGGCATCGTGGCCGATGCCGCCGCCGGTGCCGATTACATCAAGATCCGCAGCGATGCGATGTTCAACGAGCGCGATGTCAGGGCGCTGGAGGTTCATGAAGGGCTGGTGCATGTGGGCACCACCTTGAACGGGCAGAATCAACCGATCTGCACCTTTCTCTCCAAGGGCCCACCGTCCTCCACGGTGACGCAGGAAGGGCTGGCAATCCTCATGGAAGTGATCGCTTTCGCCTCCTATCCCAGCCGTTTGCGCAAGCTTACCAACCGCACCCGCGCCATTCATATGGCCGAAGAGGGCGCGGACTTTCTCCAGGTGTTTGAGTTCTACCGCGAGCAAGGCTTTGGCATGTCTGAAAGCTATGGCAACGCCAGTCGTGTTTTCCGTGGTTCAGTGCCCAATGGTCTGCCCTTCACCAAGGATTTGTCCTACCTGAAGGGCTTCATCATGGTTTACAACTACATTCAGTTGGCCGTACGCAAAGGCAAACTTGAGCAAGTGCCGCTGTTGTTCTGCGGCAAGACCACACTGGAAGACATGCGCACTTTGCGTCAGTTGGTGGATGAAGGCTTGGTAGTGCCACCCAAATACCTGCCCGATCAATTTCGCGACATGAATGCATTGTCGGCCTGGATGTGTTTCTCCAACTTCCTCAATCATTTGAGCCTGGATCGGATTGAAGCGGACTACTCGAATATTTTATGAGCAGAACCGCTCCTTCGTGAGATGGATTTTCTGGAGGCGCGAACGTGTTCGCGGGGCGTCAGGCCTAAGACACCGTGATAGCCGCTTCGCCAACACGTTGGCTCCTGCAGAGGCACGGGTTTCTGCGGGATCGACGCTCAAATAAAAAGGAACCCGCTTGAAGCCACTTCTCACCCTCGCCTTGATGCTCATCCTTTCCGGCTGCAGTGAACTGCTGTTCTACCCCGAGTCCGGCCTGCCGCTGACCCCTGATAAAGCCCATCTGCAATACCGCGACGTCATGCTGACCGCCGCCGACGGTACACAACTGCGTGGCTGGTGGCTGCCTGCCAAAGAGGGTGTTGCGGTCAAAGGCACAGTGCTGCACCTGCACGGCAACGGCGGCAATATGTCGTGGCATCTGGGTGGCAGTTGGTGGCTTCCTGAGCAGGGCTACCAAGTGTTGCTGCTCGATTATCGTGGTTATGGCTTGTCGCAAGGCGAACCGAGTCTGCCCGCGATCTATCAGGACATCGATGCGGCGTTCGACTGGCTGAACAAAGCCCCCGAAGTTCAAGGCAAACCCGTGGTGGTGTTGGGACAAAGCATTGGCGGTGCTTTGGCCGTGCATTATCTGGCCGAGCATCCGCAGCAGCGCGCGCAGGTCAAGGCGCTGGTGCTTGATGGTGTGCCCGCCAGCTACCGCGAGGTTGCGCGCTATACGCTGGGCACCTCCTGGCTGACCTGGCCGTTCAAGCGTCCACTGTCGTGGGTGATTCCTGACACCGACAGCGCCATCAATGGCATGCCGCAGTTGGCAGGCACACCCATGCTGTTGTTCCAGAGTCTGGACGATATGCAGGTGCCGCTGTCCAATGGCATCAGTTTGTATCAGGCCGCGCCACCCCCTCGGGTGCTGCAACTGACACGCGGCGCCCATGTTCAGACGTTTGCCGATCCAACCTGGCGTGAGGTCATGGTTCGCTATCTGGACGATCCACAGCACTTCAACGGCCTGCGACGTCTTGCCGAAGTGCCCAATTACCCTGACGCCAAGCCTGCAACCCCATCAGCCGAGACCCTGAAATGACCGAAGAGCGTAATGCCATCCCGCTGATTATCACTGGCATCGCCTGCATCCTGGGGACGATAGGTACGCTGTGGTATTACGGTTACCTGCACTTCGCCAAGCCGGAAGACGCGCTGTTGCTCGATCAGTTCACGCTGCTTAAAACCATCCCGGGCCAAGACTACAAAGTCGCATTGGAGCCCGCCGCCCAAGTGGCGCAGTGCATCGATGGGGTGTTGGTGCTGTTCGACACCGAGCAAAAAGGCTTGACCGGTGTGCTGCTCAATAGCAAGAAGCAAGCGGTGCGCTGCATGGGGCAGGAGACGCCGCAACAGTTACAACCTTGATCGGCGTCGCTCGGTAAAACAAAAAAGCCCCACCTGTCATTCACAGGTGGGGCTTTGGTTCCCAGCGTTGGTCGATTATTGAATCGAAGTACGCGGTGCAACCGGCTGGTTGTCGTTGGAAATAGTGACTTCTACACGACGGTTCATGGCGCGGCCGGAGGCGCTGGTGTTGTCTGCGACCGGGTATTCTTTGCCGTAACCCTGGGCCACGATACGCTCAGGGCTTACGCCCATTTTCACCAGCGCAGTACGCACGGAGTTTGCGCGACGTTCGGACAGGGACTGGTTGTGCGAGGCTGAACCAGTACTGTCGGTGTAACCCTCGACGATCACTTTGCGATCAGGGTTTTCCTGCAGGAACTGAGCAAGCTTGTTGACGTTCACCAGGCCGCTGGATTTCAGCTCAGCCCGGTCCAGGTCAAACAGCACGTCGCCGAACGTTACCAGCGTACCGCGTTCGGTCTGCTTGGCATTCAGGCTGTTCTGCAGTTGCTTGATCTGCGCATCGCGAGCGTCCAGACGTGCTTGAGCACGTTGAGCGGCGGCATTTTTCAGATCGTTTTCAGCGGTTTTCAGATTGATCGTCTGTTTGGCCAACTCAACGCGCTGATTGGTCAGATAAGCCAGTTGGTCGACCTTTTTCTCGTCGTCATGGCTGCGGTAGGCGGCGTCAGCTTTATCCAGCCATTCGCTGGCGTCTTTGGTTTCCAGCGCGGCCAGTTCAGTGGCTTTCGGGTTACTTTGCAGTGCCGAATAGTTGGTACGAGCTTGCTCAAGATTCACGTTAGGTTGTGAAGAACAGGCAGCCAGACCAACACTCAGGGCCAGCAGGGCAGGGATAAGTACTTGTTTACGCATAATAGTTTCGTCCTTTAAATCAATGGCCAATGCATGAAGTGCGCGGAGTTATTGGCTGACAGGCTGAACCTGACGCATACCTTCTTCACGCAGCTCGTTAACGCCCTGACGCGCGTCCTGCACAGCTTTCTGAGCCTTGGCGGCCTGAGCCTTGCGTTCGGCTACGCGAGCATCCCATTCGGCCTGCTCGGCGTATTTCCTGGCTTCGTCATATTTCTTCTCTTGCATGGACAATTCAGCTTGCTTGAACTTGTCCTGCGCCGACTTCATCTCGACCGCTGCGTATTCGGTAGCACCGGCAGTCACTGCGGCGTTTACCGCTGACTGAGTCACTGCGTACTGCTCTGAAGGCGGATTACCCGCGCAACCTACGAGGATGAAGCTGGTACCCAAAGCCAGCGCGGCCAGTTTCAGCCCGCGCAGGCCATTGAACGTGGTTTTGGCAGTGCTGGTGTTCATGGTGGTCAACTCCATTGTGTAACTCCTGAAAACTTGGTTTTTCCATAACAGTTATTTGCCACGAGGGTCTGGCTCCAAGGACTGCGATCCACTGCCAGCTGTCGGCTTTTCCTGTAATGGCTAACTGCTCGGACCTACACGGTTTTTGAATAGTTCAGACCTTTTACGGATTAAGTCTCAGGATTTTGTTGCGTGTTGTAAGTTTGACGCTGAAAAATTGACACAAAAAAATGCCCGCCAAGCCGTTTTTACCGGTTTGGCGGGCAGTTTCAGGGGTGAAAAAACGACGTCGTTATCAGTGCTGTTGGCTGTCTCGCTGGTCGGAAAAATCCTGCAGATGACGTTTCGACAGTTCGAGAAAACGAGGCGTAGGGCCCACGTCTTCGTAAAGCGGGTTGCCTTCCTCATCGGTCCCG
Source organism: Pseudomonas sp. (assembly GCF_036404235.1). Lineage (GTDB taxonomy): Bacteria > Pseudomonadota > Gammaproteobacteria > Pseudomonadales > Pseudomonadaceae > Aquipseudomonas. The sequence goes on from NZ_DASWOT010000023.1 coordinate 53,484, forward strand.
ACCACATGCTGTCCTTTGATGTACGGGAAACTGGCCTCCAGTTCTTCAAGAGCTGAGCCAATCAGTTCGCCCAACAGTTCTTCGGGAGCGCGTTTTGGGTACATCTCTGAGATCGCGGCCAGGCGTGCAGCGGCCTCTACGTCGAGATGAACCTCGTAGCCGGTCTTCGTCAGACGACCTTTGGCAGTCTGCTCCCAGTGTTTTGCAAGTTCGCGAATTTTCATACAGACCTCTTCAATGACCCGCGTGATGGCGGGCGCAGGCGATTGTTGAGCCTTCGTGGGGCTCGTGGATGAGACTAGATGCATCTTGGCAGAAGTCAGGCAATGGCTTGCGCGTTTGTATGATTTGTCGCTCTATGCACGCTAGGGTCTGTTGCCCTTTGACTGTGGCTTACAACCAAAGGGCAACAGACTCTAGATAGAGAGGAATTTTTCGCGTGCGTTCAGTTTCGAACTTGTTCAGGCTGACCATCCCGGGACAAAACGCTGAAGGAGAAGGGCTAGATGGCTGATATCGATGCACGTTTGCGCGAGGACGTTCGCCTACTCGGTGAGTTATTGGGCAATACCATTCGCGATCAACATGGCGCTGACTTTCTCGAAAAGATTGAGCGCATCCGTAAAAGTGCCAAGGCGGGGCGAAAGGCGTCGACACAAAGCACCGAGCAGTTGAGTTCGAACCTGGAAAGCCTCAGCGACGATGAATTGCTCCCGGTCGCACGGGCTTTCAATCAATTTCTCAATCTGGCCAATATCGCCGAGCAGTACCAGCTTATTCACCGCCGTGACGACAGCGCCCCGCAGCCGTTTGAGTCCAGGGTGCTCTGCGAGTTGTTGGAGCGGCTGAAGCAATCCGGCCATACTCCTGAGGCCCTCGCACGGCAGTTGGGCAAGCTGGAGATTGAGCTGGTACTGACTGCGCACCCGACCGAAGTGGCGCGTCGAACGCTGATCCAGAAATACGATGCCATCGCCGCGCAGTTGGCCGCACTCGATCATCGCGACCTCAATAAGCATGAACGTGCGCACATAACCGAGCGTCTGCAGTTGTTGATCGCAGAGGCCTGGCACACAGAAGAAATCCGCCGCACTCGCCCGACCCCCATCGATGAGGCGAAGTGGGGGTTTGCCGTCATCGAAAACTCACTCTGGCAGGCCATTCCCAATTACTTGCGCAAGGCCGACAAAGTACTGCATGCCGCGACAGGTCTGCATCTACCGCTGGAGGCGGCGCCTATTCGCTTTGCCTCCTGGATGGGTGGCGACCGAGACGGCAACCCGAATGTAACCGCTGCCGTCACCCGGGACGTTTTGTTGCTGGCGCGCTGGATGGCAGCCGACCTTTACCTGCGTGATGTCGATCAACTGGCCGCCGAGCTTTCCATGCAACAGGCCAGCGCCGCCCTGCAAGCACTGGCCGACGACAGCGCCGAACCGTATCGCGCAGTACTCAAGCAACTGCGTGATCGTTTACGCGCCACACGTAATTGGGCGCATGCATCGCTGGCAGTTACGCAACCGGCGCCGGACGGTGTGTTGCACAACAACCGTGAACTGCTAGAGCCACTGCAGTTGTGCTACCAGTCGTTGCATGAGTGCGGGATGGGCGTAATTGCCGATGGGCCACTGCTCGATTGTCTACGCCGTGCGGTGACCTTCGGGTTGTTTTTGGTGAAGCTGGACGTGCGGCAGGATTCGACGCGTCACAGTTCGGCCATGACTGAAATCACCGATTACCTGGGGCTTGGCCGCTACGAGGACTGGGACGAAGAAACGCGCATTGAATTTTTACTGCGCGAGTTGAGTAACCGTCGGCCGCTGCTGCCTGCCCATTTCAAGCCTGCCGCGGACACCGCCGAAGTGCTGGCGACCTGTCGCGTGGTGGCGTCCGCGCCCGCGGCATCATTGGGTTCTTACGTGATCTCAATGGCCGGCGCTGCTTCTGACGTACTGGCGGTGCAACTGTTGTTGAAAGAAGCGGGGCTGCAACGGTCGATGCGCGTTGTGCCGCTGTTTGAGACGCTGGCCGACCTGGATAACGCAGGCCCGGTGATCGAACATTTGCTGAGTTTGCCCGGCTATCGCCTGCGCCTGAACGGTCCGCAGGAAGTCATGATTGGCTACTCCGACTCGGCCAAGGACGCCGGTACGACCGCAGCGGCCTGGGCGCAATACCGGGCGCAGGAAAAACTGGTGGAGATCTGCCGCGCGCAACAAGTCGAACTGTTGCTATTCCACGGTCGTGGCGGCACCGTCGGCCGAGGCGGTGGCCCGGCACACGCAGCGATCCTGTCGCAGCCTCCGGGATCGGTCGCGGGGCGCTTTCGCACCACCGAACAGGGCGAGATGATCCGCTTCAAGTTCGGTTTGCCGGACATCGCCGAGCAAAACCTTAATCTCTATCTGGCGGCCGTGCTGGAAGCAACGCTGCAGCCGCCACCGATGCCGGAACCGGCTTGGCGCACGATGATGGATCAACTGGCCGCCGACGGTGTTGCAGCCTATCGCGCCGTGGTCCGTGAAAACCCCGAGTTCGTTGAGTATTTCCGCCAAGCCACGCCGGAGCAGGAGTTGGGTCGTTTGCCATTGGGCAGTCGTCCCGCCAAGCGTCGCGAGGGCGGCGTCGAAAGTCTGCGGGCCATTCCATGGATTTTCGCCTGGACTCAGACTCGCCTGATGCTACCGGCCTGGCTCGGCTGGGAAGCTGCGCTGAGCAAGGCGCTGGAGCGTGACGAAGGGGAAGTGCTTGCCCGGATGCGCGAACAGTGGCCGTTTTTCAGAACGCGCATCGACATGCTCGAAATGGTCCTGACCAAAGCTGACAGCGACATTGCTCAGCTCTATGACGAGCGCTTGGTAGAGCCTCGGCTACAGCATTTAGGGGCGCATTTACGCGACCTATTGTCGCAGGCGTGCAAGGTGGTGTTGGGCTTGACCGGTCAGACCCAGTTGTTGGCGCACAGCCCAGTCACCCTGGAATTCATCAGCCTGCGCAATACCTACCTTGATCCATTACATCTATTACAGGCGGAACTGCTGGCGCGATCACGCACGCAAGACGCCACGTTGGACAGTCCGCTTGCGCAAGCATTGCTGGTGTCTGTCGCGGGGATTGCGGCCGGTTTGCGCAACACGGGTTGACACAAATGCCTGACGAAGATTGCCCCGCTCATCTCAGGTATGGGGCGCAGGGATGAGCGGGAACTGTATATCGCCATGAGGTTGCGCCGAGTCTCACCAGCAGTTAAACGTCAGCAAGCTACCGATTTGTCCGGGGTCGCTGCGACTTTTGACGTCTTGTGCCGCCTGTGTGGGCTGTGTATCTTGATCAGCCTTTGGCCGTTGGGTCAGTAATTCTTTTTAGGTTGGCCCAAGGCCTCATGGCAAAAGTGGCTGCGCTCGGTGATGCTGCGTAAAAACAGGCCAGGACGCTTGAAAGGAGAACGTCCGAAGCACGACCCGAAGCGGATTAATGCTCATCTAGGGCATCCAGACTTCGCTTCCTTTCCTGTTTTTGCCTTGCCTGACCTTCGCTCGTCGACTTTTGCCATGGGGCCTGCAAGGCACGTTTGACGACATCTTTATAAAAAATTGAGGAGCACAACAATGCGCGTGATTCTGCTGGGAGCTCCCGGGGCCGGTAAAGGTACTCAGGCAAAGTTCATCACCGAAAAATTCGGCATCCCGCAAATTTCCACTGGCGACATGCTGCGCGCAGCTGTCAAGGCTGGCACTGAGTTGGGCTTGAAGGCCAAAAGTGTCATGGACAGTGGCGGTCTGGTCTCCGATGACCTGATCATCGGTTTGATCAAAGATCGCCTGTCGGAGCCTGACTGCGCCAAAGGCGTCCTGTTCGACGGCTTCCCCCGCACCATTCCTCAGGCAGAAGCCTTGTTGGCTGCTGGCCTGACTATCGACAACGTGGTTGAAATCAAGGTGGACGACGAAGAGATCGTTCAGCGTATTTCCGGTCGTCGCGTACACGAAGGTTCAGGCCGCGTTTATCACCTGATCTATAACCCGCCAAAAGTCGAAGGCGTCGATGATGTGACCGGCGAGCCGCTGGTCCAGCGCAAGGACGATGTTGAAGCCACCGTGCGTCATCGCCTGTCGGTCTACCACTCGCAAACCAAGCCACTGGTTGATTTCTACGAGAAGCTTGAGGCCAAAAATGGCAAGCCCAAGTGCAGCCATATAGAAGGCGTAGGCTCGGTAGAATCCATCACCGCCAAGGTGCTGGAAGCGTTGAGCTGATCGCGCGGTCAGCGCAATGAACGACGGCCCGCTTGCGGGCCGTAGTTGTTTATAATGCGGCACTTTTTTGCACACCACCTGGAAACCCCGATGACCACCTTGCTGGCCCTGGATACCGCCACTGAAGCCTGCTCAGTCGCTTTGCTGCACGATGGCAAAGTGCTGACTCACTATGAGGTAATCCCGCGCCTGCATGCTCAGCGCCTGTTGCCGATGATCAAAGACCTGCTGGCTGAAGCCGGTATCGGCATGTCGGCACTCGATGCCATCGCCTTTGGCCGTGGCCCTGGCGCGTTTACCGGTGTGCGTATCGCCATTGGTGTGGTTCAGGGGCTGGCGTTTGGCTTGGATCGCCCGGTATTGCCGGTTTCCAACCTGGCGGTATTGGCACAGCGCGCCTTTCGGGAGCATGACGCACGGCAGGTGGCGGCTGCGATTGATGCGCGTATGGACGAGGTTTATTGGGGCTGCTATCGCGAAACTGCTGGGGAGATGCGCTTGCTGGGCAATGAAGCGGTCATGCCTCCCGAGCTCGCAACATTGCCGGCTGATGCCAGCGGCCCATGGTTTGGCGCGGGGACCGGGTGGGGGTATGCCAAACGGATTGCGGTGACGTTGAGCGCGGTGGATGCCGGGATGCTGCCTCACGCCCAGGACCTGCTGACGTTGGCGACCTTCGCCTGGCAGCGTGGCGAAGCGGTTATTGCTGATGACGCACAGCCGGTTTATCTGCGCGATAAAGTAGCCACCCCCAAAGCCCGGTAAGGCAAAAGCTATGGGGTTTTAAGCTTCGGCACACCCGATGGGTGTCACCTGACAAAATCGAGGCCCAAGTCACACGTATCGTGACCGTTTGGCGCCTCATGTGTATTTTCTGCCGGGCGGTTTTAAACGTTTTGCAATAACTGTGGTCTAGTTAACATTCGCGAGTTTGCTTCATTGCTGTTCATGAGATTAAATTGCCACTACGAGACGCCGAGTAATCATCGATGCGCATCACTGGTCCCTCACAACATTCGTACCCGATCAAACGCAAGCCTCGCAAAGGCTCTGTGCAGGACGATGCTGACCTGGACGAAGTGGACAGTGACATCGAAGCGGCACCCCAGGTGACTCGTCGTCAAAGTGGTGGCACCGCCAATGTGCCCGCCCGTCCGCAAGACATCATCTTCCCGCGAGCGATGAGCGCTCGTGTTGCCTACGCCCTGAGCAGTTACCTGACGACCTCCACTTTCGTCGATTGGGACCTTGAGGTTTCCGGACTCGATCTGCACGTTTGAACGTCCCCCGGCCGCTTTACTACATCGGTTGCCCGTCCTGGAGCGAAAACGCCTGGCGCCAATCGTTGTACCCCGACGACGCTCGCAGCAATGACTTCCTTGAGCTGTACGCTCAAGTGTTCAACGCCGTCGAAGGCAATACCACGTTCTATGCACGCCCTGCGCCGAGTACGGTGCAACGCTGGGCCAACGTGCTGCCCGAGCATTTTCGTTTTACTGCCAAGTTCCCACGTGACATCAGCCACAATGGCGACCTGCGCGACCATCTCATTGCAGTAGACGATTTCGTGCAATTGCTGGCGCCGCTCGGTCAGCGTGTGACGCCATTTTGGCTGCAATTGTCTGCCAGCTTCACGCCATCGCGTTTGGGCGAACTGGCCGCATTCATCGATGCGCTGGACCGGCCATTGGCGGTGGAGGTGCGCAATATGGCGTTCTTCGCACAGGGCGAGGAAGAAAAACAGCTCAATAGATTGTTGCTGGACCGTGGCGTCGAGCGTATTTGTCTGGATTCTCGTCCGTTGTTCAGCTGTATTTCGACAGACCCCGCAGTGCTCCATGCACAGTCGAAAAAGCCTAAAGTGCCACCGCGTCCGGCCGCGCTCACGCAATTCCCGCAAGTGCGTTTCATCGGCCGGCCGGAGCTGGAAGCGAACGACCCATACGTCGAGCAGTGGGCGAAAAAAGTCGCACACTGGATTGAGGAAGGGCGTACGCCCTACGTGTTCCTGCACACACCAGACAATATCCAGGCGCCTGATCTGGCTCGGCGCTTTCATCGGCAACTGATGAAGCTGCTACCAGAGCTGCCTGCTTTGCCCGAACTGGATCGCGGGCCGCAGATCAACCAGCTGGATTTGCTCTAGGCAACGATTGGCAACGTTTCTGCCTGAAACGTTGACTGAACCGTTGCAGAGAAATGTGCATTAATCTGTGCCATCCAGCATCTCCGAGAGCACGCCAATGGACTCGCAACAACTTCTCCGTGCGCACGCGTTCAAAGCCCTGCATGAACGCGATGGCGCCTTCGTGATACCCAATCCGTGGGACGCCGGTTCGGCAAAAATGCTGGCCTCGATGGGCTTTGAAGCTTTGGCGACGACCAGCGCGGGCCTGGCATTCGTGCTTGGCCGGGTTGACGCTGAAGGCGCAATCACTCGTGATGAATCCTTATCCAATGTGGCGACGATTGTTGCTGCAACGTCTTTGCCTGTCGCCGCCGATCTGGAAAACTGCTTCGCTGACTCTCCAGAAGGCTGTGCTGACACGCTATTGAAAGCTGCGGCGACAGGCATCGTCGGCGGGTCTATCGAAGATGCCAGCGGCGATGCGATCCGGCCAATTTATGACTTCAACCTGTCCGTTGCTCGCGTCAAAGCAGCGGTCGCCGCCGTTCGCAGCCTGCCGTTTCCCTTCATGCTAACCGCACGGGCCGAGAATCTTCTGCACGGTCGAATGGACTTTGCCGACACCCTTCGGCGGCTGGAAGCCTACGCTGACGCAGGTGCCGATGTGCTTTATGCCCCGGGTTTGCGCACGCGTGAGCAAGTCATCGCTGTGGTACGTGCAGTGGCGCCCAAGCCGGTGAATGTGTTGATGGGGCTGGGCGGGGTGACGCTGGCGGTTGCTGACCTGCGCGACTGTGGGGTCAAGCGTATCAGTGTCGGGTCTTCATTGGCGCGTGCGGCATGGGGCGGCTTCTATCGCGCCGCCGACGAAATCCGCAGTACCGGCACCTTTACCTACGTGCAGGATGCGTTGCCTTTCGACCAATTGAATGCACTGTTCAAAGGCTGAAGCTGACGCAGTGTTTAGTCTGTGGTTCTTGGGTAGGTATCAAGCCGCCTGACGCAAATTTTGCAGCACAATCGGGCGTGCCCAGCCGGTGTCGAAGTCGAGGTTGCGCTGTTGGTCGATCATTTCGCTGACGCTGAACGGTTGCGCAGGCTTGTCAGCCAAGTCCCATTCAAACTCAGCAATTGGCAGGAACAGAGGCCGTGGTTCAGGGCCAGGTCCTGGCTCGACGCTGTCGTCATACGGGCTGAGTACGGTAGGACGCACCCAACTGCTGTCGAATTCCAGATGGCGTTGCTGTTCGATCAATTCGCTGGCGCTGAAGGGTTTGGCGGGCTTATCGGCCAGATCCCATTCAAACTCGGCGATTGGCAGAAACAGCGGCTCTGGCGGATTGCGTTCGATGTCTTCAACAGGAAGCGCGCGCTGGTCGACGATTTTGCCCAAGGTCTTGGCACCGGCAATGGGCTCGACAGTCATGCTGTCCGTCGCTGCTTCGATGCTGAATCCAGGCTCATTACCTGAGGTTTCATCGATCTGCTGCGCCATCGCCCGAGCGAATGCATCCTGCCAGAGCTGCGTCACGCCGCTCAGGGTTTGGGTGTTGCGTACGCTGTAGTCGCCCGCGTACGTCAAGTAACCTATTGAGGATGCATGCTCAATGTCTGACATAGTGCTCAGTACATACCGTGGGTTCTGGCAAAATGCCGGATACTTTCGTTATCGGCAGATGCTGCCAATCATTAAGAAAATTTGAGCGTGTGGACAATGAGTGAACAACAAACCGGCAGCCACGTTCGGGTCCAGGCGTTGAGCTCTGACGGGCAGGCGCAGGCCGAGCAGTGGGCACAGCGTCTTGGCCTGCCGCTGGAAGATGCCGAAGCGGATTTTGCTTTGCAAGTAACCGACGCTGGCCTGCAATTGCAGCAGTTGGGCGACGATGTGCCGGGCGCTGTGCGAGTGGATTTTGTTGAGGGCGCCGTGGCCCATCGGCGGTTATTCGGCGGTGGCAGTGGACAAATGATCGCCAAGGCAGTCGGCATTCAACCGGGGGTTCGGCCCAGGGTTTTGGACGCGACGGCTGGGCTGGGCAAAGACGCGTTCGTGCTGGCCAGTCTGGGTTGCGAGATGAGCCTGATCGAGCGTCAGCCGATCATTGCCGCGCTGTTGGAAGACGGCCTGGCGCGTGGTCGACGGGACATGGCCATAGGCTCGATCATCGGCCAGATGCGTTTGTTGACCGGCAACGCTATTGAGTTGATTCGCGACTGGGAGGGCGAGCCGCCACAGGTGATTTACCTCGATCCGATGTTTCCGCATCGTGAAAAAACAGCGTTGGTGAAGAAGGAAATGCGCCTGTTTCGCCCGTTGGTCGGTGACGACATGGACGCCCCGGCGTTGCTTGAAGCAGCATTAGCGTTGGCGACTCATCGCGTGGTGGTCAAACGCCCGCGCAAAGCGCCATGTATTGAAGGGCCAAAGCCTGGGTATGCGCTGGATGGCAAATCCAGCCGGTATGATATTTATCCGAAGAAGGCGTTGAAGTCATAAGGTTACCGCTAACCCTGATAGGAGCTGTCGAAGGCTTCGAGAGCCCTGACCCCCCATGTTGGAGCCGGGTTTGCCCTGCGACCGGCGGGGAACCCGTCGTAAAACCTGTGCACACGGTGTGACTGGCAGGCCGCACGCACCGGGTTTACTGCCGCTGCGCGCCAGGTCGCGGGGCAAGCCGCGCTCTTCAGCCGATCAACCGCCGCATTGAAGACATCCGCCCACCGGAACCGAGTATCTACACTCTCTTCTGTGAACTCAGGACCGATAAGCCCGCAGAAACAACGCCACCACCTCTTGCACATGCTGTTCGGCGCTTTGTTCATCCGGCAACTCGCCACACCCAATCAACAAGCGGAAATTACACGCCCCCTTTACAAGGCTCAGGAAGTGTTCGGCAGCGCTTGCCGGTGAATCAAAATGCAAGCCGTTGGTATCGTTGATCCGCGTCAGAAACCGTTCCATCTCCTGAAGAATCCTGTGCGGCCCCGCTTCAAAAAACACCCGCGATAGCTTAGGTTCCTGACTGCCTAGCGCAATCATCAAACGGTGCAAATCCAGCGATTCCGGGCTGTTGATCAGTGTCTGAAAACCTCTCGCAATACTCAGCAACACCTTTTCTGCCGGCGCGTTGTGGGGCAGATCGACGAACAACTCGGGCATTTGCTCCTCGCAGCGCGCCACCACGGCTGCCGAAAACAATGTCTCCTTGTCGGTGAAGTGGCTATAGACCGTGAGCTTGGAAACCCCGGCTTCGGCCGCAACGGCGTCCATGCTGGTGCTCGCATAACCATTACGCACGAACAGGTTCTTCGCTGCGCCGAGGATGGCCTGGCGCTTGGCCAGATCCTTCGGACGACCGGGAGCAGAGGGGGATGTCGAGTCGTTCAAGGGATGCTCAGGCATGTTCATTTCAATAGTGGACTGGTCAGTTTGGTAATTTTTAATATACTCGGCAGTACAATTATTAAAAGCCCTCTTTTGCGAAGGTCTCACATCATGTTTCGCGATGCTTTGTTCCTCGCCGTACCCATCAGCCTGGTGTCATTACTGACTGCCTGCGGTCAGGACGTTTCAGTTCCGACCACCGTGCGTCCGGCCATGGTAGTGCAACCGCAGCCTGCATCCCAATCGATGGACAGCTATCCCGGTGAAGTCCGCGCCCGATTTGAGCCGGAGCTGGCGTTTCGTATCCCCGGAAAAGTGAGCAAGCGATTGGTCGATGAGGGCGAGCGGGTCAAGGCCAATCAACCGTTGGCTGAGCTTGATGCCCAGGACGTAAGACTGCAACTGGAAGCTACACGTGCTCAAGTCGCAGCCGCCGAAGCCAATCTGCAAACGGTCCGCGCCGAGCGTGACCGTTACAAGACGCTGATGGAGCGGCAGATGGTCAGTAAATCCCAATATGACAACGCCGAAAACCTCTATCGCGCAGGTGATGCTCGCCTCAAGCAACTGAAGGCTGAGTTTACTGTTGCCGATAATCAGACCCGTTACGCGGTGCTTCGTGCCTCTGCGGATGGGGTCATCGCTAAACGTCTGGTTGAAGTCGGACAGGTGGTGGCGGCCGGGCAAACGGTCTTTACGCTCGCCGCCGATGGCGAGCGTGAGGTGTTGATCAGCCTGCCGGAACAAAACTATGGCCGCTTCAAGATTGGCGAGCCGGTGTCCGTGGAGCTTTGGACGCAACGCGATCAGCGCTTGCCAGGGCGTATTCGTGAGCTTTCGCCCGCAGCCGATCCGCGTTCGCGGACCTTTGCTGCACGCATCGCTTTCGCTGCCGGCAAGGTGCCTGCTGAATTGGGGCAGAGCGCCAGGGTGTTCATTCAGCCCGAACATACGGTGCCGTTGTCAGTACCGCTTTCGGCGCTGACCGCAGAGAACGGCGTGACCTATGTCTGGCGCGTGCAAAACGACAGTACGCTCAAGCGCACGCCGGTGCAGGTGGGGGTTTATGGACAGGAATCGGTGCCAGTGTTGAGCGGCCTTCAACCCACGGACTGGGTGGTCGCCGCTGGCGTGCATGTGTTGCATGAGGGCGAACAGATTCGCCCGGTGGACCGCAGCAATCGGTCGGTGAAACTGCTGGCTAAGGAGTAGGCCCGGATGCGTTTCAATCTTTCCGAATGGGCCCTGCGCAACCGCCAGATGGTTCTGTATTTAATGATCCTGCTGGCCGTGGTAGGCGCGTTGTCCTACACAAAACTTGGCCAGAGTGAAGACCCGCCGTTCACCTTCAAGGCTATGGTCATTCGCACCTTGTGGCCTGGCGCCAGCGCGGAAGAAGTCGCGCGGCAAGTCACTGATCGGGTCGAAAAGAAACTCATGGAAACCGGCGATTACGAACGAATCGTTTCGTTCTCGCGGCCGGGGGAATCGCAGGTCACCTTCATGGCAACGGACTCTTTGAACTCGGCGAAACTGCCGGAGCTCTGGTATCAGGTCCGCAAAAAAATTGGCGACATCCGTCAGGTGCTGCCAGTGGGGGTGCAGGGTCCTTTCTTCAACGACGAGTTCGGCACCACGTTTGGCAATATCTACGCGCTGACTGGGCAGGGCTTCGATTACGCCGTGCTCAAGGATTATGCCGACCGCATCCAGATCCAGCTGCAACGGGTCAAAGACGTGGGCAAAGTCGAGCTGCTGGGGCTGCAAGACGAGAAGATTTGGATTGAGCTGTCGAACGTCAAACTGGCAACCCTCGGATTGCCAATGCAGGCCGTACAGCAAGCGCTTGAGGCGCAGAATGCGGTTATCGCCGCGAGCTTTTTCGAGACCCCGAGCGAGCGTGTTCAACTGCGGGTGACCGGGCGTTTCCAAACGGTGGACCAGATACGCGACTTCCCGATTCGTGTGGGTGATCGCACGTTGCGTATCAGTGATTTAGCCCAAGTGCGACGCGGTTTTAACGATCCCCCAGCGCCGCGCATGCGTTTTATGGGCGAAGACGCGATTGGCCTGGCCGTGGCAATGAAAGACGGCGGGGACATTCTGGTGTTGGGGCGCGCGCTGGAAGGCGAGTTTGCTCGTCTGCAAGGCAATCTGCCAGCCGGTATGCAACTGCGCAAAGTGTCGGACCAACCAGCGGCGGTGAAAACCGGCGTGGGTGAGTTTGTCCAGGTGCTTGCCGAAGCCTTGGGCATCGTGTTGCTGGTGAGCTTTTTCTCGCTGGGCATGCGCACCGGATTGGTGGTCGCGCTGGTGATTCCAGTGGTGCTGGCGATGACTTTCGCCTGCATGTACTACCTAGGCATCGGTTTACACAAGATTTCCCTCGGTGCGCTGGTGCTGGCGCTGGGGCTGTTGGTGGACGACGCGATCATCGCCGTGGAAATGATGGCGATCAAAATGGAGCAGGGTTACGACCGGATGAAAGCCGCCAGCTTTGCCTGGACCAGCACTGCCTTCCCAATGCTCACTGGCACGTTGATCACGGCGGCGGGCTTCCTGCCGATTGCAACGGCACAATCGAGCACTGGCGAGTACACGCGCTCGATCTTCCAGGTGGTGACCATCGCGCTGGTAGCTTCGTGGGTGGCGGCGGTGGTGTTCGTGCCGTACCTGGGGGAGCGTTTGTTGCCTGATCTGGCGAAGATTCATGCGGCCAAACACGGCTCCGGCCCGAACGCGCCGAACCCTTATGGCACGCCATTTTACAAACGCGTGCGGGGCTTGGTGGGCTGGTGCGTACGCAGACGCAAGACGGTGATCGTGCTGACAATCGGGCTGTTCGTGCTGTCGATTGTGATGTTCCGCTTCGTGCCGCAGCAGTTCTTCCCGGCGTCCGGACGACTGGAGCTGATGGTCGACCTGAAGCTGGCCGAAGGCGCTTCTCTGAGCAGCACCACCGAGCAGGTCAAACGCCTTGAAGAGATGATCAAAGGCCATGACGGCGTGGACAATTATGTGGCTTACGTGGGCACCGGCTCACCGCGTTTCTATCTGCCACTGGATCAACAATTGCCTGCCGCAAGTTTTGCGCAATTCGTGGTTTTGGCCAAAACCATCGAGGACCGCGAGGCCCTTCGCAGTTGGCTGATCAAAACCCTCGACGAACAATTCCCCACGCTGCGCCCCAGAGTGACGCGTCTGGAGAACGGCCCACCCGTGGGGTATCCGGTGCAGTTCCGGGTGTCCGGCGAGCACATTGATCAGGTCCGCGCATTGGCGCGCAAGGTTGCCGCCAGGGTTCGCGAGAACCCCCACGTGGTTAACGTGCATCTGGATTGGGAGGAGCCGAGCAAGGTCATCTATCTCAATGTCGATCAGGACCGTGCGCGTGCCTTGGGCGTGACCACGGGCGATCTGTCGCGTTTCCTGCAAAGCCAATTGACGGGATCGAGCGTCAGCCAGTACCGCGAAGACGATGAATTGATCGAAATCCTGGTGCGCGGTACTGAGCGTGAGCGACACGAGTTGGGCGCGTTGTCGAGCCTGTCGATCCCGACCGCAAACGGCAGCAGTGTCGCCTTGTCGCAGGTCGCAACGCTGGAATACGGCTTCGAAGAGGGAGTCATCTGGCACCGCAACCGTTTGCCGAACGTGACGGTACGCGCCGATATCTATGGCCCGGAGCAGCCGGCAACGCTGGTCAAACAGATCCTTCCGACGCTCGATGGGGTGCGCGCTGAGCTACCTGACGGCTATTTGCTGGAAGTTGGCGGAACGGTTGAAGATGCCGCGCGCGGCCAGAACTCGGTGAACGCCGGTGTGCCGTTGTTCATTGTGGTGGTGCTGACGTTGTTGATGATCCAGTTGCGCAGTTTCTCGCGCACAGTGATGGTCTTTCTAACGGCCCCGCT
>NZ_DASWOT010000024.1:0-24440 GCF_036404235.1 Pseudomonas sp.
TGCGCCTGCCCTCTATAAAAACGCCAAAAAAACAGTGAAAAAAGCCGATTTCCCGGCGTCATACACCCGTCGATCACACGCGCTCACCGTGTCGTGAGGCTGCGCTGTGATGAGCCATGGCGAATTTCAACACGCTGCTAAGTGCTCCCCCTTTCACCGACACCCCTGAATGGCGCGCTCAAGTGCGGGATTTGAAAAAAAACGGGAAAACAACTTTTTGGCAAGCGGGTGATAAATATCAGGCGGTGTTGAGCATTCATCGCTTCAAGGACCGACGACACCCTGATGAAGAACGCTACCTGATTGACTTGAACCTCTCCAAACTCTGGTTACCCCGCTATGTGGAGTAAATCAAAGGGCTGGGCACTGATCATCGCCGCTGGCAACGGTGTCCGATGAGCATCCGACAAACCCTGCAAGGGCGCAGGCGCAAGTGGCTCCTGTTACTGGCGATACTGGCTGTGTTCGGATTGGTGCGCCTATGCATTGACGCATTCTCCGACGACCCGGAAATAGCCTTGATCATCGGTGAGCCCTGGGAAGACATGCGCCAGCGCTCCACGGCCGATATCGACCCGGCCATACCGGGGCACGTTTGGGGGCGGTTCCCTGAAACCGATGCGCGCTTGCGCTTGGTTGATCCGCAATACGGCTTTACCACGCCTCTGGCCAAGTTCTTCGCTATTACCTTTAACAACGAACGCGTAGACGGCATCCGTATGTCACCGCAGATCGAACCCCTGCTGCTGGATGACGCACTCAAGGTCGTTCTGGATTTGCAGAACCAATGGCGACAAAGCTGCTGGAAAGTGATCTATCCGGAGGAGGATCCCCCCTTCGCCGACACCCCTGAATGGCGCGCTCAAGTGCGGGATTTGAAAAAAAACGGGAAAATAACTTACTGGCAAGCGGGTGATAAATACCAGGCGATGTTGAGCATTCATCGCTTCAAGGACCGACGACACCCTGATGAAGAACGTTACCTGATTGATTTGAGTGTCGCCCCACCTTGGCTACCCACGCATGTGGAATAAGTCACAGGGCTGGGCACCGATCATCGCCGCAGGCAACGGTGTCCGACAAACCCTGCAAGGGCGCAGGCGCAAGTGGCTCCTGTTACTGGCGATACTGGCCGTGTTCGGATTGGTGCGCCTATGCATTGACGCATTCGCCGACGACCCGGAAATAGCCTTGATCATCGGCGAGCCCTGGGAAGGCATGCGCGTACACCCAAATACACAGAACACCTAGCGTTACCTGACGGTACGTAATCTCTTCGCGGCATTTTTATGACGCTATCACCCTCCCGCAATCAATTTATTTCATGGCTTTGAGGGTGTTTGAGCCTTGCACCAGTTCGCTTCGCCCCACAAGCTATGCTTCATTATCTTTACGTTTACCCAGGGAAGAAGGTCAAACCCATGCGAATACTTGTCACAGGTGGTGCGGGATTTATCGGCTCAGCGCTGATCCGCCACCTCATTAACAACACCGACCATGACGTACTGAATTTCGACAAGCTGACGTACGCAGGTAATCTGGAATCGCTGCAAAGCATCGTAACCAATACCCGGTATGAATTTGTACAACAGGACATCGTCAATCAGGACGCTGTCGCCAACGTACTGGCCCGCTTCCAGCCTGAGGCGATCATGCACCTGGCGGCAGAGTCCCACGTTGACCGTTCTATTGATGGCCCATCGGAATTCATCCAGACCAACATCGTCGGGACCTACAGTTTGCTGGAGGCCACCCGTAGCTACTGGTCGGCCCTGCCAGAAGCCGAACGTGCGTCGTTCCGCTTCCACCACATCTCCACCGATGAGGTGTATGGCGATCTGCATGGCGTCGACGACCTGTTCACCGAAACCACTCCTTACGCGCCCAGTTCGCCGTATTCGGCCAGCAAGGCGGGGTCCGATCACCTGGTTCGCGCCTGGCATCGCACTTACGGCTTGCCGGTGGTGGTGACCAACTGCTCAAACAACTATGGGCCGTTCCACTTCCCGGAAAAGCTCATTCCGCTGGTGATCCTCAACGCGCTGGCCGGTAAAAAGCTGCCGGTGTATGGCAATGGTCTGCAAGTGCGCGATTGGTTGTTCGTTGAAGACCACGCCCGCGCATTGCTCAAGGTCGTTACCGAAGGTGCGGTCGGCGAGACCTACAACATCGGCGGCCACAACGAGCAAAAAAACATCGACGTGGTGCGCGGCATCTGCGCGCTGCTTGAAGAGCTCGCACCCGAGCAACGCAAAGGTGTCGACAACTATGCCGACCTGATCACTTATGTGACTGATCGCCCTGGCCATGACATGCGCTATGCCATCGACGCCAGCAAGATCGAACGCGAGCTGGGCTGGACGCCGGAAGAAACATTTGAATCAGGGCTGCGTAAAACCGTGCAGTGGTACCTCAATAACCTTGAGTGGTGCCGCAACGTGCAAGACGGCAGTTATCAGGGCGAACGCCTGGGCACTCACTTAAGGGATCTGATCGCATGACCAAAGGAATCGTACTGGCAGGTGGCTCGGGCACGCGCTTGCACCCCATCACTCTGGGTGTCTCCAAACAACTGCTGCCGATCTACGACAAACCGATGATCTACTACCCGATTTCAGTGCTGATGCTGGCGGGGATCAAAGACATCCTGATCATCTCCACACCGTTGGACCTGCCGCAATACCGCGCCTTGCTGGGCGATGGCAGTCAGTTCGGCGTGCATTTCCACTATGCCGAACAACCCCGGCCGGACGGCTTGGCGCAAGCATTTTTGATCGGTGAAGAGTTCATCGGCGATGATGCCGTGTGCTTGATTCTGGGCGACAACATTTTCCACGGGCAGCACTTTAGCGATCAGCTCAAGCGCGCGGCCGATCACAAGGTTGGTGCCACCGTATTTGGCTACTGGGTGAAAGATCCAGAGCGCTTCGGTGTGGTCGATTTCGATGAGAAGGGGCAAGCGCTGTCCATCGAAGAAAAACCCAAGACGCCGAAATCCAGCTATGCCGTCACCGGTTTGTACTTCTACGATAACGAAGTGGTGCAAATCGCCAAAGACGTCAAGCCGTCGCCACGCGGTGAGCTGGAGATTACCGACGTCAACAATGCTTACCTGCATCGCGGCGACTTGCGTGTCGAGCGTTTCGGTCGCGGCTTTGCCTGGCTCGACACCGGCACCCACGACAGCTTGCTGGATGCATCGCAATACGTGCAGACCATCGAGCATCGCCAAGGTCTGAAAGTCGCGTGCCTCGAAGAAATTGCGTTTCAGAATGGCTGGATTACCCGTGCAGAATTGCTCGGTCGTGCCGATTACTTCGGCAAAACTGGCTACGGTCAGTATTTGTTCAAAGTTGCAGGGGAAAATCAGTGAAAGTAACCGCCAGCGAAGTGCCTGACGTCCTCATTATCGAGCCGAAAGTATTTGGTGATGAGCGTGGTTTCTTCTATGAAAGCTTCAACGCCAAAGCCTTCGCTGAGCAAACTGGCGTGACTGCGCAGTTTGTGCAGGACAACCACTCACGCTCGCAAAAAGGCGTGTTGCGCGGGCTTCACTATCAAGTGGAGCATGCGCAGGGCAAGCTGGTTCGCGTCACGGCGGGCGAGGTATTCGATGTCGCCGTGGACATTCGCCGCAGCTCGCCGACCTTCGGTCGTTGGGTGGGCGTTCATCTGTCAGCGCAAAACGCACGGCAGCTCTGGATTCCACCCGGCTTCGCCCACGGCTTTCTGGTGCTCAGCGATGACGCCGAGTTCCTCTACAAAACCACCGACTACTACACCCCTAGCGCCGAGCGCTGCATTCGCTGGGATGACCCGGAGCTGGCGATCGATTGGGGCGTGAGCGCACCGCCGAAACTGTCCGCCAAGGATCAGGACGGCAAACGCTTCAAAGATGCGGACCTGTTCCCATGAGCGTGCCGGGTATGCCGCTGCGCATTCTGATCAGCGGCCAGCACGGCCAAGTGTCACAGGCATTGCAGCAGAGCCTGAACGGTATGGGCGAGCTTGTCGTGCTGGGTCGTGATCGGTTTGACTTGAGCCAGCCGCAATCGCTTCGCACTCAGGTGCGCGACATCAAGCCAGATTTGATCATCAACGCTGCGGCCCATACCGCAGTGGATCAGGCCCAAAGCGAGCCAGAGCTGGCGTTGACGATTAACGGCGTCTCACCCGGTGTGCTGGCGCAAGAGGCGGAAAAGCTCGGTATCCCGCTGATTCACTATTCCACCGACTACGTGTTCGACGGCAGCAAAGAGACACCCTGGAACGAGTCCGACATTCCCAACCCGTTGGGCGTGTATGGCAGCAGCAAACTTGCCGGCGAGCAGGCCATAGCGGCGGTCGGTGGGCAGCATCTGATTTTGCGTACCAGTTGGGTGTATTCGCTGGTGGGGCATAACTTTTTGCTGACCATGCAGCGGTTGCTGCAAGAGCGCGAAAAGCTGACGATTGTCGCAGACCAGATCGGCGCACCGACCTGGGCGGGCACCATTGCTCGCAGCACGCGGCAATTGATCGAGCGCTGGCAACGCGGTGAGCAGGGCGCCTGGGGTGTTTATCACCTGACGGCCAGTGGCGAAACATCGTGGTTCGGCTTCGCTCAGGCGATTGGCTGGCAATTGATCAAGCAGGGGAAGCGATGCGCCACCCTTGAGCCGATACCGTCCAGCGCTTATCCGACCCCAGCCACCCGGCCCCTGAACTCGCGCCTCGATTGCAGCCTGCTGCAGCGTGAGTGGGGTGTCAGTCAACCGCATTGGCATGATGCATTGCTGGAGTGCTTAGCGCAGCAGCGGTAGGCATAATGCGCTGATCTGCTCTGAACACCGATCAACTGTCGGAGCTGCCCAAGGCTGCGATGTGCTGGAGTGCCCCGCCAATTATGGGGTGAACTTCATGGCTCGCCGCCTTCGGCAGCGCCTACCGATTGTGTGTCAGGCGAACCTAATGTGGCGCATGGCACTATGAAATCCACCTCCACTCTCCCACGCCGTCCCCGCTGGCGCAGCCTTGCGTTGTTGGCCCTGATTCTGGCGCCGTTGCTGTGGCCGCTCGAGCACTTGGCCGAGCGCTATTACCGCAACGAATTGCTGAGCCAGAATCGCCAGACCCTTGACCTGTACGTCGCCAACCTGCTCGGTACATTGCGTCGCTATGAAGTCCTGCCGCAGATACTCGGTGACATTCCTGGTCTGCGCGCCGCCCTGACCAATCCACAGGATCAACAGGTTCAGGACGCCGCCAACCGCCTGTTGATGAACATTGCGCAGCAGACCGGTGCCGAGGTCATCTACCTGATGGCGTCCAACGGCGACACACTGGCGGCATCGAACTGGGACAAACGTGACAGCTTCGTGGACCGCAACTTTGCATTCCGCCCCTATTTCATTGATGCCATGACGGGCCGTCTCGGACGCTTCTTCGGCCTGGGCACCACATCGGCAAAGCGCGGTTACTTCTTTGGTGCAGCCGTACGCGATGGCAATAATGTGATCGGCGTGCTGGTGGTCAAGGTAGACCTGGACCACACCGAAACGCTGTGGGGCAAAACGCCCGAGCAACTGCTGGTCACCGACCATAACGGGGTCGTGATCCTGACCTCGAACCCAAATTGGCGTTTCCGCGCGACCCGCCCGCTCAGCGAAGAAGAGAAGCATGCCATCGTCGCCAACCAACCCTATCCGACCCGCGACCCACGGCCGTTGCTGCTCGATGAGCAGAGCTGGCTGATCCAAACGCAACACATCGAGGAAACCGGTTGGAGCGTGAATATTCTGGCGCCCCGCGTATTGGTCTCGCGTCCGGTGCGCACGGTGGTTGCCGTGGGTGGTGCGACTTTGCTGGTACTGATGCTGCTGCTGGGCATCATGATGCAGCGCCGTCGCCATTATCTAGACCGCATTGCTTTCGAGGCCAAGGCCCGCCGCGAACTAGAAATCCGCGTGATCGAGCGCACCAGTGATCTTGAAGGCGCCAACGGGCGGCTGCGCCAGGAAGTACTTGAGCGCGAGCACGCTCAACAGGAGTTGTTCAGAGCACAGGATGAACTGGTACAAGCAAGCAAATTGTCGGCGCTGGGGACGATGTCGGCGAGCATCAGCCATGAGCTCAATCAACCCCTGGCCGCGATTCGCAGTTATGCCGAAAACGCCGAGGTATTGCTTGATCATCAGCGAACCGAAGACGCGCGCGGCAACCTCAAGCTGATCAGTGAGCTGACCGGGCGTATGGCGTCCATCATCGCGCACCTGCGTGCCTTCGCCCGTCGTGATCGGCACGCGCCGGAAAGCGTGGCCCTACAGCCGGCGCTGGACGATGCGTTGGCACTGTTGGCCAAACGTCGACGCGCCATGGAAGTGGAGCTGATTCGTGATCTGCCCGCTGCGACGCTGTGGGTGCAGGCAGGGGAGACCCGGTTGCGCCAAGTGCTGAG
Source organism: Pseudomonas sp. (assembly GCF_036404235.1). GTDB lineage: Bacteria > Pseudomonadota > Gammaproteobacteria > Pseudomonadales > Pseudomonadaceae > Aquipseudomonas. The sequence goes on from NZ_DASWOT010000024.1 coordinate 6,437, forward strand.
CAATGTGCTGGCGAACGCGCTGGACGCACTGACCGAAAAAGGCCCGCCGCGCAAGTTGTGGATCAGTGCCGAACACTCTGACCAGGGGGTGAATTTGTACATCCGCGATAACGGCCCGGGGTTCTCCCAGGAAGCGCTGGAACGGGCCCGCGAGCCGTTCTTCACCACCAAAACGCGCACCCAGGGTCTTGGCCTCGGACTGGCGATCTGCGATACGCTGATGCGCGCGCTGGGTGGCGAGTTGCTGTTTGCCAACCATCCTGAAGGCGGCGCATTGCTGACCTTGCACATGCGCGCTGGCGCTTCGGGCGTCAACCTACAACCGTCGGAGGATTTATCTGCATGAGTACCGACACCGCCATCGACAGCCGGGTACAGGTGGTGCTGATCGACGACGACCCACATCTGCGCCAGGCCCTGAGCCAGACGCTGGATCTCGCCGGGTTGAAAGTTCTGCCGCTGGGTGATGCCCAGGATTTACCCTCCCGTATCGAGCGCGATTGGCCCGGCGTCATCGTCAGCGATATTCGTATGCCAGGCATTGACGGGCTTGAACTGCTGAACCAGTTGCACGCGCAGGACCCTGAGCTGCCGGTATTGCTGATCACAGGTCACGGCGATGTGCCGCTCGCGGTTCAGGCCATGCGCGCGGGCGCTTACGATTTCCTTGAAAAACCGTTCGCCAGCGACGCCTTGCTCGACAGTGTGCGCCGCGCGCTTGCGCTGCGCCGCCTGGTGTTGGACAACCGCAGCTTGCGGCTGGCCCTTAGCGATAGCCAGCAACTGAGCAACCGACTGGTCGGGTTTTCCGCGCCGATTCAGCGTTTGCGCGACCAGATCGGCGCGCTCGCCGCGACCAGGGCCGATGTGCTGATCCTCGGTGAAACAGGGGCGGGCAAAGAGGTGGTTGCACGGGCGCTACATGATTTGTCCAATCGTCGGACCGGGCCGTTTGTGGCCATCAACGCCGGAGCGCTTGCGGAGTCGGTGGTGGAAAGCGAGCTGTTCGGCCATGAGCCCGGCGCGTTTACCGGCGCGCAGAAGCGTCGCATCGGCAAGTTTGAGTTTGCCAACGGCGGCACACTGTTTCTCGACGAAATCGAGAGCATGAGCATGGACGTGCAAGTCAAACTGCTGCGGCTGCTGCAGGAACGCGTGGTCGAGCGACTGGGGGGCAATCAACAGATTGCGCTGGATATTCGCGTCATCGCCGCGACCAAGGAAGATCTGCGTCACGCCGCTGACCAAGGCCGCTTCCGCGCCGACTTGTATTACCGACTGAATGTAGCGCCGCTGCGGATTCCGCCCTTGCGCGAACGTGGTGAGGACGCCCTGGTGCTGTTCCAACACTTTGCCGACGCCGCCAGCCTGCGCCACGGTTTGTCTCGTCACGAGCTACAGCCGGGGCAGCGTGCCCTGCTGCTGCGTCACTCCTGGCCTGGCAATGTGCGTGAATTGCAAAATGCCGCCGAGCGCTTTGCTCTGGGGCTGGAGTTGGAACTCGAAGGTAACGAGCAACCTGATGTATCCAGTACTAGCGGCGGGCTCAGCGAACAGGTGGAGAGTTTTGAGCGCTCATTGATCGCCGCCGAATTGTCGCGCCCACACAACTCAGTGCGCAGCCTGGCCGAAGCGCTCGGGCTGCCGCGCAAAACGTTGCACGACAAATTGCGCAAACATGGCCTGACCTTCAGCGGCGGCAGTCACGATGAAACCGAATGATCGCGAGAATTCCAGTATGACCAACAACGATCTCATCCAGGCCAAGGCGCTTGAAGCGGTGCTGCACCACGATATTCCGCTGACCCGCGACATGGGGTTAAACGTGTTGAGCTGGCACGATCATCAACTACGCCTGCATCTGCCGCTGGGGCCGAACATCAATCATAAAAATACGCTGTTCGGTGGCAGCCTGTATTGCGCAGCGGTGCTGGCAGGCTGGGGCTGGTTGCATCTGCGCCTGAGAGAAGAAGGCATCAACGAGGGCCATATCGTGATTCAGGAAGCACAGATCAGCTATCCGTTGCCCGTAAAAATCGATGGCATCGCTATTTGCGAAGCGCCGGATGAGGCGTTGTGGACGCGGTTTCTGACGATGTATCGACGTCGGGGCCGGGCGCGGTTGACGCTGAATACGCGGATTGTGGCGCAGGATTCAGAAGCGTCGGCTGTCACGTTCAGCGGGCAATTCGTACTCCATCGATAACACCGCACATTTTCTGTAGGGGTCGCCGACGTCCAGACGCCGCGCTGTCGCGCAGAAAACGTGGCTCCTACAGAAAATCTCTTTTATTCAGAGAGTTATGTTGTGTTTGATAGGGGGCAACGTGTTGGCGACGTGGCTATTGCGGTGTATCAGCCAGGACACCTCGCGAATAAATTCGCTCCTACAGTTGATCAACCGAGCTTGACCGGGAGTAGAGCATCTCCAGAGGTTTGATTTGTGTCCAGCTTTCGGCGCGCAGCTCATACCCCTGTAGGAGCAATCGGAGGTTACGACGGTCGCGATGCTATTTACCTGACACGCCGCAATCGTCGTAGCCGTTGATTACTTCAGGTTATGAGCCTGCCAACTCCAGCAACGCTGCGCGCCACGGGGCCTTGGCCGGTAACGCCAAGAAGAACCCATTGAGCAACGACTCCCGCGCCGGGTAGCTGAATACCTCCCCCGATAAATCCAGCACCACACCGCCCGCGCCCTCCAGCACGCCCTGGGCCGCGGCAGTGTCCCATTGCGAAGTTGGCGCCAGGCGCGGATAGCAATCGGCAGCGCCCTCGGCCAATAGGCAAAATTTCAACGAGCTGCCAATGTTGGTCAACTGCAACTCTCCGACCACCGACGCCAATCCGGCCAGCAGCTTTTCCTGCTCAGGGCTTGAGTGACGACGGCTGGCGACCACTGTGAACGTTTCATCAGCCGCCAGCGCATTGCGCACGCAGATGGGCGCGATGTGCTGGGCGTCATCACTGCGCCACGCGCCAAGCCCTGCGCCGCCGAAGTAACAGCGATTGTTGGTCGGCATCGACACCACGCCAAATACCACCCGACCGTTTTCGATCAGCGCCACATTGACCGTGAACTCTTCGCTGCCAGAGATAAACTCCTTGGTGCCATCCAATGGGTCGACCAGCCACCAGCGCTGCCAGCCCGAGCGCTCGTTCAAGGGGATGTTTGCGTCTTCTTCGGAAAGGACATGAATATCCGGTGCCAGTGCCTTCAGGCCAGCGGCCAAGACTTCATGCGCGGCCAGGTCGGCGGCGGTCACCGGGGTATTGTCGGATTTTGCTGTGACTTCAACGCCTGCGCGCCAAAACGGCAGAGTGGACTCTCCAGTTCGTCGGCAGAGATCAATGACTGGCGCCAGCAATGGATGCGGCAAATGGGCAAACACATCGGTCATGGCTGAAAGGCTCCACGCTGAGTCAATAGATCGCGGACCAAGTACAGCGCGGCTAAGGCGCGGCCTTCGGAGAACTGTGGGTGCTCGATCAGGCTCGACAGCTCACGCAAATTGACCTTGTCGACACGCATGGGCTCGGGTTCGTCGCCTAAGAGTCGTTCTTCATACAAGTCAGTGGCCAGCACCACCTGAATTTTCTGGCTCATGTAGCCGGGGGACAGCGACAGCTCGGTGAGATGTTCCAGCTGGCGCGACCCAAAGCCAGCTTCTTCCTTGAGCTCGCGATTGGCGGCGGCCAGCACGTCCTCGCCCGGCTCGATCAAGCCCTTGGGCAAGGACAGTTCGTACTCGTCAGTACCGCCGCAGTATTCCTCGATCAGCACCGCGTGCTCGGCATCGAGCATCGCCACGATCATTACTGCGCCGTAACCGTTGCCGCGCCCCACCAGACGCTCGTAAACGCGTTCGACGCCATTGGAAAAGCGCAATTGCACTTCTTCGACACGGAACAGGCGGCTGCTGGCGACGATTTCGCGCGCAAGTATGGTGGGTTTCTGGCGCATGACGAGCTCCTTGGGTGGACGGAGTACTATACCGTGGCTTTTCCGAATGTCCTTAGTCGGATCTGCCGACGTTACTTTTCATCGCCGAGAGATTCACATGCCTTCTTTACCCTGGCACGACATCGACACCGTTCTACTGGACATGGACGGTACGCTGCTCGACCTGCACTTTGATAACCACTTCTGGCTTGAACACCTGCCACAACGCTACGCCGAACTGCACGGCGTCAGCCGGGCCATGGCTGAAATGGAGCTGCTGCCGCTGTTCGAGAAAAATGCAGGCACGTTGAACTGGTACTGCACCGATTTCTGGAGTGCCGAGCTTAAGCTGTCGGTGCGGGAGCTAAAGACAGAGATCGCCCACCTGATCGCGTTGCGCCCGGACGCGCAGACCTTTCTCGCAGCACTCAGACACGCGGGCAAGCGCGTCATCATGATCACCAATGCTCACCGCCATTCGCTGTCGTTGAAGATGGAGCGGATCGAATTGGCGCCCTATTTCGAGCGCATGATCACTTCGCACGACTACGGTTTTCCCAAGGAAAACCCTCAGTTCTGGGATGCGCTGCACGCGGACATCGACTTCGATCCGGCGCGCAGCCTGTTTATCGACGACACGTTGCCGATCCTGCGTAGCGCGGGGCGTTATGGCATCAAGCACCTGTTGGCCGTGCGTGAGCCGGACAGTCGCAAAGGGCCGAAAAATACCGAGGAGTTTGATGCGGTTGCCGATTATCGGGATTTGATTGTCGGCCTTTGAGCCATGATCGTCTGCGCTGATGTCTTCACGGATGTGTCCGCCTCCACCCGCCATATCTGTAGGCGCTGCTGGAGGCTGCGAATGCGGTGTTACATGCAAACCGCATCGTAGCCTCCGGCAACTCCTACCGCGACAGCAGCATGGGGGAGCAGATTTGTCCACGAAGGCTGCCTGTCGGTTAATACAAAGCTTATTCCGGGATGCGCAACACCTGGCCAGGGTAAATCTTGTTCACATCCTTGAGCATTGGTTTGTTGGCGTCGAAGATTTTCTGATACTTGTTCGGATCGCCATACACACGCTTGGAAATCGCGCTCAGCGTGTCGCCGCTCTCGACCGTCACAAATTTAGCTGCCACCACGGCAGGTGCCCCGGCTGCCACTGTCAGTTGGTCATCCACGCTGCCGACCCCCTGGATATTGCCCGCCGCCAGCACGATCTTCTCTTTCTCTTCCTGGCTGGCGACTTCACCCGTCAATATGACTTTGTCGCCTTCGACGGTCGCGTGAACATTCGGATTGCCCAAGCCGACATCTGAAATGTGCTTCTTCAGTACTTCGCCCGCATTGGCGTTGCCCGCCAGTGCACCGAGAATCTTTTCACCGGCGTCTTTCAGAAAACTAAAAATACTCATCACTCGCTCTCCTTACGTTGTTGTATGTCCCAAGCAACAACCTTAGCCCGCTGACCTTGCCTGGACAGCACATCCGACCAATGACCTTAGTAGAAGGTTTCAAGCCATGCGGCATCCTGTCGCGCTAGAATCGGCGCGCCTGCCTTGTACCCAGTGGAGTGACGATGGACATCAAACAGCTGAAATTCCTGATTGCCCTCGACGAAACCCGTCATTTCGGACAGGCCGCAGCGCGTTGTCACATTACCCAGCCGACCTTATCCATGCGCTTGCGCAGCCTTGAAGAAGAGCTGGACCTGCCGCTGGTCAATCGTGGTCAGCGCTTCGAAGGTTTCACCGCGCCAGGCGAGCGCGTGCTGGCATGGGCGCGTACCGTGCTCGCCGCATACGACGGCTTGCTGGCAGAAGCCGCCGCCTGTCGCGGGCATCTGGTCGGTACGTTGCGGCTGGGCGTGGTGCCGTTGTCGAACTTCGATCCCTTGCCGCTGCTGCAACGCCTGCATACCATTCATCCCAACATGCGTTTTGAGCTCTCGTCCCTGAGCTCCGAGCAGATCCTCGATCAATTAGCGAGCAATCGCCTGGATCTGGGGGTTTCGTATCTGGAGCGTCTGGATAATGACCGTTTCGACTCGCTGGAACTGGCCGAGACGCGCATGGGCCTGATGTACGACCAGCGTTATTTCAGTTTCGGCGATGCCCCGCTGAGTTGGGAAAGCCTGATCGAACTGCCCTTGGGCATGCTCACCAGCGGGATGCATTTTCGTCAGTCCATCGACCACAACTTCCACAGCCGCGGCCTGCAACCGCAACCGTTGATCCAGACCGATGCCGTGCATCAATTGCTGCAAGCGGTGCATGGTGGTTTTTGCTGCGCAATCATGCCCCTTGATGGCGGCTTGGAATCACTGACCGAACATCTGCGATTACAGCCCATCGAAGAGGCGCAAACGCTGGCTCGTCTGGGCCTGATTATGCGTCGCGCGGCCCCGCGCTCTGCATTGGCGGAAGCGTGTTTTGGCCTCTATCAGAAAATGGTCGAGCTATCTTGATCGACGTCATCTATCGTTGCATCAGTACTAGCGATTAGACGTTATCCGACGAGAGGCCTAGGCTAAAAGCCTGAAACCTCTGCCGGTACTTCCCCATGCACGCCAAGCGCACGGACAACACGGCGCCCGCGAAAACTCTGCCCGCGCCTGCCGCAAGTCAGTCCTACAGCTACTCGAATCTTGCGCGTGACGCCGTTGAACCGGCGGATCTTGCCGAAGAGGTGGCTTTGGCTATCGCCTACAACGGCATCAGCCAGGCGGTGATGCTGGTCAGCCCGACTGACCTTGAAGACTTCGTCGTCGGTTTCAGCCTGGGCAGCGGCATCATTGCCTCGCCCGACGAAATCTATGACATCAAGCTCGGTGGCTGTGGCTCTGCACAAACAGCAGAGGTCGAAATTGCCAGTCGTGCATTCTGGAACCTCAAAACCCAGCGTCGACAAATGGCCGGGACCAGCGGTTGTGGTCTGTGCGGCGTGGAAGCGGTTGAGCAGGCGTTACCGGAACTGAACGTGCTGCCAGGCGCTCCACTGCCGCCCGCCGCCTGGCTTGAAGGTTTGCGTCACCGCATCAGCGAATTCCAGCCCCTGGGCCAGCATTGCGGCGCGGTCCACGCGGCGTTGTTCATGAATAATCGGGGTGAGTTGCTGATGGGCCGCGAAGACATCGGCCGGCACAACGCCCTCGACAAGCTGATCGGTGCGCTGATCCGGCAGAACATTCCCACCGCTGGTGGCCTCGCTATCGTCACCAGTCGTTGCAGCCTCGAATTGATCCAAAAAGTATTGCGGGCAGGCATTCAGACCTTGGTCAGCCTGTCCTCGCCCACCGGCCTGGCACTGCAATGGGCGCGTCGTCACAACCTCAATTTAATCCACCTGCCGCAAAAAAGTGCGCCGCGGGTCTACAGTCCCGCGATGGAGAGTCCAACTTGAGCATGCACAAACAAGCCGACAAAACACCAACCCCACGCTACAAACCGTATAAAGGTCCGGCCGGTGGATGGGGCGCGCTGATCAGCGTGACGCAAGCGTGGCTGACCAGCGATAACGCGTTGAAGAACCTGCGCATGATGCTTAAGACCAACCAGAACGGCGGTTTCGACTGCCCAGGTTGCGCGTGGGGCGATTCGCCAGAAAGCGGCATGGTCAAGTTCTGCGAGAACGGCGCCAAGGCTGTGAACTGGGAGGCGACCAAGCGGCGTGTCGATCCTTCGTTTTTCGCTCGTTACAGCGTCAGCGCGTTGCTGGAGCAAAGCGATTATTGGCTGGAGTATCAGGGCCGTCTGACCGAGCCAATGGTCTACGACGCGCAAACCGATCGCTACAAGCCGATCAACTGGGACGACGCATTCGCGCTGATCGCCAAGCACCTGAATAACCTGCCAAGCCCCGACATGGCCGAGTTCTATACCTCCGGTCGTGCCAGCAACGAAGCGGCGTATCTGTATCAGCTGTTCGTTCGTGCATACGGCACCAACAACTTCCCTGACTGCTCGAACATGTGTCACGAAGCCAGTGGTGTGGCGTTGTCGCAAAGCGTTGGCGTCGGCAAAGGCACTGTCACTTTCGACGACTTCGAACACGCGGACGCGATTTTCGTCCTGGGCCAAAACCCGGGCACCAACCACCCACGCATGCTGGAGCCGCTGCGCGAAGCGGTGCAGCGTGGTGCCCAGGTCGTCTGCGTCAACCCGCTCAAAGAGCGCGGTCTGGAGCGCTTCCAACACCCGCAGCACCCGCTGGAAATGCTCAGCAATGGCTCCGAGCCGACCAACACCGCTTACTTCCGCCCGGCGCTGGGCGGCGACATGGCGCTGTTGCGCGGCATGGCGAAATTTCTGCTGCAGTGGGAACGTGAAGCTCAGGCCAACAATGCAACGCCGGTGTTTGATCACGACTTCCTCAACGAGCATACCCATGGCGTGCTGGAGTACCTGGCGCAGATCGACGACACCACATGGGATGAGATCGTTGAGCAATCCGGCTTGCCGCTGACCGACATCGAGCGCGCCGCTCGCATGTACGCCAAAGGCAAGAATGTGATCATGTGCTGGGCAATGGGCATTACCCAACACCGTCATTCGGTGCCGACCATTCAGGAAGTCGCCAACCTGATGCTGCTGCGCGGCAATATCGGCCGTCCCGGCGCAGGCCTGTGCCCGGTGCGCGGTCACAGTAACGTGCAGGGCGACCGGACCATGGGCATCAATGAACGCCCGCCGGTGTTTTTCCTCGATGCACTGGAAAAACGCTTCCAGTTCAAAGTGCCGCGCACCAATGGCCACAACGTGGTTGAAGCCATCCACGCGATGCTCGAAGGTCGCTCGAAAGTCTTCATCGGGTTGGGCGGCAACTTCGCGCAAGCCACGCCGGACAGCCCGCGTACCGCAGAAGCACTGCGTAACTGCGACTTGACCGTGCAGATCAGCACCAAGCTCAACCGCAGCCATTTGATGCATGGCAAAGATGCGCTGATTCTGCCGTGCTTTGGCCGTACCGACATCGACATCCAGGCTGACGGCCCGCAAGCGGTCACGGTTGAAGACTCCTTCAGCATGGTCCACGCCTCCAACGGCCAATTGAAGCCGCTGTCGCGTGACATGCGCTCTGAGCCGGCGATTCTTGCGGGCATTGCCAATGCGACGCTGGGCAAGAAGCCGGTGGACTGGCTGTGGCTGGTGGAAGATTACCGCCGCATTCGCGACCTGATCGCCGACACTATTCCGGGCTTCAAGGACTTCAACGAGAAGATCAAGAATCCGGGCGGCTTCTATCTGGGCAACGCTGCTGGCGCTCGTCGCTGGAACACCCCAAGCGCGCGCGCCAACTTCAAGCCAAACGTGCTGCCGGTTGATCTGGTGCATGAAGGCGTTCGCGCTACGGGCATTGTTCCGGATCTGATCATGCAATCAATGCGCTCTCACGATCAGTACAACACCACCATTTACGGCCTGGACGACCGCTATCGTGGCGTTAAAGGGCAGCGTGACGTGATGTTCCTGAATGAAGCCGACATCATCCGCCTGGGCTTCGTACCGGGGCAGAAGGCCGACATCGTGTCGATTTGGGGCGATGACATCGAGCGTCGCGTCAAGGGCTTCACCTTGCTCGCGTTCGATATCCCGGCAGGTCAGGCTGCGGCTTATTATCCAGAAGTGAACCCGCTGGTGCCGCTGGAAAGCGTAGGGGATGGCAGCAGCACGCCGACCTCCAAGTTCATCGCCATCAAGCTTGAGCGGCATTCGGAGATTGCGCGGATCATTTGATCCACTGCGTAAGCACGCTACCCGATCATTCCCATGCTACGCGCCGCTTCTGGTCGCGGAGCGTGGGAATGATCGTCATTGCTCGGTCAAGCGATGGGTGTACATCCTGCATTCAGCCAGCAGTGCCAGCAAATTGGGGTCTCGCTCGCGGGCTTTCAGGAACACCAGCCCGATGTGTTGCTGCATCCGATAGCGGTCTTGCAGCGCAATCAGACGCACGCGGTTTTCATAGACGGCTGCAATTCTGCCCGGCAGCAACGCATAACCCACCCCTGAACTGACCATGCTCAGCAGCGTGAAGATGTCGTTCACCTGCATCGCCACTTTGGGCTCGAAACCCGCTTGCCGAAACACCATCGCGCCATCGCGATGAGTGGCAAAACCTTGGGTGAGGGTAATGAAGGTGGCTTCGCGCAAATCACTCAGATCCACCTCACTCTGTTGGGCGAAGGGCGAGTCCACCGGTGCCGCCAGGAAGATGTCATCGGAGAACAGCGGTAAATGCTCACAGTCCGGGTCGTTCACGGTTTCATTGAGCGACACCAGAATCGCGTCCACTTCCATGTTCTTCAGTTTGTAAAACAGGTCGATATTCGAGCCCAGGATCAGGTCGATATTCAGTTCGCTGCGGCGGATCTTCAGGCCCATGATCAACTGCGGTACGGTTTTCACGGTCAACGAATAAAGTGCCCCCAGCTTGAAGCGTGCAGCCGAGAATCCTGCGGCCTCACGTGTCAGCTCAACGGTCGCGAGCACGTCCTGCACCAGTTTTTGCGCCCGCTCTTCCAGCACATACGCGCTTTCCAGCGGCGTCAGGTTGCGACCTTCATGTTTGAACAAGGGGCAACGCAATGCGCTTTCCAGTGAGTGGATGGCCCGATGCACGCTGACCGTACTGGTCTGCAACTCCACCGCCGCGCGTGTCAGATTGCCGGTGCGCATGAACGCCAGAAAGATCTCCAGCTTCTTGAGGGTCAACTCTTCGTCGATCTGCATGGCACACCGTTGTTATTGGAATGCCCCTGATTGTGCCCTAAAACCAGTCTGCGCCCAGCCCCGAACTGATCAAACCCAAGGCGACACAGAACAGGATCAGCCCGTTAGCGGTTGCCTATTTTTGGTTGTTTATCCATACGGCTTACTTTTTTGGCAGGCGATTGTTCTTAAATACGGTGTCAGAAATAGAGCAGCAATCGCCAGATGTCCGCGATTGACCGGTTTGAGTTTGCGCAGGGGGATTGCACTTTGACGCGTCAAGCCTGAGCCTTACCGCCGATTTTTGGTTTTTTTGAGGTGGAGAGTGAATGTATTACGGTGAGCGATTCAATGCCTGGACGCATCTGGTGGGCGCTGTGCTCGCGTCTATCGGTGTGGTCTGGCTGCTGGTCATCGCCAGCTTTACGGGCGATGTGTGGAAGATTGTCAGTGTCGCCATCTACGGCGTGGCACTGGTGTTGTTGTACAGCGCATCGACGGTTTATCACAGCATGCGCGGGCGGGCGAAAACGATCATGCAAAAGGTCGATCACCTGTCGATCTACTTGCTGATCGCTGGCAGCTACACGCCGTTTTGTCTGGTCACGTTGCGCGGTCCCTGGGGCTGGACGCTGTTCGGGATTGTCTGGGGGCTGGCGGTGATCGGTATGCTGCAAGAGATCAAGCCGCGCTCCGAAGCTCGCGTGATGTCGATTGTGATTTATGCGGTAATGGGCTGGATCGTGCTGGTGGCGGTCAAGCCGTTGATAGCGGCGCTGGGCATGACAGGCTTCATCTGGCTTGCGACCGGCGGCGTGTTGTACACCGTTGGCATTATTTTCTTCGCCCTCGATCACCGGCTGCGCCATGCCCATGGGATTTGGCATTTGTTCGTGATCGCCGGGAGTTTGCTGCACTTTGTGGCGATCACTTTTTACGTGCTGTGAGTTGTAACTGCGTCGACTCCATTCGCTGTCTTGCAGGCGCCTAAGATCAGAAATCCCCCCACAACTGCTGCGCCACACTCAGCGCCACAACCGGGGCGGTTTCGGTACGCAGCACGCGTGGGCCGAGGCGGGCGGCGTGAAAGCCTGCGTCCTGGGCCTGATCGATTTCAGAGTCGTTCAGGCCGCCCTCCGGGCCGATCAAAAAGGCCAGGGTGGTGGGTTTCTCGTGGCTGGTCAGCGGTTCGGCGACCGGGTGCAGCACCAGCTTCAAATCGGCTTCGGTGTGTTTGAGCCAGTCGGCCAGGGTTACCGGGGGATTGACCACCGGCACCACTGAACGTCCACATTGCTCGCACGCGCTGATCGCGATCTGCTGCCAATGCGCCTGGCGTTTCTCGGCGCGTTCGTCCTTCAGGCGGACTTCACAGCGCTCGCTGATGATCGGGGTAATTTGCGTCACGCCCAGTTCGGTGGCTTTTTGAATCGCCCAGTCCATGCGCTCGCCGCGGGACAGGCCTTGGCCCAGGTGGATCAGCAACGGCGACTCGGCTTGGCCGGGAAAACTCTCGTCGATCTGTACGCGGACGCGTTTTTTGCCGACTTCAATCAGCGTCGCGCGAAACTCTGTGCCAGTGCCGTCGAACAGCTGCACCGCATCACCTTCGGCCATGCGCAACACGCGACCGATGTAATGCGCCTGGGCTTCCGGCAGTTCGTGTTCGCCATGGCCCAGCGTGGCGTCGATAAAGAAGCGAGACAGTCTCATGGTTGTTTCTCTTGATGTGTTCGAGGCCTCGGGTAGGGGCCGTATTAACCTGTAGCGTTGCTGCTAACCCGGATCACGAAAATCCGGATGGAAATTCTCTGGCACTGCCACGCTAACGCTGCTGCGTGTCGCAATATCGATGCCCTCGGTTGCCACTTCGGCCAGAAAGTCGATCTGCTCAGGGGTGATGACGTACGGCGGCAGAAAGTACACTACGCTGCCCAACGGTCGCAGTAACGCACCACGCGTCAGTGCGTGTTCAAACACCTTCAGGCCACGCCGTTCTTGCCACGGGTACGCCGTTTTGGTGGCTTTGTCCTGCACCATTTCGATAGCAATCGCCATCCCGGTCTGACGCACTTCGGCGACGTTCGGGTGATCCACCAGGTGCGCGGTTGCGGTCTTCATGCGCAAGGCCAGCGCCTTGTTGTTCTCGATAACGTTGTCCTGCTCGAAGATATCAAGCGTCGCCAATGCCGCCGCGCACGCCAGCGGGTTCCCGGTGTAGCTGTGCGAGTGCAGGAAAGCACGCAACGTCGGGTAGTCGTCATAGAACGCATCGTAGACGTCATCGGTGGTGATGCATGCGGCCAGTGGCAGATAACCGCCGGTCAGCGCCTTGGACAGACACAGGAAATCAGGACGGATGCCTGCCTGCTCACAGGCGAACATGGTGCCTGTGCGGCCGAAACCCACGGCAATCTCGTCATGAATCAGGTGGACGCCATAACGGTCACAGGCGTCGCGCAGCAGCCTGAGATAAATCGGGTCGTACATGCGCATGCCGCCCGCACCCTGAATCAGCGGCTCGACAATCACCGCCGCGACGCTGTCATGGTGCTGCGCCAGGGTCTGCTCCATGACGGCGAACATGTTGCGCGAGTGTTCTTCCCAACTCATGCCTTGCGGCCGATGGTAGCAATCAGGGCTCGGCACTTTGATGGTGTCCAGCAACAGCGCCTTGTAGGTTTCGGTAAACAACGGCACATCGCCCACCGACATCGCCGCCATGGTTTCGCCGTGGTAGCTGTTGGTCAGGGTGACGAAGCGTGTCTTGTTGGGTTTGCCCCGGTTGAGCCAGTAATGAAAGCTCATTTTCAGCGCGACTTCGATGCAGGATGAACCATTATCGGCGTAGAAGCAGCGAGTCAGACCTTCCGGCGTCATGGCAATCAGGCGCTCGGACAACTCGATCACCGGCTGGTGGCTGAAACCGGCGAGGATCACATGCTCCAATTGATCGACCTGATCCTTGATGCGCTGATTGATGCGCGGGTTGGCGTGGCCGAATACATTGACCCACCAGGAACTGACTGCGTCCAGGTAACGCTTGCCTTCGAAGTCCTCCAGCCAGACCCCTTCGCCGCGCTTGATGGGTATCAGCGGCAGGTTTTCGTGGTCTTTCATCTGGGTACAGGGATGCCACAGCACCTTAAGGTCGCGCTGCATCCACTGGTTATTAAGGCCCATCGTTAATCTCCTCAGGCTGTCGGGGTGACGACGTCGCATGACGTAGGGGCAAACAATCGCGCAAGCCTATGCAATGCGTTGCCATGGGACAACCTTTAGCGCCGATGAGCGCTGTTTTAGGTGCCCGACGGACATTGCTGGCGGGCGTCCAATGGCTGGCGTATCCTTCGCGCCTCTTCAAAGAATCGGACGCTAAAGTCCGACAATCCCTCTGTTTTGTTCGGAGTTTGCTGAATGCTTTCTGGTTGGCTGCGCGCCTGTGCGCTGATGATGGTTGGGCTGGTCAGCGCTTCTGCGCTCGCTGTGGATAAGCCGCACACGGCCATTGTCGTGGGTGGCGGTATGGCGGGCCTGACGGCTGCTTACGAACTGCAATCGAAGGGTTGGCAAGTGACCCTGCTTGAGGCAAAACCGACGGTCGGTGGCCGTTCCGGGCTTTCAGGCAGCGAGTGGTTCGGTAATGCCAAGGCGCAGCCGGTGCTCAACCAGTATCTGGATCGCTTCAAGTTGAAAACCGTCCCGGCGCCCGAGTTCGTGCGCACGCCAGGTTATCTCATCGATGGCGAGTACTTCTCGGCGGCCGACCTGGCAACCAAGCAGCCCGCGACTGCCGAAGCCATGAAGCGCTACGACGCGGCAATCGACGACATAGCGCGCTCGATTACCGACCCGGAAAACCCGGCGGCCACCAGCGCGCTGTTTGCGCTGGACCAGATCAACGTCGCTAACTGGCTGGATCGCTTGAGCCTGCCGGCCACCGCACGCCAATTGATCAACCAGCAAATTCGTGCCCGTTACGATGAGCCTTCTCGTTTGTCGTTGCTGTATTTCGCACAGCAATCGCGGGTCAACCGTAACGTTGAAGACCGTGATCGTCGCGCCGCTCGCTTACCGGGCGGCAGCGCTGTCCTGGCCGATGAGTTCGTCAAACAGCTGAAAGTCATCAAGACTAACTCGCCGGTTTCTGCGGTCAGCCAAGACAAGGATGGCGTGACCGTCAAGGTCGGTTCGCTCGGGTATCAAGCCGATTATGTGGTGTTGGCCGTGCCGTTGCGTGCGCTGAGCAAGATTCAGATGACCCCGGCGCTGGACGCTCAGCATCAGGGCGCGATCAAGAGCACCAACTACGGTTGGCACGACCAGATCATGCTCAAGTTCAAGAACCCGGTCTGGGAAAGCAAGGTGCGCATGACCGGCGAGATTTACAGCAACACCGGCCTTGGCATGTTGTGGATCGAACCTGCGCTCAAAGGTGGTGCCAATGCGGTGATCAACCTGTCTGGCGATAACGCACGAATCATGCAGTCGTTCGGCGATAAGCAACTGGTAGACCAGGTGCTGATCCGTTTGCACACGTTCTACCCACAAGCTCGCGGCGCATTCACCGGCTACGAAATTCGCCGTTCCAGCGTCGACCCCTCCACCGGCGGCGCCTATCTGGCGTTTGGCCCTGGTCAGATGAGCAAATACTGGCGCTTGTGGGAACGTCCGCTGCAGCGTGTAGCCTTTGCTGGCGAACACACCGACGCGCTGTATCCGGGCACACTGGAAGGTGCTTTGCGTACGGGTCAACGCGCAGCCAGCCAGGTCCAGGATCTGGCGGCAGGCAAGTCATTTGAACCTGTCAAAGTCGCTCCGCCGAAAACACCTGAAGCGGCGCCGAAGGCCAGCGGCGGTGTGGGCGCGTTCTTCTCGAACATGTTTGGCGGCTCCAAACCAGAAGCCAAACCGGCCGAGAAAGCCCCAGAGCCAGCGCCGGCGCCTGCCGCAGTTACGCCGCCGCCAGCTCCGGTCGTCGAGCCTGCCAAGCCTACTGTGGTCGAACCGGCCAAGAAGACTCCAGTCAAGAAAGAGCCTGCAAAGAAGGAGCCCGTGAAAAAGGCTCCGGCCAAACCGGCAGCGACGCATAAGGCTCCCGCCAAGACTGACGCGACCAAGAAAGCCCCGGCCAAGGCCGTCGACAAGGCTGCCACGCCGGCAGCCCCGGCAGTTGAAACCAAGAACTGACGGCTGAAACGCTGGAATGAAAGAGGCGCGGCTTAAATGCCGCGCTTTTTTCGCCCGGCGAATAATTTCGAGCCGTGAGGTGTTGTTGTTCTGTAGGAGCGAATTTATTCGCGAGACGGCGTTGCGGCTGATGATCCTTCGCGAATAAATTCGCTCCTACAGGGAGGCTGCCCAAAAATATAACGCTGCCTTAATCGAGCGTGGAAAAAATGCGACAGGAAATTTCAATCGTATTTCCTGATATTTCAAAGCAAAATTTTGCGCTTTCTTTCGATAGGTAAAGAGTTAGTCTTTCTCACAGCTTTTACAGGATATCGGCGATGCAGTTACGCAACTCTTCTTCTCGTTATGGCTGGGTCAGCATCGTTTTACATTGGGGTGTCGCGCTTACCGTCTTCGGTATGTTTGCGCTCGGGCTCTGGATGGTTGACCTGGGTTATTACGACACCTGGCGCAAGGCAGGCCCGGATCTGCACAAGAGCATCGGCATTACGCTGTTTGCGTTCATGGTAATCCGGGTGATCTGGCGTTTTGTCAGTCCTCCACCGCCAGCGCCGGCCAATCACAGTCGTTTGATAAAGGTGGCCGCCAAGCTGGGTCACGCCTTTCTTTATCTGGACCTGTTTCTGGTGATGTTCGCCGGATACCTGATTTCCACCGCAGACGGTGTCGGGATTCCGGTGTTTGGTCTGTTCGAAGTGCCTGCATTGATCAGCGGACTGCCCGACCAGGCGGACGTTGCCGGTGAAGTGCATTTGTATCTCGCCTGGGTCCTGGTGATTTTTGCGGTACTCCATGGCCTGGCTGCTTTGAAGCATCACTTTATCGATCGTGATGCGACCCTTGTTCGTATGTTGGGCCGCGAGGCCTGAGCAATCACTTCATTGAAAGGAAATCTCGCATGTTGAAAAAGACCCTTGCTGCACTGGCTCTCGGTACTGCTCTGCTGTCGGCTGGTCAGGCCATGGCCGCTGACTACACCATCGACAAAGAAGGCCAGCATGCCTTCATCAACTTCAAGATCAGCCACTTGGGCTACAGCTTCATCTATGGCTCGTTCAAAGACTGGACCGGTACGTTCAGCTTCGATGCCGCCAAGCCTGAAGACAGCAAAATCAGCATCGACGTGAAGACCGCCAGTGTGTTCACCAACCACGCTGAACGCGATAAGCACATCAGCAGCAAGGACTTCCTGGACGTTGCCAGCTTCCCGGACGCCAAGTTCGTCTCCACCAGCGTTAAAACCACCGGCAAAAATGCTGATGGCAAAGTTACTGCTGACGTGACCGGCGACCTGACCCTGCACGGCGTGACCAAGCCAGTTGTGGTCAAGACCACATTCCTGGGCGAAGGTAAGGATCCATGGGGCGGCTACCGCGCTGGCTTCGAGGGCACTACCTCGATCAAGCGTTCTGATTTCGGCAAGATGATGGACCTGGGTCCACAGTCCGACACACTGGACCTGATCATCTCGTTCGAAGGCGTCAAAGCCAAGTAAGACGGGCTGCTGCACCAAAACGCCGACCTCAGGGTCGGCGTTTTTGTGTGTGGCTATAACGAGACTTTTAGGCGCGAACTTGCTCGCGAAACGTCCTCAAGGCGACGCATCGCTTCGCCAACAAGTTGGCTCCTACAGAATCTGTCCCGCTCCAGAACGTCATGATCGGCAGATACAAAAACGCCCCGAACCAGTCGGGGCGTTTTTGGTTCAGCGCAGCTTAACCTTCGCGATTGCGGGTCAGCAGGGCTGGTTTTTCACCGCGTGGGCGGCTTGGTAATTGGTCGAGTTGTTCGGCGGACGGAAAGCGGTCGCCTTTGGACTCTTTGTGCATGATTTTCGGTGCCGGCTGACCATCGCGCGGGCCACGAACGGCGGGCTCTTGACGAGCAGGCTGCTCATCACGGGCCGGCCGGCGGTTGCGCGGCTGCTCTTCACGACGTACCTGACCCTCGCGGGCTGGACCGTTGCGCTTGGCTGCCGGAGTGCCTGAACCTGCTGGGGTGGCGGTACCAGATGCTGCGCCCGTGCCGCTACGAGGGCCGCTACGGCCTTGGCTCGGACCGCGTGGTGCTGGAGCTGCGCCAGTCGCTGGCGCGCCTGGACGGCGGCCTCGGTTCTGGTTTTTGTTCTGGTAGGGGCTGACGTAATCGGCGCGGTTAC
>NZ_DASWOT010000025.1:0-66035 GCF_036404235.1 Pseudomonas sp.
ACGCTCTGCAAAAACTGCCGCGTGCGGGCTTCTTTCGGGGCTGAAAACATGTCCGACGGCGGCCCCATCTCGACGATCCGCCCGCCATCGAAAAACACCACCCGATCCGCCACTTCCCGGGCGAAACCCATTTCATGGGTCACCACGATCATCGTCATACCCTCGGCCGCCAGCCCCTTCATGACGTTCAGCACGTCGCCGACGGTCTCGGGGTCAAGTGCGGATGTTGGTTCATCGAACAACAGCAATCGCGGCTTCATTGCCAGCGCGCGGACAATCGCTACCCGCTGCTGCTGACCGCCCGAAAGCTGCGACGGATAACCTTGGGCCTTATGCCGCAGCCCCACCCGATCCAGCAACGCCAGTGCGTTGCTCTCGGCATCTGCCCTGGACGCGCGTTTGAGTTTGACCGGCGCCAAGGTCATGTTCGCCAGCACCGTCATGTGCGGGAACAAGGTGTAGTCCTGAAACACCATGCCCACTTCCTCACGCAGCCGTGCCAGGGCCTTGCGATCCCCGGCCTTGATCGACTCGCCGCCGTCGATCACCACACTGCCCGCGGACGGTTCTTCGAGGCTGTTGAGGCAGCGAATGAAGGTGGACTTGCCCGAACCGCTAGGCCCGATGATCACCACCACCTCGCCCTCGCTGACGTCCAGATCGACGCCCTTGACCACCTCGTGCTCGCCGAAACGTTTGTGCAGCCCGCGCACCGTCAGCATCGTGCTCATAGGCCGGCCTGTGCCCGGGTTGCCGCCTGCAACCGTTCATGGGCAGCCGTCAGCCGATCACGACGTGCCTGATTGGCCTGACGTTCGGTGGCGATTCGGTTGTTGGCACGCAAAAGGCTCGGTTTCAACGACGACAGCGACGGGCCACCTGCGGAGATTCGCGCCTGCACATTGGCTGTCGGGTCGAGGCAATCGCGCACCTTGTGCGCTGGCAAATTGAGTGCGTGGCCCAGTTGTTCCATCGCGCAGATGTCGACCATGTCGGTGTCGATCTGGTGCGCAAACAGCCCCGCATCCATGGCCATGCGCACGACGGCACCGACCACGTGATGCGCTTCACGGAACGACAAATCCGCCTCACGCACGATCAAATCAGCAAGCCCGGTCGCCGTCGAGAAATCTTCCCCGGCGCGTTTCACCGCCAGCGCCACATTCGGGGTGGCGGTGCGCAGCACCAGATCCAGCAATTTCAGGCAACGCAGGCTTTCTTCGGCAGCCTCCCAAAAACCGCGAGTGCCCTCACGATTGGCGTCGCCGGTGTGGGAGAAATTGCTGCCCTTGATGGTGATGCTCGCGCCCATCAGCAAACCGACGATGTGCCCGCTGCGGCCCTTGAGGTATTCCAGCACGGTTGGGTTCTTCTTCTGCGGCATGATGCTCGATGTCGCCGCGACGCTGTCAGGGAAGTCGATCAGGCTGAACTCGTGCGTGCTCCAGACAAAATAGTCCTGTGCTACACGGCTCCAGAACACCGCCAGCAAGCTCAGGTGCGACAGGCTTTCGAGAATGAAATCCCGCGAACCCACGGCGTCCAGCGCATTGTCGAGATAGCCGTCAAAGCCCAGCAGCTCAGCCGTGCGTGCGCGGTCGATGTCAAACGGCGTACCAGCGAAGGCAGCGGCACCCAACGGGCTTTGATTCATCGACTCAAGCGTCTGGGTCAGGCGCTTGCAATCACGCTCCAACGCTTGCTCCACCGCCGACAGGTAATAACCGTAAGTGATCGGTTGCGCAGGCTGTAGGTGGGTGTAACCGGGCATCACCACGTCGGCGAATCGCTCGGCGTTATTGATAGCGGTCTGGCGCACTTGAATCAGGCCGTCGATCAAGTCCATCAGCACTTCGCGACAACGCAGCCGGTCCAGCGTCGCGAGGATGTCGTTACGGCTACGGCCGGTGTGCAAACGGCCACCGATATCGGTGCCGATCTGCTCGATCAAGTGCGCTTCATAGTTGAAGTAGGCGTCTTCACGGGAGGGGTCGAGGGTGACCACGCCGGGCCCGGCCGCCTCCATGTCCAGCACGCCTTTGGCCAGGATTGCCGCGTGCTCGCCGCGAATCAGCCCCTGCTCGGCGAGCATGATTATGTGCGCCTTGTTGACGTTGCCAAGATTATCGAAGCCTGCTGCGAACCCTTCCAGACGTGGCCGATAGATGTATTCGTTGACCTCGGGGGCGGTGGATTCCTTCAGGCGTCGACTGACTTTGGACTCTTGCATATTCAACCCCTTAAATGGTGGCGCGCGTCACTGGGCGACCCAGGCGACGTTCGAGATAACGGCTGAGCCAGCTCAGCAGTGAACAAATGACGAAATACACCATCAGCACCAGACCGTAGACGGTGAAGGCCGGGCTGACGCCGGTCATGACCGTGGCGCGCTCGATGATGATCTGGCCAACCTTGAGAAACTCGCCGACACCGACCAATGCCCCAAGGGACGTGGCCTGCACCAGCATGGTCAGCAATCCGGTGTAAGCCGGAAGAATTGCCCGCATCGATTGCGGCGCGATGACGTGCAAGTAGATTTGCCAAGGCCGCAAACCCAAGGCCCAGGCGCTTTTCCATTGATGGCGGGCCACCGACTCAAGACCGCCACGCACGATCTCGATGCCGTTGGCGCTACCCCACAACGTAAGGCCGGTGGTCACCGCCGCGAACGGACTCAGGTCGAGCCCCAACATCGGTGCGCCGAAGAAGATAAAGAACACGTTGACGATCAGCGGGATTGAGCGAAACAACTCGACATAGGCATGAATCGTCCACCACAGCAGACGGTTCTTCAGCGTCGCCAGCACCCCGAATATCGCGGAAATAATCGTCGTGAACAGCAGGATCACCAACGCCAGGCGCACGGTCATCCACAAGCCCTTGGAGACAAAACCCCAGTTTTCGATCAGGAAATTCATTGAGGCCTCACTGCCGGAAAGGTCGTTGCAAGTGAGCCGACAGGCGTCCGGCCAACAGCGCCAAAATCGCCACCATTACCAGGTACATCACGCAGATCGCGCTGAACATCTCGATGGCGCGAAAATCCGTGGCAATCCGATCTACCGCCACGAAGGTCAGCTCTGCCAAACCGATCGCTTGTAGGTAGGAAGAGTTTTTCAACAACGAGATCGCCGTATTGAGCATCGCCGGCAAGCTGGTGCGAAAGGCAATGGGCAGCGCCACCAGGCACAAGTAATGGCTGGGCTTCAGGCTCAAGGCCATGCTCGCCTCGCGCATCCCGTGCTCAACGGTTGCCAGACCGCCGCGCACGTTTTCAACCTGATAAGCCCCGGCCCACAACGACAGGCACAGCACGCCGGACCAGAACAGCGACAACTCCATGCCGATGGCGGGCAAGCCGTAGAAGATGAAAAACAACTGCACCAGGATCGGCGTGTTGCGAATCAACTCCACATACAGCACCACGATCTGCGCCAGCACAGGCACCTTCATCACCCGCACCGCGCCGCCCAGCACGCCAATCATCAGCGAGAAACCGATGGCCAGCAGCGACACCCGCAGCGTCATTAACATGCCGTCCAGCAGCGCAGGCCATTGCGCCAACAGGTAATTGAAATCGAAATCCATCAGCGGCAACCGGTCAGAGCGCTTCAGCAGGTTTGGCCTGCTCGAAAACGCTCAGGTAGTAGCTCTGGATGTTGGCTGGCACGTATTGCTGCACCCAGACGCGAAACAGCTTTTCCTCATGCATGCGCGCCACGGCAGCGCTCAGATAATCGCGCCATTGAGGCTCATTCTTGCGTACCCCGATGGCAGCATCGGATATCTGGAACGGCTCGTTCAGCAGCCGCGCATCCTTGTCGTTGTCGGCCACCACGACGAGTGTCGCGGCATCATGGGTGTATGCGTCGGCGCGGCCCTGGCGGAAGGTTTGCAAGGCATCGGCGGCGCTGTTCATGCGCAAGGTCTTGACCTCAGGCATATGGTCCTCGAACCACTTGGCCTGCACTGAACCCTTAAGGGTGGCGAGGGTTTTACCGTTGAGGTCGGTGATCTTTCTGATCGAGCTGTCTTTCTTCACCACCACATCGCTGGCGCCCCAACGGTATGGCGTGGTGAAGTCGATTACGCGTTGACGCTCCGGGGTGACGCCGAGGGTGGCAATCAAGAAATCGACCTTGCGTCCAAGCAACTGCGGCACGCGGTTTTCAGCGGTGACGCAGGTGAACGTCACCTTGTCCTTGGAGCCCAGTGCCCACAGCGCGATCTGCTTAGACATCTCCACTTCGACCCCGGCGAACTCACCGCTGCCATCCTGGAAACCATAGGGTGGTTGATCGCATCGCACGCCAGCGCGCAACTGCCCAGCCTGTTTGATCTCATCGGGCACCGCAGGAAGCTCAGCGGCATGAACCTGCACCAGCCCCGCCAACGACACGCATGAGAATGCCAACGCACTGCCAAGGATTTTGAAAGAAAACGACATGATGCCTCCTGGTTACATACCAGCATCGTCCGACGCTGAGCGTAGAACGACGCAATGAATTCAAGGGCAGAACTGAAAAGACGTGCAGCGCTGTTGCTGACGGCGGGGCTCGTTTTGGATCGCATCCGTCTGCGCGGTACATCGATCTCGCAAACAGTTATAAAGCCTCTGGCCCATGCCAACAAATGACAATACAGTAGCCGCCCATACTAAATTGATATGGTCTGTCATGAACTTCAAACAAGTCGAAGCGTTCCGGACCGTGATGTTGAGCGGCTCGATGACCGCTGCCGCCGAATCCCTGCACACCTCACAGCCGAACATCAGCCGGTTGATAGCCCAACTTGAGCGCAACAGCGGTTTCAAGCTGTTCGAACGGGTCGGTGGACGGTTATTGCCGACCGACGAGGGCGCGGCGTTGTTCACCGATGTCGAGCTTGCATTCATTGGCTTGCAGAGCCTTGAGCAATCGGCGCAGAACATTCGGCGCGGCGGCACCGGGCGCTTGCGCATCGCGGCGGTCCCGTCTTTGTCACTGACTGTATTGCCACGGGTCATCCAGCGCTTTCGCCAGGAAAACCCCGATGTCGCGATCTCGATTCATACCAGTGACTCGCCGATGGTTGCGCACTGGGCCGCCTCGCAGTTTTGCGACTTGGGGTTGGCGTCGTATATCGGCGAGGGCATGCCGGGGGTAAAAACCCAGGTGATCTGCGATGTGCCGGGGGTGTGCGTGTTTCCCAAGGGGCACCGGCTGAGCGCGTTGACGTCGGTGGGCCCAGATGACTTGCGAGGCGAAGAGTTTATTTCGTTGTCGCAAAGTGACGGCTCGCGCAGCCGCGTCGACCGGGTGTTCCCCGACGATAAGGGGCATCGCAAATTGAACCTGGAAACCCCCTATGCGGCGACAGTGTGCTCGTTGGTGGGGTTGGGTTTGGGCGTGAGCATCGTCAGCCCCATGGTGGCGCTGGAATACCTGCACACTGGCATCGAAACCCGCCCCTTCCGCCCACAGATACGTTTTTCGACTTACCTGCTGCTACCGGCTGACCGACCGCAAAGCCTGCTCTCGCAACGGTTTGGGCAGTTGATACACGAAATGCTGACGGCTGCTTCGCAGGATTGGCAGTAGCAGAAAAGAGACTGATTTATTTACAACGCTTCACCGTAAATTAATCTGTCCCGTTTTCCCGCAGACCGGGGACAGATTAATTTTTCAAAAAAGCGCGAAAAATAAATCAGTCCCCTTCTGAAAATCAATCTGTCCCCTTCTGATCCGACGTGATCAAACGGCGCGAGGTCTCAACCCGCCGCCACCACGGTGATTTCCACCAGCAAATCAGGCGCTGCCAGACGCGATTCGACCGTGGCGCGCGCGGGCGCGTGGCCCTCTGGCGCCCAGGCATCCCAAACCTCGTTCATGCCGGCGAAGTTGGCGTTGATGTCCGACAGCCACACTTGTGCGGTCAGAATGCGGGTTTTGTCGAGCCCCGCCTGGGCCAGGAAATTGTCGATTTTTTCCAGCACCTGCGCGGTCTGGCCCTTGATGTCCAGGCTACGGTCGGTGGCCGTCTGGCCGCCCAGAAAGGTGAAACCGTTGCACTGAGCCACGCGGCTCATGCGCTGATTGGTTTCGATACGTGTAATTTCCAGCATGTGAACTCCTCAATGTTGCGGGATGGTTGAAGCGGGTTGAAGGGTAGAAAGCGCCGCAGCCACGGTGGCTTTTTCAAAACGGTCGATGGCAAAGGGTGCCAGAGAAATGTCCGAGTGTTCGCCGAGAATCTGCTGCGCCAGACGCCGGCCGGTGCCGGGCCCCATCTGGAAGCCGCTGCCACAAAAGCCGAACGAATAGCTCAGGCTGCTGGCCTTGCGGCTGGCGCCGATCACCGGCAGATCGTCGGCAGTGAAGGCCTCGACGCCCGCCCAGACGCGATTGACGCCGAGGTTCTTCAAGTGCGGAAACAGGTCAGTGACCGTCCGCGCACTGGTGCCAAGGCGGGTCATGTCTACTTCGCCGTGGCGCGCGGGGAAATCCAGCGAACCGATCAGTTTTCCACCGATCACGACTGTGCCGTTCTCGAACTGCTTGAATGACAATGCCCGCCCCGTTGCCCCCAATACCGGCACACAAAACGGCGCCACTCGGTGGGTGACCATCAGCATCAATCCTTCCGGGTGTACGGGCACCGGTTCGCCGATCTGCGCTGCCAGCTCTCCTGCCCAGGCACCTGCGGTGATCACCAGATGTTCTCCAATGAACGTACCTTTTGGTGTCGAAACGTTCCACCGGGTGCCGGCCTGTTCAATACGTTGCGCTGGCGTGTTTTCGTGAATCTGCACCCCAAGCCTTTGTGCGGCCAGCCGGAAAGCCGTAACGGCTTTGTAAGGCACGGCATAGCCATCGTCCTTGACCCAGATGCCACCCACGACATGCCGGGCTACGGTCGGGATAATCTCGAAAACCTGTTGCTGATCGACCAGCACTTCATGGCTGAAACCCAACGCCTGCAATTGCGCGACACGTTGCCTGCACTCATCCCATTCGGCTTGGGACTCAGCCAGTTTCAATTGGCCGCTGGGTACAAAGCCGCCATCGTCAGCCAGCACATGCTTGAGCTCATGCCAGAGTTCGCGAGACGCCAGCGTCAAGGGGATTTCGGGGGTATGGCGACCCAGCGTCCGCACCCCACCGGCATTGACCCCGGAGGCATGACGGCCGCAGTAATCAGCCTCCAGCACTGTCACCTTGACCCCGCGTTGGGCCAGATGAAATGCCGTGCTCAGCCCGTGAATACCTGCGCCGATGATCAGCACGTCGCCTTGGCTTGGCTTATGACATGGCCCCGATTCACTCACCGGCCAACTCTCCCAGTGTGATCGGTTTGATCGGCGGACGAATCCGGTAATACCCCACTTGCGATGCCGAAACCCCGCGCGCCTTGGCGATGACTTCGGTCACGGTCAGCCCGCACATTCTGCCCTGGCAAGGTCCCATGCCGCAGCGCCCGAATGACTTGGCCTGATTTGGCCCGGAACAACCCAGCGCAACAAACCGACGCAAGTCACCTGCCGTGACCTCTTCGCAGCGACAGACCATCACGTCATCTGCCGGGATGCGGTTTTCTTCTCTGGGCTGATACAAAACATCAAGGAACGGCCGAATTCGCAGGTTGCTCTCAAGTTTTGCGCGCAGCGGCTCAGCCTGTTGATCTCGTTGCGCCACGCTGATCGCTTGTAATTGCGCGGCAATGCCCAGCGCCGCCAGTTGTCCCTGCACTGCCGCTGCCTGGGCACCGCCAATCCCGGCGCCGTCTCCGGCGACATAGATACCCGGTACATCCAGCTCGCCCCAGGGGTCGACCACCGGGCTGAAGCACAGTTGATCGACGTCCCATTCATGGCGTGCGCGCAGCGACTGGCTGAATTGAATATTCGGCACCACGCCCTGATGCAGCAGCACACAGCGCGTGGCGATGCGCTGGGGTTTGCCGGAAACAGTGAACGTCAGCGCCTGCGCGGCCTCTGCGCCCTCAACCGCCAACTGCTCAGCGCCGCTGTAATGCGCGATGCCTGCACTGCGCAGGCATCGCAGCAACTCCAGCCCCTTGCGCAGATACGGCCAGGCGCGCAGCGCGGCAAACAGATGACGACGCGCCCGCCAATAGTCTTCAGGCCGAGTGGTGTCGACCAACGCCTTGATCGGCACGCCTGCACGCAAATATTGCCAACCGAGCAGGTACAGCAGCGGGCCGCAGCCCGCCAGTACCACCGGCTCGCTCGGCGCCAGCCCCGCACTTTTCAGCAGAATCTGCGCGGCGCCAGCACTCATGACGCCGGGCAAGGTCCAGCCTGAAATCGGGAACGGCCGCTCCATGGCGCCTGTCGCCAGCAACACCGCCTTGGCATTGAGCGTGTGCAAACGGCCGTCACGCAGGTAGCTGACCTGGTGATCCCGAGTGACCTGCCACACCGAGGCGCCCTTCTCGTAGCGCACTGGCGATGACGCCAAGGCCTGAGTCAGTTCGTTGCCGTGGGCATAATCGGGCCCGAGCATGTCGCGACGCGATAACGGCGCCAGGGTGATGCCCCGGTAAATCTGCCCACCCGGACTGCCCTGCTCGTCCAGTAACACCACTTGCAAGCCCAACCGTGCCAGCTCAACTGCCCCGCTCAAGCCTGCTGCGCCAGCACCAATGACCACCACATCGACGGTTTGCGCGCTCATGACTGCACCTCCACCGGCTGAACGCTCATCGGTTGAAAGATCAAATCCCGGGCACCTTCCTGAGAATGGATGCGCATGCCGTTAGCCACTTCGATCAGGCAGCTTTGGCGATTGGGTACGCCGTCGATGTCCACCAGGCACTCGAAGCACACGCCCATCATGCAATATGGCGCACGTGGTGACTCACTGACCGGCGTCGCACGAAAACGGTTGACCCCGGACATCAACAACGCGGCGGCGACACTGATGCCCGCAGGCACAGTCAAGGTTCGTTCGTTGAAGGTCAGGTTCACGGTGCGCGTCGCCCTGACTTCGCTCATGACGGGTTGAAACAGCGGATCAGTGCGCATGGGAAAACACCTTGTCAGTTAGAAAACGCTCGCCGGTAAACACCGCCAGTTCATCGGGTTGTATGCCCCCCATGATCCACGGTGCGATGCGCAGCACATGGGCGGCGGCGAGGGTCACGCCGCTGTGGCACGTGACCACAAACGCGCCGGGATGCGCATCGGACTGCTGGTAGATGGGAAAACCGTCAGGGCTCATCACCCGCAACGCCCCCCAGGCTCGAATCAAACGCACATCACTCAACAGCGGAAAGGTCGCGACACCGCGTCTGGCGATGGCAGCCAGCACCTGGGTGGAGGTGCTGTCATCGAAACCCACCTCCTCCATCGAGTCGCCCAACTGCACGGTGCCTTCGTCGGTCTGTCGCACATTGATGGTCGGGTATTGGAGAAACGGCCGGACGCGCTCGCTGATCAGCACCTGACCGCGATTCGGCGCGACCGGGGCATGCAGGCCAACTTGCCTGGCTAACCCCGGATTGCCCAATCCAGCGGCCAACACGATGCGTGGCGCAATGAAGCGTCGTTGCCCCGCCGTGACGCGAAACTCACCTGGCCCACAGTCGATACGGTCAACCTGCACGCCGCCAAACAACTGCGCGCCCTTGGCCTGAGCCGACGTGTGTAAGGCGCGTAGCAGTTTCAATGGATTGACGTGGCCATCCTGCGGCGTGTAACTGGCGCCCATCACCGAGGGGCCTATCAGCGGCAAGCGTGCTTTCAGATCAGCCGCATCAAGCATCTGGAACGGGTAATCGCCCAATGCATCCTGCAGTGTCTGTAACCGCGACTGGCGCTCCAACAGTTCTTCATCGCTGAAGCACATGTGAAACCCGCCCGGCTGCTTGAGTTGCACATCGACGCCGCTGTCTTCCAGCAGCGCCTGCGCGAGGGTTGGCCAGCGGCTCGCCGACGAGCGGGTCCAGCGCGAATAATCCGGCAGGTCGTGGCCCTTGCCCTGCACCCAGACCAGACCGAAATTGCCGCGCGAGGCCCGAAACGCATCGTCGCCCTGATCGAGCACGACGGTGTCCACACCACTGCGCGCCAGCCCGTAAGCCACCGCCGTACCGACTAACCCGCCGCCAATCACAATCACGTCGGACTGCGTGACGCTATGTAGGTCCTGGCTCATTTACCTTCTCCGATCAATACCCGATCCAGGCCCACCATGCGATCAAGCACCAGCATCAGCAGCAAGGTGCCGACGATCAGCACCGTGGACACGGCGGTGATCAGCGGATCAATGGTCTGGGAAATCTGGTTGTACATCGCCACCGGCAAGGTCGTGGTGCCGGGCGTGGCGACGAATACCGTCATGGTCAGCTCGTCGAAACTCTGGATGAACGCCAGCATCCAGCCGCCGATCACCCCTGTGCGAATACGTGGCAGCACCACCCGGTAGAACGCGGTCCAGCGGCTGGCGCCCAGCGACAAGGCCGCCTGCTCAATGTCGCGCTCAAGGCCGATGGTCGAGGCCAGGGTCAGGCGTAATGCGTAAGGCAGCACCACGATCACGTGGGTCAGGGTCAGCGCCCAAAATGATCCGCCGATCTGCGCCAGCGAGAAGAAACGCAGAAACGCGATCCCCAGCACCACCGATGGAATCATCAGCGGCGACAACAAAAAGCCGGTCAATGCGCCGCGTCCGGGGAATTCGTAGCGACTGATCGCCAGTGCCGCCGGGATCGCCAGCAAGGCGGCGATGGTCGCCGAGGCCAGGCCCAGCTTGATCGACAGCATGAAGGCATCGAGCATTTCCTGGTTATCCAGCAACGCCCGAAACCAGCGCAGCGACAGGCCGTCGGTGGGCAACGATAAATAGCCCTTGCTGGTGAACGCCATCGCCATCACCACCAGCAACGGCGCGACGATGAATGCCACGAAACAGGCGTGATACAGCTGCGAGAAAAATCCGTTCTTGTGCATGGCCGCCTACTCGAAGATTTGCTTGAAGCGGCGCTCGGCCAACTTGCTGCAACCCAGGATGATGATCAGATTGGCCACCAGCAAAAGCATGGCGATGGCGGCGCCGAGAGGCCAATTGAGGGTGCCGAGGAATTCGTCATAGGCCGCTGTTGCCACCACTTTCAGGCGACGGCCGCCGATGATTGCGGGCGTGGCAAAAGCTGAGGCCGCAAGGGCGAAGACAATGATTGAACCCGACAGAATGCCCGGCATGATCTGCGGCAGAATGATCCGGCGAAACACCGTCAACCGTGAGGCGCCCAGCGACAACCCGGCCCACTCCACTTGCAGGTCCAGACGCTGCAAAGTCGCCCACACCGCAATCACCATGAACGGCACCAGCACGTGCGTCAGGGCAATGATCACGCCGACCTGGGTAAACAGCATCTTCACCGGCTGGTCAGTAATGCCCAGCGCTTGAAGCGCGTCGTTGATCAAGCCGTTGTTGCCCAGTAGGATCGCCCAGCCCAAGGTGCGCACCACCACCGAAATCAGCAATGGGCCGAGCACCACCAGCAGAAACAACGAACGCCAGCGCGGCGCCATGCGCGCGATGATGATGGTTTCCGGCACACCCAGCAGCACGCAAAGCACGGTCACGGCCAGCGCCATGCCGCCGGTGCGCAGGAATATCTCGTGGAAATAACCGTCCTTGAACACCTCAAGGTAATTACCGAAGCTGTAGCTCGGTATCACGCCTTCGGTGTCGCTGAACAGGTTCAGGGACAACACCGCTGTCAGCAGCAAGGGCGCCAGCAGCAACGCGATGAAGACCAATAGCGCCGGCCCGCTCAGTAACCACGGCGCGGCGCCGACGTGCTCGGCGTCATACCTGGCCATGGACGACCTCCCGATCCAGCAGGCGCAGATCGTCATCGGACCAGTCCAGCCCAATCTCACTGCCCTCATCCGGCGGTGGCGTGCCCAGGTTGGGCTGGGTCATGTGTACCAGGCCCAGATGGCTGTCCACCGCGATCAGCCACAGGTTGCCGAGGAACACTCGCAAGCGGATACGCCCCACTATGCGAGCGCTGCCAAGATCGGTCAGGCGAATTTTTTCTGGGCGAATGTAGACGTTGACGTCGTTGCCCAGTGAGCGGTCTTCATGAGGCACGTGCAGCAGCGTGTCCCGGACCTGCACCTCACAGCAGCGGGCATTGCGCAACTGCACGGCCCCGGCGAAGGCGTTGGTCTTGCCGAGAAACGCCGAGGCGAACGGCGAATGCGGACGCTCATAGGCTTCGAACGGCGTGTCGATCTGCACGATACGACCCTTGTGCATCACCGCGATGCGGTCGCTCATGGTCATGGCTTCGACCTGATCGTGGGTCACCAGAATCGTGGTGATCCCCAGATCACGCTGGATCGCTCGCAGTTCAATGTGCATCTCTTCGCGCAGCTTGGCGTCGAGGTTGGACATCGGCTCGTCAAGCAGCAACAGATTGGGGCGGATGGCCAGGGCGCGGGCAATGGCGACGCGTTGACGCTGCCCACCGGACAACGCTTTTGGGTAGCGTTCACCGAGACCGCCCAGGCGCACCAAATCCAGCGCTTGGTTGACACGCTTGCTGCGCTCGCCCTTGGGCACGTCGCGCATCTCCAGCCCGAAGCTGATGTTTTGTGCCACGGTCATGTGCGGGAACAGCGCGTAGCTTTGAAAGACGATGCCCAGCCCACGCTGCTCCGGGCGCACATGGGTGATGTCCCGTCCATCAAGGACAATGCGTCCTTCGGTGGGCTGCACAAAGCCTGCAATCGATTGCAGGGTGGTGGTCTTGCCACAGCCGGACGGGCCGAGCAAGGCGATGAATTCGCCGTGCTGGACTTCCAGGTTCAAACCGTCAATGGCCCTGAAACTGCCGTAGGTCTTGACGAGGCCTTCGAGTGTGAGAAATGCCATGGGCTTGCCACGCAGGCGTGAGCCTGCGTCTCCAGAAGGGTTTCAGGAAGCGTCGAACATCAACCTTGGCGTTAGCGCTCGACCGTGCGGTTCCAGCGCGTCGTCCACTCACTGCGTTGCTGATTGATCGTGTCCCAATCGACTTTGATCAACGCGTTGACCTTCTCCGGCCCATACGGCATCCGGGCGGCAATCTCAGGCGCAAGGGCAACGGTCTGGTTGACCGGCGCGAAGCCGTTTTCCTTGGCTTGAATAGTCTGGACTTCAGGTGACAACACGTACTGGATGAACGCCTGAGACAGCTCTGACTGCGTATTGGGCGTTACCCCGCACACGGCGATCTGCAAGGCAATGCCGCCTTCTTTCGGGTAAATGAACTTCAGCGGGAAACCGGTGCTCTGCAACGCCACCGCACGTCCGCTGCCATACACTGCCATGACCACGTCGCCGTTTTGCATCATGCCGTCCATCTCACCCGGCGCCGATACCCAGGCCAACACGTTGGGGCCAATTTCGTCCTTCAGCGCCTTGAAACCAGGGTCGATGTTTTTCTCGCCGCCGCCGCGCAACCGGGCCATCTCCACCAGGGTGTGCAAGCCGTAGGTGTTAGTCACCGGCGGCATGCCCAACAGTTGCTTGTAGCGTGGATCGGTGAGGTTTTCCCAGGAATCGGGGGGCGCCCAACCGCGCTTCTTGAAGGCATCTTCGTTGTAGCCAATGCCTGTCGCCACGACACCAATACCGGTGGCTTGCGGACTGAGCCGAGCCAATGGATACAGGTCTTTGTAGACCGGCGCGTCACTGAGGTTTTCGCACAGCCCCATCTGCAACGCCTGGTACATCGGGCCGTCGTCCATCATCGCCACATTGATCTGCTGCCGGCCTTTCTGCGCTTGCAGCTTGGCCAGGGTTTCCGTGGAGTTGCCGGCAACGTAGACGACTTTGACGTTGTGCTGCTTTTCAAAGGCGGGAATGACTTTGGTTTTGTACATCTGCTCCGTCGAGCCTCCGACGCCTGCGACATACAACGTGGTGTCAGCGTACGCCGCGCTACTGCTCAACCCGACCAAGGTCACAGCGACGGCGGTGGCGATACGGGTCATAGGACGAAACGGCTGTGCGACTAAAGACGAGTTAAGGCTATTCACAGACTATCTCCGAAGTGCATGGGGGCAGATCGAACAATGCGTCAGCAGCTTGGGCATACACCGAAGTCATGCATGCACGGTGCATGCTCCCGGAGGTCCATCCCGGGCGGCGCATCTTGATGTGCGCTATGGGCTCAGTTGAGTTGCTGGTCTGGAGTATTGCGACAGCCCATCCATATGGTCAAATACGGATATCCGGGTTAGTTATTCATATTTGATATGGAAGGTCGCCATGAACCTCAGGCAGATAGAAGCATTTCGCAGCGTGATGCGTATGGGTTCCATGACCGCTGCGGCAGAAGTGTTGTATACCTCGCAGCCCAACGTCAGCCGGCTGATTGCGCAGTTGGAACTCAGTAGCGGCTTGACCTTGTTCAAACGCGCTGGCGTACGGCTGATTCCGACGCAAGAAGGCCAGGCGTTCTTTCAGGAAGTGGAGCGCGCTTTTGTCGGGCTCGACAGCCTTAAGCATTCGGCGAAGAACATTCGCAACCTGGGCACCGGTCGATTGCGCGTTGCAGCTGTACCTTCGACCGGCATGAGCGTGATTCCCCGAGTGCTCAAAACCTTCACCGACTCACGCCCGGAACTGACTGTTTCGCTGCACGTGAACTCATCGCCGACGGTGGAGCAATGGGTCAAATCGCAGTTCTGCGACATTGGCATCGTTGTGCATCCGGGCGATGTGAGCAGCCAGCAGAGCGAGTTGCTGGCGCTCGTGCCAGCAGTTTGCGTATTACCTGGATCGCACCCTTTGGCTGAGCGTGCCGAGATCACCTTTAGCGATCTTGAGGGCCAAGCGTTCGTCTCGCTGTGCCATGGCGACGGCACGCGGTCGCTGGTGGATGGCTTGTTCGAACAGGCGGGGGTCGAGCGGGTCATGGCCGTGGAAGCGCAATACAGCGCGATCAACTGCGAGATGGTTGCGCTGGGCATGGGCGTTACCCTCGCCCACCCCTTGGTGGCTCGGGATTACCTGCATTTGGATGTGGTCGTCCGACCGTTCAGGCCGGACATCCTGTTTCCGACCTATGTCATTTGGCCGACGGCACAAGCACGCACGCGACTGGCCGAAGAGTTTGTGGAGACGTTGAAAGCCTATTACCGCGAGGTGCTGG
Source organism: Pseudomonas sp. (assembly GCF_036404235.1). Lineage (GTDB taxonomy): Bacteria > Pseudomonadota > Gammaproteobacteria > Pseudomonadales > Pseudomonadaceae > Aquipseudomonas. The sequence goes on from NZ_DASWOT010000025.1 coordinate 15,157, forward strand.
GGCATGCCTGAGAGAGGACTGATTTATTTTTTCGCGCTTTTTGGAAAAATCAATCTGTCCCCTCTCACCGTCCCCTCTCACCTGCTTCTGCCGCAGGCGTGGGAGTCAGGCCAGAGTCAACAGTCAGCGAACTTACCCATCAAATCCCATCAAGGGCCAGGTCCATCGCAAAGTAGGTGAAGATCAAATCCGCACCCGCGCGCTTGATCGCCCCCAGGCTCTCACGCACCACACGTTGTTCGTCGATTGCCCCGGCCTGGGCCGCGAATTTGATCATCGCGTATTCGCCGCTGACCTGATACGCCGTCAAGGGCAGTTTCGACGCTTCACGGATGTCACGAATAATGTCCAGATACGCCCCGGCAGGCTTGACCATCAATGCGTCGGCGCCTTCGGCTTCGTCCATCAATGATTCACGAATCGCCTCGCGACGGTTCATCGGGTTCATCTGGTAGGTTTTACGGTCGCCTTTCAACGCACTGCCGCCCGCTTCACGGAACGGACCATAAAGCGCCGAAGCGAACTTGGTCGAATAGGCCATGATCGGCGTCTGGGTAAAGCCCGCAGCGTCCAACGCACTGCGAATCGCTGCGACTTGTCCATCCATTGCAGCAGAGGGCGCAATCACATCGGCACCGGCACGTGCGGCCATCACCGCCTGTCTGCCAAGGTTTTTGATCGTCGCGTCGTTGTCCACATGATCGCCATGCATCACACCGCAGTGGCCGTGATCGGTGTACTCGCAAAAGCACGTGTCGGACATCACGATCATCTCTGGCACCGCAGCCTTGATGGTCCGCGAAATACGCGACACCAGACCGTTCTCGTTCCAGGTGTCGCTGCCGGTAGCATCCAGATGATGCGACACGCCAAACGTCATCACCGACTTGATCCCGGCTTTGGCATAACGCTCGATTTCCTGAGCCAGTTTCGACTCAGGAATCCGATGCACGCCAGGCATGCTTTTGATCGGTACGAAATCGTCGACTTCTTCCTCGACGAAGATGGGCAATACCAGATCGTTCAGGGTGAACTCGGTTTCCTGGAACAACGCGCGGAAATTTTCGTTGCTGCGCAGGCGACGTGGACGAGAAGCGGGAAACAGGCTGGACATGGCAGTTCCTGAAAAAAGATTCCGGAAAAATGTCGGACGGCAAGACGTCAGGCACATACAGGTGGCGCGAAGCTTATGCCCACCGAGAGTTCGATTCAAATATCGATGCAATAAAAATTATTGTCGAGGCAGCAATAGTCAAGGCCTGGCGCGCGTCATTCACCTGGCACGCGGGCCAGACCCTCGCCCAGTTCGCGCTGCATCAATAGGGTGTCCACCCCGCGACCGTGCTTGAAACCCACCGCTTCGAACGCGCCCACGCGAGGTCGCTAAATACGTTTAAAATGGCGTCCATTCTCCTTGCCGAACCTGCCGAATGAACCCTGACGCTCTCGCGACCCTGCACCACCATCTGTTGAACTCACTGGAAAACCCACCGCAAGAAACCCGTCGTCTGTTCCACGGTCGTGGCCGTCGTTGGCCAGGGCTGGAACAACTGACAGTCGACTGGATGCAGGGCGTAGTGCTGGTGTCGCTGTTCAAGGCGCCAGCCAATGATGAGCTGCAAGCGCTGAAGGCACTGTTGATGGCGGTTATTGAATCCCGGACCTGGCACGCATCGGGCGCGCATACATTGCTACTGCAACACCGCTACCTGCCAGACAGCACCACCGAGTGGTTGGTGGGTGAACACATTGATGAATGGACGCTCACCGAAGGTGGCCTGCGTTACCTCGTGGACTTCGGCAAAAAGCAGAACAGCGGGCTGTTTCTCGACATGCGCTACGGGCGCGACTGGGTACGGGAGAACGCGCAGGGCAAACGGGTATTGAATCTGTTCGCTTATACCTGCGGTTTCTCAGTGGCGGCCATCGAAGGCGGCGCTGAATCAGTGGTCAATCTGGACATGTCTCGGGCAGCCTTGAGTCGGGGCCGTGACAACCATCGACTCAATGGGCATGACCTGCGCAAAGTGAGTTTCCTGGGCCATGAGCTGTTCAAATCCTGGGGCAAGGTGAAAAGCACAGGGCCCTATGATCTGGTGATCATAGACCCGCCGTCGTTCCAGAAAGGTAGCTTTTTGCTGACCAAGGACTACCAACGCGTGTTGCGCAAATTGCCGGAATTGCTGACAGACAACGGCACCGTTCTGGCATGCATGAACGACCCGGCGATGGGCGCGGACTTCCTTATAGAAGGCGTCCCCCGGGAAGCACCGAGCCTGCGGTTTGTGCTGCGCTTGGAGAACCCGCCGGAGTTTGCCGACGCAGAACCAGAGGGTGGGTTGAAGGCATTGGTGTTTAAAAACAGTCTGTAGGCACAAACGTAGAGGCGAAAGGCAAGACGCGGTGTGTCAGACACGCCGCCCTGCAAAACAACTACGCCCCTGAACGGCCCTGCGCTTATTGCACTAATGAACTAAACGGTGCGCACTTAGCTGAATCAAGCAACAATCAGAACAGTATTAAAAGCGCCACCCCTTATTTTGATATACACCATTACCCTAACCGCAACAGTACGCACTACCAAGTTACTCACTTTGGTAGGATTGACATTTTCCCCATCACGCCACATCAAGGCAAAAAGACTTCATTCGTTCCTTTCCTGCCTTGAAAAATCGCTAGAACTCCAATAGCCACACTCAAGGCAAAGTCAGAAATCGCGAAAACCCACAGGCAATAAATTATATTGTTATCAGTTAAATCAATGACTTATGATAAGTTACGCCCCCGTGGAGACACCGCCTACAAGGTTCTTCCGGATCGGCAAGTAGCCCGCCAAACCCTGTAGGGACTCGAATAAAATTCGCTCATTTTTACAGTATTGTTGATTCAATATTCCAAAACGAGATATGCAATAGATAAATAAATATTTAGGAAAACCATTAAAACTCAATAGATTGCCGCCACCTGAGACCGGCCTTTTGAACTGGCCTATAAGAACGCACTAACTGGAGTCGTACCGTGAACAAGAGGTTTTGCCTGAAGATTGCAATCGCCATGGGGGTGGCACATCAAGCCAATGCGGCGGGATTTCTGGAAGACAGCAAGGCAAATCTTGACATGCGCAACTTCTATTTCAATCAGGACACCCGAAATGAAGAAGCGGCCTCTGATCGTGAGTGGGGTCAGGGCTTTATCCTTAACTATCAGTCTGGGTTTACCCAAGGCCCGATAGGTGTGGGTTTGGACTTGTTGGGGCTCTACGGTGTACGTCTGGATGCTTCCGGGCGCGTTGGCAAAGCGGGTGAAGATCGTACCCCTGGCAGTGTGTTCCCGGTTTCCAGCAATGGTGAAGCCGTGGACGACTATGCAAAGTTGGGAGCGACTGCCAAGTTCCGGTTTTCCAAGACGCAGCTCAAGGTGGGTAACCTGATGCCCAAACTGCCGGTGGTGACCTATAACGACGGCCGGCTGTTGCCGCAAACCTTCCAGGGCTGGCAGGTAGACTCCAAAGAACTGGACAAATTTAACTTTGTAGGCGGACGACTGACTCAGGTCAGCGATCGAAACTCCTCAGACATGCAAGGGATGTCAATCGCTGGCGCGAATGATCCTGTCAAAGGGAAATTCAGTAATCAGTTCTATTACGGTGGCGTCGACTATCAAGCCACTAAACAGCTGCAACTGCAGTACTACTACGGCAGTCTTGAGAACTTTTACCAACAGCACTTCCTGGGTCTGACCCATGTGTGGCAGTTGCCACAAGGCCAGTTAAAAACGGACCTGCGCTACTTCTACAGCACCTCTGACGGAAAAAACTCCAGCGCCGACGGTCGCGGTGATGGATACGTGAGTGCTGGCTATTACGGTCAAGGCATCTCGAAGGGCGAAGTAGACAATCGTCTCTGGAGCTCGATGTTGACCTATAGCATCAGCGGCCACTCGCTAAGTATTGGTTATCAGAAGAGCTCGGGCGACAGCGACTTTCCGCACATTAACGAAGGTCAGGGACGTTCGCCCTATCTGCTCACCAATGGGCAATATCTGCGTTTCGTGAACGCTGGGGAAGACACCGCCGTGGCCACTTACGCCTACGATTTCGCTGCAGTGGGGGTTCAAGGGCTCAAGTCGAGTTTCACCTATATGAACGGCCAACACATACAGACCGCCAAGCAAGACAATAGCGAGTGGGAACACGATCTACGTATCGACTATGTCATTCCGCAAGGTACGTTCAAAGGTGTCGGACTCACCTGGCGAAGCGCGGTGGCACGCGGTAACGATGTCGCTGACAAGGACGAAAACCGCCTGATAGTGAGCTATAGCATTCCTCTCTTGTAAGGCAGATGGTCGCTTATCCGGGGTAAGCCTTCGCTTGGCCCCTGATATGCGACATGCCCAGCTCCACGTACTCGTCCCTCTCACCCCCGGCGCGAAATAGTTAAGCATCTCACGCGCCGTCTCAGGCCCCTTCAACCTTGTAATCACCCAGGCAGCGAGATACTTCGCCGAGGGACAACCACCTGCCGTCGCAGCATTGCCCTCTCTTACGCAACAGATTGTTTCAACTATCCGCTCACCGAACAGTCACACGAAGAACGACGCTCCCCACGCATAGCGAGGCCCGATGAGCTTTATTCTTTGCATGACCGTGCTCGGCGTCTTGTTGATGTTGCTGGCGCTGACGTCCTCTTACCTGCGCTGGTTGCCGGTGACCACCTCGGCAGTGTGCCTGGCATTCGGCATCGCCATTGGCCCTTTGGGGCTGGGGCTGATGAAGCTGGACATCGGCAGCGCTTATGAATGGCTGGAGCGCCTGACCGAAGTCGCGGTGCTGTTTTCGCTGTTCAATACCGGGATCAAACTGCGCTTGCCATTCAATGGCAAAGCCTGGCGTGCCGCCTATCTGCTGGCCGGCCCAGTGATGCTCTTGACCATCCTCGGCACCTGCCTGGCCGCGCATTACTTGCTCGGCATCTCCTGGGGTATCTCGCTGTTGCTGGGGGCGATGCTGTCGCCCACCGACCCGGTATTGGCGGGGCTGGTGCAGGTCAATAACGCCCAGGATTTGGACCGGGTCAGGTTTGGCCTGTCGGGCGAAGCGGGCATGAACGACGGCACTGCCTTCCCGTTCGTGATCTTCGCCTTGGCATTTTTGGGCACGCACGATGGCAATTTCGACTGGGTGCAAGGCTGGTTTTTGAAGAACATCGTCTGGGGCGTTCCGGTCGGGCTGTTGCTCGGTTATGGATTGGGCCGTGGCGTCGGGCATTTGATGATTTACCTGCGCATCAAAAATGCCGACAGCACCTCTTCACCCAACGACTTTTTGGCGCTGGCATTGATCGCTGTGGCGTATGTGGTCGCCCAAGGACTGGGGGCGTTTGGGTTTCTCTCGGTATTCGCCGCCGGCCTGGGTTTGCGCCAGGCCGAGGCGCAAACCACTCAGTCTGAGGTTCCCGCCGAGCACGTGGCCAAGCCAATGCTGGGTCACATGAACAGCGCGCCCGAAAAAGCCACGGGCGCCCCCAGCGAAGATCTCAGCGACACCCAGTTGGCCGCTGGCGTGATGATGGGCGACATACTGGCCTTCGGCAGTCTGGTCGAGCGGTCGATGGAGGTGCTGCTGATTACCCTGCTTGGCGCCGCCATTTCTGTGTACTGGGACTGGCGCGCGATTGGCTTGGGATTGGCGTTGTTCTGTGTGATTCGTCCCGTGAGCGTCTGGCTGCTGGTCAGCCGTAGCCTGCTCAACGTGCCCCAAAAAGCCTTGGTGAGCTGGTTTGGCATTCGCGGGATCGGCACCCTGTATTACCTGTGCTACGCGCTGGCCCATGGGCTGCCGCAAAACGGTGTGCAGACCACTATCGGCCTGACGCTGTCAGTGGTGGCGCTGAGTATTTTGCTCCACGGGGTCAGTATTCAGCCGTTGCTGGAGCGTTACGAACGCAGCCGTGTGAACAATACGGACGATTGAAAGCGGTCAACCGTCAATCGCGTATGCGTCACATTGCACCCCCTCATAGAGCCTATCGATCACTTCATCAGAACAAGCGATTGGACGCTCTACGACGGGATCGGTAGCTTGCTTACCAACTGATCCCGTTTTGTCACGCCCAGCTGTGCTGCTCTGGCATTGCGTCATCTGCGCAACACAACAACCTCACAGGGACATGCCACTCTTGTGTACCCACAAGAGTGCGCACCGAGACCGGACTCTTGAAAAAAAACTAATTTGCGAGACGCTCGATGCTGTGTCGTGACGTCTGCCTTTGCGTGCGAGTTCAGAATCATGTCCATTAATACCCCGCAACAGATTGCTGATATAACGATTGAGGCCGGTGTGAAGAAGTCCCACTTACCCACCTTGTCGGTGATGGTTCTGGGCTTTCTCGCAGGGGCCTTCATTGCGCTGGGCTTCTTGCTCGACATTCATGTCAGCACCATGATCCCCGCTCCGTGGGCATCGCTGGGCAACCTGCTGGGCGCAGCGGTGTTCCCAATCGGGCTGATCCTGGTGGTTCTGGCGGGTGGAGAATTGCTCACCGGCAACATGATGAGCCTGCCAACAGCGATGTTTGCCGGTCGTATCAGCCTCGGCGCCGTGGCACACAACTGGCTGTTGGTGAGCATCGCCAACCTGCTGGGGGCGCTGTTCATCGCTTATTTCTTCGGCCACATCCTGGGTTTGACTGAAGGCGCGTACCTAAGCAAGACGCTGGCCATCGCCACGGCCAAGGTCAATGCGGATTTCAGCCAGGCGTTCATTTCAGGGATTGGCTGTAACTGGTTGGTGTGCCTGGCGGTCTGGCTGTCTTTCGCGAGCAAGGACGTTGCCGGGAAAATCCTGGGGATGTGGTTCCCGGTCATGGCCTTTGTTGCAATTGGCTTTCAGCACGTCGTCGCCAATATGTTTATCATCCCGGCGGCGATCTTTGCCGATGCCCTGAGCTGGACCCAATTCGTCGAAAACTTCATCGCGGTGTTCCTGGGCAATGCGGTGGGCGGTGCAATTTTTGTCGGGTTGGCGTATTACGTGTCCTATTCGAATGTCTTGCAGTCAGCCGCTTCCAACAAAAACGAGACAGTGACTTTGTCCAGCGAAACTCAAAAAATGTGACCCTTGCGGCCAGCGCTGTGTAACCACACAGCCTGGCTACCAAAGCGCCACTGAGACCTTTAAATGCCAGAACGAGTGTTGATAGACGGGTTCTCACGCAAAGTTGATTACGTGCGGATTTCCGTCACTGATCGCTGTGATTTCCGTTGCGTTTATTGCATGGCTGAAGACATGACGTTCCTGCCGCGCCAGCAAATTCTTTCCCTGGAAGAAATCGAGCAGGTGGCTGAGCGCTTTGTGGCGCTTGGCACCAAGAAAATCCGCCTCACCGGGGGTGAGCCGCTGGTGCGGGCTGGCATCGTCGGCCTGTGCAAGCGCATCGCCGCCCTGCCCGGCCTGCGCGAATTGTGCATGACCACCAACGGATCACAGCTGGACAAACTCGCCCAGCCCCTGTTCGACGCGGGCCTCACCCGGCTGAATATCAGTCTGGACAGCCTGGACCCTGTGCGCTTCAAGGAACTGACCCGCACTGGCGATCTGGCCAAGGTCATTGCAGGGATCGACGCCGCCAACGCGGCAGGCTTTGTCCACACCAAACTCAATTGCGTGGTGATGCAAGGTCGCAATGATCACGAGATCAACGACCTGGTGGCCTTCGCCATCGAGCGCAAGCTGGATATCAGCTTTATTGAAGAGATGCCGCTGGGCATCATCAGCGAGCACAGCCGTGCCGAATCGTATTTCTCCAGTGATCAAGTGCGCGAGCGGATCGCCGAACGCTACACCCTGATCAACTCCACTGAATCAACCCAAGGCCCATCACGCTACTGGCGCATAGCCCAAGCGCCAGACATCCGCATCGGCTTCATCTCCCCTCACAGCCATAACTTCTGCGCCACTTGCAACCGCGTGCGCGTCACGGTCGAAGGTCGCCTGCTGCTGTGCCTGGGCAACGAACACTCCATGGACCTCAAAGCCGTGCTGCGAGCCAATCCGGGGCAGCCGGAAAAGCTTGAGAAAGCCATCATCGACGCCATGAAGTTAAAGCCTTATCGGCATAACTTCGAAATCAACGATGACGTGCAGGTGGTGCGCTTCATGAACATGACCGGCGGCTGAGGTGGACTGAGTCCTGTAGCGTACCGGGCCCAGTCCACGATAGCCTAACCAACAGCCATCCAACTTTTGGGGCGCACTTCAGCTCGTAGGAGCCGGGCTTGTCCCGCGACCGGCGGGGAACCCGTCGTAAACCTGCGCACACGGCGTGACAGGCAAACCGCACACACCGGGTTTACTGCCGCTGCGCGCCAGGTCGCGGGGCAAGCCGCGCTCCTACTGGGGATCAACATCCGCCATCCGCAGTGGTGAAGCATTTGATACGGTCAGGAGGTTCAGACCGCGATTTCCACCTTGCGATGCTTCTCATACAAGAAACTCAGCACTGCATGCCGGTATTGGTTGTACAGCGGGTCATCGGCCAGGGCGATGCGGTTACGCGGGCGTGGCAGGTCGACCTTGAGGATTTCACCAATCGTTGCTGACGGGCCGTTGGTCATCATCACAATCCGATCCGAAAGCAACACCGCTTCGTCCACATCGTGGGTGATCATCATTACCGTGTTCTTCAGCTCAACCTGGATGCGCATCACCTCGTCTTGCAGGTGCGCGCGGGTCAGCGCATCCAGTGCGCCAAACGGCTCGTCGAGCAACAACACTTTGGGCTGCATGGCCAGAGCACGGGCGATCCCCACGCGCTGCTTCATCCCGCCGGAAATCTCGCTCGGACGCTTGTGCAGCGCATGGCTCATGCTCACCAGCTCTAGGTTGCGCAGCACCCATTCATGCCGCTCGGCCTTGGATTTACTGTGTTTGAACACCTTGTTCACCGCCAGCGCGACGTTCTCGTAGACCGTCAGCCACGGCAACAGCGAGTGGTTTTGAAACACCAGGCTGCGATCCGGGCCCGGTGCCCGAACCTCTTTGCCGTCGAGGATCACTGCGCCGCTGCTGGACTCGATCAGCCCGGCGACGATGTTCAGCACCGTGGATTTGCCGCAGCCCGAGTGGCCGATGATGGAAATGTATTCGCCGCGCTGCACGTCCAGGTTGATGTCGCACAATACCTGGCTGGACACGCCGTCGCGCTCGAAGCGCTTGTCGACTTTCTCGATGCTCAGGTATTGGCTTGAGGCGTTATGGGATGTCATGTCAGTGCTCCTTAACTGGACGATGTGCCGCGAGTGACCAAGTGCCCGATGAACGCCACCAGCCGGTCGAGCAGGAAGCCGACGACACCGACGTAGACCAGCGCGAGGATGATGTCGCTGATACGCGAAGCGTTCCAGGCGTCCCAAATGAAGAAGCCGATACCCACGCCACCGATCAGCATCTCGGCCGCAATAATTGCCAGCCACGACAACCCGACGCCGATCCGCAAACCGGAAAAAATATAAGGCGCGGCGGCGGGCAACATGATCTTGCAGAAGTATTCGACGCCATTCAGGCGCAGCACTTTGGCGACGTTGCGATAGTCCTCCGGGATATTGCGCACGCCCACGGAGGTGTTGATGATGATCGGCCAGATCGCCGTGATAAAAATCACAAAAATCGCCGAAGGATGGCTGTCCTTGAAACCCGCCAAAGACAACGGCAGCCAGGCCAGTGGCGGTACGGTGCGCAGGATCTGAAACAGCGGGTCCAGCGCCCGCATCGCCCACGCCGATTGCCCCACCAGCACGCCAAGGCTTATGCCTGCGATCACCGCCAGCAGATAACCGTAGGCCACCCGTTGCAAGCTGGCGATCAGTTGCCAGGCCATGCCCTTGTCGTTGCCGCCGTTGTCGTAGAACGGATGGATGATCAATTCCCAGGTGTCCTTGATTACCTGTGTCGGTGGCGGCAATGCCGAACCCGGCCCGCTACACAGCAGTTGCCAGAACAGCAGCAACAGCGCCGCCACCACCAGTGGCGGCACCAGACTCTGCACGATGAACTGGCGCACGCGCTTGTTGCGCGCCGGCCATGGGCTGACAGCCTTTGACAGGTTCACCCGCTCGGCGGCTTCCAGGGGTTTAACGTCTGCGTTCATGGTGTTCTCCCGAACGGATGGCAGGCATCAAGCCAGTGCCTTGATGGTCTGGCTGTCGAGGTAGGCTTGCGGGTTTTGTGGGTCGAAGGTTTTGCCGTCGAAGAAGGTTTCGACGCCACGCGAGGTGGAGGTCGGAATCTGCGCCGCAGGGACGTTCAACTCTGCTGCGGCGGTACGCCAGATGTCTTCGCGATTGACCTTGGCGATCAGCGCCTGGCTGTCGAAATCCTGCGGCAAATAGCCCCAACGCTTGTTCTCGGTGAGGAACCACAGATCATGACTCTTGAACGGGTAGGAGGCGAACTCGCTCCAGTAGCGCATGATGAATGGGCTGTTCTGAGCCACCTTGCCGGTGCCGTAGTCGAACGTGCCCTTCATGCGGTCGACGATGTCTTCATACGGCGCGTTGACCCAGCGACGCTTGGCGCAGATCTGCGCGACTTCGTCACGGTTCTCCGGCTTGTCGCAAAACATCTGCGCCTCCATCACCGCCTTGAGCAGCGCCTTGGCTGCGTTGGGATTGGCATCGACATAATCGGCGCGCAGCGCCAGGGCCTTCTCTGGGTGGTTGTTCCATAGCTCGCCAGTGGTGTTGGCGGTGTAGCCGACCTTCTGGCTGATCAGTTGCGCGTTCCAGGGCTCACCCACGCAGAAGCTGTCCATGCTGCCGACTTTCATGTTCGCCACCATTTGTGGTGGCGGCACGACAATGGTCGACAATTCCTTATTTGGATCAATGCCACCGGCAGCCAGCCAGTAACGCAACCACAAGTCATGTGTGCCGCCGGGGAAGGTCATTGCCGCGCTGACCGACTTGCCTGCTGCCTTGCGCGCCGCGAGGGCGGTCTTGAAAGGCGCTGCATCTGTGCCGATTTTCAGGTCGGCGTACTCGTTGCTTACCGAAATACACTGCCCGGCCAGGTTCAGCCGGGCAAGGATGTACATCGGCACCGGCTGGTTGTTCGGCGTAATTTTGCCCGCCGAAATCAGGTAGGGCATCGGCGTCAGGATGTGCGCGCCGTCGATACCGTTGTGCGCAGCACCCAATACCAGGTTGTCGCGGGTGGTGCCCCAGGACGATTGCTTGAGCACCTCGACGCCTGTCATGCCGTATTTGGCGAACAAGCCCTTTTCGTCGGCAACGAACAAAGGCGCAGCGTCAGTCAGCGCAATGAAACCCAACTTGGCGGTGGTGGTTTCCACGCCATCGGTGCCTGCAGCCCACACTGCCGACTGCAGCCCTGGCGGCAATATGCTCATCGCTGCGCCTGCACCCAATACACTCAGAGAATGCTTGAGGAACGTGCGGCGCGGCGCGTCATGCGCATTATCCTGCCCTGCGATTGCTGGCTGTTCGTCCATCTTAGATCCCCTGAAAAACGCGCATAAAAAAACGGCGTACACGCTCTCAAGGCCAGGGCCGATGAAAGAGTGGACGCCGTTGTCCGGAATTCGCTGAACGGCCGATGTGTCCATCGCGTGATGGTCGGCCTGCAATCAGCTCAAAGCAGATTGCATGCCAGATCGCCAACAAACGCTCGTAAGACACGGTTTAGCCTGATATGCGCGTCAGGTCCGGGCTGTTTCAGAGGCGACTTATCAGTGGCCGCGCACAGATATGGGGCGAGCAATCCAGCCGCTGCGCGCCGCCAGTGCAGAGTACCGCTACGGGCGCTTGCGCGATGCCGGGCGCCCCGCGGCGAATGCCAATAGCGTTTGCGCGACATCGACCATGCGTTGCCCACGCTCCATGGCCGCTACCCGCATGCGCTCGTAGGCATCGCTTTCACTCAATTGATGCTCGTCCATCAGCAGACGCTTGGCCCGCTCCACCAGCTTGCGCTCGTTCAAGGCTTCACGCGCTTCGTCGCGCTCATCGTTGGCACTGAGCAGCCGCTGAGATTGGGCTTGCAGCAGGTCCAGTACCGAGCGGCCCAAGTGATGCCCGAGGCCGTCCTGCGGCACGCTGTCCAGATCCAGCGCCTGAACATTAAACAGCACGGTCTGATCGACCGCGCCTGCCGATTGCAGCCCCACCAGACGGTTGAGCAGCATGCGGTGGTTTTCGAGATCGGCGCGGGCCTGTTTGATACTGGTATGGCAGTTGTTCAATAGGACGTTGGCGAGATGAATCTCCACGGCCCGCATCGCGTCAATACGCAGCGTGTTGAGCTCGAACCAGAGCTCCGACAGCGTTGGATCGACCCTTTCGGTTTCCGATGTTTTCAGTGCCACGCCGCGCAAACGAACGATCTGCACCACCGTGGCACTGCCCTGCTGATCGCGCCAGAGGCTGCGCGACTGGTCGTCGGCGAAGTCAGAAAATATCTGGAAACAACGCTCCTGACTGTGCGCCAGATGCTCGATGCGATCACGCAACGCCTTGTCGAAGTAACCTGCGGAAAACCCGGCCACACCGCTGGCCCGCTCCTGTCCGGCCAACTCCTTGCCCTGCATGAAGTTGAACATCGCCACGAGCACGCGAGTGATCACCGGATCGATTGCGGTGTCGGCAGCCTCGAAAACCACCGCCAACAGCCCCCCGATCAAGCGAGTCAAGGCCGTCGTCGCCTCCAGTGGGCTGAGCAGTCGGTCACGGATACGCCGACGCAGCCCCGGCAACTCGTCCAGCGCGTGCATGACGTACGCCAGCCGATTGAACAAGCGCGCCCGATCCGAAGCACTCGCTGCGTATAAATCAATGCCCTCGAAAGACACCACCACCCGCTGTTCGACAGCCTTGGCTTCCTGGGTCAGCGCGTTGAGCTGGGTCAAGTGTGCGGGCGTCTGGCTGCCCAGATAGAGGTTGGAATAACCTCGCTCGCGTTGCAGCGCATGCACCAGTTCGCCGATCTGCGTCACCAGCTCGCAGGTCTGCGCCAACCCCTCAAGCCCCTCCAGCTCGCTACGGCGTGCAGCGAGCATGAAACGCAGGGCGGGAGGCATATTGGTATCAGTCATGGTGTGAGGTTCTTTAACGGTTTGCCAAAAAGGTATGCAAAACAGGGTCCAGCCATCGATCCGCGTCAGCACAGACGACTAGCACAGCACCTCATGCGCAAGCCGAGTGACACGTCCACCGTCAGTTTGCTGCACCGCAGCTTCACCCCAACAACTGACTCATCACCGCCCTCAACTTCCCGGGTTTCACCGGTTTGGCGAGCAGTGGTGCATTGAGTCTTTGCAGCGAGCGACGGCACAGTTCGGTGCGGTCGGCGCTGATCATGACGCACGGGATGTCATGGTCAAAATGCTCGCGCAGGGCATGCACGACGTCGCAACCCAATACGCCGTGATCAAGGTGGAAGTCGAACAAAATCAGCTCCGGCGCACGGCCTTGCAGCACCGTATGGCAGGAGGCCTGATCGGTCGCGGTCAGCACTTCACAGCCCCACTGCCCGAGCAAGGCGGCCATGCTGTCGAGGATGCTGGTTTCGTTATCGAGCACCAGCAAGCGGCGCCCTGGCAGCGGGTTAGCGACGCTGGCGTGTTGTTGCACCACGACCGCGACCGGAGGCGGCATGTCGTAGGATAACGGCACCTCAAGGCTAAACACCGAGCCCCGCCCCGGCTGCGAGCGGACCTGAATCCGCGCCCCGAGAATCCGCGCGATGCGTTCGACGATGGCCAGGCCCAACCCAACCCCTTTACGGTCGGCGGCCCGCCCGACATCCAGTTGATTGAACTCCAGGAAAATCGATTCGAGCCGGTCCTCGGCGATGCCGCGTCCGGTGTCCCAGACTTCGATGCGCACTGTGTCGCCACGCCGCCGAGCGCCCAGCAGGATCGAGCCTTTTTCGGTATAGCGGCAGGCGTTACTGAGGAAGTTGCGCAAGATTCGCGTCACCAGACGCAAATCGGTGTTGATCGCAAATTTTCCGACCCGCGAGCGCAAGGTCAAGCCAGCCGCTGCCGCGACGCTTTGGAACTCGGACACCAGCGGCGACAGCACGTCATCGAGTCGATACACGTCGACGTCAGGCTGAATCGACGCGCGATCGAACTTGGAGATGTCGAGCAAGTCAGTCAGCAGGTCCTCTGCGCCTTCAAGCGCTTGATGGGTGCGCTCGACCAACACGTGCTCGGCGTCGGGCAGAGACCGCTCGCGCAACGTCGAGATCAACAAACGCGCGGCATTCAAGGGCTGTAGCAGGTCGTGACTGGCGGCAGCGAGGTATTTGTCCTTGCTGTGGTTGGCTGATTCCGCCGCGTCACGCGCATCGCGCAGCGCCTGTTCAACTTGCTCACGCTGAGCAATCTGCTGCTGCAGGTTGCGGTTTGCTTCAAGTAACTCGTCGGTGCGCGCCGCCACCCGCAGCTCAAGTTGGTCATTGAGCTCCTGCAAACGCTTCTGGGCCAACTTGCGCTCAGTGATGTCCGCGACAAACCCCTCGAACAACCCCTCTTCGTCCGGTTTGAGCAGCAGGTTCATCAGCACATCGACATAACTGCCGTCCCGGCGGCGCAGGCGTGTTTCGTAGCCCAGCAGGCTGCCTTCGCGTTGCAGCACAAAGGCGATGGCGTCGGTCTCGGCCGGCCCACCGATGAACAAGCTGCTCGCCAGATCATCAAGGGAAAACAACACCTGTTGCGGGTCGTCATACCCCAGCATCCGCGCCAGCGCCGGGTTGGCTGCCCGCAAGCCTTCCTGCAAGCTCGCCTGGAATATCCCGTGGACGGCGTGCTCGAACAACCACTTATAGCGGTTGCGTTCGTTTTCCAGCTCACCCAGGCGCAAGGTCAGTTCGGGGTAATGGCTCTTGCGAGTCGAGTGGTTGCCCAGCCCCAGCAGGGCCGTCAGTGCGCCCTGGTGTTCGTCAGAGGGCCTCGCCATAGACAACCTCGACGTCGCGCTGACTGGACACTCGCGGGTTGGTCAGAATGCACGGATCGCCCATCGCATGTTGCGAAAGGAAGGGGATGTCTGAGGCCCGCACACCTTGCAGCCCCAGGGTTTCCTGAAAGCCGACCTGATGCTTGAGGGCAATCAGGTGCCCCACCAGGCGCTTGCTGATTGCCACGTGATTCAGACCTCGGCAATCGATGCCCAGGGTTTGGGCGATGACTTTGAAGCGATCTGGCGCCGAGTTGTAATTGAATGCGACGACATGCTCCACCAATACCGCATTGCACAGCCCATGGGGCAAGTCGAGAAACCCGCCCAGGCTGTGCGACATCGCATGTACGGCGCCAAGGATCGCGTTGGAGAAGGCAAGCCCGGCCTGCATGCTGCCAAGCATGATCTTCTCGCGCAGGGCGATGTCCTGCGGGTTAGCGATCATCTGCACCAGATTGCCGTTGATCAGGCGCATCGCTTCCAGCGCATGGGGATCGGTCAGCGGACCATGCCCCGTGGAGACAAACGCCTCAATGGCGTGTACCAGCGCATCGATGCCGGTGCAGGCGGACAAAAACGGGTCCATGGTCAGGGTGGTTTCGGGGTCGATCAGCGACACATCCGGCACCACCGCCTTGCTGACGATGGAGAATTTCATGCGTTCCTGCTGATCGGAAATGATCACGAACTGCGACACATCGGCCGACGTGCCTGCGGTGGTCGGAATCAGGATCAGCGGGGGACTTGGTACGCGAATCGTATCCACGCCCTCGAACTCAAGGATGTTGCGCCCATGGGCCACCGCAATGCCGATACCCTTGCCGCAGTCCATCGGACTGCCGCCGCCCACCGCCACGATGACGTCGCAGTGATGCTCGCGATACAACTCGGCGCCAAGCATGACCTCTTCGACTCGAGGGTTTGGCGAAACGTTGCTGTAGACGAAATAGTCGATGCCTTGCGCTTGTAGGCTGACCTGGACATCAGTCACCCACCCCGCCGCTATCACGCCCGGATCGCTGACCACCATAACCTTGCGCGCACCGAAGGTCTTGGCGTAGTTGCCGACGCTGTGCCGACTGCCGGCACCGAAAATGATTTCAGGAGAAACGAACTTGCGTAGCTGGTTGAGGCTCTGGCTCATATAAAGCCTGTTTTTGTTGTTATCGGAGATGAGCGCCAGCCTAGAGCATTTACGTCGTAAAGCAATAAGACCATTGGCTGTCGTGGGTGTAAGCCGATGATCGTTCATGATTGAGGGAGGCTACGGCCGATGGTGAGCGACCGCAGCCTGTTGATCAACGGTTGGCGAAATACATGGTGACTTCAAAGCCAATGCGCAGATCGGTAAACGCAGGTTTTTTCCACATGGGTCGTTCCTCGTGTTGTACCGGTAGTTGTGCCGAATAAGGTTCGGCACAGCCATTACCGCACGAGGAACGCGACAGGCGAATAGTACTTTGGCACTGATTACGCAGGGGTTGGTATGAGGTCCATCAATGCTTGGCCACTAACTCTTTGGGCAGCTTGAACGTCCACAACATCCCGCCCTGGTTGAAGTCCTTCACCCGCTTGGCGACTTCTCCGCCCCACAACGGCACAGCGCCGCCCCAGCCGGACAGCACGGAAATGTACTGTTCGCCGTCCATTTCCCACGTCACAGGCGAACCCAGTACGCCGGAACCGGTCTGGAACTCCCAGACTTTCTCGCCGGTCTTGGCGTTGAACGCCTGCAGGAAACCCTCCGGCGTACCGGTGAACACCAAATTGCCTTTGGTGGTCATCACCCCGCCCCACAGCGGCGCGTAGTTCTTATGCCGCCACACTTCCTTGCCGGTCTTTGGATCAATGGCGCGCAGTACGCCGATGTAGTCCTCGTTCAACGGTCGGATCGTGAAGCCAGCACCTAGAAACGCTGCGCCCTTTTTGTAGGTGATGCCTTCGTTCCAGATATCCATGCCCCATTCGTTGCCGGGCACATAGAACAGCCCGGTGTCAGGGCTATAGGCCATCGGCATCCAGTTTTTGGCACCCAGAAACGCTGGTGCGACGAATGCCGACGTGCCTTTGGTCTCGCCCTCGGGTGCCCCAGGTCGACTGGCTTCGTTGTAGATAGGCCGCCCGTCTTTGTCCAGACCGCTGGCCCAGGTGATCTTGTCGGCAAACGGGAAGCCACGGATGAACTTGCCGTCCTTGCGATTGAGCACATAGAAGAAACCGTTGCGGTCTGCGGTGGCTGCGGCTTGAACGGTGTTGCCGTTTTCCTGATAGTCGAAGGAGATCAACTCGTTGACGCCGTCATAGTCCCAACCATCGTGAGGCGTGCTCTGGAAATGCCACTTGATGGTGCCGTCATCCGGGTTCAGCGACAGCCGTGACGAGGAGTACAGGTTATCGCCCGGCCGCATGTGCGAGTTCCAGGGCGAGGGGTTGCCGGTACCGATCAGGATCTGGTTGTTGGAGGGATCGTAGTAGCCGCCGAGCCAGGGCGCCGCGCCGCCGGTTTTCCAGAGGTCACCCGGCCAGGTCTTGTTGGCTTCGCCGCCGGAAATACCATTTTCGATGGCCTGGCCGTCCTTGTAGACATAGCCCATGTTGCCCTCGACGGTAGGTCGCGACCACAGCAGCGTGCCGTTTTTCGGGTCATAGGCCTCGACCTTGCCAACCACGCCGAACTCACCGCCCGCCACGCCAGTGATCAGCTTGCCGTTGACGATCATCGGCGCGGCGCTGATGGAGTAGCCAGCTTTGTGATCGGCGACCTGCTTGCTCCACACCACTTTGCCAGTGTCCTTGTTCAGCGCCACCAGCTTGGCGTCCAGGGTGCCGAAGTAAACCAGATCGCCGTACAGCGCCACCCCGCGGTTGATCACATCGCAGCACGGGCGGATGTCATCGGGCAGGCGCGCATCGTATTGCCAGAGTTTGTGACCCGTGCGAGCGTCCACTGCAAACACCCGCGAATAGGAGCCGGTGAGGTACATCACGCCGTCCTTGATCATCGGTTGCGCCTGTTGGCCGCGTTGTTTCTCACCGCCGAACGAAAACGCCCATACCGGGCGCAGGTCCTTGATGTTGTCGGTAGTGATGATGTCCAGCGGGCTGTAGCGCTGCCCCTGAACGCCCAGACCGTTGGTGACGATCTGCTCGGGGTTTTTTGGGTCCTGGAGGATTTCCTCGTCAGTGACAGCGGCCAGCGTGCTGCCAGATAACAGCAAGGCGCTGGCCAGCAGACCCAGAGCAAAAGAATGGCGACGTGCGGGTTGAATCATGACGGCTGCCTCTGCGGTTTATTGTTGTTTTCTTCCTTTCGGGAAATTTTCCCGATCAAAGCGATTGTTGGCGGTGAGGCGACGGACAACAATTGCCCGCAATGTGGAGGTTTCTAGTTCTTTGGTAGGTGATGTGGGGCTTCTGCCCGCAGGGCATAGGAGCAATCGGAGGTGACGACGGTCGCGATGGAGCGCACAGCGGCAGTAAACCCGGGTCGCGCGGTCTGCCTGTCACACCGCATGCACAGGTTTTACGACGGGTTCCCCGCCGGTCGCGGGGCAAGCCGCGCTCCTGGGCTGCGGCCGGAATCAAAAGCGATTATTGCTCATCCAGACGACTCATCTGCGCCCGCTCATACGTCGGGTACAAATGGCTGACGCTGCGAATCAACTCATAGCGCGTCAGGCTGATCCGGGAAAATCGCTCAGGGATGGGGCTGCGAATCAGTTCAGCCATGTCGGCGCCCTGCTTCGCGCCGTCGCGCATCAGTTGGTCGAGCCACGTCAGGTAATCGCGCATCTGATCCAGCGGCTTGGCGTCGATGGCAATCGGGCCATGCCCAGGCACCAGGATTTTCCAGGGCAGCGCCTGCACGGTGTCGAGATCCTTGAGCCACACGTCCAGCCCAGGCGTGTTCGGCGTGGTC
This sequence comes from Pseudomonas sp., assembly GCF_036404235.1. Lineage (GTDB taxonomy): Bacteria > Pseudomonadota > Gammaproteobacteria > Pseudomonadales > Pseudomonadaceae > Aquipseudomonas. Next base: position 34,061 of record NZ_DASWOT010000025.1, read on the forward strand.
AGTGCTCGCTCGTAAAACACGATGTCACCGGCAAACAGCACGCCGGTTTTCTCATCCAGAATCGCCAGATCGGCACCGGTATGGCCTGAGAGCGCCAGCAGTCGCAGCGGGTGTCCACCGATTTCAATGGTGCCAGCCTGCACGACCTGGGTGGGTAACAACGTTTCGGTGCCGCGCATCCAGTCACCCACCATCCGGTACAGGTTCTCGGCCAGGGTGTCGCCATGTTTGCGCATCAGCTCGGTGATCCCTGCAAGCGCTGCAATCGGCACATCGGCGAAGGCTTGGTTACCCAGTACATGATCGGGATGATGATGGGTGAGAAAAACCTGTATCACCGGCTTGTCGGTTACCGTTGCGATGGCCTGGCGCAAGGCCTCTCCATAACGCCGGGATGGGCCGGTATCGATTACCACCACGCCGCTGTCAGTGACGATGAAGCCCGTGTTGACGATATTGCCGCCGTTGCTTTTGGCGAAGTTCTCGGTGCTGCCTTCCAGCAGATAGGTGGCGTCTGCGATCTGCCGTGGTTGCAAATGGTAGTCAAGATCGGCATAGGCGGACGCGCTCAAGCAGAACATCAAAACAATCAGCAGACGCATGGTCGCAGTCCTTGTCATCGGATCGTCGCACTGAACTGGTTGCCGCTGATGTCACGCAACGACAGCTGTGTTTGACCATCGCCTTGGATATCGAAACCCAGTACCGGGTTTTCGCTGACCGCCGGGAACAACTCAAGCGTCGCCAGCAGCTTGCCATTAGCGTCCTTGAGTTGCGCCTGATTCAGGTAGAACTCAGGAATGCCGCTGACCATGCCGTTGTCCATGGGATGCGCGATTTGCACCCGCAAACGGTTAAAGCCTATACGCGGATAACGCCCGCCAATGACCTCGCCCAAGTGCTCTTCCCACCCCGGCTGCGTGCGCACCACGCTGGGCGCTGTGCATCCGCCGCCCGTCGCCTCGATGCGGGTCGAGCCGATATGCCACAGGCCGTCGCGGGTCAGCACGGCGGCGCGCAAGGGGGTCGCCTGTTCGATACGGATGCGGATCGCCAGCCACGGCAACACGCGTTCGACGGGTTGAAAATCGACGATTTGCGGCAAGGGGTTGAGTTCGGCCCAGGCCAGGATACGCACCACGTCCCCCTTGTAGGCCCGAGCGTCGATTTCGATGGGAACTTGCCGTGCATCTTCGGCGAAGGGCGGTGCGCTCAAAATGATTTTGTCATCGAACACGAAGGGCTGGTCGTTGAGAAACTTGTGTTGGTAGTACGCCCACATCACCGAAGTGACCGGGTCCTTGCCGGGATCGGCATACGCCGCGTCAGCCAGACAAAGGAGCACGGCAAACCAGGCGACGAGCCGTTTCATTGATACATGTCCGGCACGTCATAGCGCATGCCATAAGCGGCATAGATACGCTGCACCTGACCCTCGCGGATCAGGGTCTCCAGCGCTTCTTCCACGGCATAGGCCAATTGCCGGTTGCTTTCATGCACCGCCATGCCGATTTCCCAGGTCTGCCGGCCCATGCTCGGGTAGGCGTTTTCGGCCAGCGACCATTGATCGTCATGGGCTTGGTGCAATTGCCAGTCGACTTCGCCGCGCATCGCCATCACCGCGTCGACCTTGCCGGCATGCATGGCCGCAAACGCGCCTTGCACGGACGGAAAATGATGGGTGCTGCCCGCGAACTGGGCGTTGAAAATCGAGGTCAGGTAGAACGATGGCACGCTGTCGATCTCGACGCCGATGGGGTGCTTGTCAAAGACTGCGACGCTGGGTACGGCGTCCAGGCGACGCCGGTCGAATGCCACCTGCCATCGCTCGGTCTGGTACGGCCCGAACATCACCACATGGTCGTTTTCCAGCTCACCGACATCGTTGCGTTTTTGCGCGTAATCCTTGTCGTACGGCACCCGCATCATCAGGTCGGCCAACTGCTGGCCACGCAACTGGTTGCCACGCCAGATCAGATCACGCAGATCGTCATCGAGCTTCTCGCCGGGCGGCGCCCACATCAACTCCAGCCGCACACCCAGCGCCTTCGCCAGTGCGGTAGCCAGGTCGACATCGACGCCGCAAGCCTTGCCGTCGACCTGAAAACTGTAGGGGGGGAAATCCTGATACACCGCAACCTTGATCGCCCCGGCGGCGATGATGCTGTCGTAGTTGCGGATCTGCGCACTGGCGAACGCACAGCACAGCAGCTGCATGCTCACCAGCAACACGCTGCAAACTCGCGCTAATCGGCGCATGCCGGTCATTCCGTGGTGTACACGCTGTCCAGATAGGTGCGCACCGCCCACAGCGCTTCCTGGCTGAGGTAATCGGCCATTTTCGGCATGTACACCCGACCGTCCCGCACCGCCCCGTTACGCACCCGCTCGACGAACCATTCATCGCCAGCGGCGCCTTGATCGAGCAAACGCAGGTCCGGCGCAATCCCGCCTGACTTGGCTTCCAGACCGTGGCACGCGGCGCAGTTCTGGTTGTAGGCAGAGGCGCCGATCTCCAGCGCTTTGTCGTGGTCCTTGGAGGTCCGATACGGGTTCTCGGTGCGCCATTCAGGCCCGAGTTGTTCGAGCCCATCAGTGGCAACCGCCTGGGGCACGACGTTGCCATGGGCCTGAACCAGATTGCTCAATAACATGCCGCCCAGCAGCAGGCAGCCCAGCAACAAGGAGCACTTGTTGGCACGGCAAGCCAGATCAGGCGGGGTTACGGGCGTTTTTATCATTGTTATATCCTCAAGAGAGCACGCAAAAGCCATGCAGCCATCTTATGAATCGCTGACGACCCGCCGAATGCTGCTTTGGTGGTCGCCTTCTAGTTCCTTGGTCGTAGGGCTTGTGATGCACATCCAATTTATGGGCGGTTCGGGAAGTCTTCCCGGCAAGCGCGGGAGTTTTTCCGTATCCGCGCCCTGCCCTCCGGTTTCACCCTGTGCAGGTCAAGACCTCCACCGAACCGGGATACAAAAACATGACAACAAGAAGATCGCTCCCCGCCCTCGCCCCTCTTTCACTGGCCCTGCTGCTGGGCACTCTGTCGTTGAATGGCCTGGCGGACGACACCCATAACGTCACCTGGGACGACATCGCCAACGACCACCTGAGCACGAAAAACGTCCTGCAATACGGCATGGGCACCAACGCTCAACGCTGGAGCCCGCTGGCCCTGGTCAACGACAAGAACGTGTTCAAGCTGACGCCTGCGTGGTCTTACTCGTTTGGCGATGAGAAGCAGCGCGGCCAGGAATCCCAGGCCATCGTCAGTGACGGCGTGGTCTACGTCACCGGTTCCTATTCGCGGGTGTTTGCCCTCGATGCCAAGACCGGCAAGCGCCTGTGGACCTACAACCATCGACTGCCGGACGACATTCGCCCGTGTTGCGATGTGGTCAACCGGGGCGCGGCGATCTATGGCGACAAGATCTTCTTCGGCACGCTCGATGCGCGGGTCATCGCCCTGGACAAGAACACCGGCAAAGTGGTGTGGAACAAGAAATTCGGCGATCACAGCGGCGGCTACACCATGACCGGCGCCCCGGTGCTGATCAAGGACAAAGTCACCGGCAAGGTGCTGCTGATCCATGGTAGCTCCGGGGATGAGTTCGGTGTGGTCGGACGCCTCTTCGCCCGCGACCCGGACACCGGTGAAGAGGTATGGATGCGGCCTTTCGTGGAAGGCCACATGGGGCACCTCAACGGCAAGGACAGCACCGTGACCGGCGACGTCAAGGCGCCTTCCTGGCCTGACGACTCCACGACCGAAACCGGCAAGGTCCAAGCCTGGAGCCACGGCGGCGGCGCCCCGTGGCAAAGCGCAAGCTTCGATGCCGAAACCAACACCATCATCGTCGGCGCAGGCAACCCAGGCCCCTGGAACACTTGGGCACGCACCGCCAAGGACGGTAACCCGCACGACTACGACAGCCTGTACACCTCAGGTCAGGTCGGGGTCGATCCAAGCACCGGCGAAGTGAAATGGTTCTATCAGCACACGCCGAACGACGCCTGGGATTTCTCCGGCAATAACGAACTGGTGCTGTTCGACTACAAGACCACCGAAGGCAAGACCGTCAAGGCAACCGGTCACGCCGACCGCAATGGTTTTTTCTATGTGGTTGATCGCAATAACGGCAAATTGCAGAACGCCTTCCCCTTCGTCGACAACATCAGTTGGGCCAGCCATATCGATCTGAAGACCGGGCGGCCGGTGGAAAATGAAGGCTCGCGCCCGGCCAAACCGCTGCCGGGTGAGACCAAAGGCAAGCCGGTGGAAGTCTCGCCGCCGTTTCTGGGTGGCAAGAACTGGAACCCCATGGCCTACAGCCAAGACACCGGCCTGTTCTACATCCCCGCCAACCAGTGGAAAGAGGACTACTGGACCGAGGAGGTCAACTACAAGAAAGGTTCGGCGTACCTGGGCATGGGTTTTCGCATCAAGCGCATGTATGAGGACCACGTCGGCACCCTGCGTGCAGTCAACCCGACCACCGGCAAGATCGTCTGGGAACACAAGGAGCGCCTGCCGTTGTGGGCCGGGGTGCTGGCAACCAAGGGCAACCTGGTTTTCACCGGCACCGGGGACGGTTTCTTCAAGGCGTTCAACGCCAAGACCGGCGAAGAGCTGTGGCACTTCCAGACCGGCAGCGGCATCGTGTCCCCGCCCATCACTTGGGATCAGGACGGCGAGCAGTACATCGGCGTAACCGTGGGTTATGGCGGCGCAGTGCCGTTGTGGGGCGGCGACATGGCTGAGCTGACCAAGCCGGTGGCTCAGGGCGGCTCGTTCTGGGTGTTCAAGATCCCGAGTTGGGACAGCAAGGGCAAGGTCGCGAAGCAGTAAGCAAGGCGGCCAGGTATGTGTGGGAGGGAGCTTGCTCGCGACAGGTCTGTTCAGTCACTGACGCGCTGGATGACAACCGTGAGCAGGTGCCCCCTCACTATCTGAATAAAAGAGATTTTCGGCAGCGCCTACAGCTCTCGTGTTTGCGGGGTGTGTTCTAACGCACCCAATAATGCCCTTTACCTTGCGAGTACATCGGATGAAATACCTTGCCCTGTCCCTGCTGTTGATCATCGCCAGCGCGGTCGCCGACGAAGACGATGGCGCGCCGCTGGTGATCAACGGTTGCACGATTGCCGAGGGCAGCCAGTGCCCCGGCGTCGATCTGCACGGCGCTGACCTGAGCAATCAGATCCTGCGCAAAATGAACCTGACCGGTGCCGACCTGCACGGCGCTAATCTGCGGCATGCCATTCTGGACCTGGCCAATCTGGAGAAGGCCAATCTGCAAGACGCCAACCTGACCCGCGCCAGCCTGCAACAAGCCAATGTGCGTCTGGCCAACCTCAGCGGCGCCAGCCTGCAAGCGGTGCAGGCCTGGGGCATGTTCGCCCAGGGCGCGCAGTTGGAGAACGCCAACCTCAGTGCGGCATACCTGCAATTCTCCCGGCTGGTGGGGGCGAAAATGCACAATGTCAACCTGCAAGCGGCCGATCTGGAAATGACCTTTCTCAACAAAGCCGATCTGACGGGCGCCAATCTCAAGGACGCTAATTTGCAGGAAACCAAATTTGGCGAAGCCAACCTGGCCCAGGCCGACCTCAGCGGCGCGCGCCATCCTTATGCGAACTTTCAGGACAGCAACATGGAGGGGTGCATAGCGTGTCCGGGTGGATGGGATAAATGATCGCGTGCAGCCCGGTGAACGTTGCGCCGGGTGTTGGACGCGGAGTGTGGGAACGATCGCTGCTGTAGGAGCGAATTCATTCGCGAGGGGCCGGTACAGCCGATATAGGTTCGTCGCGTGAAACTGAACCTCGCGAATGATTTCGCGCTCACAGTGGTTGATACCCTGCTGAGTTCGACGTCAGGCCACAGGCTCAGAACGCCACGCGCATCACTCCGGTATCGATCGCCAGGTGTACCAACTCAGCATGGGAGCTGACCTGCAATTTGCTTTTGAGCAGGGTCAGGTAGTTGGACACGGTCTTGGCGCTGATGCACAGCTGTTGGGCAATCACGCGTGAGGGCGTGCCTTTGGCCAGCATCAGGAAAATCTCCAGCTCACGCTGGGTCATGCACTGCAAGCGAGAGTCCACTCGATCATCCTGCTGCGCATGGCAGGCCAACTGCGTCGCCAAAGGCTGCTCGATATACGCGTGCCCGGCGAGTATGCGGCGCACCGCATCCACCAGCACATCGGGTGCGGAGCTTTTTGTCAGATACCCTGCGGCACCTGCCTCCAGCGCTTGTCGCACCAGCGGCAACTCGTCGTGCATGCTGAAAAACAGCACGCGCAATTGCGGCAGGCGCTGACGCAGGCGGCGCGTGGTTTCCAGGCCGCTGATGCCCGGCAGGCCGAAATCCATGATCACCAACTGCGGGATCTCCTCCTGCACCCGGCTCAAAGCCTCTTCTCCAGTGGCCGCCTCGCGCACCTGCATCTGGGGCAACAGCGCCCGGAGCAGACTGGCATAGCCCTGACGCACCACCGCGTGGTCATCGACGATCAAAATATGCATTCAAGCCTCCAGCGGAACATTGAGCGCCAGCGCCCAGCCGGCACCGGGACGCGTGATAATGCGCAGCTCACCGTTCAGGCAGCGCGCCCGTTCAGCCATCGAGTGCAGGCCGACGCCAGCACGTTGCGGGGTCGACGCCCCTTGACCGTTGTCACGAATCAACAGCCACAGGCGTGATCCACGCCGTTGCAATCGGACCTTCACCTGAGTGGCGCTGGCATGGCGCACGACATTGGTCAGCGCCTCTTGCATCAACCGATACAGGTGCGCCTTGGTGGTATTGGAGAGCTCCGGCAGCGCGTGCCCGATACTCAGATTGCAGGCAATGTGCTGACTGCTGCGCCACTGCTCGACCAGCAAGGCCATGGCTTGGGGCAGCGGCAAGTGCTGCAGCACCACTGGATACAGATCGCGGATCAGTGCGCGAAAACCTTGCTGCAACTGCTCGCAGTTCTGCTCAAGAACCGATGAGGTACTGCGCACCAGGGCCGGATCATCGGCGACCAGTCTAAGTAGACAGGCCTGGGCACGAATCCCCGCCAGGTACTGACCGAGGTCATCGTGAAGGGTTTGTGCAAGCCGTGTGCGTTCCTGATCCTGCACCGCCAGCAGGGCCTGGGTCAGCCTTGTGTTATCGGCTTGCACGCGCTGCAAGGTCGCGGTCATCCGATTGAAATGACCTGCCAGTTGTCGGGCCTCAGGCAACCCCTGAACCGCAAGCCGAACCTGAAGATCCCCCTCCGAGACCTGCTGCAAAGCTCCCAGTACATCCTTGAGCAGGCTCAGGCCGCGCAGGACCGCCCAGCGAATGGTCACCAGACTCAGCAGCAATGCCAGGCCGCACAGCATCAGCAATTGCTGCAAGGAGTCCCACACTTCGTCGATTTCGTCGGCGGGGTCCAGGCTGATCTGCACACGGCGTCCGTCGCTGAGTGACAGCACTTGGCTTTGGTCCGCCCGCTCAGGCAGCAACCAGTGCTCAAGCCAGTCATCCACCGGGCTTTGGGTCAGTGGCTGGGGCGTCTGTTGCGCCTCCAGCCACACCAGGCGTACGTGGCGAAGGTTGCCCGTGAGTCGCTCTTGCAGGCTGGCCGGGTTGTTTTGCGCCGTTTCACTGAGGTATTCGACCACCGCCTCAGCGGCCACCAGTTCGCGCTCCACGTCGGCAACGGCCTGGTGCAACAGCAGCCACGTGCAGGACAAGGTGACCAACGCGAAAAAAGCAATCACCCACAGATTGATACGCCATAGTGCCGACATGCAGATCGCCACGCTTTTTTATTATTAGTTGAACGTCATTGGTTGGGAGTCGTACCTGACTGCATGGTAATGACCGAGCTGGCAGCGCGGTTTAGTACCTTGGTACAGGTCCACTGGTACTTTCTGCATATTTCCCTGCCGGGCGCGGGTTCCTATGCTGGCGCTACCTGCCAGGGAGTCGCTCATGCACCGGTCTTATCGTCCCCGCCTGCCCCCTTTTGCCTGCCTTCTTTTTGCACTGCTGACACTGCCGGTCAGCGCAGCGGATGAGCCGTTGCAGGTACGCATTGGCTATCTGGCCTACATCCCTGATCCTGGGCCGATTCTTTCCAATGTTATCCCCGAGCCCAGGGACGCCGGCCTGCGCGGCGCGCAACTGGCCATCGTCGACAGCAACAGCACCGGACGCTTTCTAAAGCAAACCTACAGCCTGACCAGCGCTGATGCCGGGAGTACCGAGGCGCTGCTCCAACAGGCCAAGGCCCAGCATGAACAAGGCTTGCGACTGTTCGTGGTCAATGCGCCGGTCGATACCCTGCGCCAGCTCAGCGCCGCGCTGCCCGACAGCCTGCTGTTCAACGCCGGCAGTGCCGACGACAGCCTGCGCAGCACCGCATGCCTGCGCAACGTGCTGCATACCTTACCCAGCCGGGCGATGCTGACCGATGCCCTGGCGCAGTTTCTGGCGGTACGGCGCTGGAATCGCTGGCTGTTGATTGTCGGCCAGACCCCCGATGACCAGGCCTACGCCAACGCCCTGCGCCGCGCCGCCAAACGTTTCGGCCACACCATTGTCGCCGAGAAGGCCTGGAGTTTTGATAACGATCAGCGGCGCAGCGCCCAGGCGGACATGCCGCTGTTTACCCAAACCGCCGAATACGACGTGGTGCTGGTGGCCGACGAGCGCGGTGACTTTGGCGAGTACGTGCCCTATCAAACCTGGTATCCGCGCCCGGTCGCCGGCACACAGGGCCTGACACCGACAGGCTGGCACAAGACGGTCGAAACCTACGGCGCCGCGCAGTTGCAAAAACGCTTCGAGGCCGCCGCCGGGCGCTGGATGAATGATCGGGATTTCGCCGCGTGGATGGCCGTGCGCAGTATCTCCAGCGCTGTGACCCGATTGCGTGGCACCGATGCAGAGCAAATCCGCACGCTGGAACTGAGCGACACCCTACCGCTGGACGGTTTCAAGGGCAGCAAACTCAGTTACCGCCCATGGAACGGCGAACTGCGTCAGCCGATCCCGGTGGTGCAGCCCCGAGCGTTGGTCACCACCTCGCCGCAAGAAGGGTTCCTGCACCCTGGCACCGAGCTGGACAGCCTGGGTTACGACAAGCCAGAGGTGAGTTGTAACTTCCAATGAACGGCGCGTTATTTCGTCGAATCTTCCAACAATAAGGAACACACCATGCGCCGCACCCTGTTAGCTACCGCCTTGCTGATCGCCACCGGACAGGTCCTGGCCGCTACCGCGTTCGTCTCCAACGAGAAAGACAACAACCTGAGCCTGATCGACATGGACACATTGCAGGTGACCGAAACCTTGCCGGTTGGCATGCGCCCGCGTGGGCTGTTGCTGTCTCATGACAACAAACTGCTGTACATCTGCGCCAGCGACTCGGACCGGGTTCAGGTGATGGACGTCGCCACGCATAAAATCATCAAGGAGCTGCCTTCAGGCAAGGACCCGGAACAATTCGCCCTGCACCCGAACAACCGATGGCTGTATGTCTCCAACGAAGACGACTCGCTGGTCACCGTGATCGACACCGAAACCTCCAAAGTGCTGGCGCAGGTGGACGTCGGCGTCGAACCCGAAGGCATGGCCGTCAGCCCGGATGGCAAGTGGGCGGTCAACACCAGCGAAACCACCAACATGCTGCACTGGATCGACACCCGTACCCAGACCTTGGCCGACAACACGTTGGTCGATCAGCGCCCGCGCTTTGTCGAGTTCAACAGTGACGGCTCGCAACTGTGGTCGTCGGCAGAAATCGGCGGCACGGTCAGTGTGATCGACGTCGCCACGCGCAAGATCCTCAAGACCCTGACCTTCCAGATCAAAGGTGTTCACCCGGACAAAGTGCAGCCGGTGGGCATCAAGATTTCCAACGACGGGCGTTATGCGTTCGTCGCCCTGGGCCCCGCCAACCATGTGGCCGTGATTGACGCGAAGACGTTCGAGGTCATCGACTACCTGTTGGTCGGGCGTCGCGTATGGCAGATGGCGTTTACCCCGGATCAAAGCCAGTTGCTCGCCACCAACGGCGTCAGCGGCGATGTCTCGGTGATCGATGTGAAGAGCCTCAAGGTGCTGAAGTCAGTGAAGGTCGGGCGTTATCCGTGGGGCGTGGTGGTGGCGCCATGAGCGCGTTGCAGGTCAGTGAGTTGAGCTTTGCCTATGGCGCGCGGGAAGCGCTGCGTCAGCTGTCATTTACCCTGCAACCGGGCTGCTTCGGCGCGCTGCTGGGGCCAAACGGCGCAGGCAAATCCACACTCATTGCCCTGTTGACCCGGCTGTATGACTTGCAACGCGGCGACGTTCACATCGGGCAGCATTCATTGCGTCAGTCGCCGCGCCCCGCGCTCAAGCAAATGGGGGTGGTGTTTCAGCAAAGCACGCTGGATCTAGACCTGAGCGTTGAGCAAAACCTGCACTACCACGCCGCGCTGCATGGCCTGTCGCGCCGCCAGGCACGTCAGCGCATCGACCTGGAGCTGGCGCGCCAAGGCTTGACCGAGCGTCGTCGAGAACGCGTGCGCGCACTCAACGGCGGGCATCGCAGGCGCATCGAAATCGCCCGAGCGCTGCTGCACCAGCCGCGTCTGTTACTGCTGGACGAGGCCAGCGTCGGGCTCGATCCGGCCAGCCGCCTGGCGCTCAATCAACACGTGCGCAGCCTGTGCCGTGAAGACGGCATCAGCGTGTTATGGGCCACGCATTTGCTGGACGAGGTGCAGCACAACGATGACCTGCTGATCTTGCATCAGGGGCGGCTGGTCGCGTCTGGTCAGGCGGGACAAGTGAGTGCCGAGTATGGCGGCGAATTGGGCGTGGCCTTCCAACGCCTGACGACCTCAGGAGGGGCGCAATGAATGCCTACTGGCACTGTTTCAGCGGGATCGTGTTGCGTGAGTGGTTGCGTTTTGTCCTGCAACGCACGCGTTTTCTCAGCGCACTGGTACGGCCACTGCTGTGGTTGCTGGTGTTCGCGGCCGGATTTCGCGCCGCATTGGGTATCGCCATCATCGCGCCGTATGACACTTACATCCCGTATGAGGTGTACATCATTCCGGGGCTGGCCTGCATGATCCTGTTGTTCAACGGCATGCAGGGCTCGCTGTCGATGGTCTATGACCGGGAAATGGGCAGCATGCGCGTGCTGCTCACCAGCCCCCTGCCCCGCACGTTTCTGTTGGTCAGCAAGTTGCTGGCAACCTCGCTGATATCCCTGTTGCAGGTGTACGCGTTTCTTGCCATTGCCTGGGTTTACGGCGTACAGCCTCCGGCCTGGGGATTGCTAGCAGCGCTGCCCGCCCTGCTGCTGGTGGCCCTGATGCTCAGCGCATTGGGGCTGCTGCTGTCCAACGCGATTCGTCAGTTGGAGAACTTTGCCGGGGTGATGAATTTCGTGATCTTCCCGCTGTTTTTCATGTCCTCGGCGTTGTATCCGTTGTGGAAGATGCGCGAAGCGAGCGAGTGGCTGTATTGGCTGTGCGCGATCAACCCCTTCACCCATGCGGTGGAGTTAGCGCGCTTTGCCTTGTATGAGCGGTTCAACGTGCTGGCGCTGATGGTTTGCCTGGGGCTGACAGTGTTGTTCGCGTTACTGGCCGTGCTGACGTTCAATCCGCAGCACGCGGCACTGCTCAAGGGCAAGCCCTGAACTGCAAGCGACAAGCGGACCGCGTGGTGCCCGCTTTTACTTGCAGCTAGCCACTTGAGGCTGCCTCCTACTCCTTTAGTACTGCCTTTGCTCTCTATGGTCGCATTCACAAAGCAGCAGGCCTGTCGTGTAATGCGAGCCATAAGAAGAAAGGAATTACCATCATGCTCCGTGCCCTGTTGCCCGCTTGTGTGCTTGTGTTGTCGATAACGTGCCACGCCGAGTCGGTCACACCATCGGCTCCTGCGCTGTTCAACGCTGACGGTTACCGCATCTCCCTCTATCGTAGCCCCACGCCGGATCAGGCCGCAGGCGCGACGGTCATTGGTACACAGCAACTTCAGTCCCTATTGGATCAACCGCGCAAACCGCTGTTGATCGACGTCTATCGTCGCCAATGGCTGCAAGGCAGGTTCATCGAAGACGAGCCCCACGCCAATCTGCCCGGTAGCCACTGGCTAGCCAATACCGGGGACGGCGAACTCAGCGCACAGTGGATGGATTACTTCACGCGGCATCTGCGCCGCCTGAGCGACGGACACCTGGACCAGCCAACGGTGTTCTACTGCCGCGCCGATTGCTGGCTGAGCTGGAACGCGGTAAAACGCGCCAAGGCATTGGGCTACAGTGAGGTGTATTGGTACCGCGATGGCCTGGACGCGTGGCAGGCAGCAGGTTTACCTGTCTCACCCGCGCAACCGGAAACCCTGCAATGATCCCCACCACGGTGTGCAGCAGCACTTTCATAAAAACAATGAGGTCACCGACCATGTACAAGATCCTGATCGCCGACGATCACCCGTTGTTCCGTGAAGCGATCCAGAGCGTGATCATCGACCACTTTCCTGGCTGCGAAGTGATGCAAGCCCAAGACCTCGACAGCGCGCTGGCGTTGACGCGCAGCCACGATGACCTCGATTTGATTCTGCTGGATCTGAACATGCCGGGCATGCATGGCCTGCACGGGCTGATTAATCTGCGCAACGAAGCGCCAACCATCCCCGTAGTAATCGTCTCTGCCGAACAGGACAAGCAGGTAGTGCTGCAAGCGATTACCTATGGCGCGGTCGGGTTCATCACCAAGTCGTCGCCACGCGCCCAAATGACCGACGCTATCACCCAGATCCTCAATGGCAATGTGTACCTGCCCTCGGACATCATTCGCAGCCAGACCTCGACCCATCGACGCAACAGCTATGACAACCCAACGTTTGCCCCCGAACTGCTGCAAGCCCTGACCCGCAAGCAATTGCTGGTGCTGGAGCGCATGACCAAGGGCGAATCCAACAAGCAGATCGCCTACACCCTGGAAATCGCCGAAACCACGGTCAAGGCCCATGTCTCGGCCATCCTGCGCAAGCTCAACGTACACAACCGGGTGCAGGCGATTTTAAGCGCCGGGGATATCGATTTTACGGCCTACCTGCGCCGATAGCGGCTGCGCTCGGCAATTGTCAACCGTGCATTCAGCCCTCCTGGACAAGGGCCTCGAATGCCTCCTCGATCACACTCACATCGGTCGGCCGGACCAGACGCCCCACTTCTACGCCATCGCGCAGGAACACCAGCGTCGGCCATAGCTTGACGTGAAACGAGCACCCCAAGGGGCGACCGCTGCCGTCTTCGATTTTCAGGTGCCGGACGTTGGGGTAGTCGCGAAAAACTTGCGCAATCAACGGCTGCGCAGCCTTGCAGTACTCGCACCAATCGGTGCCGAACTCGACGACGCTGGTGCCGGACAGTGCGTCCACTTCTGCGCGCGTTGGCGCGGTCGTGGCGTAAGGCGTGATGTTACTCATGGGGCGTACTCCAAATTATTCCGAATCCCGGCCTGCCGCTGATCGGTGGGTGCTTGTTTAGACATCATCGAGCTGCTGAACCATCGGTGATTGCGGCGCACTCTACAAGCGTGTACCGATAAGAACCCTGCCATCGGCAGCGAGTTCCGGCGCAATAGCCGCCTTTCGATCCGCCAGCAGCCCGCTCCAGGGCCGAGCTGCGCGTGCCTTTATTACGAAACCTGCATTTCACCTTTACATAATCAGTGGATTACATGATGTAATTAATATATTTAGGATTATGATCATAATTAGAACCCCGCTGGGCGTAGATGCCACTCAACAGCCCACCCAAAGGTAAACCGGCGATGAACAGCCCCACGACCGCAACCGAGCCTGCGACCCTCGCCACTCAATCCGAGAAAAAACCATCGCGAGTCAAACACCTGATTCTGCTGGTGCTGATCGTCGCCGCGCTGGTCGCAGCGGTGTTGTTTGGCGTTCATTGGTGGACCCTGGGCCGCTTCCTTGAAGCCACCGACGACGCGTATGTGGGCGGCGATGTCACCGTCATCGGCCCCAAAGTGCCTGGCTACATCACTGAGCTGAAGGTCGTGGACAACCAGTTTGTCCACGCGGGCGATCTGTTGATAAAGATCGATGACCGCGATTACATCGCCGCGCTAAACAAGGCCGAAGGCGCCGTCGCCGCTGAACAAGCCTTGCTCGCAAATCTCGACGCCACCGAGCAACTGCAACACGCAGTGATCGGCCAGGCCAAGGCTGGCATTGATGCCGCCAATGCAGAAACCGTGCGTTCCCGGGACGATCAGGTCCGCTATCAAGTGCTCTCCAGACACGCCGCGGTGTCGATCGAAAGCGCCCAGCGCGCTGACGCTACCTACAAGACCGCTCGCGCCAATGGCGAAAAAGCCCAGGCCTCGATGCTTGCCGCACAACGCCAACTGGACGTGATTGCCACCCAAAAACAACAAGCCCGCGCCGCGCTGATGCAAGCCCGTGCTGAACGTGACATGGCACGCCTGAACGTCGGTTACACCGAGTTGCGTGCTCCGGTGGACGGCGTCATCGGCAACCGCCGCGCTCGGGTCGGTGCCTATGCTTCAACGGGCACGCAATTGCTGTCGGTGGTCCCGGCCAGCGGTTTGTGGGTCGATGCCAACTTCAAGGAAGACCAACTGGCGCAGATGCTGCCCGGTCAACCCGTGAGCATCCATGCCGATGTGCTGCCGGGTCTTGAGTTCCACGGCCATCTCGACAGTCTGGCGCCAGCCACCGGCTCGCAATTCAGCGTACTGCCGCCAGAGAATGCCACGGGCAACTTCACCAAAATCGTGCAACGGGTGCCTGTGCGGGTATTGCTGGATCACGCTGACAGCATTCTGGGCAAGCTGCGCCCGGGGCTGTCGGTGATCGCCGAAGTCGATACCAGGGTCAGCAACCAGGATGACCGTGCGGTTGTCCTGGCCGTTGACCGCAAGACCGCGCCGTGAGCAGCTCATTCGCCACTGCGGGCGCTCAGCCTGCCCCACCCAAAGGGCATATCGACGCAGCTTCGATGCCCACCGTCGCCAAAGTCTTCGCCTTCGCCAGCATGTGCGTCGGCATGTTCATCGCGTTGCTGGACATCCAGATCGTTTCTGCATCGTTGCGCGATATCGGCGGCGGTTTGTCGGCCGGTTCCGATGAAACCGCCTGGGTACAGACCAGCTACCTGATCGCCGAAATCGTGGTGATTCCGTTGTCGGGCTGGCTGTCTCGGGTGTTTTCAACGCGCTGGCTGTTTTGCGCCTCGGCGGTGGGTTTCACCGTCGCCAGCCTGTTGTGCGGTCTGGCCTGGAACATTCAGAGCATGATTGCGTTTCGCGCGCTGCAAGGGTTTCTGGGAGGCTCGATGATCCCGATGGTGTTCACCTCGGCGTTCATGTTCTTCACCGGCAAACAGCGGGTGATCGCGGCCTCCACCATTGGCGCCATCGCCTCCCTCGCGCCAACGCTGGGGCCCGTGATCGGCGGTTGGATCACTGACGTGTCGTCCTGGCACTGGCTGTTCTACATCAACCTTGTGCCGGGGATCTTCGTCGCCGTCGCGGTGCCGATACTGGTCAACATCGACTCAATGGACCTTAAGCTGCTCAAAGGCGCAGATTACCTGAGCATGGTGTTCCTGGCGCTGTTTCTCGGCTGTCTGGAGTACACCCTCGAAGAAGGCCCGCGCTGGAACTGGTTCAGCGACCAGACCATTCTCACCACCGCGTGGATTTCCGGGCTGTTGGCGGTCGCATTCATCAGCCGCACGCTGACGGTGAACAATCCCATCGTCGACCTGCGCGCCCTGAACGATCGTAATTTCGCATTGGGCTGCTTCTTCTCGTTTGTCACCGGCATTGGCCTGTTTGCCACGATCTACCTGACACCGTTGTTTCTGGGCCGAGTACGAGGTTATAGCGCGTTGGACATCGGCATCGCGGTCTTCTCCACTGGCGTGTTCCAACTGGTGGCGATCCCCGTCTACGGCTTTCTCGCCAACCGCGTCGATTTACGCTGGATCATGATGTTCGGCCTGTCGCTGTTTGCCTTGTCGATGTGGGATTTCTCACCGATCACCCACGACTGGGGCGGCAAAGAGTTGCTGTTGCCACAAGCCATTCGTGGCTTCGCCCAGCAAATGGCGGTGCCACCCACCGTGACACTGACCCTGGGCGGCTTGGCGATGTCGCGTCTGAAACAGGCGTCGGGGCTGTTCAATCTGATGCGCAATCTGGGTGGCGCCATCGGCATTGCAGCCTGCGCCACGATCCTCAACGACCGCACCAACCTGCACTTCACCCGCATGGCCGAGCACCTGAACACCACCAACGAGTCGATGAATCACTGGCTGGAGCAGGTCACTGGCAGCTTCATGAGCCTGGGCCAGAACGCAGCGGACGCCAGCAACACCGCCTTGCATCAACTGTGGCTGCTGACTTACCGCGAAGCGCAGACCCAAACCTACGCCGATGCGTTTCTGGCGATCATGGCTTGCTTCATCGTCGCCACCGCGATGGTGCCGCTGATGCGCAAAGTCGTACCGCCTGCCGCGCCCTCGCCCGACGCTCATTGAGCACGCAGAGCACGAGTTCAGCCCTTGAGGAAGTCCAACAGAATCTCGTTGATTTCAGCCGGTTGCACGGTACACATACCGTGGGCGCCGCCTTTGACGACGTGCAGTTTGGAGCCTGTTACCAGCTCATGGCTCTTGTAGCCCGCCGCCACTATCGGCACGATCTGATCGTCATCGCCGTGCAGAATCAGCGTCGGCACATCTAACTTTTTCAGGTCTTCGGTGAAATCGGTTTCCGAGAACGCCTTGATGCAGTCGTACTCACCCTTGACGCTGCCAAGCATGCCAATCGACCAGAACGAATCGATAGCGCCCTGGGATACTTTTGCGCCCTCTCGGTTGAAGCCAAAAAACGGCAGGGCCAAATCCTTGAAGAACTGCGAACGGTCAGCCGTAAAGCCGGCACGGATACCGTCGAATACGTCGATGGGCAGGCCTTCGGGGTTGGCGGCAGTCTTAAGCATGATCGGTGGAACAGCGCCGATCAACACCGTCTTGGCCACGCGGGACGTACCGTGGCGACCGATGTAACGCGCCACTTCGCCACCGCCGGTGGAGTGACCGATCATAATCACGTCTTTGAGGTCCAGATGTTCGAATAACTGCGCCAGGTCGTCGGCGTAGGTGTCCATGTCGTTGCCTTCCCAGGTTTGCCCCGACCGGCCATGACCACGACGGTCGTGCGCAATGACGCGGTAGCCCTTTTGCCCGAGGAACAACATCTGCGCGTCCCAGGCATCGCCATCCAGCGGCCAGCCGTGGGAGAACACCACCGGTTGCCCGGTGCCCCAGTCTTTGTAGAAAAACTCGGTACCGTCTTTCAGGGTCAAGGTAGTCATGGGACGCAATCCTCGTGTCGTTTAACGGATGAGTAAACAGCAACGATTGAGCCTAGACGCATATCCACCAAGCGCCTTGAAGGTTTGTGCTTGTTTTAAAGACCACCGTGGACCTGAACTGGGCCCTGCGGCCTGGACCACAATGGCCCGCCGCTACGCATTCGTCACGGCGTGCCATTGTTTGCAGTCCAGGATCAAGCAGATCAAAAATGCGGTGTGCCGGGTTCGTTTTTCTCGTCCACCAACCCCCAATCCGCGACGTTCACTTGCGTTGCGGGTTGGGGGGCTGGCGGTGGCGTGGTGATGTCGGCAACGCCGCCATCGTTGTGCAGTTTCAGGCGCAGGCGCACGTTATTCATCGAGTCGGCGTTCTTCAGCGCCTCTTCTTCGCTGATGGCCCCTTCGATCACCAGGTCATACAGCGCGTTATCGAAGGTCTGCATGCCCAGATTGCTGGATTTCTCCATGATGCCTTTGAGCTCGCCCAGCTCATTGCGATGAATCAGGTCGCGGATGGTGGGTGTTCCCAGCATGACTTCGACAGCGGCTCTGCGCTTGCCGTCTTTGGTCTCGACCAGTCGTTGAGAGACGAACGCCTTGAGGTTATTGCCCAGATCCTGGAGCAACTGCGGGCGTCGATCTTCGGGGAAAAAGTTGATGATGCGGTCCAGCGCCTGGTTGGCGTTAGTGGCGTGCAGTGTCGAGATCGCCAGGTGGCCGGTGTCGGCAAAGGCCAGCGCATGCTCCATGGTTTCACGGTCGCGGATTTCGCCGATGAGGATCACGTCCGGCGCCTGACGCAGGGTGTTTTTCAGGGCGGCATGGAAGCTACGGGTGTCAACCCCAACCTCGCGCTGATTGATGATCGATTTTTTGTGTTTGTGAATGAACTCCACCGGGTCTTCAATGGTGATGATATGGCCGCTGGAATGCCGATTGCGGTGGTCGATCAGCGCCGCCAGCGAGGTCGATTTACCCGAGCCGGTGGCACCGACGAACAGCACCAGGCCGTGTTTTTCCATGACCACGTCGAGCAGCACTGACGGCAGGTGCAGGTCTTCGAATTTTGGGATGTCGAGCTTGATGTTGCGCGCGACGATGGAGACTTCGTTTCGCTGCTTGAAGATATTGATCCGAAAGCGTCCGATGCCGGGAAGCGAGAACGCCAGGTTCATCTCAAGATCGCGCTCGAAATCATGACGCTGTTCGCTGTCCATGATGCCCTCGGCGATCCGCGCGACATCACCGGGTTTCAAGGCTTCGGTGCTCAACGGCTTGAGTACGCCGTTGAACTTGGCGCAAGGTGGCGCGCCGGTAGACAGATAAAGGTCCGATCCGTCCTGACTGGCCAGAATCTTCAACAACGCCGGGAAATCCATAAGCTGCACCGCACAAATGAGGTAAGGAGACGGCAGGCCGCTACAGATGCGACCCTCAACCCCGGGGAGCGTTCGCTCGTCCGATCAAGGATAGGGAAATTACCTGAAAGCGCACGGGAAAGGCATAATGCGCGGCTTTTTAATTGAGGCGTTTATTTTCCATGAAAGCTCAAGCACGGCACATTCTGGTGAAAACCGCCGAAGAGGCTGAACAACTCAAGCAGCGTATCGCCAAGGGTGAAGCCTTCGATGTGTTGGCAAAAAAGTATTCCACCTGCCCCTCCGGCAAACGTGGCGGTGATCTGGGCGAAGTGCGCCCCGGCCAGATGGTCGGCGCAATCGATCAGGTGATCTTCAAAAAACCGCTGCGGATTGTTCACGGGCCGGTGAAGAGCAAATTCGGGTATCACCTGGTGCAGGTTTTTTATCGGGATTGATCGGCGCCAAGCCTGTAAAAGACTCCCATCGTCCAGCCGCCACGCCATCGCCTGGCAAACATCGCCCCCGGAGCGAATTGATTCGCGAGGGGCCGGTGCAGTCGATACATCCTCATGGCCTGAAAAACCCCATCGCCAATGAATCTGCGACAGTGCAATCAGGCAGGCATCGCGCTTCTGGGGATCAACGCCCCGGGGTGCTGAATCACCAGACTGGCCAGGCGATGCCCCGCTTGTGCGGCATCCTCCGGGCTACCGCCACGCAGACGTCGCGCCAAATAAGCCGCGCTGAACGAATCCCCGGCCGCCGTGGTATCGATGACTTTCTGCACCGGATGTGTCGCAATCTCGACGCGTGTGCCCATCGACTCCACCAGACAACTTTGCGCGCCGCGCTTGACCACCACCTCGCTGACCCCCAGATCACGATACGCCGACAGCAACTGCTCGCTGTCGGTGTAGCCAAACAGCGCTTGCTCATCGTTTTCGGTCAGCAGGGCCAGATCCACTTCATGCATAACCGCACGATACGCTTGCCGCGCCTGCTCAACGCTACGCCACAGCCGTGGCCGGTAATTATTGTCGAACGCCACGCGAGTGCCACGATTACGGGCCTCTCCCAGCGCTGACAAGAGTCGTGCCCTGCCCACTTCGCCGAGCACTGCCAGGGTGATCCCACTGAAATACAGCACGTCGTATTCCGAGAGCGCGGCCAGAATCGGCTCAGCCGCAGGCGTTGTGAAGCAGTCACGCACAGCGGCGTCGTTGCGCCAGTAAAGAAAGCGCCGCTCGCCATTGGCATCGGTCTGAATGCAGTACAGGCCGGGTAGACGTCCGGGCAGACGCTGCACTTTGCTCAAACCAATGCCTTCGTCCGACCAAACCTGGCACATGGCGTCGCTGAAACTGTCGTCGCCTAACGCGGTGACGTAATCCACTTGCGCTGCCGATCCCAATAACCTCGACAGATAAACCGCAGTGTTGAGCGTGTCACCGCCAAAATTCTGATTGAGGTTGCCGTTGGCGTGCTGTTGCAGCTCGATCATGCATTCGCCGATCAGCGCGACTTTCGGATAACTGTAAGTGATCAATTCGCTCATGAGGCGATAGCGCTCCCTTCGATGACAACGGCTAGAAGCAAGTGTGCAGGGTTTCGATGACGCTCAAGTCGTCATCTACCAGACACCCCGTGCGCCATTTGTCGAATGTAAGGCACGGATGCGAGGTGCCGAACGAGATGATGTCACCGATCTTCAGATCGCAGCCGGGGGCAACGGTCATGAACGCATGCTGATCCATGATAGCCGTGACTTTGCAGGCACTGACATCATCGCCTTTGGCCGGAACCAAGCCCGCGGTGTAACGCAGCAGCGGGCTGGGCATGCCGGCATCGAAGGCGACGTCACGTTTGCCCAGTGCGATCACGGCAAACCCGGGTTCTGGCATCGATTGCACGTGAGCCCAGACCTCCATCGCCGGTTGCAGTCCCTCGCTCAGATCATCGCGACGATCAAGCACGCAGCACTGCGCCTCTTTATAAATGCCATGATCGTGGACCACGTAACTGCCGGGGCGCAGCACACTGAGAAAGCGCTCACGCACTTGCTGCTTGTCGAACTCTTCGGCAATCAGGTCGTACCAGGCCGACCCCGATGCCGTGATAATCGGACGATCCAGAGCAAAGGCGCCCTTGTCCTGCAACGTAACCGCAAGGCGTACCAGCGAGGCAGCAAACTGGCGAATGCCACTGACCGCATGATCACCGTGAATAACGCCTTCATAGCCCTCGATCCCGGTCAGCTTCAGCGCCGGTTGCGCGGCAATGGCCTCGGCCAGGGCCATGACTTGCGGCTCGCTGCGACAACCGCAACGTCCGCCGACCACGCCATATTCGATCATCACGTTCAAGTGCAGGCCGTGGGCGGCGAAGAACTCCCCCAGGGCTTTGACGTTATCCGGATGATCGACCATGCAGTGGAAGTCGAACATCGAATCGCTGAGCATCTCGGCGATCAGGGCCATGTTCGGCGCGCCGACCAATTGGTTGGCCATCAACACCCGTCGTACGCCATGGGCATACGCTGCGCGAGTCTGCACCGCAGTGGCCAGTGTGATGCCCCACGCGCCCACCTCCAACTGGCGACGAAACAACGCGGGGACCATGCTGGTCTTGCCGTGCGGGGCGAGTTCGGCGCCGCTGTCGCTGACAAATTTCTGCATCCAGTGCAGGTTGTGCTCAAGGGCGCGGCGATGAATCACCAGCGCCGGCAGGCTGACGTCGCGAACAAGTTGATCGCCGGGCTTAGCGGCGCCTTTTTCTACGAGGGCAATACTCACGTTGTGCTCCTATTGTTGTTCGTGGCTCGTGTCGGTGACGAGCACATCAATCGTTGACCCGCCGCGCGAGGCTGTTGGCGCTGTCGATCAGGACTCGGCGATAGTCTTCGTAATGCGCCTTGGCGTCGGCTCTGGGCGCGACGATGCACAGCGTAGCGATACAAACGCCCTGCTTGTCTTTGACGGGGGCCGCCAGGCAGTGGGTGAAGGTGTCTGCGATGCTGTCGAAGGAAAAAAAACCTTCTCCGTGGGCTTTGCGGATCTCGCCCAGGAAGGTTTCCAGCGGCAAGCGTTCGCCGTCGGGCAAGATGAAGTCATCGGCGTCGATCAGGTCGATGATCGCCTGGTCGCTGAGATGCCCAAGCAGTAAGCGTCCAGAAGCGGTCCAGGGGATCGGTGCGTCTTCGCCGATGTCCGACGAAATGCGGAAATGCCGGGCACCCTCTTTCATCAGCGCGACGGTATATTTGCGGCCATTGAGCAGGCACATCTGTGCCGTTTCCCGGGTTTTCTCGACGATCTCACTCAAGCTGACTTCGGCTTCACGGGTGAAGTCGAAATGGCGCAGATGGGCTTGCCCCAGGAAATACAGTTGTCGCCCCAGGTAGACATGACCTTCCTTGCCCACCGTTTCGAGAATCCGCCGTTCAAGCAACGAGGCCACCAGTTCATAGACCGTCGATTTCGGGCTGCCAATGCCACTTGCGATTTCGTTTGGACGCAGCGGCGTGCCCTTTTCCTTGAGGAAGTCGAGAATATCGAACGCCCGGTCCAGCCCACGGGCCCTGCGTTTGATGGTGTCTTCGGTCATGGTTGGGTTATCCATCGGTGCAGATGTTTCCTGAAAGATTGCGCGCATTCTACTCGTTGGAGCGAGGCTTGCTCGCGAAGCTGTGTCGATGCTGGCACATGCGTTCGACGTACTGGCCTCTTTGCGGGCAAGCCTCCAACAATGGGTACCACGAAACGCCCTGTTTACACCTTCTGCTTGTAAGCGATGCAATCGATCTCGACCTTGCAGTCGACCATCATGTTGGCTTGCACGCAGGCTCGAGCTGGGGCGTGCTCGGCGCTGAAATATTCGCCGAACACCTTGTTGAAACTCCAGAAGTCCCGAGGGTCTTCCAGCCAGACGCCAACGCGCACCACATCCTTGAGTTCATAACCGGCTTCGCTGAGGATCGCCACCAGGTTTTGCATGGTTTTGTGCGTTTGCTCAACAATGCCGGCCGCAATGATCTCGCCATTTTCGGCAGGCACTTGACCCGACACATGCAACCAGCCATCGGCCTCGACTGCGCGAGCGAAAGGACGTGGCTGACCGCCACCTGCTGTGCTGCCAGCGCCGTAACGAGTAATGCTCATGAGAAATCTCCTTTGATTGAGCGATAGATTTAAAAACGGATGTTCTTGAGGAATTCGCTCAAGCGCGCCGATTTCGGCTGCTCGAACACTGCTTTGGGCGGGCCTTGTTCTTCGATGCGGCCTTGATTCATGAACACGATCTGGTCCGACACTTCGTAGGCGAAACGCATTTCGTGGGTCACCAGCAGCATCGTCATGCCCTCTTCAGCCAGGCCCTTGATCACGCTCAGCACCTCACCGACCAGTTCAGGGTCCAGCGCTGAGGTCACTTCATCGAACAGCATCAGACTTGGGTTCATCGCAATAGCGCGGGCAATGGCTACGCGCTGTTGCTGGCCGCCAGAAAGCTGACCGGGGAAATGGTTGCGACGCTCCAGCAGGCCGACCCGGTCCAGCCACTTTTCAGCCAGCGCGATGGCCTGATCCTTGGGCATTTTCTTCACTTTCAGCAACCCGAGCGTGACGTTCTGCAGGGCGCTCATGTGCGGGAACAGGTTGAACTGCTGGAACGCCATGCCAGTCATGGCACGGTGTTGGGCAATGACCTTTTCGGAATGACGCATGCGCTTGCCGTTGACGTCTCTGTAGCCGATGTCTTGGCCTTCTAGGCGGATGTGCCCACCCTGAAACTCTTCCAGCAGATTGACGCAGCGCAGCAGCGTGGTTTTGCCCGAGCCACTGGAGCCGATCAGGGTCACGACGTTACCTTTGTTCAGGGTCAGGTCGACACCCTTTAGCACCTCCACCTGGCCATAGGATTTATGCAGCCCTTCGATACTCAGCAACGGCGGTGCGTCGCTCACGGTTTGAAGCTGTGTCATGGCAGGGCCACCCGTTTTTCGATTTGCCGACCAAGAAGCTCGATGGCGTAGTTGATGATGAAGAACAGAAATCCTGCGAACAGATAAAACTCCAGGGTCATGAAAGTCCGCGCGATCACCTGTTGCGTGCTCAGCAGCAACTCAGCCACGCCTATCACCGAGAGCAAGGTCGAGGCTTTGACGATTTCGGTCGACGAATTGACCCAGGTCGGCAGGATTTGTCGCAGCGCCTGAGGCAGCAGCACGTAGCTCAGCGACTGACCAAAAGTCAGGCCGATGGCTTTACCCGCTTCCAGTTGCCCGTGCGGGATGGCTTGCAATGCGCCGCGCACGATTTCGGCAACGTGGGAGCCACAAAACAGCGTCAGGCCCAAGGCACCCGCTTCAAACGCGCTGATCTGCCAGCCCAGTGCCGGTGCCATATAAAAGCAGGCCAGCACCAGCACGAAGACCGGCGTGCCGCGAATCAGGTCGACGTAGATGCGAAACGGCAGGCGACCCCACAGCTTGCCGTAGGTCAAGACCAGCCCTGCGACCACGCCGATCAACGTGCCGCAGACAATCGCCAGCGCCGAGCACTGCACACTGGTCAAAAAGCCCGACCACAGTGTTTCTCGGGCGATCCATAGTTCGTGCAACCAGGTAGGTTGTTGGTACATGTGGGCTTCCTAGCGGCGAATCGCCAAGCGCTGTTCGAGGTAGCGCAAGAACATGGCGATGAGGTAACAGGCCGCGACATACAACGCCGTGGTCACCAGCCAGGTTTCGATCACCCGGTAGCTTTCGACGTTGATCTTGCGCGCGTAATAGGTCAGTTCAGGGACTGCAATGGCAGCCGCCAGCGAGGTGTCCTTGAACAGGGAAATGAAGTTGTTCGACAGCGCTGGCAGCACGTTGCGCAACATCACCGGAACGACGATGTACGCTCGCACCTGCCATTCGCCCAACCCGATGGCCAGCCCCGCTTCGCGCTGGCCCTTGTGAATGCTCAATAACCCGGCGCGGAACACCTCAGTCAGGTACGCGCCGGCATACAACGACAGCGTGACGATGAACGAGGCGATCTTGTCCAGGCGAATGCCCAGGCTCGGCAGCGCGAAGTAGATCAACAAAATCAACACCAGGATCGGCGTGTTGCGCACGACGGTCACGTAGACCGATGCGACGAGGCGTAGTGCGCGGTATCTGGACAGCATCGCGAACGCCGCCATCAGACCGATCACGCAGCCGATGGCGATCGAGACCAGCGCCAGCTCAAGGCCGAGCCCCAGGCCCGACAGCAGGCTGGGGAAATCACGCCAGACCGCTGCAAAATTCAATTGATAGTTCATGGTCAGCATTACCTGGGACGGGAAAGCAGCACAGCCTTCCCTGCCCCGTCAGTTCGATATCACTTGTACTCGACCGGGAAACCGATGGCCGGTGTTGGCAAGTCGACGCCAAACCACGTCTTGAACGACTGCGCGTAGGTTGGGAACTCCACACCCGTCATGGCCTCATGCAACGCGGTATTGACGAAGTTCAGCCAATCCTGATCGCCGCGCTTGACGGCGCAGGCGTATGTTTGTGGGCTCCAGGCAAAAGCTGGCGAGCGATACCGGCCAGGGTTCTGCACCATCAGGTATTTAACCGAGGACTGATCGGTAGCCGCAGCATCGGCACGGCCCGAATTGATCGCCTGATACATCAGGTCGACGCTGTCGTACTGGTCGACCTTGGCTTTAGGCAGTGCCTGATGCACCAACTCTTCGGCGTAGACGTTTTGCAACACGTCAACGGTGACACCATCGCCGGCAGCCCTCAGGTCGTCTATTTCCTTGTATTGACTGTTGCTCGGTAACAGCAACGCCACGCCTTCGCGGTAGTACGGCAAGGTGAACGCGACCTGCTGGGCACGGCTGGCGGTCACAGTGATGAACTGGCAGCTCATGTCGACTTTGTCCGTCAACAGATTCGGGATACGCGCATCGGACGACTGCACCACGAATTCAACCTTGCCTGGGTCATTGAACAGGCCCTTGGCGACAATGCGCGCAATGTCGATATCAAAACCCTGCAATTTGCCGTCTGCACCTTGAAAGTGCCAAGGCGCATTGGTACTGCCGGTGCCCACGATCAAATGGCCGCGCTGCAGCACGCTGTCGAGTTTGCTGTCGGCCGCTTGCACTGTACTGATCAGAGTGGCGGTGGCCGCCAGAACAAACGCACAAGCTTTCAAGAAGGAAGGTTCGCGTTGCATGAGAAGAACTCCGCCGAAGGTTATTTTTCCGCTATAGCGGAACATGGTATGTAACAGCGGAATAAACAGCAGAAAGTGTGCCACAGAACCCAGGCGCAAAAACAGCCAATAGAAAATCCAGGCAGATCAATGAGCTAACACATGCACAGCGATTACCCTCCGATCCCGTTTAAACCTAGCGCTACCGTTTGCTACAGGGACGGGTAACGCGGCGCCAATGCTGTGCGTCAATGCGCTACAAGGGAGCATCGACAGGCTACAGACCCTGAAAGCAAGGGCCGCTGTCGGCAGCACAGCGCCAAAGACCAATGCCTGACGCTGCCATTGTCAAAGCCCCATGCCAAACAGGCGCAGTTGCAGGCGGTCCATGGAAAAGTGATCACGTTATCCCTGCGAAGGTCTGGTCCACAGCGACACACCATCTGTGTTATTACAAAGCCACCTGCTATTTCAATCGCTTGAGGTCCCGACCTGGATGTTGCCAACGCCGTTGCTTCGCTCAAACAACACACGCCTTGCCTCCACGCGACTGTGGCGAGGACGTATCGGGCTCGGGCTGGTAGCGAGCCTGTCGGTACTGGCGGGAATGACCGATGCCATCGGTTTTATGGCCACGGGGGATTTTGTCTCCTTTATGAGTGGTAATACGACGCGGCTGGCAGTGGCCATTGGTGATGGCAACATGAGTCTGACCGGCAGGCTGTTTGCGCTGGTGGCTGCTTTTGTCGTCGGGAATGCCCTGGGAGTGGTCGTCAGTCACTTCAGCAGACGTAGGGCTTTGCCGCTGCTGCTATCGCTGGCGGCGCTGTTGTGCCTCTCCGCCTATCTTCCCGACACATGGCAAGTGTTGGCCTTGCTATTGGCCATCCTGGCAATGGGTATGCTCAATGCGGTGGTCGAACAGGTGAACGGCCTGCCCATTGGACTGACCTATGTCACCGGCGCGCTGTCCAGATTTGGACGAGGCCTGGGCCGCTGGATGTTGGGCGAGCAGCGCAGCGGCTGGCGCGTCCAACTGGTGCCATGGACAGGCATGTTCGTGGGCGCCATATTGGGTGCCTTGCTGGAGCAGCGCCTGGGGCTGAGTGCTTTGTATGTCAGCGCCGCCCTGGCCTGTGCGACCGGCATCGTTACCCTGAAAATTCCTCGCCGCTGGCAACTGGGCTATATGCCCCGCTGATCGGGTCCTGTTTCAGTTCGTCGCAAAAAGTGTCGATGGTACCCAAAGCTTGAACGTTGGCACCGTTAATGCTTAGTTACATTTATATGACTGATTTGTGACAGCGGCACGACGTGTGGTTGGGGGACGTATGAAGCAACGAGCAACTATTATTTGCAGGCGTGAGAACCAGATTCTCTACGTGCGCAAACCCAAATCGAAATGGACGCTGCCAGGCGGCAAAGTCGAAAGCCATGAAACGCCGTCACAAGCAGCCGAACGTGAATTACGTGAGGAGACCGGGCTGATCCTCAGCGAATTGGCTTACGTCGCCCAATTTGAAGGTGGCGAAGTACTGCATCATGTGTTCGAGGTATCAGTGACGGCTATTGCAACGCCTTCGCCGAAGAACGAAATAGCAGACTGTAAGTGGTTCACGGCGAAACAACTCAGCAATATAAACGTGAGTCCCGCTGCCAAGTCGATCGTCAAGGCGTTTCTGCGGGATACGATTTTATAAAAGTTCAGCCGACCAATCAGCGATATCGCTAGCGTCATCGTTAGCCTTACTACTCGGCAATTGCCATCCTCAAGGGTTCGCTCAACAACTTGGCGCCTGACGCGCTGAGGTGATTATCGTCCAGATAGTAAAAACTTTTGTCTTTGCCGATCTCGCACGTGGTGGTGTTGCAAAAGTATTGTTTGGTTCGGATGACGTTCAGCAATCCCCCACTGGTATGTGTGTCCAGCATGGCCATTTCGCCTTGGTCCCATGCATCGATTGCTGTTCTTGGAACGTTATCGCCCAGCGCGCTGACCACTGCTTTGACATGACCAAACATTTGGATATCGGGTACCTGCTCGAGAATGAACAGCTTGCTCGCAGGCGTCGTGCGGGTGAAAAACTTAACGGTGGAATCCACACCTGTCGCGACGACCTGTTGCGGGGTTAAACCCTTCTCACCTGTTTCCAGTTGAAGCAAGTGATGTTTCTTCTGCAAGACGTTCTTTTTCTGCCAGCCGTGCATGTACAACGTCCAGCGTCCGACAAGAATGATTTTCTCGGGCTCAAGCTTGGCGATCTGGTCGGCGTAATGCTCCAGTTGCCCGGGTTTGTCGCAATTGGAACTGTTACCAATACCGTCATAGCGTTCAAGCCCCACCAACGGCGGGCAACCGGGAATCGAGATAAACATGTAGGTCAGGCCAGCGTCTTCGGTGAATGCGTCGACGAGCGGCAAGACGTGCGAGTCGCCGAACAGCACCACCAGCCTGCTTCCGGTGCCGATTTTTTCGCACACCAGCTCCGATCCGCCCGCGTCATAACCAGGGCAGTCCTGCACATTGACCGCAAAGGGATCGACCTTGGGCGTGAAAACAACGTTTAAAGTCCCGCCGATCGCCAGAAGCAGTACGATGCTTGCGCCGGCCCATTTGAAAACACCGGCTTGGGATATTCGGTCTTTATAGCGAAACGGCGCTTCGATGTATTTCCAGCTGACCCAGGCCAGGAAAAACACCATAACGATCAACAGCGGGAAAAGGACTTCGTCATAGGCCGACAATTGCAGCGGGGACAGCCGGTAAAGCGCAAAAATCGGTTGGTGCCACAAGTAAGCGCTGTAAGACAGCAGGCCGATGGCAACGACGGGCTTGAGCGAAAGTACTTTACCTGTCACGCATTGCGGTGAAGCGAACAGTATGATCAGGCAAGTGCCTACCACCGGCACCAAGGTGTAAAAGCTCGGGAAAGGTGTGACTTCATCAAATTCGAAGATCGAATACAGCACCATGCCGACGCCTGTCACTGCCAGCATTGCTCTATAGATATTGAATGGGGGGGCCACCCCTGTAGTTTTTGGGCGGCTGAAGATCAGCATCGCAATTAACGAGCCCGCCAACAGTTCCCAGGCTCGGGTCGGCAGCAAATAAAAATTGATCGCCGGATGATAGGTCGCACCCCACTCGGATAAACCCAACGACACACAAGTGATGCATAAGATGAACAGCGTCAAACCCGGTTTTTTGAGTTTCCAGGCCAAGAGCAGAAACAACGGGAAGAAAATATAATATTGCTCTTCGACGGCAAGACTCCAGGTATGCAGCAGCGGTTGCTCACCTGCGGCAGGGTCGAAATAATCTGTGTTGCGCCAGAAGAACAGATTGGACGCAAACACGGCGACCGAGATAATGCTGCGCCCCAGATTTCGGATGTCGTTGTCCAGCATCCAAAATAGAGCAAACGGCAGCGTGGCGATAATCACGAAGAATAGCGCTGGCAAGATTCGACGAGCGCGTCGCTCGTAAAATTTCAGAATCGAAAAGTTCCCTTGGGCGATCTCTGCCGCGAGGATGGAGGTGATCAAGTATCCTGAAATCACGAAAAAGATATCGACGCCAACGAACCCGCCAGAAAAAAGCGTAAACCCTGCGTGAAACAAGATCACAGGCAAAACGGCCAGCGACCGAAGACCATCTATTTCTGGCCGGTATTTCAATACACGCTCGGAATGGGTCACGGTGGGATTCATGGGCGCCTTGTATCGAAGTTAAATGAACTCAAGGGCGGCACTCCCAAAGTGGGGCACTGCGTTATCGCATCCAACCATAGATGAATGGCCATTCATGTCAAATTAACGACTTATATGACTGCCTCAAATAGTGAGGTGTTTAAGTTCGTCAAAATTACGGCAGATACGTAAAGTGTTCGGCGCTTGAGCTGAGGCGCAATATCGTGGTGATGCCTCTGTCGATAGCCACAAAGGGTCATCCCATTCAGGGATGAAAGCTGTCATCAGCGCGCAGAGAAGGGTTCACAATCAAGAAAAGCAAGCCCACCGATGCAGGTGATGATCACTTGTGAGATAATCCGGCCACTGTCCGGCACCAATCCCCAATTCCAATAAGCTGCAGCTCCCCTTCCGGGTCGACGCTGCAGCTTATTTTTTGCCTGCTGGGTCCATCGAAAACGCGTGGTTGATACAGGTCGAGTTCGTCCATTTTGCCTACAACATGGACACGACCAAAACACCCACCCCTAAGCTATTAAAAGGTAAGGTAATTGATCTCCACCGCTAACATCACCATGCAATTTGGCGCTAAACCTCTGTTCGAGAATGTCTCGGTCAAGTTCAGCGGCGGCAACCGTTATGGCCTTATCGGTGCCAACGGTTGCGGCAAGTCCACCTTTATGAAGATCCTCGGCGATGATCTGGAGCCTTCGGGTGGGCAGGTGATGCTGGAGCCGAACGTGCGTCTGGGTAAGCTGCGCCAGGATCAGTTCGCTTACGAAGACTTCACCGTGATCGACACCGTGATCATGGGCCATGAAGAGCTGTGGAAGGTCAAGGCCGAGCGTGATCGCATCTACTCACTGCCTGAAATGACCGAAGAAGACGGCATGGCGGTCGCTGAGCTGGAAACCGAATTCGCCGAAATGGACGGTTACACCGCTGAATCTCGCGCTGGCGAACTGTTGCTCGGCCTGGGCATCGGTATCGAGCAACACGGCGGGCCGATGAGTGAGGTTTCGCCCGGCTGGAAGCTGCGTGTGTTGCTGGCACAAGCCCTGTTTTCCGATCCGGAAGTGCTGTTGCTCGACGAACCCACCAACCACCTGGACATCAACACCATCCGCTGGCTGGAAAACATTCTGACCCAGCGCAACAGCCTCATGATCATCATTTCCCACGATAGGCACTTTCTGAACAGTGTCTGTACGCACATGGCCGACCTCGATTACGGCGAGCTGCGTCTGTTCCCGGGCAACTACGATGAGTACATGACCGTGGCAACTCAGTCCCGCGAGCAGTTGCTGTCGGACAACGCCAAGAAGAAAGCCCAGATTTCCGAGTTGCAGTCGTTCGTCAGCCGCTTCTCGGCCAACGCCTCGAAAGCCAAACAGGCTACCTCCCGGGCCAAGCAGATCGACAAGATCCAACTTGCCGAGGTCAAGCCTTCCAGCCGTGTCAGCCCGTTCATTCGCTTCGAGCAGACCAAAAAACTGCACCGTCAGGCGGTGATTGTCGAACGCATGGCCAAAGGCTTCGATGGCAAGCCCCTGTTCAAGGACTTCAGCTTCACCGTTGAGGCTGGCGAGCGCGTCGCGATCATCGGCCCGAACGGCATCGGTAAAACCACCCTGCTGCGTACGTTGGTGAATGAGCTGACGCCAGACGCCGGTACGGTCAAATGGACCGACGCTGCGGAACTGGGCTACTACGCTCAGGACCACGCTCATGATTTCGAAGACGACATCAACCTGTTCGACTGGATGGGCCAATGGACCCAAGGCGGCGAGCAACTGGTACGCGGCACATTGGGTCGCATGCTGTTCTCCAACGACGAGATCCTCAAGTCGGTCAAAGTGATTTCCGGTGGTGAACAAGGCCGGATGCTGTTCGGCAAACTGATCCTGCAAAAGCCGAACGTGCTGATCATGGACGAACCGACCAACCACTTGGACATGGAATCCATCGAGGCGCTGAACCTGGCGTTGGAGAACTACCCGGGTACGCTGATTTTCGTCAGCCATGACCGTGAGTTTGTTTCGTCCCTGGCGACTCGCATCATCGAACTGAGCCCAAGCGGCGTGATCGACTTCAGCGGCACGTACGACGATTACCTGCGCAGCCAAGGCGTCGTGTTCTGATCGAACTCAGGCAACTCAAAAACCCTGTCTTTGCGACGTAATGCTGTTCACTTAAGCGGAGCAGCCTTGCGATCCACTGGAAACCGGGTCTTTGATATCTTCACCGTCCTTGGTCTTGAGGGCCTTGGACGGTGATCCAGAAACATCCCGCCAACACCC
>NZ_DASWOT010000026.1:0-20006 GCF_036404235.1 Pseudomonas sp.
AGCGACCATCTCCTGAGACATGTCGAAATTACGCAGCCCGGCCAGTAGGGCAATGATCACGTACGGCAAGGCCAGCATGATGTGCGCCAGGATCAGACCGGTCATGGTGCTGATCAAGCCAACCCGTGCGTAGACGAAAAACACCCCGGCTGCGATCAGGATGATCGGCACCATCATGGGCAGCAGCAAAATGATCTGCAGCGTGCGGACTACCTTCAGGCTGGAGTTGTTGATGGCGTACGCTGCCGCCATGCCGATCGGCAGGCTGACCGCCGTCGTCACCAACGCCGTGATCAGGCTGACCCTGGCCGCCGACATCCATTCGGCGCTCTGGAAAAATGCTTCATACCAGCGCAGCGACCACTCCTTGGGCGGAAACTGCAGGAAGCGGGCTTCGGAAAACGACATCGGCACCACGATCAGCACCGGCAGGATCAGATACAACAGGAGCACCGCCACCACCACCGTGAAGAGCATGTGCGAGAGGCGGACATGGCGCAGGTTGGCAAGCATTTTCATTTAGCGTGCTCCCAGGATGCGTTCAATAGGAATGAACTTGTTGATGCCCCAGAAAATCAGGAACACCACCAACAGCAGCACCAGACCCACTGCGCTCGCGGCGCCCCAGGCGTGGTACAACTCGACGTTGCGCTGCACCAGCATCGACACAAGAATGGTCCGGCCACCGCCAAGCAATTCGGGGGTGATGAAAAAGCCCAGGCAGATCACGAACACCAGGATCGAACCGGCCATGATCCCCGGCGCGGCCATCGGCAGGAACACTCGGCGGAAGGTATAGAAGGGTTTTGCGCCCAGGCTTTCAGAGGCTTGCATCAGGTCCTGCGGGATCTTCTTCATCACCGAATACAGCGGCAGCACCATGAACGGCAGCATGACGTGCAAGGTGCCGATCACGG
Source organism: Pseudomonas sp. (assembly GCF_036404235.1). Classification (GTDB taxonomy): domain Bacteria; phylum Pseudomonadota; class Gammaproteobacteria; order Pseudomonadales; family Pseudomonadaceae; genus Aquipseudomonas. Next base: position 918 of record NZ_DASWOT010000026.1, read on the forward strand.
TGCCTGTGGTGTTGTGCATCAGGTTCAGGGGTTGATCGATGATGCCCAGATCGATGAGCGTCTGGTTGACCAGCCCCCGGCGTTGCAGCAACACCAGCCAGGCGTAGGACCGTACCAGCACGCTGGTCCAGAATGGAATGATCACGCAGATCAGAATCAGGTTGGCCCAGAAGCCGTGCATCCTGGAGGCGGCATAGGCGATGGGGAAACCCATGAAGATCGATAGAACGGTGACCATGAAGCTGATCTTGAAGGTGAGTGCGAAGGTGTCCCAGTAAATGCGCTCTTGAAAGATGCGCGCGTAATTGGCAAGGGAGAAGCCCTCTTCAGTCTGCACCGATTGAAACGCTAGCCAACACATCGGCAGGATCAGCAGCACGACCACCATGACCAGCGCCGGCATGAGCAGCAACAGCATCGAGGTGTGTTCCCTGCGCTCCTCGCGGGCCAGCGCCTGGCTGTTGGTGAGCGGCGGCTGGTGCTGGTCGTTACTGGATTCAGGCAGGGCTTTGGCAAGATATGCATTGGACATGTCGAACTCCCGTCACTGCTTGTGGCTGGACGGTGTCCAGCCAAGGCTGGCATCACGGGTCTTGTCGTAACGGATCATCAGGCTCGCGAAATGAAAAGCGCGTTGCGTGCGTGTTGTCATGTGAAGACTCCCGAGGGTGGGCAGATTTCTGGAAGCGAGCGTGACGTATTTGTTGTAGGCCGTGCTGCGGGACCTTGCAGCCCTAACTGTACCGAGATGCCGGAAAATGAAGCGGTCGTAAATGGCCTGCGGCGAAGTGGTTTATTGCGAAATAGGGGGGGCTGACGGCATGTCCTGCGCCGAGGTAGCCAGTGTGGCCTTGTGGGGGATAGGGCTGAACATCGCGGGGCGCGCCCAGACCGGGCGCGCCCCTAAAACGCCGAAGTATTTACTTCTTCTGAACGAACGCCAGCCAGCGCTCCTCTGCTTTTACACCGTCTTGCGATGCCCACCATTTGGCTGACAGCAGCGCCTGACGCGAGATGTTCTCGGGTGCAGAAGGCAATTTGGCGACGCGATCTGGCGAAATGATCCCCGTCTTGTACGCTTGCGGGTTGAGCGGGCCGTAATCGATGATCATCGGCAGTGCGGCTTGCAACCTGGCATCAATGGCTTCGTTGACGAACTTCATCGCCGCAACTTTGTGTGGCGAGCCTTTGAGTACGCACAGCGAGTTGGTTTCCAGTACGCCCTGGTTGTAATCGAAGGCCACAGGTGCGCCATCTGCTTGCACGGCGGTGATACGACCATTCCAGGCCTGAATCATGTCCACTTCTCCGTCGCTGATAAGCTGCGCGGACTGACCCCCTGAGGTCCACCAGGTGGTGATGTGCGGTTTGATTTCTTCAAGCTTCTTGAACGCACGATCTACGTCCAGCGGATACAGCTTGTCTGCGGGTACGCCATCGGCCATCAAGGCGATTTCCAGGGTCGGGCGTGGCAGGTTGCGCAGCGAGCGCTGGCCGGGGAATTTCCGGGTGTCCCAGAAGTCCGCCCAGGTCTGGGGCGCCGCTTTGTTTTTGAAGGCATCGGTGCGGTAAGCCAGCACGGTGGAATAACTGATATAGCCGACGCTATAGTCGTCTTTCAGGTCCGCCGGCAATTGAGCGGCGTTAGGGATCAGCGATAAGTCGAGCTTCTCGAACAAGCCTTCCTGTTCGCCGCGAATACAGTCGCCGGTGGGCAAATCGACGACGTCCCAACTGACGTTGCCACTTTCGATCTGGGTCTTGATGATCGGATAGGCTTTGGGCGAGCTGTCCTGCTTCAAGGTCAGGCCGAGCTTTTTCGCTGCAGGTTCAAGAATCGCTTTGCTTTGTGCTTCTTGATAAGCCCCGCCCTGAGAGACAAAGGTGATGTCTTCGGCGAAGGCCAGGCTGGCAGCGCCGGTCAAAAGAGCCAGGCTCGCCAGTTGTAGCGCGCGGATACTGTTAACGCTCATGGTGCAGACTCCAGATGATAGGCAGGTTCGGCAGCGGGCTGGATGTGTTTTTTTTAGGTCGGGCTGTGGTGCCCGGAAGGCTTTAATGTACCGGCAAACTGACGGACGAAACGGGCACAAATGGGCTAAGCAAAAGTGCTTTATTGCGAAAACGGGAACAATCGCGGCATCTCCTGCGTTGGTTGCTCTATCGCAAGCAGGTCCAGCGATGGTTTTTTTTGCGTATCGCCTGAACTCGAGCTGAACGAGGTTCCCGATCAAACGAGAAAACCTTTGGATACCTGAACTTATCTTGCTTTTCTCCCTCTCATGCCGGTAGCCATTGATCGCGGCGGCCTGATAAGCTCGCGGCTTTACTCGTTTGCCCTATTGGCGCATGAACAAGGAATTAGCATGAAACAGCATCGGTTGGCAGCGGCGATAGCCCTGGTCGGTCTGGTACTCGCAGGTTGCGATAAGCAAGCCAGCACCGTCGAGCTGAAAACTCCGGCGCAAAAAGCCTCCTACGGTATCGGTCTGAACATGGGCAAAAGCCTGGCTCAGGAAGGTATGGACGATCTGGATTCCAAAGCGGTAGCGCTGGGCATCGAAGACGCCGTTGGCAAGAAAGAACAGAAACTTAAAGACGACGAACTGGTTGAAGCCTTCGCAGCCCTGCAAAAGCGTGCCGAAGAGCGCATGGCCAAGATGAGCGAAGAGTCGGCAACGGCTGGCAAGAAGTTCCTCGAAGAAAACGGCAAGCGTAAGGAAGTCACCACCACGGCTTCCGGCCTGCAATACGAAATCGTCAAGAAAGCCGATGGCCCGCAGCCTAAGCCGACTGACGTAGTGACCGTTCACTACGAAGGCAAGCTGACTGACGGCAAAGTGTTCGACAGCTCGGTAGAGCGCGGTAGCCCGATCGATCTGCCGGTGAGTGGCGTGATTCCGGGTTGGGTTGAAGGCCTGCAACTGATGCACGTCGGTGAGAAGGTCAAGCTCTATATTCCTAGCGATCTGGCCTACGGCGCGCAGAGTCCAAGCCCGATGATCCCCGCGAACTCGGTACTGGTTTTTGACCTGGAACTGTTGGGTATCAAAGACCCTGCAGCCGCTGCGGCCAACGATGGCGCTGCAAGTGCTGCGGCAACCGACGACGAAGAAGAAACCGCCCCGGCCAAGCCTGCGGCCAAGAAATAATCGATTCGCTGATTATTGCTTGAAAAAATGCCCCGTTTTTACGGGGCATTTTTTTGGGTGCGGTTATCAAATCGAACGGAGTCTGTTACACAGAGTCCCAATATCGTCTGCGGCATCGTCGGGCTGATTCGTCAGATGATTCGATAAGCGTCGCAGGACGCGAGGGATTAGTGTCCTGACCTGCTCAAGTCAATGATTTTTTGCGTTTATTTGTGTGAGTAAAAAACGCGCGATTTAAGCCAAGAGCCGATAGAACGGACGTTTCAGCGCCAAAAAACGGCTCTGTTCACAAGGTTATCCACAATTTGTGTGGATAACCTTTAGCGCGTGCGCCGCACCCCCGCTGGGGTGTGTGGTTTACTCAGCGGCTTACTTTAACGGCACCTTGGAGTGACCATGAAAGCACCCTGGAATCTACTCCGTTATCTGCCGATGGCTCAGCGTCTTTTGGCGGCTGGTCGTTTGCCGGCATTGTTGTTTGCGGTCGCGCGCAAGGGCGCTGGCGAAGGCAATCGCCTCGGCAAGCTCAAGGATGACCTGAAATTGCTGCAAGCGCTGTGTCTGGCTTATTGGCGCGGCGAGTATCGTGCGATAAGCCTCAAGGCAATTGTGTCGGTGGTGGCGGGGTTGATGTATTTTCTCAGCCCGCTGGATGCCATTCCTGACTGGATTCCTGGGCTGGGCATGCTCGACGATATCGCTGTGCTGGCGTGGGTAATGAAAAGCCTGGACGCTGAACTCAATGCGTTTCGTGCATGGCGAGCCAGGCAGAGTCCAGAAAAGCTGGCGGTGGTTGAGCGCTTGCCTGCCACGCCCAAGCTTCTTGAGCAGGAAAAGCCCAGGGATTGAGTCTCTGTCGATGCAGTTCTGTGTTTGTGTCGATCCGCTGTTAAGATGCCATCAGAAAAGAAAAAGCCTACTTGCAATAAGTTGCTGTCCCACAGGGGGTTGTATGGATCTGCAGGTCATTTCTCGTGATGGAGAGCCAGAATACGCAGTGCTGCCATGGGCCCGATATCAGGCGCTGATACAGGCTGCCGGCTTAGCCGATGCTCAGGATAACGCGGGTATTGGGCCGCCTGTTGCTGTTTCTGCGGGTGCCGAAGATGACTTGCCAGGGTTCGATCAACTGGGGCCATTGCGTCAGGCTAAGGGATTGGAAATTACGCAATTGGCGCGAACCGTCGGCATCAGCCCGTCGTACCTGGAGCTGATTGAAAACGGCACGCGGCAACCAGATGCAGCGATCAGGCGCAGCCTGGCATGGGAACTGGGTGTACCTGGCTGGCGAGGTGAGTCATGAGCGTGAGAATCAGCCGTCAGCAATGGGAAGCGTTGCTGGCTGAGCTGGACCTGGCGCGACGTCAGCGACATCTGGTGACGTATCGCGCGTTGCTTGAGCGTTTGCAGTTGCCGACCCCGGCGATGCTCACCCTTACCGCTGCGCTTGAACACCTTGCCGCCATCGACGCGAAATCTGAACAGCCCTTGCGCAGTTCGCTGGTGATCAGTCAGGGCGCGAGCCGCCTACCGCGTACCGGTTTTTTTGAGTGCGCCGAGCGCCTGGGAAGATTTTCCGGCCCGTCCGATGGCGTGGCAGCCGCCTCATGGCATGCTTCGGAAGTGGTACGGGTGTTTGAGTTCGAATACGCGCAAGAAAAACAGTCGCAAGCTTGAGTCTTCGCTCTAGCTTGAGGCTTGCAACATGAAGCTTGTGACTGCCTCTTTGGTATCAATCACATGCACGCTCGCGCCGCTCACATCCTTGGCGTAATGCTTTGCCTGTGAGGCCAGTTCCGCCAACTGGCTGGCATCCAGCATCGAACAGACATCCGGGTGCAGATGCACGACACCAATAGACAGCGACAGCAGCGCGAACTCCTCTCGCTGGCCCTGACGATTGAGTGCCACAAAACAGCCTGCTTGCAGATGCTCCGCGCGATAAAAGCGGCGGCACTGATTCTGGAAATCCTCTAGCAGTATATTCAGCCGTTTTCGCCAATCATCCGAGCCCAGCACCATCAGAAAATCATCGCCACCGATGTGCCCGACAAAGTCCCGGCTCGGGTCGATGCGATCGTTCAGGCATTGCGCCAGGCACAGCAACACCTCGTCGCCACGGCCATAGCCATAGATGTCGTTAAAGGGTTTAAAGCTATCGATATCGACGTAGCAGATCATTGACTCGCGACCTTGCTGCAACAGTCGGGTCAGGCATTGCTGGATAGGCACGTTGCCCGGTAGCAGCGTCAGTGGATTGGCATAGCGCGCCTGCTGGATCTTCAGTTCGGTGATCAGCTTGAGCACATCGATTACCCGACCCAGGCCCAGGTAGGTCCCGTTTTGCATGATGATGAAATCTTCCTCGATCCGTTGCCGCGCACGGCTGGTGATCAAGCGGCTGACTTGTTGCAGCGACTGAGTCAACTCCACCGCGAGAAAATCGTCGCTCATCAGGCGGCTGATCGGCTTGCGCGCATAAATCTCGGTTGCAAACGGTTGCAGCAGCACCTCCGACAGAGAGTGCCTGTGGACAATGCCGACGGGCTGTTGCTGCTCATCGAGCACCGCCAGCGAATTGAGGTTGGCTTGTTTGCGGAAGGCCTCCAGCACACTGGCGGTTGGCGTGGATTGCAACACAGCAGGTTGCTCGTTGAGCAGAGCGCTGAGATCGCACCCTTCCTCGTTTAGGATCGCGGTGCTGGCATCGGCCTTGGGCAGAAGGGCATGGGCATCACGCGGCGGATATTCCTGGGGACGGCAAAGCAAATAGCCCTGGACCAGATCCACGCCCATGTCGATCAGTACCGACAGCTCTTCTTGCAACTCGATGCCTTCGGCGATCACCGTCGCGCGCGAGGCCTTGGCCATTTGCAGCATGGAGCCGACGAACTCGCGCTTTACTGCATCCTGATGAATGCCGTCGATGAAGTGCCGGTCGATCTTCACGTAATCCGGGCGCAGCTCAGACCACAGCCGCAAGCTCGAATAGCCTGCACCCAAATCGTCCAGGGCAATGGAAAAGCCCATGTCGCGATAATGGTGCAGCGCGTTGTACAACAAACCGAAGTCATCGGTGGGCGTCTGCTCGGTCAACTCGATCACTACCTGGCTCGGCGCAATACCGTAGCTTTCCAGCAACTGCAGGGTACGCCCTGGTGGGTGCGAGACTTCCAGCAGTGATTCGGGCGAGATGTTCAGGAACAGCTTGCCCTCAAGTTTCTGCTGGCTGAAACGTCGGCACGCCGAGTCGCGACAGGCCAGTTCCAGTTCGCTCAAGCGACCGGCCTGGCGGGCGACGGTGAACAGGCTGACAGGCGAATGCAGTGAGCTGTTGGAGGGGCCGCGAGTCAAGGCTTCGTAGCCGAGAATACGTCGATCCGATAGCGACACAATCGGTTGAAACAAGCTGTACAAGTCGCCACGAGCCAAAATTGAACTCAGTGCGCTCAGCTGTTCAGTGACGGTCATGGCAATCCCGGGGCAAGAAAAAGGGGCTTGGCGCTGTGGCGCCGAGCCCCTTTATTTCACGACAGATTCATGACTGTTTGATGATGGTTGCTATTACATCGCCATCTATTTCATGAACCTTGACTTGATCACCCATCCTTACGGTTTTACTTCTTTGCCACGCTGGCGCTCAAGCCCAGATAGTCAATGAGGATACGCCCGGTTTCTGCCAGGTACGCGTCGTCTTCGGGTTTGGTTTTGTCATCTTCAACCGGCAGTGCGTCTTCGTCTTCTTTCTTCAGCTCTTTGAGCGGTTCTTCACCCTTGGCCTTGCGGCGGATGTTTTCCATGCTCAGTTGCTGACTCTCAAGGTCGGAGTGTTCGGTACGACGCACACTTTCATTGAGGCTGACGGTTTTCTCGCTCATCAGCTTTTTGGCCAGCGCAAGTTTGTCTTCGATGAATACGAACTCGGCGTCTTTCGCCGAGCGCACCTCATGGCGTGACTGAAGCTGCGCCAGGAACGGCCTGAACGGGTCGACCGCAGGTTTGATCGCAGGCTTGATGGTGTCGTAGGCCATGGCTTCTGGTAGCGCGCTTTCACCGATTTCCTTGGTGTCGATGATCGATGGATACGCGATGTCAGGCAGCACGCCCTGATGCTGAGTGCTTTGACCGGAGACGCGGTAGAACTTGGCCAGGGTCAGTTTCAGCTCGCCGTGGTTCAGCGGTTGGATGGTCTGCACGGTGCCTTTGCCGAAGGTCTGACCACCAATGATCAATGCGCGGTGGTAGTCCTGCATGGCGCCGGCAAAAATCTCCGAAGCAGATGCCGAAAGACGGTTCACCAGCAAGGCCATTGGGCCTTTGTAGAACGCGCCGCTGTTTTCGTCTTCAAGCACGTCCACCTTGCCGTCGGCGTTACGCACCAGCACGGTCGGACCGTTGTCGATGAACAGACTGGTCAGCTCGGTGGCTTCCTGCAACGAACCGCCGCCGTTGTTACGCAGATCGATGACCACGCCATCGACTTTGTCGCTTTGCAGCTCGGTCAGCAGTTTCTTCACGTCGCGGGTGGTGGACTTGTATTCCGGGTCGCCAGCGCGGTAGGCCTTGAAGTCCAGATAGAAGGCCGGAACTTCAATGACGCCCAGCTTGTAGTCCTTGCCATCCTGATTCAGGTGCAGGATCGACTTTTTCGCGGCCTGTTCTTCAAGCTTCACTGCTTCGCGGGTGATGGCAACGATTTTGCTGGTCTGGTCGTTCGGGCCGTTACTGGCAGGAATCACTTCCAGACGTACCACCGAGCCCTTCGGACCCCGAATCAGCTTGACCACTTCGTCCAGACGCCAGCCGATCACGTCGACCATTTCCTTGTCGCCCTGGGCGACGCCGACGATCTTGTCAGCTGGGGCGACCTGCTTGGTTTTGGCCGCAGGACCTGCCGGCACCAGGCGCACGATCTTGACGTTGTCGTTATCGCTCTGCAACACAGCGCCGATGCCTTCCAGCGACAGGCTCATGTTGATGTCGAAGTTTTCCGCGCTGTCAGGCGACAGGTAATTGGTGTGCGGATCATAAGACATGGCGAAGGTGTTGATGTACGCCTGGAAGATGTCTTCGCTGCGGGTCTGGGCCAGGCGCGACAATTGGTTCTTGTAGCGCTTGGTCAGGGTTTCCTGGATCTTGGCCGGGTCTTTACCCGCGATCTTCAGGCGCAGGACTTCATCCTTGACGCGTTTGCGCCAGAGATCGTCCAGTTCGGCTTCGTTCTTGGGCCAAGGGGCATCCTTGCGATCGACCAGCAAGGTTTCCTTGGTGGTCAGATCAATCTTGTCGACGCCCTGGTTCAGTTCGGCCAAGGCAAAATCCAGACGCGACTTGATGCGGTCCAGATAGCGCTTGTAGATAACGAATCCCGGTTGCAAATCGCCGCTCTTGAGGAAGTCGTCAAATTGCGTGCGCCATTTGTCGAACTCAGCGATATCGCTGGCCAGAAAATAGCTGCGCGCCGGATCGAGCAGTTTCAAGTAGCTCTGATAGATGATCTCGGAGCGCTTGTCATCCAGAGGTGGCTTGCTGTAGTGATGCCGTTTGAGCAGTTCAACTACATTAAGGCTGGCTATCACCTCGTCACGATCAGGCTGAAGGTTATCCCAGCTGTTGGCGGCAAAGGTGTTGGCAGACATTGGCAAAACACTGAAGCCAATGAGTAGCGCAAGTGTGCTGGGTAAAAAATGCTTCATGCTGATTCGACGCGGGGACAATTGATAACGCATATTAGGCCGTCTTTGAAGTCGCCGGTTGCGTCTCAGGCTCCGTGAAAAACTACTACAGGCTGGGCACCTTCGGCGTTACGCACGCAATGCTGCGTTCAAAACAGTCGGGAAATGGTCATTTAGAATACTAAACTCCGCTTTTCGCCTGTTTTTGCCTTGTCTTGCCTTCGCTCGTGACGTTTTTTTACACAGCCTGATGCGCAACCCGGTCGCATAATGCAAAAAGCTCGATGTGTACAGCACATCGGGCTCAGTCGAGAACTCACTATGGAGGCACCGTGAAAGCATTGCAAGGCGTTGAAGGTCAAGTGGAATGGGGCGAACAGCTATCACCTGTGCTCGATGTCGGCCAAGTCCGCATCAAGGTGGCTGCGGCAGGGCTCAATCGAGCCGATTTGTTGCAGCGCGCCGGGCTGTATCCGCCACCGCCAGGGGTCACGCAAATCCTCGGAATGGAGTGTTCCGGGGTGATCGCCGAAGTAGGGCCGGGCACCTCGTGGCAGGTCGGAGACCGCGTCTGTGCGCTGCTGGCGGGCGGTGCGATGGCCGAAGAAGCGGTCGTCGACGCGCGGCATGTTTTACCGGTACCCGAGGGCATATCGCTGGTCGAAGCAGCAGGCATCCCGGAAGTCTATGCAACGGCGTGGCTGAATCTGTTCCAACTGGCGGGCCTTAAACCCGGCGAAAAAGTGTTATTGCATGCCGGGGCAAGTGGAGTTGGTTCAGCTGCCATTCAGCTTTGCAAAGCGTTCGGTAACCCGGTCTGGGTGAGCGTCGGCTCGGCTGAGCGTCTGGCGTATTGCGAAGCATTGGGTGCGCAAGGTGGCGTGATCCGTGGCGAGAGCCTGGAAAGCCTGGGCGATTTTGGGCCTTTTAACGTCATTCTCGATCCGGTGGGCGCCAACTATGCCGCGCTGAATTTAAAAGTGCTGGCTGTCGACGGCCGCTTGGTACTGATCGGTTTAATGGGCGGGCGCAAGGCTGAACTCGATCTGGCGCTGGTGTTGGGCAAACGCATCCAAATTCTCGGCTCGACCCTGCGCACCCGCGATGACCCGTTCAAGGCCGACTTGCTCAGTGACCTGGCGCAACACGTCTGGCCGCTGTTCACCGAAGGCCGCCTCAAGCCGCAACTGGCGCGCAGCTTTGCGATTACGGACGCAGAAGCCGCGTTTGCCGAGCTTGCGACCAATCAGGTGTCGGGCAAGGTGGTGCTGGTGATTGATGAGAGTCTGGTGTGACGCCGTTTTTTCGCTGTTCGTGTGACCGATAGAGCTGCCGCACTAACCGACAGACGGTGACCAAAACTGTCATTTCTGACAGTAGCCAAGTCCGGTGAAAGGGTTCTCAATGACGGCTTGTAGCACTGTGTAAGTCGGCTTGTCGGCTGACAGCGCTTCATCGGACAGGGTGAGGACAACATGGCCAAGGATTGGAAAACACAGCCGTTGACGTGGCGGACAGGGCGCGTTTCGAAGATCAGTCTGCCGGCACCTCAAGTGCCGGCTATCATCGATCCGAATGATCCAGACGGCCTCGTTTCCACCGGAACGCAAGTCAACGATCTCAAAGTGTTGGTCCCACTCTGGCCAGTACCGGCTGATCCCGGAGAGACCGACATTCTGGAGTTGTTCTGGAGCAGTGCCCCCGTTGGCACTCCAGTGGCAAGTTCCAGCTTTGCAGGACCGATTGATCCGGGACTGTTTCCTTTTTCGCTGCTGGTCGACAAAAACTTCTTGCAGCCGGACGGTCAGTTCCAACTCTGGTATGAGGTCACTACCGATACCGGTGTTAGCGCTGTCTCCGATCGCCGTACGGTGACCATCGATACACGCCCACCCAGTTACAACCAGCAGTTGCTGGCCCTGCTGTTACCCGCTGATCTATCGGGCGGGCTGATTAACGAAGCCTATCTGGCAAGCCATAACGACGAGGTAGAACTGCGACTGCCAAGTCCCGTGTATCTGGATGCAAAAGATGGCGATGTCGTCGATCTCTACTGGTCCCAGAGCAATCCGCCGATGTCTGGCGTTGTTGCCAGCACCCCGGTGACTCAGGCGCAAATCGATGCCGATGATATCCGCATCAACCTGCCCGGCAGCGCCATTCGAGCGCCCGATCGGGACGGCGATTTTTATGCGACTTATAAAGTCCGCGATCGCGCCGGTAACGAGACCCAGACCTTTTCCCGCGAAACCCTGGCGACGGTAGCGCTCAAGCCGATACCGGGTGGTGATCTTCCGGAGCCCGAGTTTCCAGATGCAACCATTTATGGCTACATCCATTGTGCCCACGAGCCCTGGAACGGCATTCGGGTCAGGGTCCAGTTCGTCCGCAATCTGTTTGAGTATCAGGACCAGATCAGCCTGCACTGGCAGGGCTACCGCACGTTGAATGGCAACGACCCCATTCTCGGCACGGAGGGCGTGTTTACCAGGAACATCAGTCGCGAGAACGTGGCCGACGGTTACCTGGACATCCTGGTCGAGCCCTTCATACCTTATATCGAACCCATCATCGAGGGTTCGGCATTGGCCAGCTACCGCTTGACCAAGTTCGGCGGGCAATCGGGCACTTCCGAGGAAGGGCTGGTGAAGATCAACCGACAATTGCCCAGTGGTGAGATATGTGGGCCAGTGAGGCTGGCACCGCAGTCTGCCCCTCAGCTCAAGGGCGGATGCAGCGTTTGTCGTAAAGGCCGTAGCTTTCTCGCGCGCTTGTTTCGAGCACTTGGGCGTGGCGGTAGAGGGAAGTAACGCAGGTAAACAAGGAGCGCGTCGGGCTCGAACGGCGCGTATTGACTCAAGGAGAAATGAGATGAGCAACACACAAACTAGAAACCCCAACGTTCTCGCGAACGCGCTGGTGCGCACTATCAATCAGCAGAAAAGAGAGAAGCAAACCCGTGCAGGCGTGCTGGCGCTGGCTGCTCCGGTGCCGCCGGACTGGTGGCCTGGCGAGACGGAATTCGCAGGTCTGGTGCCTCGCGAGGATCAAGAAAAGGACATGATAATCCTTATCGCCCAATGGCCTAACAGCGCCCTGGCGGGAGAGACGGATTCGCTACTGTTTCAATGGAAATCCTCGGCCTCCAGTGACTGGCAGGACGCGCAGTCGCCTATTTTGATTTCAGGCCCTCTAGATCCTAGCCAATTTCCAATGCCCTTGACGTTGAGCAAAACCAATTTTGAAAAGGAGGGCACATTCGACCTACGTTACCGCGTCACTATCGATGCCGGCACCATTACAGACTCCGACACCGCTCAATTCATCATCGATAAAACCCCGCCCAATGGTAATCAATCCCCGATAGCACCGGGTTTTGTCGATGGAACCGTCGTCTCCGACGGTGTCTCCGGTGACTATCTGGCGACCAATGGCGGAGTGGAGATCGTCATACCTTTGTATCAGGACGAAAATCCGGGGGACTCTCTGGAGATATACGTTCATAACCCTGGTACCAGCCCTACCACCCCGAATCATACCGGTGAGTTTGACGTTAATCGTCAAATCAAAATACCGACCGTTGCTTTCGATGGGCTGCTCGATGGGCTGATCTACGTCGCTTACCGGCTGCTCGACAAGGTTGGGAACCGTGGGCCAGAGTCTAATAACGCAACAACCGGGCTGTTCATCAATCCTTTGCCGGTTGAGCCGTTAGCAGCACCCCGAGTACCCAGAATCGCTGATGACAACGTTTTGAACCTCAATGACGTTGCGCTGGGGGAAAATCTGGTTGAAATCGACCTCTACCTGAACTGGCTGGAACATGACAAGGTCGAACTCACCTGGGGGACGGCGAGCAACAAGGTTACCCATGAGATTACATCTGCTCAGGATCCGATGACGCTGACCGTGTTGTACGACTTGATATTGAAAGAGGCCTATGGCGCGGGGACGGGCGTGGTCTCTACCCCCGTCAGTTACGTGGTCAAGCGTGGTAACAAAGAGTTTGCCTCTGAGGTGGCAAACATTGATGTCGACTTTTTTGTACCTGGCCCGGTTAACCCTGACCGGCCGGACCCGGTAAACGTCAACCTGCCTAGAGTCACGGTTAAGGGCACGGGCGCTACGCCCACCGACAACGTGCTGAATCCAGATGACGCTGACCTTCCGGTCGAGGTGACGGTCGACCTGTACACCCCCATCGGGACGGGTGAGCAGATGATCTTGTACTGGAGCTCACCGGACAGCCAGGTCGGAAAACTCAGCCCGGTTACTGGTAATCCGGGTGACCCGTATACATTCACCGTGGCCTGGGACGACATCAAGGATTTGCCCAGCAGCACCGAAGTGCCGGTGTTCTATACCGTCGGCCTGGTCAACGGCACCGGTAATATCGAGTCATGCGTCCCAACCCTGGTAGATGTGAGCGCGGCCTTGCCGATCGAACTTGCGCTTCCCGAGTTTCCTAATGCAGGCACTGCTTCGGATGGTTCGCCAATTCTTAACTGCACTTCATTCATTGGCGCGGATCAGCATGTTGTCGTCAACATCCCCGGTAATGCTCCGTTGCTCAGCGGCGGTGAAGAACTGACGTTCACATGGAGCTGCTTCACCGACAAGTTTGGGCAAGTACCGGCGGGCACGCCACAAGTGTTCAAAAAAACGATCACACCCGCCGAAGCCACTGCCGGGTTTGAGGTCATCGTTCAGCCATTCGATGACTACATCCTTCCTGTGGACAGGAACGGGTCGATTACATTGACGTACGAATCGGACACCACGCCGCCAATGCAAGGGACGATTCTGATTCGGGCAGCAGCAATGGATGCAGCAGGCGTTTGCCGACCCAATTCGCGCCGCGGTTTAAATGCGACCAGTTGCAGCTGTTGAGCACCCAGGGTCTATTGCCGTTTGATTGTGAGCTGCGTTGCTGCGGCCACAACCAAACAACAACAGCACCCAGGCGCTTATCGATAATTGAACGTGTCAACTTCATGGAGTGGCTCACCCAACAGTAAGGCTGTGGAGTACGGCCTTACTGTTGGGTAAGTCTGCGGCTCTTTTGAGCGATGAGTGGTCGTTAATATACATTGTAAGAAGCTACGCTCAGCAAGACAGGAAAGGTCCTACATAGACAGAAGATTGAAGAATGTACTCTTCGCGCCCTTATCCTTCGGCGCTTATCGGTAGCTCCGTGGGAATGGCGTTTATTTCCAAGGAGCTGGTCATGGCTGAATCAGGTTGCATGTTCTCGCGGTACTTCAAACCCTCAACATTTATATCCCTTGCGCTGTGCATCAGTGCTGCCGCTCGGGGAGGCGTGTTGTTACCCGGTGAATCTGCGGTCGTCAGCCAGGGCGATACGCCTGAAGGCTGGAGCATCGGTTCAGGCTCTACCCTGACTGTAAACAGCGGCGGCCAGGCTCTGGGAATCTCTGGCGGAGGTGCGGGGAGCATCCTCAATCTCAATGCGGGAAGCTCAACCCAAAGTATCAATCTAAGTGCCGCTGGCTCAGTGGCTAACATCACGGGTGCCAGCATCATAGCGAGCAGTGGGTCAAACGCCTTTCAACTCGGCGGCGGCTCGGCAATCTTGACCGACACCACCGTCACCAGTGCAAACGGCCTCGGACTATTCGGCACGCAGCTTGCTACCGGTCCGGGCAGTTCATTCCTGATCAATGGCGGCGCGGTCAGCGGTGCGATCGGAGGCGTATCGCTCTCCTTCGGCAGCTCGCTCGACGCCACTGGGACGGTGATTACGGGCACAGGCGCCAACAGCTATGGTGTTCGAGGGTTTGGCTCGGACATTACGCTTCGCAACAGTACGGTCAGCGGCGGCCTGAACGGCATTCTTTACCGGGCGGACGTTGCTAATGTGAGGGCGGGAACCCTCAATGTCGAAGGCACTCATGTCGAGGGCGCAAGCGGTGCCGCGATTCTGCTCAACGGCCAGGGCGGGGGATTGGTAGCCAATCTCAACCTGCTCAACGGCACGACCCTCACCGGGGGCAACGGCAATGCCCTGGAAGTCACCAACACCGCTACTGCGAACGTTTTGCTGCAAGGCAGTGAGGTGACCGGCAATATCGATATCTCCAATAACAGTACGGCGAACCTGACCTTCAATCAGGGCCGATTGATCGGTAACGTCTCGGCGGATGCCACCAGTACTGGCACATTGGCGTTGAACAACGGCTCTGCGCTCACTGGCGACGTGACTGGTATCGATTCGGTCAATCTGGATGCGAGCGCCATTATCGGCAATGTCACCTCGGCAAGTGCCGCAGGTGTTGTGTCGTTGAATAACGGCTCTGCGCTCACTGGCGACGTGACTGGCATCGATTCGGTCAATCTGGATGCGAGCGCCATTACCGGCAATGTCACCTCGGCAAGTGCCGCAGGTGTTGTGTCTTTGAATAACGGTTCAGCACTCACCGGCAATGTGAACAGCAACAGTGTCAGCCTCGATGCCAGCTCGATGACAGGTAATATCACCTCAAACGACGGCGCAGGCGTTGTGTCGCTGGCGAACAACTCGGCGTTCACTGGGAATCTGGTCAACGTCGACAGCGCGACCATTGGGGCTTCTTCTGCCTGGAACATGGTGGCCTCCAACAGCATCAACTCGTTGGTGATGAGTGGCGGCGCAGTGAAGTTCGGCGCAGCCAATGAGTTCTATCAGCTCGATGTCGGCAATCTGTCGGGCAACGGCACGTTCGTGATGGACGTCGATTACCAGACCAATCAGCACGACACCTTGAACGTTACCGGTATTGCAACAGGGACTCATGAACTGTTGATCGCAGGATCAGGCACCGATCCACTGGCTGCTTCGCCGATAACCGTTGTGCAAACGGCTTCAGGCGACGCGGTGTTTGGGTTAGTGAATGGTCCGGTAGACGTCGGTACATGGTCCTACGGATTGGCGTCGACGGCCAACGGCGCCGGTGGCACTGACTGGTACCTGGACCCGTCCAGCAAAACCATCAGCCCCGGCACTCGTTCGGTGTTGGCCTTGTTCAATACGGCGCCAACCGTGTGGTACGGCGAGTTGACTTCGTTGCGCAGCCGCATGGGTGAATTGCGTTTCAATGGCGGGCAGGCAGGCGGCTGGGTACGCACCTACGGCAACAAGTACAACGTGGCAGACGCCTCTGGCACCGGTTATCAGCAAAACCAACAAGGGATATCCCTGGGTGCCGATGCGCCGCTGCCGTTCGGTGACGGGCAATGGTTGATCGGGGTGCTGGCCGGTTACAGCAAGTCGGATCTGGACTTGGATCGTGGCACTTCGGGCACCGTCAGAAGTACATACCTGGGCGCCTATACCACCTGGATGGATCAGGACAGCGGTTACTACTTTGATGGCGTGTTGAAACTCAACCGCTTCCGTAACGACTCCAAAGTCAGCATGAGCGATGGCGCGCGCTCCAAAGGTGACTACGACACTTCCGGCGTGGGCGGTTCGGTGGAATTCGGTCGCCATATCAAGCTGGACGACGGTTACTTCGTCGAACCTTACACGCAGCTTTCCGCCGTGATCATCCAGGGCAAAGACTACGGGCTGGATAACGGGATGGAAGCCGAAGGTGATCGCACGCGTTCTTTGTTAGGGAAAGTGGGCGTGACAGCGGGCCGTAACTTTACCTTGAGCAACGGCAGTATCGCGCAACCTTATGTGCGTATCGCAGGGGCGCATGAGTTTGCCAAGAACAACGAAGTGCAAGTCAACAACAATGTTTTCAATAACGACTTGTCCGGATCGCGGGGCGAGTTAGGGGCGGGTGTCGCGGTGGCGTTGTCCGAGCGTTTGCAGTTGCATGCGGATTTCGATTACGCCAAGGGTGAAAACATCGAGCAGCCGTTCGGGGCCAATGTTGGGGTTCGGTATAGCTGGTAATTTGTTAAATCAGCACTCGCGCATCGGTGCCATTTTGATGCGCGAGTGCTTGGCCGCTTTCAGATTGCGTTGGCCTCGGCAGCGCCGTGCCAATCGTCATACGATTCCATAGCCGCTTCCTGGCCGGTCACCAGATTTTTGCCCATATTCCTCCAGAGCCCCGAGCGGTCAGTGGACCAAGAGTAGAGTCTTGCCTCGTCTTGCGGCCACCTTCCACCGTACTGACTATACATTTCCCGGAGTTCATTAAGGTTGGGAATACGTAGTCCATTGGCACTCGCATTATTGACTGCACGCTTATAGGGCGCATTGCCCAGGAAACGAACAATGATTACGCCTGAGACGTTCACCTGATAACTTCCAGAGCGTCCGGCGCTGTCTTGGACCGTAATCGTTGCACTACCATTGCCCTGTGAAGTAATTACCCCATTCTGATTAACTCTTACCACCGACGGATTGCTTGAATGATATGAGTAAGGTGCTTTTCCGCTGCTCGGAACCCTCGTCGTCGACGTGTTGGCGGGCCATGCCGGAGGATCAATCCCGAGATTTCGACCAGGCCGATAAAACTTACCGCTCAACGTGACCGTCGAAGGGTCCAGCACAAACGGCGGTATCGGTGAGACGACAGTAAGCGTGCGCACGTTTGACGCCGATCCACTCCCATATTGCGCCACCGCCTTGATGCTGTGGGCACCGAGGGCCAACCCGGTCAGGGGGTGAGTCCAATCACCGGCAGTGGTTGCGGTGACTTTTCCCTTCGACGACGCTCCATCAAACACTTCGACCTGTTCGCTGCCTGCTGCCTTGCCAGAGGCCGTGACTGCGGTATCGGTGGTTGTCCCGCCATTGGCAACTTCTCCCTTGGAGTCCTTCACGCTGCTGAGCGTGGGCGTTATTTCTTGCTTGACGGTCACGCTCCACACCGCCGAAGCCACTCCCGCTCCATACAACGCCTTGGCCGTAAACGCATGACTGCCGACTGCCAGCCCAGAGGCTTCTCGTGTCCAGACTCCCGTACCATTTGCCGTTGCCACACCTTTTGAGGCGGTGCCGTCCAACACTTCAATCTGTTGATTGATGGAGGCTTGACCTGAGAGGGTGAGGCGGCTGGCATAGGTCGATGATCCGCTGCTGACCGGTTTTCCAGCGGCATCGATGACGCTCACAATGCTTGGCGGCACAACCGCGACAACGGTAAAACTGCGTACCGCAGACTCAGGGTTACTGCCGTACAGCGCCTTGGCCTTGATCGCATGGGCTGCCACACTCAGCCCCGTGATATTCAAACTCCAGACGCCTGAAGCATTGGCGGCGACAGTGCCTTTTGAAACAGTGCCGTCGAAGATCTCCACACTTAGATTCGGATTGGCCTCGCCTGTCACCACGACGGCGGTGTCGACAGTGAAGCCTGCTGGCGGGATATCGACCCCTTTGGCATCTTTGATGCTGGTGATCAAGGGGTTGACGGAGGCTGCTACTTTGATAGTCCACGGTTGTGACTCATCTCCAGTGGCGTACAACGCTTTTGCCTTGAATACATGAGTGGCTATCGACAACCCAGTAACAGACAACTTCCATACACGGGTGCCGTCAGCGGTGGCCGTGCCTTTGGAGACGGTGCCATCGAAAAACTCTATCTGCTGGTCCGGGGCGCAGCGGCCAGACACCGCGACACTGGTATCCACCGTGCTGCCGTTGTTGGGAACTGCGCCAAGGGAGTCGATCACGTTGGTGATCTCAGGCGTTGGGTTCTCCTGTATTTCAAGCGTGCGGGGAGTGGAGACCTGTCCGCTACCATCCAGTGCATGGGCGGTGAGGGCGTAGTGTTTAGGGGCCAGTGCGCTCAGTTCGTGCGTCCAGTCCCCGGAAGCGTTGGTCGTTGTTTTGCCGTAGGACGTCGTGCCATCGAACAGTTCAACCTGCGACAGTATGGTCCCCGTGCCGGTGAGGGTCACGTGCGTGTCGTATGTACTCCCCCCGTTGGCGACCTCTCCCTTGGAATCACGGACGCTGATAATCCGTGGCGGTTCCCAGTCGTAGTGCAGCTTGAATTGGTAAACGGTCTCTGGAAAGACAATTGCGCCAGCCTCATTGGCGACACCATCGAAGGCCACATTGCAGAGCACGCGCAACGGGGTGTCCTGGCCGAGTTTTTCCAGTTCAGTTCGCAGCACGGGTTGGTCGAGCCCGACTGGAGCGCCGGTCAATTCGCTGGCGTCCAGCAATGTGATCACATGGACGCCACCCGTTGGGGTACGGCCTTCAAGGCGAAGCCATACCCGTTGTCCTGCCGTGATGAAAGGCCATGTGCCGACTTTGACGGCGGCATTGCCGGTGAACGTGGCGAGGTTGAGTA
>NZ_DASWOT010000027.1:0-10403 GCF_036404235.1 Pseudomonas sp.
AGCGGCACGTTTTGTCGGTCGGACCTTGAGCCAATTGCCCGACGGCTCAACCCTGCCGTGGCATCGAGTTGTCGGCGCTGGCGGCAAGATCAGCCTGCCCGCCGGAACAGTCTCAGGGGAAGAACAGCGTGCCCGCTTGAGGGCAGAAGGTGTGACAATCTGCAACAATCGGGTAGATATGCTGCGCCATGGCTGGCGCCCGGCAGAGCACAACGGTTAGAGTGCGGCCTTTGTTTTCGTAACCTGAGGCAGACTCCAGCCCATGCCCCGCAAAACCTGGCGCGCCTCGCTCGCCGTATATGCCAGTCCTTCGACACTTGTACTGCTGCTGCTCGGATTTGCCGCGGGTATGCCCTACATGTTGGTCTTTTCTACGCTTTCGGTTTGGTTGCGCGAAGCCGGTGTCGCTCGTGAAACCATCGGCTACGCCAGTCTCATCGGCCTGGCCTATGCATTCAAATGGGTGTGGTCACCCCTTTTGGATCAATGGCGCCTGCCGATACTCGGCAGGCTCGGGCGCCGCCGCTCATGGCTGGTACTGTCGCAGGCACTTGTGGTTCTGGGCCTGATCGGCATGGGGTTTTGCGATCCACAGCAGCACTTATCCTGGCTGATCGCAATTGCGGTGGTGGTATCTTTTTCATCCGCAACCCAAGACATTGCCATTGATGCGTATCGTCTGGAGATTGCCTCCGACAGTCAGCAAGCCACACTCGCCGCGAGCTACATGGCCGGTTATCGCGTTGCCGCATTGCTGGCAACTGCGGGCGCGCTGTATTTCGCCGAGGGCTTCGGCTCAACCGGTTTCGCCTACAAACATTCGGCCTGGACGGGCACCTATGTGCTGTTTGGTCTGTTGATGCTGCCCGCGTTGGTCACAACACTGATCATGCGTGAACCTGCGGTGCCATTGCGCACACAGTTGTCTGCGGCGCGCTATGGCTTCGTGCATCAACTGGCTTCGGTGTTTGTGCTGATTATCCTGCTGGTGTCGGTACCGGCCATGTTCACCCAGCTGTACAACACCGACTTTGCCAGCGTGCTGTTCGAAGGCACCACCTGGAAAGACCTGCTCATGGAGGACCGCGCATTCCTGCGGGCCATTCTCTACACCACGCTCACCGTGCTGTGCCTTTCATCCATTGGCCGACGCGGCCTGGCGCCAGTGCTGACGCCCATCAACGACTTCATCCTGCGCTATCGCTGGCAGGCGTTTTTGTTGCTCGGGCTGATCGCTACTTACCGCATGTCTGACACGGTCATGGGCGTCATGGCCAACGTGTTTTACATCGATCAGGGCTTCACCAAGGATCAGATCGCCAGTGTCAGCAAGATTTTCGGCCTGGTCATGACCTTGGTCGGCGCAGGTTTTGGCGGGCTGTTGATTGTGCGCTTCGGTATCCTGCCAATCCTGTTCATTGGTGGCGCGACATCGGCGGCAACCAACCTGCTGTTCCTGATGCTGGCCGACATGGGCCCGAACCTGAAGATGCTGATCGTCACGATCTCATTGGATAATTTCAGCTCGGGACTCGCGACATCGGCCTTCGTGGCCTACCTGTCGAGCCTGACCAACCTGAAGTTTTCGGCCACTCAGTACGCGTTGCTCAGCTCGATCATGCTGTTGCTGCCGCGCCTGATCGGCGGGTATTCAGGGGTCATGGTGGAGAAACTGGGCTATCACAACTTCTTCCTGGCCACTGCACTGATGGGCGTACCAACCTTGCTGATGATCGCTCTGCATTGGATTCAGGAATCGCGCAAGGACAAGTTGATCGAGGACGCCAAAGCGCTACCAGCCGAAACACCGGTCAGCGACCAGCCCTGATTTGAAAACACCGATCTGACGGGGGTGTTTCTTGATGTGTGTCTAGCGCTGTGGGAGCTGCCGAAGGCTGCAATGCCATACCCATGGCGAACCGCAATCATGGCCTTCGGCAGTTCCTACAACGAGGGCAATGCCTCGCTACTGCGCAGGCTGTTCCTGCACCAATCGAATCACCCGCTGCGGGAACGGGATATCGATATTCGCGGCACGCAGACGATCACGGGCTTCGGCGTTGAAGCGATTGGATACATCGCCGAAATCGCCGGTATTGGTCCAGACCCGCAGCGAAACAGTGATCGAGCTGTCGCCCAAAGCAGCCACAACGGCCTGCGGTGCCGGGTCCTGCAGTACGCGCGGATCATCCGCCATGTCCATCAACACCTGCAGGGCCTGTTTGAGGTCTGCGTCGTAACTCACGCCCACATCGAAGGTAATCTTGCGCGTCGGCTGACGGTTGGTGTTGATGATGATGCCGTTCGACAGATTGCCGTTAGGCAGAATCACCGTCTTGTTGTCGGCAGTACGCAGCACCGTGTGGAAAATCTGAATGCTGTCGACAGTGCCGGAAACCCCTTGCGCTTCGATTGAGTCGCCAATACGAAACGGGCGGAACAACAGAATCAGCACGCCGCCAGCGAAATTCGCCAGGCTGCCTTGCAATGCCAGGCCAATCGCCAGACCAGCAGCACCGATTGCGGCGACGAACGATGTAGTCTCCACCCCAATCATCGATGCCACACTGACGATCAGCAGGATCTTCAGAATGATGTTCGCCAGGCTGCTGATGAAACCCTGCAACGCCAGATCCGCGTGGCGCAATGCCAGCAGCGCACCAACCTTGGTGGTCAGCCGGTTGATCAGCCACCAACCGATGGCCAGTGTCACCAGCGCCAACACTACGCGGCTGCCGTACTCCATGATCATCGGAATCCAGGCTTGGGACGCCTTGACCAGATGATCCACCTGATTTTCCAGGTTTAACTCCATCGATGTCTCCTTGCGCTCATAAAACGATTGGTTTAACCGACGACGCGGTAACGTCCGTCGTTTACGTCTGACTCAGCCCTGCGACGCCCTTGGAACACTTTGGTTCCCGCTGAACAGTAGCGCTGGCAGAATCGAGCGATCAGTCGCGGAAGTTGTTGAACTGCAATGGCATGCCGAATTCGTGAGCACGCAGGGCGGCAATCGCATCCTGCAAATCGTCACGTTTCTTGCCAGTCACACGCACTTGCTCGCCTTGAATCGATGCCTGAACCTTGAGTTTGGCGTCCTTGATATGGGCGACGATCTTCTTGGCCAGCTCTTTATCAATGCCTTCTTTGAGCACAGCTTCCTGTTTCATCTGTTTGCCAGAAGCGAAGGCATCCTTGACCTCAAGGCACTGCACGTCGATCTTGCGCTTGACCAGCGCCAGCTTGAGGATCTCGATCATCGCTTCGAGCTGGAAGTCAGCTTCAGCGGTCAGGTTGACGGTGAGGTCTTTTTCCTTGAACTCGAAGCTGCCTTTACCTTTGAGGTCGTACCGACGGTCGAGCTCTTTGATGGCATTATCGACGGCATTAGTGACTTCGTGTTTATCCAGTTACGACACTACGTCGAACGAGGGCATGTAAATTCTCCAATTGAACGGCGCGGCTCGGTATGTAGATAGGTCGCGCCTAACTTGACGTTGTGAAAGCCCGGTCATTATAACGAGACTTTTCCTACCTTCACTGCGAGCCTTCGATGTCGATGCTGGTTTCCTGCTTTTCACCGTTGATTGACCAACAGCGGCCCGCTCGCTGATGGCAACCACTTGGCACATCCTTGGCGCCGGCAGTCTGGGTAGTCTGTGGGCCACGCGGCTGTTCCGGGCCGGCTTTGCTGTGCAACTGATCCTGCGTGACGCCGAGCGGCTGGCGGCTTATCACGCCGAAGGTGGCCTGACCCTGGACGAAAAGGGCCTGCGTCGGACGTACGCTGTTGCAGCGCAAACACTTGACGCAACTGAACCCATTGAGCGTTTGCTGGTGGCTTGCAAGGCCTATGACGCCGAACAAGCGGTTTCCAGCCTCGCTTCGCGCTTGGCGCCCGGCGCGCACATATTGCTGCTGCAAAACGGGCTGGGCAGCCAAGACGCCGTGGCCGCAAGTGTTCCTGCTGCCCGCTGCATCTCGATTTCCAGCACCGAAGGCGCGTTTCGCGACCAGGACTTTAGCGTGGTATTTGCCGGACAGGGTTTCAACTGGCTGGGCGATCCGGCCAATCCAACACCCCCCGACTGGCTGCATGCGTTGCAAGCCAGCGGTATTCCTGGCCAATGGACACCCGACATCCTCACCCGACTGTGGCGCAAACTGGCGCTCAACTGTGCGATCAACCCGCTGACGGTCTTGTACGACTGCCGAAACGGCGGCCTGCTTGAGCACGATCAAGAAGTTGCGTCACTGTGTGCAGAACTCGCTCAAATACTGGAGCGCTGCGGCCAACCTGCCGCAGCGGTCGATCTGTACGCTGATGTGCGGCGGGTGATCCAGGCGACTGCCGCCAATTACTCATCGATGTACCAAGACGTCGCTCAAGGACGACGCACTGAGATTAGCTACCTACTGGGCCACGCGTGTGCCATTGCCGCACGCCATCAATGTCAGGTGCCGGCGTTGAACCAGTTGCATGAACGGCTGATCGAACACTTGACCGCTCGCGGACTGCCCAGCGACTGAAGGACAATTTCGTGTCGCGGGTTTGCTGCGCAACTGAACAGCGCTACCCTGCCCGCTCCTCATCTGCAAGTGATGCTGCCTCATGTCATTGCGCCAACGCCTGGAAAACCTGCCGGTCGGCCAAAAGCTCCTGGCGGCCCTGCTGGTCCTACTGACCACCGTGCTGGTGGTCGCGAACCTGACGTTCATCAGCGCGGCCTATTACATTTCCCAGGAAGCCATGGCGCCACAGGCGCTGCAGACCATTGGCCGACTGATCAGTAACCCAGGCTTATCGGCCCAGGCACTGATGTCTCCCTCAAACGGCGAGGCGCTGCTCAAGGAATTGAAAAACTACGGCCCGCTGCGCGCCGCTGCACTGTATGACACCGACGGCAACCGCCTGGCGCAGGTCCAGCAAGGCGACAAGCTGCGGTTGCCCGACCACTTTCGCAATCTGGAAACCTGGCGCATTACCGAGTTTCGCAACACTCAGGTCATTCCAGTGCCCAAGCCCAACAGCGAGCCGGGGCATCTGCTGCTGGTTGCCAGCAGCGAACTGCCGACCGCGTTCTACACCGGCACCCTGGCCGCCAGTCTCGCTATTCTGATCTTCAGCCTCCTACTGTGGGCAGGCGTGGCACGGCAAATACGCCGTTTCATCACCGAGCCGATCTATCAGCTTGAAGAGCTCTCGCGCCGCGTCACCCGCGAAGAAAACTACGCCCTGCGCGCAGGGCCCGGCAATCATGATGAGATTGGCAATTTGGCCGAGGCGTTCAACACCATGCTGTCGCGCATGGAGGCTCGCGAACAGCAACTCAAACGCGCCCGGGACGACTCTCAGGAGGCCTATGATCAGGCGCAAGGGTTGGCCGAGGAAACTCGCCACACCAACCGCAAGCTGGAGCTGGAGGTTCAGGTGCGCAGCAAAATCGAAAAGAAGCTCACCGGTTTTCAGAACTACCTCAACAGCATCATCGATTCCATGCCATCTGCGCTGATCGCCCTGGACGAACAGCTGTACGTCACCCAATGGAACCAGGAGGCCGGGGCACTCTCGGGCACGCCGCTGGACGAAGCGCTCAACCAACCCATCTTTCTCGCGTTCCCACCCATGAAGGCGTTTCTGCCGCAGATCAGGCAGACAGTCGAGCGCCATACCGTGACCAAGATCGAGCGCGTGACGTGGGTCAAGGGCGAGGAGTCGCGACATTACGCACTGACGTTCTATCCGCTGACCGGCGGCGCCGGCCGCGGGGTGGTGATCCGTATCGATGACATCACTCAGCGTCTGTCGCTGGAAGAAATGATGGTGCAATCGGAGAAAATGCTGTCAGTCGGTGGCCTGGCCGCAGGTATGGCGCATGAGATCAACAACCCGCTGGGCGCGATCCTGCACAATGTGCAGAACATTCGTCGGCGGTTATCGCCAGAACTGCCGAAGAACCTGGAGCAGGCCGAGCAGGAGGGCATCGAACTGACCGCCGTCAATCAGTACCTCAACGCGCGGGAGGTGCCTAAGCTGCTCGACGGCATCCAACAAGCCGGCGCACGTGCCGCAAAGATCGTCAGCCATATGCTCAGCTTCAGCCGGCGCAGCAACCGGCAGATGGCGCCCTGCGATCTGCCCGCACTGATCGATCAAGCGGTGGAAATCGCCAGCAACGATTTTGACCTGACCATCGGCTTTGATTTCAAAGGCCAGAACATCATTCGCCAGTTCGATCCCAATCTTGGACCTGTGCCGGGAACCGCCAACGAACTGGAGCAGGTGCTGTTGAATCTATTGAAGAACGCCGCGCAGGCGATCCATCAACGACCAGACGAAAGCGAGCCGGGGCGCATCACCTTGCGCACGCGCTTGAACCCACCATGGGCAGAAATCCAGGTCGAGGACAACGGCATCGGCATGTCGGAAAACGTGCGCAAACGCACCTTCGAGCCCTTCTTCACCACCAAGGAAATCGGCCAGGGCACCGGCTTGGGTCTGTCGGTCTCGTACTTCATTATCACTAACAATCACAAGGGGCAGATGGAGGTGCAATCCACCCTCGGCCAAGGCACCTGTTTCACCCTGCGCCTGCCTCTGGCCGATAGCCAGATCAACGCTCCGACTCCGCTCATCAGTCCGTTGTAACCGGGAGATTCCAACATGGGTTTTCGCTTGTCGAAAATTTACACGCGCACGGGAGACAAAGGCCAAACAGGTCTTGGCGACGGACGTCGGGTACCGAAAGACCATCCGCGCATCGAAGCAATCGGCGAAGTGGATACGCTGAACAGCCAACTGGGCTTATTGCTCGCAGGTCTTGCCGTCGAAGTGGTGCGCGCGCCGGGCCTACAGCAAGTCATTGATGTGCTGACACCTTGTCAGCATCGACTGTTCGACCTGGGCGGCGAACTGGCGATGCCCGAGTATCAGGCGCTGAACACGGCAGAAATCGAAAGGCTGGAGGCGACCATTGACCTATGGAACGAAGAGTTGGGGCCGCTGGAGAACTTCATACTGCCGGGTGGTTCGGCATTGATCGCCCAGGCGCATGTCTGCCGCAGCCTGGCCCGCGGCGCCGAACGGCACTGTCAGCAGTTGAACGCTGTCGAGCCGTTGGCCGGGGTTGGTTTGGCGTATATCAATCGGTTGTCGGATTTGCTATTTGTCGCCGCCAGGCTGATTGCGCGACGTCAGGGAATTGCTGAAATCCTGTGGGAAGCGGCGAAGAAACCCCAGTCGTGAATTTCACTACAATACGTGCTGAAACTCACTCACCCGGCCAAAACGCTCGAATCCCTGCCACGCCCTGCGCGCCGATTGCCCAGGCACGCTGACGCTCTTGCGAGCCGACCCCGCCCAGCAAAAACACCGGCTTGCTGAAGCCCTCGATCAACTCGCTCGCCAGCTCCCAGCCCAGCGGCTGCGCATCAGGATGCGTCTGGGTGTGCTGAACCGGTGACAGGGTGACGAAGTCCACCCCCATCTGCTCGGCCAGCGCCAACTCTTCGGCGTTATGGCAAGAGGCCGCCAGCCAGCGATCCGCTGGCAACGGTCGACCCTTGGCAGCATGCTTGCGCAACTGCGCCGAGGTCGCGTGCCAGCCAGCAGCGGGGAAGTCTCCCAGCCACTCGAAAGGCCCTTTGAGCATCAATTGCGCCTTGCCTGCGCACAGGCCGATCGCATCCACCGCCACATCACGATACTTGGGGTCGTACATATTCGGCGCACGCAACTGAACCAACTTAATGCCGCCAGCCACCGCTTTTTGAATGCCTTGCAGCAATTGCGGCGTTTCCAGCCCATCCGGAGTGATCAGGTAATCACCGGGCAATCGTGCTGCAGCAACGATCGGCTGATTGGCCGCCGGAAAGTCGTATTCGGCAAGCTCCCGGTTCGACACCCAAGCCAGTGGTTGGCCTTCGGCGCCGTGCGGTTCGCCGGTAAACGCCGAGACTTCCCAGACATCCAGCAAAACCTCTTTGTCCGGGTAGTCGTGCCTGATCTTGATCAGCGGCCGCGCGGCGCTCACCACAATGCCGAGCTCTTCCTGCAACTCGCGCGCAAGTGCAGCCTCGACGGCTTCGCCCGGCTCGACCTTACCTCCGGGAAACTCCCACAAACCGCCTTGATGTTGAGTATCGGCACGCCGGGCGATGAGGATTTTGCCATCAGCACCGCGAATGACTGCCGCGGCTACATGAACTCGTTTCACGTTTAAACGTCCTCTAAACCTGCCTGCTGCCAGCGCTTGAATGCAGGCCATTGGTAAATCGTGTCGACGTACTCTGCCGCTTGCGCTGGCAGTTCCACACGATAGCTGCGTAACCGCACGGCGACCGGCGCAAAAAATGCATCGACAATGCCCGGTTGGCCGAACAGGAACGGGCCCTTTTCGGTGGAGGCAGCACGACACTCTGCCCACAGCGCGACCATGCGCTCGATATCGTCCTGCGTCTCGACCGCAATCACTTCCAGCGCTTGGTCATGACGCAGATCCATTGGCATGTTGGAACGCAGACTCGTGAAGCCGCTGTGCATTTGCGCACAGGCAGAACGCGCCTGAGCACGAGCGGCGGCGTCGCGCGGCCACAGTGTGGCCTTTGGAAACAGCTCAGCCAGGGTTTCGCAGATCGCCAGCGAGTCGACGATAGTTCCAAGCTCGCATTTGAGTGCAGGCACCTTGCCCGTGGGCGAATGTTTAAGGATACGCTCACGAGTGTCCGCTTGATTGAGCCGGATGACTTCGTCAGTGAACGGTACGCCCAGCGTCTCCAGCACCAACCAAGGGCGCATAGACCAGGAGGAGTAGCGTTTGTCGCCGATGATCAAGTGCAGGCTCATGGTTAAGCTCCGTTGGATCACATGCTGCGGCTAGCTTGCTCGCGCAAGAGGTAATGAACGACCTGTAGGAGCGAACTTGTTCGCGAGACGGCGGCCTGACGCACCGCGTCAATTCCTCGCCAACAAGTTGGCTCCTACAGTTGAAGATCCTCCAGAACTACGTCCGGTATTCGGCGTTGATCTTCACATATTCGTGCGACAGGTCGGTTGTCCAGATGGTTTCACTGCACTCACCTCGACCCAACTCGATGCGAATGGTGATTTCCTCTTCAGCCATCACCGCCGCGCCCTGCTCTTCGGTGTAGGTCGTTGCACGGCAGCCTTGACTGGCGATGCACACGCCGCTCAGGAATACGTCGATCTTGCTCACGTCCAGATCCGGCACGCCAGCACGACCCACTGCGGCGAGGATACGACCCCAATTGGGGTCAGACGCGAACAACGCGGTTTTGATCAACGGCGAGTGCGCGACGGCGTAGCCGACATCCAGGCACTCCTGATGATTGCCGCCGCCGTTCACTTCCACGGTCACGAATTTGGTTGCACCTTCACCATCACGCACGATGGCTTGGGCGACTTCCATGCATACGTCGAACACCGCACGCTTGAGCAGGTCGAACAACGGGCCCTTGGCTTCGGTGATCTGTGGCAGGTCAGCCTGGCCGGTGGCGATCAGCATGCAACAGTCATTGGTCGAGGTGTCACCGTCAATGGTGATGCGGTTGAATGACTTGTTCGCGCCGTCGCGAATCAGGTCCTGCAACACACTTTGCGACACATTGGCGTCGGTAGCGATGTAGCCGAGCATGGTCGCCATATTTGGACGGATCATGCCCGCGCCTTTACTGATGCCGGTCACAGTGACCGTTACACCATCGTACTGGAACTGCCGGCTGGCGCCTTTGGGCAAGGTGTCGGTGGTCATGATGCCGGTCGCCGCGGCAGCCCAGTTATTCACAGACAGGTCGTCAAGCGCGGCTTGCAAGGCGCCTTCTATTTTCTCCACAGGCAGCGGTTCGCCGATCACGCCGGTCGAGAACGGCAGCACAGCGTCGGCATCGACCCCAGTCAACTCGGCGAGCCTGGCGGTAGTGCGCGCAGCAGCAATCAGACCTGGCTCGCCAGTGCCCGCATTGGCATTGCCGGTATTGGTCAACAGGTAACGCACGGGACCTTTGACGCGCTGCCTGGACAGAATCACCGGTGCCGCGCAGAACGCATTAAGGGTGAACACGCCCGCCACGCTGGAGCCTTCAACGCAGCGCATGACGACGACGTCTTTGCGCCCTGGGCGCTTGATGCCGGCAGAGGCAATGCCAAGTTCGAAACCGGGAACCGGGTGCAGCGTCGGCAAAGGACCAAGACCAACAGCCATGAAATGCGCTCCTTGAGAAATACCCATGCCGTCTGGCAGCACGCCAGTACGGCTCGAACAATTGAAAAACGCCGCGACGGGGTAAGCCGGTCGCGGCGCTTGTTTCTGTGGTACGGCGTCCAGCTACCGCCAGTCGGTTGACGACTTAGCTGATCTGACCGTGACAGTGCTTGAACTTCT
>NZ_DASWOT010000028.1:0-32546 GCF_036404235.1 Pseudomonas sp.
TGGATTTGAACCGTGCCGAGCCTGCGTTGATCGCGCGCATTCCCGGCATCGGCATCCGCACCACCAAACGCCTGATCGAACTGCGTCGACAACGGCGCATTCGCTACGAAGACCTGACGCGCCTGCGCTGCGTACTGGCCAAGGCCCGCCCGTTTATCATCACCTGCGATTACCACCCACGACAGGCCGATACCACCAGCCTGTTGCTGCGTGAGCAACTGCGTGATCGCCCGCAGCCGCAACAACTGGGGTTATGGGGATGATCAGCCTCGACTGCGACGACCTGTTCGACACGTGGCGCCAACAGGCGCGCTGGCTGCTCAGCCATCAGATCGACCCGGATCAAGTGAGTTGGAGCGTACGCGACGACGCCGACCTGTTTGCCACCGACAGTCATTATCCCGAACAATCTGGCCCATTTCAGGCGCGCATTCCGTTGACGCTACTGGAACTGTTGAAAAACGCTGGGCAATATCGTGGCGAGCAGCGCTGGAGCCTGTTGTATGAGGTGCTGTGGCGGGTCAGTCATGGCGACCGCACCGCGATGCTGGCAGGTGACAAGCTGGGCAGCGAACTGCATCGACGGCTCAAGCAAGTCAGTCGCGAAGCTCATCACCTGCATGCGTTCTTGCGTTTCGTGGCGTTACCGCAGGACGCCAATGTTGAAGATGAATCCGCCAAAGCGGCCATGCTCGACACCTCCACCCTGCCGCAATACGTCGCCTGGCACGAACCGGCCCATGACATTCTGCACAGCGCCAGCGAGCACTTCATCGGACGCATGGGACGCCATCGCTGGATGATCGCCACGCCGCAAGACGGGGTGTTCTATGACGGCGAACAATTAATCCATCGCAGGCAATGTCCAGACGCCTGGCGGCAACTGGCAAAAAACGCTGACGACCCGCACGGCCAACTGTGGCTCACCTACTACAGTCATATCTTCAACCCGGCCCGGCTGAACCCCAAAGTGATGCAAGGTCACTTGCCCGCGCGCTTCTGGAAGAACCTCCCGGAAGGGCCATTGATCCCGGCGCTGATCAGCGAAGCCCGCACCGGCAAACAACGTGACGGCCAAGCCAGCCAGATCGCCTCAAGGCCCGGCAAAAAAATCCGCGGCGACAAGCAAGTTCAGGACGCTCACAAGGTTGTCCGCCCGCTCCCTCACACCAATGCTGACAACCTGACGTCTGCCGCCAGCACCCGCGCAAGCTGACCGTCGGCCGCGAAGATCGGCACCGAGACAGTAATGCAGAACGCGTCCGTGGCTGAAGATCGATACACCGGCGTGATGTAGCTGCTCAGATTTTTCGCTACTTCACGAAACCACGGGCGTTGCGCCCAGTTTTTGCCCTTGCAGGTCGGGGCTTTTGCGTCCACCTCTGCGCCAACGTTCTCGCTGATCTGCACGCCATTTTTATCGACCATGTAAAGCAGCTCGAAACGCGCATCGCGTTGCAAAACGCTGCGCATGAAGCGCTCGGCGCCGGCAACGTCACCGTGAATCGCCGCATCAGCCGCCAGTTGTTCGACACTGATCTGCACGGCTTTGTGAATCTGCAAACGAAAA
This sequence comes from Pseudomonas sp., assembly GCF_036404235.1. Classification (GTDB taxonomy): domain Bacteria; phylum Pseudomonadota; class Gammaproteobacteria; order Pseudomonadales; family Pseudomonadaceae; genus Aquipseudomonas. Next base: position 1,571 of record NZ_DASWOT010000028.1, read on the forward strand.
CCGCCCAACCCAGACAGCAAATGGTCGCCACTCTTGCGGACTGCGTCGCTGTGGGTGAGCACCTGACCGGCCTTGCCCAGCAGATCGGCGGCGACACCGGCAATATTCTGTACGTCACGGTTGATCGCATGCACGGCAATACCGATGTGCTCGGTACCGGCTGCGATATGGCCGACCCGCTGATCCAATTGATCCATGGCCGCCTGAGTGCTGAGTAAGTCCTGGCCCATGCGAGTCATGCCATCGCGACCGTCAGCAACAGCATGGTGCATCGACTGTCCGGCATGCCCGAGCAGGTCCATGTCGGCACGAAAGCGGTCGATGATCTGGCTGACCTTGGCCGTCGATTCAGTGGTGTGGCCGGCCAAACGCCGGACTTCATCGGCGACAACGGCGAAACCCCGACCATGCTCGCCCGCCCGTGCGGCTTCGATGGCGGCGTTCAGGGCCAGCAGGTTGGTCTGTTGCGAGATGCTGGCAATGACGCCGAGCACCTGGCTGACCTCCTCCAGTTGCCCGAACAATTGCCCGATGACCTCTTCAAGTTTCAGCTCGCTGGCGCCGATGGCATCGACCTGAACCAACACTTCGTTGCCGGTGCGCTGGCATTGGCTCAAGGTCACAGCCACTTCTTTGGATAGCTTGGCCACCTGCGCGGCGCCGGGCACCAACTCGGTATCGAGCGTGGTGCTGACTTCTTCGCTGGCACTGGCGATCAACTCGGAAGCCTGCGCCAGCATCTGACCGCTTTTTTCGGTCTCACTGGCAATTCGTGCGAGTTCCGGCGCATGCGCGGCAATGTCGACCGACGCCGTGAGGCTTTCGCCAATACGCTGGTGAAGGTTTTTGCTGAACTGATTCAAACGAGCATTCAACGGTGGCTGCTCGGACAGTTGCACCGTGAGATCCAGATCGTCGAACAACAGGTTCAGAGCATCTTCGTCCTGAGCCCTGCGTTTATTGGCGCGCAATGAAAACATACCGGCATCTCTCCCTATGAAGACTTCAACATGCTGCAAGCAGAGTGCCATCATTCAGTGCATGCAAAAAAGCGTCTACGGCCCGGCACTGCGTCCGTAAATAGACGGTTTGAGGCATTAGAGGGTTTGAGGTGTTTGTTTTTGGTGCGTCCGGTGCCATTTGTGAGCGCAGACCTGTCCGAAAACACAGGCCGTTTTACGCATAAGGCAGACTTCGGATTCCCCCTATGCGCAATGATGACTGCATTTGAACGTTCCGGCGTGACGCCAATATCATCATGGAGGTGGACGGCCTTGCGGTGCTGATGAACGCCGTGCGTGCCGGGCATGCGGCAACGCTTCAACAGGGAGCGGCTTTCCAGTCACGAGTCGACCTCTGTGTGCTGAAAACGCATTTTATGTAGTTAGGTAAAAAAATCACTACATAACGATTGACGAAGCCTCTTTTCGCTTGCATAGTTCAACCGTCTCCCCGATCGGGAGAGCTGGTAAAGGTATTCTGAGTGCGTTCGGCAAGCCGTCGAACAGCTCCTTGATGTGTGCTGCCCACAAGGCAGATTGATGAAGCTGAACCGGCAGAATCGTCCAACCTAGGCCGAGAAGCGCTGGCGAAACGTCCTCATGATACTTGTGGTCGACCCATCAATTCGCCAGTGTCCTCATGACGTCCGCTACTTCCCCCCTTCGTACCGAACCTGCTCGTAATCATCCTCCATCAACAGTGCATCGACCTGGCTCAGACCCGGTTCTGTGTATCGACGGACCTTGTTTATCGGCAACTGGCAATGCTGAATCGGCAGACCGATTCACCCGAAAGTATGAACTAACCAGATGGATTAACACGCGGTCAAAGGGGTACTAAAAATGAACCTGAACAATCAACCAACCATTGATCAACTGGCTCAACTGTTTGCAGCACGCAAAGACTCCCTCGACAGCCATATCCTGTGGGTCTGTGAGAAAGGCGACGTCCATATGGACCGTCTGGGTATCTTCACCGCAGAGCAAGAGTTCGACCAGGAACATCCGCACATGCGTGCGCGCTTGAAGATGTACCGCAAAGGCCAAGGCTACGTCGGCAAAAAAGCGGCCGCAGACAAGGATTTCCTTGGTCGGGTGCTGCAAACCCTGAGCAGTGAATGGGGTACAGCACAACGAGAGCCTGGCGTGCGGGTCATCGACAAACTTTGCTAAGCACCAAAGCGTGTCGCCGATAGTCCAAAAGACTCGGATTATCGGCGACACCATGATCGATGGCATGCAATCCTCGACTCCGATTCCCTGAGCACTCCGAAAGATCGCCCTCCCCCTAAGTTCGGACGTTTACTGCGGGTGCTCGCTGGCCCTGATGGGTTCTGCGGGTCAGCACCTCAATCGCTTACACGCGCTAACAGCCCCCTGTAAGGTTACTTGCATTGCGCGAAACAACAGCGCTGCACCGGAGCGACTTCACCGGCATGGCCGATTTGAAAACGGCTATCGGCCAACTTATCGAAGCTCATAACGCGCACTCGGCATCCCCCTTTAAATGGACAAAATGGCTGAGGTCATCATCGGTAGTTCGGTATACAAAGCAAAGTTGAGTGCGACACAAAATAAATTAATGGACTAACCGCTCAGTCCACTAGCGCTTCACGCGCAGTGGCCGGAATGGCTACGACAAACGTTTTCATTTCGTCCTTTCAGCTCGTATGTGTGGGCGCATACAAGGGTGAGTGGGAGCAGGTGCATCTGATTCTACTTGCATTTTTTATGTACTAAGTGCCTGTCCAAGAGCGCCGCGGATCTGAAGAGGAGTACACGTATGATCTTTACATTCTAGGTAATTCAGTTTCTCTAATTATCGGAGCTTTATGCGGCATTTATCTACTTTAGTCGAACGTATAATGTCGCAGGTCATCTTTAGAATGGACGTTCAAGCTTCTCGCGTGTGAAGGCGGCGTATGCACCTCGCCATAGCTGTTCAAACTGCTGATTGATGACACGCTAGGTTGCGATTGAGGTCCGGGGCGCTGAGCCAAGACGCAATTGCTCGGTCCAAGATAACAATGTGTCGCCTTGGGCACCCCTCACCAGCGAGAGGCGATTGATTAGCTTCACGATAAAACACCGGGCAGATGCTCGTTATTAGATGACCCGAATGCAGTGGAGCAGAGCAACACTCGTTCATTGCAACAACACATAACAAACACACCTTGGGGCAAGTATGAGAAGCAGAAAAATGTCGGCCGCGTGGGCGCTGACGAGCTTAACTGTGGGTCTTGGCCTGACAACCACAGCTCGGGCGGATTTTATCGATGACAGCAAATTGTCGCTGGGTACGCGAAATTTCTTTTTTAACTCTGACAACCACTCCGGCGGGGCAGATCAGAAAGAATGGGCCCAATCGTTCAAGCTCGACTACATCTCAGGGTTCACTGAAGGCACCGTCGGTTTTGGGTTGGACCTGCAAGGCATGGTCGGTGTCCATCTCGACGGTGGCAAAGGGTACCATCCCGCAGTCAACAGCTTTACTCCTAGCAAAGGAGACGGATCGGCAGAATCAACATGGGCCAGCGCTGGCGCCACAGCCAAGGCACGTTTCTCTAAATCCGAAATTCGCTATGGCAACACCCTGACCCCGAACCTGCCGATCTTGGTGGCCAACGATGGGCGTCTGCAACCGCAGACATTCGATGGGGGGATGATCACATCCAAAGAAATCGATAACCTGACCCTGACCGGGGGCCAGATCGAGGGCGTCAAGGGTCGAGCCTCGACCAACAGCACCGGTCTATCGGTAACCGGCGCCACGCGTGACAGCAATAAATTTCTGTTTTCCGGTGGCGAATGGAAGGTGAACAAAGACCTGACCCTCCAGTACTACTATGCCAACCTGGAAAACTTCTACTCGCAGAATTTCCTGGGGCTGGTGCATGTACTGCCAATAACCAACGACTCTTCGTTTAAAACTGATCTGCGTTACTTCAAGAGCACCTCAGACGGGCGCAATGGTGAGACGGGCTACGCGTTCAACAATAATGGTGGCTACGCCAAAAATCCCGGCAAGGTAGACAACACCACCTGGAGCACAATGTTCACCTATACGTTAGGCAATCAGTCGCTGATGCTGGGCAGAACAGAGGTTTCTAATGACGGTGGCTTCGTCTGGAACAGTGAAGCCAACGTGGTCAACAAATACGGCAAAAACGAAAGCCAAGGTGGCATCAGTTTCTACCTGTTCAACGACGCCACCGTCGGAAGCTTCGCCCGTGCAGGTGAGAACACGAATTTCGGCCAGTACAGCTATAACTTTTCCGGTGTCGGATTCCCCGGTTTGAAGGCATCGATCAGTTACTTGCGAGGCGAAGATATCAAGGCGGCAGACGGTCGCGGATCCGATCAACACGAGTCGGAGATTGATACTCGCATCGACTATCTGGTGCAGACCGGCCCATTAAAAGGCTTCGGTACTACCCTGCGTCACGGCACCTACCAGGGGGGAAGCACTGGTATTGCTGATCAGGATCAGACCCGACTGTTCTTCAACTACACCTACAACTTCCTCTGATCTGGCATCGGATCTTGCGGCTCTGAAGTCCATGTGGCGACGTAGGGTCCTGCAACATAGCGTGGAGCGCGGCCATCATGGAACGCTCCATGCTTCAGCGCGGAGGCAGTCTGTAAGCGTCCTCTGATCTTAGCTTTTCAGCAGAGCTGTATCTGGAGGCTGGAGTTATTATCGCGCCACGCCTGAAGCGAACTTCCACGGACCATGACATCGTTCCCGACGATCATCGAGATATCGTTGCCTGCACATTGAGGCTCGATGAACGATGCTGATGATAGTGTTCGTCAGGCTCTCCTCCGACCGGTGTTCCCGGCACTGCCATCCGTCGTGGCGCCTCGAAGGAACTGATCGAGCGTGTCAGCTGCTTTTAGAACACTCGAAACCTTGCTGGGGGCCTACAACCCAATGATTACCTGCGAATTGACTTATGGGGCGACCAGTAACGGAGATTGTCCGCTGTCCGCCAATGCCTGGGCCACCAGTCCATTGGCTTTCTGCCGCTCGATAAAGCCGCTGACATAAGCCGCTGCAGCAGTACATTGAATCGGCACTGCCATGGCTTGACGAATCGCGGTGAAGTGCCCGTCCAGCACGCGATAATGACCATCAGCTGCGGCGGCTTTTTCCAACGGTTGACGCACACCCGCTGCGGCATCCAGCTTCTGTTCGATGAACAGATCAACGGCGGCGGCCGAGGTGTCTGCACGCACCAGTTCGGCGTGCTGCAAAGTACGACTCAGGTACAGGTCATACGCTGCGCCCTTGCCTACGGCGATTCGCAGCCCCGCCCGGTCGAGGTCGGCCACGTCCTTAAGCTTCGAATCAGCGTCCACCAGGTAAGTCCCTTCGATAATCACATAGGGCGCGCTGAAAGCGATTTCCTGTTCGCGCACCGGCTCGATGGCGAGAAACGCAAGGGTCCATTGTCCACCTGCCAATGCGGCGAAAACCTTGCCGGCTGCATCATAGGTGATCATCTGCAGTTCGACACCGAGCTCCCTCGCCAGGGCTTTGGCGAGGGCAACTGAAACACCCTGCGGTTGCCCGTCTGCGCCCAACTGAGCGAGCACCGGATTACCAAGGTTGATGGCGGCATTGAGAATACCCTTGGGAGCAAGTTCGATGAGGGCGGTTGCGGGGATGATAGGCATGACAGGTTCCAAGGGAAGTAGAAATGGCGCTCGATCCTGCCACAAAAGATATGTTTGAACATTATTCGAACTCACGTAGGAGTACTCATCCAAGACAACGGGTGTGAGTGCCGACTGGTCCGCCTGAAAAGCCTTGTCGTTATCGTTGGTGTAGGCATAATCGCGTCCTACGCGTCATTAGTGAGTAATCTGGTTTTGAAACGTGCTACATCTTGCTCAGGCAGCATGGCCAGCAGCTGTGCCAATGGCTCGGTGCGCCGCGCCTCGCGTCGATTGGGGCAGATTTATGACGAGGCGTTCGTGACGTGCGGCCTGAAGGCCACGCAATACTCGCTGCTGTCACATATCGCCCGCGGCGGCGAGCCGAAGATGCGTGACCTGGCGCAATCGTTGGTGATGGATCTATCGGCGTTGGGCCACAGCCTCAAACCGCTGGTGCGTGATGGTCTGGTACGGGTGTTGGTAGACGAGGTGGATCGCCGTAGCCGACGCGTATCGCTCACCGAAGCCGGTCAGCAGAAATACCTGGAAGCCCGCAAGATATCCGAGCACGTGGCGTGCATTTTCGACAAAACCTTCGGTGTCGAAGAGGCGGCGAGATTACGAACGGCCTTGGATTTTATCGCTTCAGAAGCATTCGCCAAATCATTGCTCGATGAGCTTGCGGCGACCGTCAACTGAAATCGACACACCTGATCCCTTACCTGGGCTCAGGATCATCTTCGGGCTCCGGAAACAAAGTGTCGATACGCTGCCTATTGCCACGGCGCACGGGCGCCATCGCTGCTGACTCAGCCAGTTTGGTTGCCATTTCCCAGTGCCGCGCCTGCTGGCCCTCGGGCTTGCCTTCGGTTTCCCAAATAGCCTGCGCCAACTGACGAATAGTGTCCTCATCAATGTTCATCCCCACTCCCCCTTCGGACCACTGCATAGCTGCCCGGCATCAAATAAACACCGTGACAACTCTTTGTGACAATGCATTACCGGGAAAGTACGATCTGGTATTGCGCATCTGGGCTATCAAGCGCCGTGCAGATAAGAGATCGCTGCGACAGCGTGATGTGTAGACCGCAAAGATCAAGAGGGTATTTAGTGGGCAGCAGAGATCATCAAACGTCCACCGACGAGGCCTGCCTGCTGGGCGACTTCAAGCCTGGAGTAACTGCGATCGTATTCGCGCCACACCGGTGAAATTCGATCATCGCCTTTGTGTGTCACTACATCAATCGTCCACGGCGCTGCTGCTCCAGCGCGGTAGGCGTTGACAGTAATCTGGAAAGCGCCTTCAACGAAGTCGCGAGAATGGTAGGTGCTTAGCATGACTTGCTCCTTGCTGCACGATCCCAGGAAACCTGAGAGGTAGGACAGCCAACATTGAACCAGGTCATGTTTCCACGGCCACCTTCATGGGAGGACGTGATAGGCCTTTCGTTCATCGTGAAACGGTTGTCGGTCGGATTAACGCTGAAAATCGGCATTAGGGGATTTAAGGCGCTTTGCGCGTCTCAGAATTTAACCCGCTCATTAGACGGGGCATTCTCGATATATTGCCCAAGGGCGCCACTGAAATCAGCATGATAATGTTCCGAACCCAGCGCCTGGAGTACTCCTGCCCTTTCTAGCTTGCCAAGAACTTTCTCGTTGGCCTCGCACAGCTTTACAACAATATTACGCTTGCGCAGCTGCTCAATAACTTCGAGCAACGTTTGTAACCCTGTTATGTCCATGAACGGTACTCGTCTAAGACGAATAATCAATATTCCTGGGTCTGTGTGCGTCTGCTCTAAAACACGCTCGAAGGTTTCTGCGGCGCCAAAAAAGAGCGGCCCTTCAATGGTATACACCAAAACGCCAGGTGGAAGATGAACGTGCCCATTTATCCGCAATTCAACTTCGAGCTCTTTATCGACCATCTGCTGCACCTCGACAGAAGACGCCATCCGACGCATGAATTGCAACATGGCGAGAATCACACCGATGTTTACAGCGATGGTCAGATCAGTAAAAACGGTAAGAATAAAAGTAATGAGTAATATAGCGACATCCGCCTTTGGGGCTCGCTGGACCATGCGCTTGAAGTGTTTCAACTCGCTCATGTTGTAAGCGACGACAAACAGGATCGCCGCCAACGTACACAATGGAATATCCGAGGCGACCGGCGCCAGGAAAGAAATCAATAAAACCAATGTCAATGCATGGACAAGACCCGCAATTGGACTGGTTCCGCCGTTACGAATGTTGGTTGCTGTGCGCGCGATTGCGCCGGTCGCAGCAAAGCCACCAAACAATGGCGTGACAATGTTAGCGATACCTTGGCCGATCAATTCCTGATTGGAGTCATGCTTGGTACCCGCCATGCCATCGGCGACAACAGCAGACAATAATGACTCGATGGCTCCCAGCATCGCAATTGCGAACGCCGGGCCGATCAGTTCGATCACCTGCGGCAGGGTTATTTCAGGCAGGCTGAACTCTGGCAGCCCTTGGGGAATTCCCCCAAAAGCACTGCCGATCGTTGCAACACCGGCAAACTGAAAACAAGACTGGATTGCTGTTACAACGACCATCGCGACCAAGGGTCCCGGCACACGTCTTATGCCGGGTATTTTGGGCGCCGCCACGACCAACGCCAGGCTCAAAAGCGCTAATAACGTTGTAGCCATATGAAGATTGGGGAGCGCCTGAAGCAGATGCCAGAGCTGTTGATGGAAATGCTCGCCACCGGCTTTCGGCAAACCGAAAAAGTCTTTCCATTGCCCCACCCAAATGATCACACCAATACCGGCAGTGAATCCGACAATTACCGGGTCAGGGATGAATTTGATGAGTGCGCCAAGCTTGGTGACACCGAGCAATAACAGGATGACCCCTGCCATCATCGTTGCTATCTGCAAGCCATCTATACCGTATTTGGCGGTTACACCCGCCAAAATAACGATAAATGCCCCTGTCGGCCCGGCAATCTGCAGACGGCTGCCACCAAAGACAGACACCAGCACACAGCCAATAATGGCGGTGTAAATACCTTGTTCAGGCTTGACCCCTGACGCGATGGCAAACGCCATGGCCAAGGGCAGCGCAACAACGCCAACGATGACGCCAGAGATGATATTTCGAAGCCAGTGTTCGGGCCTTAACAGGCCTGCCTTCCATGCTTCTCGTATCGCAATCATGACTAGCCTCTCTTTAGCGGCATGTGCATAATATTCACGTGAAGTGATAATAGTAAAGCGATTGAATCTCCCCTGGCACATTAAAAACCGGTGCGCAGAGCCTCTCTAACCATGCTCATGGACAGAATGAGTCCATGCTCGGATATCCGCATGAAACATGAAGACGTCAAAACCAAACACGGCGAAGGCATGCACTTCGACACGCATGTAATAGCCAATCCGGCCAATACCAACGAATGGATTATTCTGTTCAAAAAAGACGCCGGAAGAAGTTATTTTCTGGTCAATGAAAACGAAGAAATCCAGTCATTCAAATGCCTGGATGATCTTATCCATGAGCTTCGGGATATAGGCATGAAGTCTGCTGAAGTTCATTTCTGATGATGCGCCTTCTAGTGTTTGAACATGTTCGCAAGTGTCAATGCCTCTCGGCCCCACGCACAGGCTTCATCCCCATCATAGTCAGGGTCGCTGACCAGAACTGATCGGCATGCGACGTTATGGCACAACACTCTTGCGGGTGTAACGCCTGATGAACAGAGATGGCTTGATCGAGAGGCCCTGCGATATCCGATGCGCATCATCAGCGGGCTTTGCGGGTCTCATACTCTTGAAATAAGGGTGAACGAATGCCGATTAAATATGCCAGGAGCCTTACTGCGCGAAGGCGCACGACAGAAGCAAACCGGCATCTTGGGTTTGCGTTGGCGTTCGTAGCCGGGGCGATTAATGCCGGTGGCTTCCTGGCGGTGCATCAGTACACCTCGCACATGACAGGCATTGTCTCTTCAATGGCCGACAACTCAGTGCTGGGCGCCTATGATCTGGTGCTCAGTGGTATCGGTGCCTTGTTATCCTTTCTGATGGGGGCCGGGTGTTCAGCGGTCATGGTCAACTATTCCCGCCGCAGAAGGATGCACAGCGAATTTGCGATACCACTGCTGTTCGAAGCCTTCCTCCTCATCTGCTTTGGCTTTCTAGGTGCGCGATTGTCCACTGTGGGAGGCTTGTTCGTTTCAGTAACGGTGATGCTGTTGTGCTTCATCATGGGACTGCAAAACGCGGTTATCACCAAAATATCAAGAGCCGAAATCCGCACAACGCACATAACCGGCATCATCACCGACATCGGTATTGAGTTAGGAAAACTGTTCTATTGGAATGCCGCCAAGTCATCGGCTCGGCCAAAAGTTCTCGCGAATCGGCCCCGACTCAAGATATTGATATTGCTGGCGCTGAATTTCTTCTTTGGTGGTGTGGTGGGCGCATTTGGATTCAAGCACATTGGCTACATCTCGACGGTACCGCTTGCGCTGGTCCTGGTGACACTGGCGATAGTTCCAGCCTTTGATGACGCAAGGCTTTTTGTACGCCGTGCCATGCGAAAATAAGCAATAAAATGCTTCGGACCGAAGAAGCCTGGTGCTTGCTTGGGCGCGGTTGCTCATTGGTAAGCAGCCGTTTCTGACCTGGCAGTACGACCTCAACAATGATCCGAAAAACCAAACGCCCTCCCCTATACCCACCTAAAACCACCTCGATATGTAACGCTCTCGCGTTCATTGTCCGCAGGTCTCTAGAACTAAAGGCTTACCCGTTACGGCACATTAGATTAACGCCGTATGTTAATCTGATGCGCGCTATCGATGAAGCAAACGGCGTACAGGTGGAACACAACACACTGTTACGACGACAGATATCAAGATGGTCAAGGCTGATCGCCAGACTTGTGACGGCAGTCTCAATGACTAAATCAATACAGCAGGCTGATAAAGCGCTGTTAAGGAAGAGACCATGAGCAAAACAATCGCAATCATCAAAGGCGACGGCATTGGCCCCGAGATCATGCAAGCGACGTTGCGTGTACTCGACGCCCTTGACTGCAATCTGAAGTACGACTTCGTTGAGGCCGGTTTGGAGGCCTTGCAGCAGCATGGGCAGCTAATGCCACCTTCATCCATCGAGACAATCGCTAAGCACGGTGTCGCGCTCAAGGGCCCACTGACGACACCGATTGGTCGTGGCTTCTCCTCTATCAATGTTCATCTTCGCCGCCATTTCGATCTGTACGCAAACGTGCGCCCAGCCATCAGTTTTCCTGGGACCCGCTCGCGCTTTGACGATATCGACATCATCACTGTCCGCGAAAACACTGAAGGCGCTTATCTGCCAGAAGGGCAAACTATTTCCGAAGATGGCGAAGTCGCTCTGGCGACCATTCGCGTCACCCGTACAGCTTCGCAACGCATCGTACGTTATGCGTTCGAACTGGCTCGCAGCAAAGGCCGCAAAAAAGTTACAGCGGTGCATAAGGCAAACATTATCAAAACCTGCTCTGGCCTGTTTCTTGAGGTAGCGCGCGAGGTTGCTGCGGACTATCCGGAAATCGAATTCCAGGAAATGATCGTTGATAACGCTTGCATGCAGTTGGTAATGAACCCCCATCAATTCGATGTCATTGTCACAACCAACTTGTTTGGCGACATTCTCTCGGATCTGTGCGCAGGCCTTGTAGGTGGGTTAGGTTTGGCGCCAGGTTCGAATATCGGTGCCGATGCAGCCATTTTCGAAGCGGTTCATGGTTCAGCGCCTGACATCGCCGGCAAGAACCTCGCTAACCCTTGTGCCCTTTTGTTAGCTGCTGCGGACATGCTTGATTACTTGGGCATGGTAGACAAAGGGACGCAAATTCGAACAGCTATTCGCGTAGTCCTGGAAACTTCGCGCAGCCAAGTGACCCCGGATATGGGGGGCAGTGGCACAACCGAATCTTTTGCCGACGCCTTGGTCGCCTATCTGCGTAACTAAACCCGACGCCAGGTAAAGTTTCTTAAAGATCGCCAATCCAACCAGGATTGGCGATCTTTTTGCAGACCTTACAGGTTGCCCAGCACTGTCAGCACCAAGGGATCAAAACCTAGAGCCCTCGTTTCACTTTAAATTGTTGTAGACAGCACTCAACGCTCTGACTCCAGCCGTCATGTTGCTCAAAGCTGGCTTCCAACAGCTCCTTTGCCCCCCCTTTTTGCAACTCTTTTCTTTCAGGTTGGCACACCGTTCGCTACCGCTCACCTAACAGCGAGAGTGCGCAACGGAATCCCTTAGAGGACAGTCGCGAATAGTCCGACGTTCGGCGCACGCGCCAATTCATTTAGGCAATAGGCCATCATTTACACCGGATTTGTTTGCCCTATGCTGGCCTTTTGAATCTAGCTGGGACCCGTTTAATGGATAGGCTGAACAAAGTCGAAATCGAGCACTCCCTCAGCGCCCTGCTGGCTGACTGCAAGGTTGAATGCACGTTAAACGCTGACGGTACCGCTTCGCTGATGGTAGAAGGCCCGCAAGGCGAAGTTTTCGCTGTGACCGGATTAGTCAGAAGTACCTATCACGGGCAGTCAGGTCTAAAACGATTGGCCGAACAAATTTTCGAAGATATCGAATTGGCTCGCCAGGGTTTGCTGCCGCAGCGTGCATTGCCGCATCACTCTGAAGCCGATCTGGAGATAAAAATCGTCCTCTGACAGCTACGATCGACAGTCCCTGGGGGCTCATTCGCTTTCCAGCGAACCTCCCTGGTCCGCTGAGTAGCAACCCCCGTGGATCATGGGTGATCCATGAATGCCCCAGGAGATAAACATGCGAGAAGAGCAAACCCAATTCCCTTATGTGCTGATCACCGAGAATACCGAGATCGTGCTAAAGGCTGATGATTTCGCACTTGATGGCGTCCAGAGCGGATTTGGCGTTTTCACGTTCCGTTCCGAAAGCCAGTTTGGAGAGATATTTAACGCGTTAAGGGAGACCAGCGATGGATTTGCCTTGGTGCAAGCCCACTACAGCAGCTTCCACGGCGACGCAAATTTCTCCAGAGTGTTCAACCACCTCATTTAGGAAGTGAGCATCCATCAGGAACAATCCAGGCTTATTCCTCGGCAGCTTGAATAGGCGAAGAGCATATCAGGCAGACGCAGGGTCTCTGTCTCTGCGCCAGGCACATTTAGATTGTCGTAAGGGGTTGCCTCTTCAATTGAATGCCTTGAATGTCGAGACGATCCAGATCAGCCTGGACAGGCTGATACGCCTGTTCTGGAAGAGCAAGCTCGCGCAGCTCGTCATGAAGCACTAGCTGCAGTTGATCATGCGTCAGCGAAAAAGCCTGGTCAGGGAGCCAATGATGTTTCTGAATGACATGAAGTTGCGCCGGCTTCAGCCCTGCGAGGGGCTCCCATTCGGTTGCACAAGCGTGTCTCTTGAGCTCACAAAAACAAAACAGAAGATAGTGGGGAAGAGCCTTGAGAAGCGCGTCTTTCTGCATCTCTCGACTGACCAGCGCATGTGGCCCCTGACCGCCAGACTGCCCTGCCATTTCCAGCCGTCTCGACCATACAGCACCGTAATCAACGTAACTCATATGTCCGACCTCCCCAGCATTTTCGTGTGAAGACAAAAGGCTACCACGGATGTGCCGGACACCTGCAACGCCTAAATGGTACGCATCAAAAAATGACTGATGTCACGCTGGGCCTCTTGGGCCGTTCGATAGCCCGTTGTCGGTATCCATTCGGTTTTCAAACTCCGGAACACCCGCTCCATCGGCACAGCCCCAGCATTTTTCCCGGCGACTCATGCTCTGGCGCATGCGATAACGCCACAGCCGCTGGCGAAATAAACAACTCGCATACTGCGCCCCTTGATCCGAGTGAAACAGAAGACCCTGAGGTCTTCCGCGCTGTTCATAGGCCATGTCCAGAGCCTTGATAACCAACTCGGCGTCTGGTTTTTCCGACAGTGCCCCACCCACTACACGACGTGCGCAAAGATCCAACACAACAGCTAGGTAATGCCATTTTCCCTGAGCCCAGATGTAAGTTATGTCGCCGCACCAGACCTGATTGGGCGCCGGGACATCGAACTCTCGATTCAACGTATTCGGGATATCCAGTCGTTCAACTGTCGCTCGTTTATAGGCATGAGAACCTGATTGTTTGCTCACAAACTCAAGCTCGTGCATCAAGCTGCGTACCTTGAACCGGCCCAGCTCCTCACCATCTTCACGCATCATCGACAAGAGACCGAAGCCTCTTTTTAAGTCTGAACAAACCTCCACAGCTTGCCGTGGAGGTTTGCCAGGCATGGGGATCGCGGCCTTAAACCCCGTTGATGCGGTACACACCGATATCGACTTATTCCATACCATCCCCATCGATCAAACCCAGGAAGATGTAGCCATCTCAACCAGCCGTATTCGCCCGGCTGGATTTTGAAGGACGGTGTCGTGCGGTAATAAGTCGATTTCTTTCATATCCTTCAGTTGCAGGCCCTGGCCCTGCTTGACCAGGCCTGACTCATTGAGTCGCCACATGCCAGGGTTGTGAATGATGATGATTTGGCCGTCATCAGTGCCCTGCGTTGATGCACTTAGATCAGAAGCGATAAAAATAGCCGAACCCAGCACCGTACTGGGTGCTCTTTTCAACCAATGGACTGTCTTGGATACCCCCTCCCATTAGGGTGGCGCCCAGGTCAACGAACACCGAGTGATTAAGCGCCGGGCGCCAATCCATACGTATGCCGGCCTCGGTATTGACTGTTGAAGCACCCTGATAGCCTGGGCGCCCAGCAATCACTTCATCCGCTGTAACGCCGTAGTAGTAATCCACATAGTTGCTGTCCACCCATTCGGCGGCCAATCGCGGTGTAACGCCGAAGGCTCCCGCAGCGAATCGACGATCAATCTGCAGTTTTGCCCGAGATCCTTTGCTATTATTCATGGCGTCTGTAAGAACTTCGGCTGACAGCCTGACCCACTCTGTTCTCCAGGTGGCAACGCCACCTACCCAGAAACTGCTATCGCGATCACTCATGCCTCGAAGAAAAGGCGAGTCACCTGATTCATAGCCTTCGCTGATGTATTTCCCGCGCAGACGGAACGTCACAGGCCCTACTGATGGCAGCTTCACGTCGACACCAGAACCGAATACATGAACATATTCGCCCTCGTAGGTCACCATAGGAAAGCCGCGGACTTTGTCGTCAAAATCACGATAGACCCGATAGTTCATACCGCCTGCAAACCCGATGCCCCACTTTGAGTCGCTGATATCAGTTTCCGACCGGCCCTCACCAGATGACTGGGCCGTGGTGTCTGTGGTCTGCGCAAACGCAGACGTCATGGGCAGGCCACCGGCAGCAAGGATGACCAGGGTCGCCGGTAAGGTGCGAACGAGCTTGAATGAAACTTCCGAGAAAGCACGTGATGACATGGTCGAATCGTCCGAAGAAGGCTACTGGAAAGGCCCGGCCGGAGATCGGCAGGCGCCACAAAGCACTCATTTAAACATTAATGACCGAATGGTCATTAAGCGAAAACTCTACTACCGAACGATCGGTCAGTAAACACCCATTTAAAACCAGATATTGCCGGCAACACCCCAGGCCAGCGCCCTGACTCACTGCCGACTTCAATGGTTGAACAAGTTGTTGACACGCCGCTTGCGGCAAAGAGGGCCTGCTGGGTGCGCAGTCGCCACTACCGCAGGTAACACTAGGTTTTTGATTTAATGAGGAAAAGCTAGGCGCTTCGACCGCGCATAGGCGAGACATTCAGCCGCAAACTTTGCTACAAATGCGGTGCCGTCAATGCTGGAGAGTCTGCGCAATTGCGAATTGCCGGATGAGGGGGATGTCGGTTACGACTTTGATCCTGAACAACGTAGCGTTGCCGTCGCCTTGGGCAACACGATCGATCAGCTCTTCTGATGCGGCTGCCAGTCAAAGGAAAACAAGGGCATTCGACTGTTAGCGTGCAGACATTTGGTCGCTCACTCGCAGCGCCCCGCTAATCATTGCTGCTGGGGCGCAACAACAAGGCCAATAATTTGCGGTGTGAGTTCTTGACCGCTTGTATTTCGTGTTGCGCTTTATCCTTGCCCATAACCATTTGTGCCACTGCCGCATAAACCACTGGCGCCATCACAAGGCTGAAATGGTCCGTCAAAGGGCTGGACTTCACGATGCCGTCCGCCACATAGCCATCGATAAGCGCCTGGCGATCCATACGACCATGCATGTCCTTGGCCTCCCACTTCGCCAGCAAGTGCGGCACACGATGACCTTCGGTAATAAGAAGCCTGGCAATCGCAATCGTATCGTCGGTAAGCCCGCTGTAGGCAAAGTCGATAAGGAGCTCGATAAGGTCATCAGCACTGGTGAGATTCTGCAACTGCCCCCAATTACGCTCCGAACGGCTCATCAATTGCTCAAGGAGCGTTTCGAACATGTCGTCTTTGCTAGCGAAATGAACATAGACATTCGCCTTCGAGATTCCCGCCCTCTCGGCAATCTTGGCAATACTGGCGCCGGTGAAGCCCAGAGCACTGAACTCAATCAGCGCCGCGTCGAGAATTTGCTGGCGACGAACTTCGGGGAGCAGACGCGTCCTTTTCTTTTTTGGTTCAGGCTGGAGTTCGAGCGCTGTCGGATTTTTTTTCTTCATGCTGCCGTGTCGTGTAAGAGTCAGACCGTCGTGCAGAGCGTGTCGACGGCGTTTTTTAGCTGTATGCGAGTGCCCCCTCGCGCCGCACTTAATCAAGGTTGCGGACCATTGATAACGAACACACGCGTAACGCTATACACCGTGCGAACCCAAAAAGGGGGTGTGTGCCAGCGGCCAAGTCTAGACCACGAAGCTTTGCGGATGCTCAACTTTCTACTTCCATCCTCTGCATTCCCAGCCTAGGCAACGAGCTAAGACCTTCATCTGCTGTCGCTGTGGGCCGGCATGGTTTTCAAGCGTCGTGTGCGCGAAAAAACCAGCCCCCCACGTACGGCTAAACCTTAACGATAGCGCTCAAGCCAGTGAGCGTAGGGTGCAGGCAGTGTCCAAGAGGCCTTTTCAACACCCAACTCCTTAGCCGCAAAGTACGCCCAGTGTGGGTCGGCCAGGTGCGCACGCCCCACTGACACCAGATCGAGTTGACCGGCCTGCAACGCTCCTTCTGCCAATTGCGGCGTACCAAAGCCCCAGGCTGATGTTACTGGCAAACCGGCTTCGCGACGCACGCGCTCGGCGATTGGGCCCATGAACGCCGGCCCCCAGGGGATATTAGCGTCGGGCGTGCTGAAGCCAACGCTGACGCTGAGCAAGTCCAACCCACCGTCCTTGAAACGACGGGCAAGTTCGATAGATTCGCTCAGAGTCTGCTCATCACGCCCGTCATATTCGATCACGCCGAAACGCGCGGTTAGCGGCAGGTTTTCTGGCCAGACTTCGCGAACTGCGGCGAGGGTTTCCAGCAGGAAACGGCTGCGGTTATCGAAACTCCCACCGTAGGCATCGGTACGTTGATTGGAATGCTCAGAGAAAAAGCTTTGAGCCAGGTAACCGTGAGCGAAGTGCAGTTCGATCCATTCAAAGCCTGCGTCACGGGCGCGTCGGGCGGCGTCGACGAAGTTCTGGCGAACCCGGGCGATGTCTTCCAAGGTCATCGCCTTTGGGACATTCGGCAGATGAGCGCCGAAAGCGATGGCCGATGGCGCAATGGTTTGCCAAGCGCGGGCATCGGAAGCGGGGATATGGTCGTCGCCTTCCCAAGGACGATTAGCGCTGGCCTTACGGCCAGCGTGCGCAATTTGGATGCCCGGCACCGAGCCAGCGGCCTTGATGGCTTGCACCATAGGGACGAAGGCTTGCGCGTGCTCGTCGCTCCAGATCCCCGCGCAACCGGGCGTGATACGGCCCTCAGGTGCAACGGCGGTCGCTTCGACAACCAGCAAGCCAGCGCCACCGCGAGCCATGCTTGCGAGATGGACGTGATGCCAGTCGTTGACGATGCCGTCTTCAGCCATGTACTGGCACATTGGCGGTATAGCGATTCGATTGCGCAGAGTAACGTCTTTCAATTTGAAGGGTTCGAACAGGAAAGCCATGGGAATACTCCAGAGGCGAAGGGATAATTTTAATTCTGTTATTCGATTCTAATCGAACTATGATAATTACCGATAGCCCTGTTATTATTCGGGCCATGCGAACCTTCAAACACCCCACCATCGAAAACCTGACTCTTGAACGCGTCCTGTACGCTTTAAGTGACCCTATTCGCTTGGAAATTGTCCGCTGCCTTGCAGGGGTTCTTGAGGCCAGTTGCGGCGAGCTAGACGGGGGACGGCCGAAATCCAGCATGTCTCATCACTTCCGTGTTTTACGCGATGCAGGGCTTGTTCATACCCGCAACGTGGGAACAACACATATGAATTCGTTGCGTGCCGACGTGCTTGACGATCGGTTCCCTGGGTTGCTCAAAAGCATTCTTTCCCAGCAATAGCCAGACCGGCGGTGAATGCCCACGTGTTGAGTTTTTTGATCGTCGAAGGGACGCCCCCATGCAAGCAGACCTGTTCCTGGATCGACCCGAAGGGCTGAATCTGCTGCCTTCAGAGGGTACTGTGAACGATTTCGGGATTGTCCTGAGCAAGACTGAAGCTGACGTTATGTTCTCACGCCTGATATCAGACATTGCCTGGCAGGCCGATACGGCGCTTATCAATGGCAGCATCATCGAAACCAGGCGCCAAGTGGCGTGGTATGCACAAGCCCCATCGCACTACCTCCACTCCGGTATTTTGAGACAGTCGTTACCATGGGATGTCGAAATCCTTGACTCGCTGAGGGCTAAAGTTGAGCGCTTGACCGCTACGGCGTTCAACTCCTGTTTGCTCAATCGTTATGAGGATGGCACCCAAGGCATGGGATGGCACAGCGACAGTGAGGCGACGGGTGAGCACGCCGTGATCGCGTCACTGAGTCTGGGGGGCACTCGAAAGTTTGCCTTCAAACACAAGCGCTCTGGTGAACGTCGGGAAATAGCTTTGCACCATGGACAACTGATTGTGATGCGAGGGGACACGCAACGATATTGGTTTCATGCCCTGACGAAGACCAACACATCGGTCGCCCCGCATATCAGCCTGACGTTCAGAAGGTTCCCGTAGCCTGCAATGCACGCACGTTTTCAACTCATCGCCGCGCCTCACCAACTCCCTCCCAGGCTCTCCGTTAACCGTGCCTTTCCTGAAAACGCTTGTATAAACACTGATAGTTTCTATAGAGTTCACCACGCACTGAACAGCCGATCTCGAGTATCGCCAAGCCCATGACACAAAAGACCACCAAGTCCACGCTTGCCAAACTCCGTAGTCGATCTTCGATTGGTGCGGTGCGCAGCCCGCAAAGCACAGAGGCGATCCTCGAAGCGGCGGCTGCCATCCTTGAAGAGCAAGGGTATCGGGCGTTCACCATGGACGCGCTGGTCGAACGCGCAGGCTCCAGCAAGCCGACCATCTACCGGTGGTGGCGCAGCAAAGGCGCGTTGCTGCGCGACGTTTACGAACGCGCAGCGCTGACGTTCGTCACCTCCCCCGACACCGGAGACCTGGAACAGGATTTGGTCGTGCATTTGCGCTCACTGTGGAGCTGGTGGCGGTCGTCCAGTGCCGGGGAAACCCTGCGCAGTTTCTTCATTGAGATCCAACTGGATTCAAAAGCCATTGCCGAGTTTCGAGATGAATTTCTACCGCGCCGCGAGCTCACGTTACGAAGGATCTTTGCCCGAGCCGTCAGCACCGGGGAAATTGTCGATGGCCCTGCGGTAGAAGTGGCTGTCTCCATGCTGACTGGGATGTCCTGGCTGCACCTGATTACCGCGAATCTGGAGAACCTTGATGACATCGACAACTCCGTCGCGGTGATCGTGAAAGGCCTGAGAGTTCGCTAGCCAGGGGGCTGGCCCCTTTTTTTGTGCATAACGACACTAACAGTTTTTATAGAAGCACTGCTGCCCTACCCCGTATTTGTTGCACGCCAGAGAACACCGTTGATGAACACTCGAAAAAACCAGGCGTCCAGACGCTCATTCGCCATCAAGGCATCAGCCGTCGCGCTGTCGATCCTGCTGACTGGATGCTCCTACAGTGACTTGCAGCCCCAGTCGCGCCTGCAACCCGTCGGGGATGCCGGTGAAACTCTGGCCCAGAGCGCAGTCACGCTCTCGCCCGCCGCTTGGCCTGCCGAAACCTGGTGGACCAGCTTCAACGACAAGCAACTCGACAGCCTGGTTGATGAAGCCCTCGCACAGAACCCGACGTTGCGCTCCGCCGTCGCCCGTGTACGCCAGGCGGGCGCGCTGGAAGCCATCGATGGTGCTTCGCTGCTCCCACGTGTGGACGCCGCCGCCAGCACCACCCGTGAGCGATTTAGCGCTAACGGCACTACCCCCGCCCCGGTAAAGGGCACTTGGCAATATGTCGATCAGGCAACCTTGAACGTTGGTTATGAATTGGATTTCTGGGGTAAGAATCGCGCGGCCGTCGAGGCTGCCGTAGGGCGCCGACATGCCCTGGAGGTGGACAGCCGCGCAGCCGCGCTGATGTTGTCAGCGTCCGTTGTGCAAACCTACATCGCCTTGCAGGATACCTATGAGCAACTGGATGTCGCGCAAGCGTTGCTGGACCAGCAAGTCCATATCGAAAAGCTGACACAGCAACGCTTTACCGCCGAATTGGGTACCCAGATCGATATCAAGCAATCACAGGCATCACTGCCTGCCAGCCGGGCCAATATTGCGGCCCTCAAGGAAATGATCGAGCTGAACCAAAACAAGCTCGCGTCATTACTGGGCCAGGGGCCTGACCGTGGACGTACTATTGCCCGCCCTCATCTGCGGGCCAGCAACAGCGTGGTTTTGCCCAGCAATATCCCGGCGGAACTGGTGGGCCACCGTCCCGATGTGGTCGCCCAACGCTGGCGCGTAGAAGCATCCGGGCATGAGATAGAAGTGGCCAAGGCACGGTTTTATCCCAACGTGAACCTGACGGCTTTTGTAGGGTTGCAAAGCCTGGCGTTCGATACCTTCAACGACCATAGCAGTCGAATCCTGGGTTTTTCGCCCGCGATCAGCCTGCCCATCTTTGAGGGTGGCCGCTTGCGCGGCAACCTGGACGCGCAGGACGCCGCGTACGACCTTGCTGTTGAAAACTACAACCAGACTGTCGTCGATGCCCTGCGCGATATCGCCGATCAACTCTCATCGCTGCGCTGGCTGAAAGAACGCCTGGCGCAGCAGATGGAAGCGGTCAATACCGCGCAGGCCGCCTCTGACCTGGTCAACCTGCGCTACGGCGCAGGGCTGGCCACCTACTTGCAAGTGCTGGCCACGCAGAACGCGACGCTGACCCAGAAACGCCAACTGGTCACGCTGCAATCTCGCGCCCTGTCGCTGCAAGCCAATTTAAGCCGAGCGCTCGGCGGCGGCTACCGCCCTGAGTTCTCCGCGACCGCTCCCACCCTCACAACCGTAGTTGATCAATCATGACCACCCCAACACCCTCCTCCGTCGATGCCGCCAAAGCCAAACCGTCCTACCGCCCGCAATGGCTGCTGATATTGGGTATCGTGCTGCTCCTGGTGGTATTGGGGGGCTGGTACCTCTTTGGGCTGGGCAGTGAATCCACCGACGACGCCTATGTAGATGGCAACATCGTTCAGGTCACGTCCCAGGTCAGCGGCACCGTGACGGTCATCAGCGGCGACAACACCGACCATATCGACGCCCATGAGCCGCTGGTCACGCTTAATCCGGTGGATGCCGAGATCCAATACCAGCGGGCCCAATCCAACCTGGCCCGTGCCGTACGCCAGGCGCGCACCCAGTATTACCAGGTGCAGCAGCTACAAGCGGAGGTCAGTCAACGTCAAAACGACGTCCGCAAGGCGCAGGACGATGTGCGCCGGCGTAGCCAACTGGCCGCCAGTGGCGCGGTATCCCGTGAAGAAATCAGCCATGCCGAGGAAATCCTCAAAAACGCCCTCGCCGGCCTCGATGGCACGCGGCATGCGTTGGCCGTGCGCCTGGCCATGGTCGATAACACAACACTGCGCACCCATCCCGATGTGCTAGTAGCCGCCGCTAACTTGCGCGATGCATTTATTGCCCTGCACCGCACGCAGATCTACTCGCCGGTCAGCGGCTTGATCACCAAACGCAGTGTACAAGTGGGTCAGCGCATCAATCCGGGCGTAGCCCTGATGTCAGTGGTTCCGATTGATCAAGTGTGGGTGAACGCCAACTTCAAGGAGTCGCAAATCGAGGATTTGCGCATCGGCCAACCCGCGGTGCTGCGCGCCGACGCCTACGGACGCAAAGTTGTTTTCCACGGCACGATCGTGGGCCTGGATGCCGGCACCGGCAGTGCGTTTTCGTTGATGCCCGCGCAAAACGCCACGGGCAACTGGATCAAAGTCACCCAGCGTGTGCCAGTGCGCATTGCCCTGAAACCTGAAGAAATTGCGGTCAACCCGCTGCGCCTCGGCCTCTCCATTCGCGTGTCCGTGGACACCACCGACACCAGTGGCCAGGTGCTCAACAACAAGTCGCCTCTGCAACCGGCCTACAGCACCAACATTTTTGAGAATGAGCTCAAGGACGCCAACGATGTCGTGGAGCAAGTGATCAGCGCCAACGAAGACCGTGGCCAGATCGCTCAGCAACTGAAGCCTTGACGGGGTGCGCATGTACCGGAAAAACGCTGCCTTGTTGATCACCGTAGGGCTGCTCTGTGCATTGGAGTATCTGCAAGCCGGCATGATCGCGTTTGCCTCGGCGCCGATCCGTGGCGAGATCGACGCCAGCCCCGAAGAATTCACCCTGGTTGCGGCGCTCTACGCATGTATCGCCGTGGTGGTCATCTCGAAACAGCGCTGGCTGGTGGAACGGCTCGGCTGGCGCAATTTCATGCTGGGATCTATCAGCATCTACGTCCTGGGGGCGCTGGTCTGCGGGGTCAGCGGTGACCTGACCAGCTTCACCGTTGGCCGGATAATCATGGCGCTGGGGGGCGCATCCTTTATGACCTCCGCCCGCTTGATGGTGAACTTGCTTCCCCCGGGACCCGGGCGATTCGTCGGCGTCAAGGTGTTCGCCACGGGCCTGGCCAGCGGGACAGCGGCGGCGCCATTTCTATCATCACTGGTGGTGGTAGAAGACACCTGGCACGCAATCTTCTGGTTGCTGATCGCCGGGGCGGTAGCCGCGGGCGTGCTATGCACACGGTTTTTGCCCACGATGCCGATCCACGAAGATGAACGTTCGCCGTCCAGCCCGGCGAATATCCTGTTGTTATCGGTCAGTACGTTCTTCCTGTTGTATGTGCTGCAGCGCTCTTACTACGACTTTTATAACGAGTCGATCATCCTCCTGGCTTTCGCGCTGTTGGCGGCACTGGGTGTGTACATCTTCTTCCACGCCGAACACGCTAAAGACGTCCCGTTCCTCAAGGTCAAGGACCTGATGCAATCGCGCTACATCCTTGGCGTGGGGCTGTTTTGCTTCACGTATATCGTGCTGGGCAGCAACAATTACATCCTGCCGTATTTCCTGCAGACCGGCCTTGGCTACTCCTGGGACACCATCGGCACGTTCCAGGCATTTGGTCTTGGTGGCGCATTACTGTCGTGGTTCGTGATGGCCCTGGTCATCCCCAGGTACCCGGCACCCAAGAAGTTCTTCGTGGTCGGATTTGCCGCCCTGATCAGCTTTGGCCTGCTGCTGGCCTCCCTGACGCTCGATGCCAACATGTGGACCAATATCCTGCCCGCGCTGGTGCTCAATGGTTGCTTTGTGATGCTGGTCCTGGCCACCGCTGCAATGCAGACATTTCGCGATGTCACCCATCACGACACCTTGTTCGCCCATGCCTACCAGATCAAAAGCATGCTCGGGCAGATCGCCATGGCCATCGGTACCACGGTCGCCACCCTATTTCTGCAATGGCGTACTACGTTGCAATACAACAACCTCAACGGGCATTTCAACGCGGGCGACCCGCTGTACCAGGAAAGCACGCAACGCTTGGCGCAGGCACTTACCCCCGCCGTGGGTTCGGGGTCGGCCGATCAGATATCCGTGGCGACACTTACCCAAGACCTGCACCAACAGGCAACCCTGGTTGCCAGCATGGAGTATTTTTGGGCGATCATTGTGGTTGCCAGCGTGGCGTTGTTGGTTTCCATGATGCAGAAGACCTTCAAGTGAAGGTCGCGCAGGAGTAAAGCCAGCGTATCGATGACCGGCTCCGCAGAGCCGGTCTCCCTGCCTTGGGGTCAGAACGGATAAGGCTGGTCGGAAGGCTCGACCGTGACCCATTTCACTTCAGTGAACTCTTCGATAACCGCACTGCCGTCGAAACGGCCATAGCCACTGTTCTTCACGCCGCCGTAGGGTGCCTGCGGCTCGTTTTGCACGGTGGCACCATTGATATGCACGCAACCGGCGTCCAAGCGACTCGCCAGCTCCAGAGCAAGGCTGACGTTGCGGCTGAAGATCGATGACGACAAGCCAAATGCCGTGTCGTTGGCCACTTGCAGCGCCTGCTCGGCGCCTTTCACACGGACAACCGTAGTGACCGGACCAAAGGTTTCTTCATCGTAGATTTCCATCGCCGACGACACTCGATCCACCAGCGTTGGCGCCATTTGCGCGTCCTCCGCCAGCCCACCGGCCACAATGCTGGCACCCTTGGCGACGGCATCGTCGAGCATCTGGTTGATGCGCTTCACCGAGCCATGGGAAATCATCGGGCCCACCACGCTGGCCGGGTTGGTCACAGGATTGCCGTGCTCAAGCGCGCGGATACGTTGCGCGAATTTGGCCACGAACTCGTCGGCCACGGCGTCATCCACCACGAAGCGCTCGGTCGACATGCAGATTTGCCCTTGGTACAGAAACGCCCCGAATATCGCGGCGTTAACAGCGCCATCGAGGTCGGCGTCTTCCAGCACGATAAAGGGCGCCTTGCCACCAAGCTCCAGGAGACAGCGTTTGAGGTGTTTCGCGCAGGTATGGGCGATCATCCTGCCGACGTTGGTCGAACCGGTGAAATTCACCCGCCGCACCGTATCGTGGGCAATCAGCACTTCGGTCACGGCACCGGCATCTTCGGGGGCAGAGATGATGAAGTTCACCACGCCGGCCGGGAAGCCAGCGTCATAGAACGCCTGCGCCAGCAGTTCGTGGGTGCGCGGGCTGTTCTCCGAACCTTTGAAAATAACGGTGTTGCCGCAGGCCAATGGGTAAGCGATAGACCGAGTGCCGAGAAGGACGGGGCCGTTCCATGGCGCGATGCTTAACACCGTACCGGCAGGCTGACGCAGGGTCACCGAAAGCGTGCCAGGCTTGTCGGTGGCCAAGGTTTCGCCTTTGATTTGCGTGGTGAGTGATGCCGCTTCTCGCAGCAGGTTAGCCGAACCACCCACGTTGAACTGCGACCACAGGCGCGACGCACCGATCTCTTCGGCCATCACTGTGCAGAAAAGCTCCATCTTGCTTTCCAGCGCATCGGCGGCGGCCAGCAGCAGCCGGCGGCGCTCAGAGGGGCCGACCTTCGACCAGGTCTTGAACGCTTGCTGCGAAGAGGCCACAACCCGCTGCGCGTCCTCCACGCCGCAGGCGGCGCCGGTGCTGACGACCTTGCCGCTGACCGGATCGATACGCTGGTAGGTCTTACCGTCCGAAGCGGCTTGCGGAACGTTGTCGATTACGAGTTGAACATTCATCTTGGGGTCCTTTGAGGTTGAAAAATCACAGCAGGTCGGCCGCAGCCGGCATGCGTAGAATCGGTTTGATGGTGATGCCGCTTTCGCTGTCGGCCATCGCTTCGTTGACCTGCTCAAACGTGTAGAAGCGGCACAACTTGTCAAACGGGAAGCGGCCCTGCAGGTGCAGGTCGACCAGGGTAGGAATGAATGCGTTGGCAACCACGTCGCCCTGGACGATGCCCATGATTCGTTTGCCGGGGATCATGACGTCGTTGACGTTGAATGCGACTTCGGTGCCCATCCTGGTTGCCCCGACAATCCCGCAGGTGCCCAGGGTGGTGAGGGCATCGATGGCCTGACGCAACACGGGGGCGCGTCCAGAGCATTCGAGGCTGTAATTGACCCCGCCGCCGGTGATCTCGCGGATGCGTTCCACCGGGTCTTCTTCCAGGCTATTGATCACATGGGTGGCGCCCACTTCCAGCGCCAGACTCAGACGACTCGGGGTAACGTCGACAGCAATAATGGTGGTCGCGCCGGCAACCTTGGCGGCCATTACGGCAGCCAGGCCAACCGCGCCGGCACCAAAGGCCGCGAAACTTGCGCCAGCCTCCACCTGCAAGGCTTTGAGCACAGAGCCTGCGCCGGTCTGAATCCCGCAGCCCAAAGGACCGAGCAACTCCAGCGGTGCCTTTTTCGAGACTTTCACCACATTGCGCTCGTTGGCAATGGCATAGGTCGAAAAGGACGACTGACCGAAGAAGTGGTCATGTATCGGTGCATTGGTGCCGCAACTGCAGGTGGAGGTACTGCCGTCCAGTCGGCCGCCGCCAAAATTCAACGGGTGCATATGGGAGCAATGCGCGGGATGACCTGTCTCGCAAGGCAGGCACAACCCGCAAGACATATAGGTCATGACGACGTGATCACCCGGGACGATGGTGGTCACCGCAGACCCGACCGCTTCGACCACACCCGAGCCTTCGTGGCCCAGAACCATGGGCAGCGGCGTGGGAAACAGCTGGTCACGCACGACCATATCGGTGTGGCAAACACCGGTCGCCACCACCCGCATGCGAACTTCGTCCGGTCGTGGTGCGGCCAGCTCTGCGCGTTCGAGCAGGAGTTTCGCACCGCTTTCGCGGAGCACGGCAACAGTCACTTCGATGGGGTTGAGAGTGTTTTGGGGCATAGTTTTATCCTTGCTGATTAAACTCTTTCCAACCGAGCAGGATGCGAGGCTCTGCTAGGTCCGATTGCATGTCATGGTTCCATAACCAGTCGAAACGACTGGCCAGGGTGCTCGACAGGAGGGGGTCTCGATCTTCGACCTAGAGGTCGCGAAATTCGTAGAGTTCGCCGGCTTCCCGTGACGTTCGCTGCGCACGGCAGGCGCGAGGCCGTCAAGTCGCGTCATACACCTGAAGGACACGTTGGGCGTCACCGTGCAGCACGCGGGGATCTCCCAACAGCCGCGCGAACAACCAGGCATCTTCCAGCCCTTGCCCTGCACCGGCGCCTTGGTGGGGGAAGCATGGCGTGGGCGGCTCTTGCAAGGGTTGCGCGGTGCGGTCAGCAATCAACTCATAGAGTTTTCCGATTCTTAGTCCTTCAATGGCGCGCACGGCGTTGGCACCGAACGACACGCCGGCACCAACCTCGCCGAAGGCTGGAGCCGCTTCAAATAATGCCACCTGCAGGTGCGGGTGACGGCAGAGATCAAGTGCCAGGGTCACGCCAGCGATGCCGCCGCCGACGATACCCACTTGCAAGGCAAAATGAGGGCTAGTCATGGGTAAACCTCATGTATGTTTTTGGTATGGATTGATCATGACTATTCACAAAGCATTGATAAATGCCCTCTTACCCATACGAACTATCACCAACCTGAATAATTGCTACCTCCCCAACGCCACGGAGCGACAAGCCGAGATGAATCGGCGCGAGCTGGATCGGAACCTACTTGTGATCTTCAACCCGTTGCTGGTAGACCGAAGTGTTTCGATGGTGGCCGAGGGCCTCGGGCTGACTCAGCAACGCGCTCAAGCGGTTGCGCACCACGTTCAACTACGAGCTGTTTGTAGATACCCCAGGGGCATGCAGCCGACGCCCTATGCCGCGCCACTGGCACAACCGGTCTCCCAGGCAATCGGCATGCTGCACGGCACGATCAACCGCCAGGACGAGTTCGACCCGTCGACCAGCGAGAAGCGCTTCGTCGTGGCAATGACCGATATAGGTGAAACTTACTGTGTGCCGCGCGGGGGAATTCGCCGCCGACCTGCGCGATTTTTTAGAGGGTGCGTAATGCGCTGAGGGCCCCTACCGCTCCCAGTGGGGATGGCTGAAGCGTTCAGCCAGAAAATTGATCAACACCCGAACCTTGCTCGCCAGGTGTTTGCGAGTGGGATAGACCACGTAGATACCCAACTCGATGGAGCGGTACGCCGGCAGGATTTCCACCAGGGCGCCGTTACGTAAATCCTCGGCGACCATGAAGCTGGGTTGCAAGGCGATGCCTGCGCCTGTGAGGGCAATACTGCGGCAGGTGTCGCCGTTGTTGCAGCGCGCGGTCGAGCGCGTGCGCACAGTCTCTCTGCCGTCAGGCCCTTCGAACTGCCACTCATTGCCCATGGCAAAGTGGGTGTAGGCAATCACGCCGTGTTCGGCCAGGTCGGCCAAGGTGCGAATCGGCGGATGACTGGCCAGGTAGTCGGGGGACGCGCACAGGCACATCCGCGTCCCCGCCAGGCGTCGCCCCACCAGAGACGAGTTTTCCATGCGCGCAATGCGCACCGCCGCGTCAAAGCCCTCCTCCACCAGGTCCACCAGCCGGTCGTTCAAGCTGATGTCCAGCTCGACATTGGGATAGGCCTTCATGAACTCGCCCCAGAGTGGCGCCAGGTGCAACACGCCAAAGCTGACTGGGGCATTCACCCGCAACACGCCGCTGGGTTCAGGTGCTGTGGACGAAACGGCTTCTTCCGCCTGATCCATCAGCGCCAACACCTCACGGGCCTGGTGGTAGAACTGACGGCCCTCCTCCGTTAGCGAAAGCCTGCGTGTGGTGCGATGCAGGAGCCGCGCGCCCAAGCGCTCCTCAAGTGCGCTCACGTACCGCGAGATGGCCGCCTTGGACATCGCCAGCGGCTCGGCTGCGCCCACGAAGGTGCCTTTATCAACCACCGTGCAGAACACCTGCATCTCCAGCGCCCGATCCATAACTGTCTCACTTAGTGGAACTATCTATCACATTTGGCCTTATTTATCTCAAAATCACAACCTATAGACTGAACCCATCGAAATACACATCAACTCAAACGAGGTCGACATGAAAATCACAGTAGTGGGCACCGGCAACATGGGTTCGGCGTTTGCAAAACAACTTTCAGCCGCCGGGCATATCGTTCGTATCACCGGCCGTGACATCGGCAAGGCCAACACCCTGGCCGCGCAGTTCGAAAACGTCAGCGCCTATCCCGCCGCCGAAGCCTTGGGCGACAGCGAAGTCGTAGTGGTTGCTACCGCTTATGAAGACGCCGCCAAGGCCCTGCAAGGCCTGGGCGACCTGGCGGGCAAAGTGGTGATCGATATCACCAACCCGCTGAGCGCCGACTACATGTCGCTGACCATCGGGCATGTCACCAGCGCCAGCGAAGAAATCGCCCGGGCGGTGCCACAGGCTCACGTGGTGAAGGCCTTCAATACCCTGTTCGCCCAAGTGCTGGCAGACGGTCCGACCTTCGCCAATGACCAGACTGGCAGCGTGTTTGTCGCCAGCGACAACGAACGCGCCAAACAGACCGCCATTGCCCTGGCGCGCAGCCTGGGCTGGAACACGGTGGATGCCGGCGCACTGGTGAACGCGCGCTACCTGGAGCCGTTGGCCGGGTTCAATATCTATCTGGGCTATGGCGCAGGCCTGGGCACTTCGATCGCCCCTGTCTGGCTGAACAAGTAATCATTGAACCGAGGAGTAACGCACCATGAACACGTCGTTCCCCCTGCTGTTTGTGTCTCATGGTGCGCCGATGTTTGCCATTGAGCCCGGTCAGGCTGGTCCACGCCTGGCCGAGCTCGGTCGTGAACTGCCGCGACCTGACGCCATTGTCATCCTTTCTCCGCACTGGATGACCCGTGGCGAAGTCAGCGTGACGGCGAGCACCGCCCCAGAAACCATTCACGACTTCGGTGGGTTTCCCGAGGCGCTGTACCAGCTGCAGTACCCGGCGCCCGGCGCACCAGCATTGGCCGCGCACATCGTCGAGATGCTGCAGGACGCAGGCTGGAAATCCCGGTTGGATACCCGCCGCGGTCTGGACCACGGCGCCTGGGTACCGTTGCTGTATCTGGCGCCTAACGCCGACATCCCCGTGGTCCAGGTGTCGATGCCCGCCGGCCTCGACCCCCACCAGGCCTGGAAGCTGGGCCAGGCGCTCAAGCCGCTGCGAGACATGAACGTACTGATCGTGGCGTCCGGCAGCCTGACCCATAACCTGTATGAGTTCCGTGGTGCATCCCGCCACGGCGCCGACTACGTCAAGGAGTTCGCTGCCTGGACAGCCAAGACGCTGCAGGCAGGCAACACCGAGTTTTTACTGGACTACAAACATCACGCACCGTCAGCTGAGCGTGCCCACCCGACGGATGAGCACTTTTTACCGCTGCTCATCGCCCTCGGCGCAGCCGGTGAACACTACGACACGCGTGTGCTGGAAGGCGGCGTGAGTTACGGCGTGCTGTCGATGGACAGCTACTTATTCTCGTCCGCCACCTCTCAACCCCATCAAGGCGTTACCGATCATGCGTGACAACCGTTTTTCCGACGTCGCCCGCGAGCCACAAACCGGTCTGTTCTTGCGCAAAGGCGGCAACACCTCGGCACCTAAAGGCCGCCTGATTCTGCTGCATGGCGTGGGTTCCAACGAAGCGAACCTGGCGCCTCTGGCTGATGCATTGCCTGAGGAGCTGGAAGTGATCCTGCTGCGCGGCCCGCTGCAAATCGGCCCGCAGGGTTTCGCCTGGTACCAGGTGAACTTCACCAGCGACGGCCCATCGTTCAATCAGGAACAGGCTGAATCCAGCCGGCAATTGTTGATCCGTTTCATCGAGACGCAGCCTGCGTTGCCAACCGTGATCGCAGGCTTCAGCCAGGGCGGCATCATGAGCGCCAGCGTGGGCCTCACCGAACCTGAAAAGGTGGCCGGGTTTGCCCTGTTGAGCGGGCGCATGTTGCGTGAGCTTGAGCCTCGCATCGCCAGTGCCGAACGACTCAAATCCGTGCGTGCATTCATCGCGCATGGTCATCAGGACAACGTTCTACCCGTGGCCTGGGCGCAAGAGGCCGATGCCTGGCTGGAGCGTATCGGCGTCGTCCATGAAACACATTTCTACAACATGGCCCACGAGATCGTCGCACAGGAACTGGCGGATTTTTCTCAATGGCTGACTCAAACCTTGCCGCTTTCCCACTGAACAAAAAGGAACTGCACCATGATTGACTCACGTACCGCTCCCTACGCCGCCTTCGT
>NZ_DASWOT010000029.1:0-16891 GCF_036404235.1 Pseudomonas sp.
ATTTTATAACCCTGGATACATCTTTTAAGTTGATTTAAGGTCAGTCTGTCCGCAGCATCAGCCCCGCACACATCAAAAGGAAATGATGTTGAAAAGCAGGGAACTGATAGCAGAACCGCAGGCGGCTGGCTGGACACTTCAACGTATCAGCGGCAGCCATCACATCTTCACTCATCCTCGCAGCCCCTGGTCCATCCCCGTACCGCATCCTAAAAAAGATCTGCCGATAGGAACGGTAAAAAGCATCAGGAGGCGGGTGTGGTTATCACCGAATACGATTTGAGGTGTTTGCAGGAGCAAGCAATGCAATATCCCATCGCAATTGAATGGGGGGATGACGCCACCGCCATCGGCATTCAGATCCCCGATATACCCGGTGCGTCGACTGCAGGCGATACGTTCGAAGACGCCTATAACGCCGCCATCGAAATTGCCCACATCCTATTGGAAGAGTTGGCGAGTAACGGCCAGACAGTGCCAATACCATCCTCTGCCCGCACCCATCATGACCATCCGGATTACGCCGGAATGGGCTGGGGGATGCTGGAGATCGACATCACGCCCTATCTGGGCAAAACCGAGAAGGTCAACGTCACGCTGCCAGGCTTCGTCATCCAGCGTATTGATCGCTACGTTCGCGATCACAACGTTAAAAGTCGCTCTTCGTTCATCGCCGAAGCGGCCCTGGAAAAACTGACACGCTCATAAATTTCCAGCCCATCTCTCAACAGCTAAAAAGGCAGGCGGTCGCAAAACCGTCTGCCTTTGAGCATTGCGTCGATGCATCCACTCAAGCCATTTCAGCCTTTGCCATCGCAATCTTTGCTTTAACTTGCTGCTGAGCAACCTCGACATTTTCTTTGGTCAGTTCAGCGACTTTCTTTTCGACGGCCGCTTTCTGCTCTGGGGTCATGGCGTCATATTCTTCCTTGCTGACACCCGTCAATTGCTGACGCGCCTTTTCAGCATCGGTCTGGTTCATGTAAGACAGGAACTGATCCTTGACCGAACCCACGTCCTGGGACGTAGCGCTCTGATCGGAACTGACGGCCAGAGGGTCAGAACTTGCGCTGTCTGAACTGCCCGAAGCCACGCTGTCGTTGGAGGCCAGTTGCTTGTCGGCGCCTGCCATCATGGCCGACACCGCCGCTTGAGGATCAGTCGCCTCCTCGGTAGTGCTGGCCGTGGCGGCCTTCAGATTAACCATCAGCTTGGCGAAAGCTTCGTCGAAACTCTGTTTATCGTCAGTACCGCTTTGTGCCGACGCATCATTGCTGCCAGAAACAGGCACAACGGGAGTGGTCGGCGCCGCCGCGTTGGCGTATGCATCCTTGTCACTGGTGTCGAGGTTCGTGTGCGCCACGGCCTTCGAGACGATGTGATGGATGGCACTGTTGCCGATAATCATCTTTCACCTCCTTTTATGGGTTGTAGATGCATCAGAGAACAGAGCAAAACAGGTGCCACATCCTGTTACAACGCCAAAAGCCTTGTTTGGCAAGGCCTGCCGGGAACCCGACAGAAAGCCCAGCGGTGGCAAAACCGGCCCACCGTTGCCGACAGCGGCAGTGCATGGCCGCTGTCTACTCTCGGTTGCCGCTGCACAGGTGCCGGTTATTTAAGAAATGCCTTCAAGGCGGCATCGACCTTGTCCATCTCGCACACCGGCGCCATGTGACCGCAATCGTTATCCAGCACCAGCAATTTCGCGTGTTTCTGTGCGGCCAGGGCCTTGGCCGGTGCCGGATCGACAAGACGGTCCTGCTCGGAGGTGACAATCAACAAGCGGCTTTTGATTTTTCGAGCCAGGGTCGCCATGTCGCCCTGCCTGACCAGATCAAACTGGGTCATGGCCTGCAATTGGCGATACCAGTCCACGACACTGAAGGTCTGGCTGCTAACAGCACCTCGCAGACTGTCTGTCGTCGGGCGCTGGCTGGCGACCTCTTTCGCGGCCATCGCCTCTGGCATCCAGAGAAACTCGCTGTGCAGCGCGATCAGCTTCTTGAATGAGGTGCCCGACGCATAGTTACCGTTGTTCCAGCCGGGTGTCTGTTCAATGGCGCGCAGTTCTTGTTTCCAGACATTCAGATCTCGGGCCGAAGGTTGCGGCGTGCCAACGATCACGACAATGTTGCGTGCGTAATCCGGGTACATCACCGCCCACTGCAATGCCTGCATGCCCCCCATGGAGAATCCGACGATGGCGTACGCGTGGTCGATGCCCAACGTCGAGGCCAACAGCCGATGCTGCGCCTTGACCATGTCGCGCAGAGTGAACGGCCCAAACATCAAGCGCGGATGGTTCTTGCTGTTGGAGGGCGAGCAGGATATGCCATTGCCCAGCGTATCCAGGCCGATGACATACCACTTGCCAGTGTCGATCAGCTTGCCCGGACCGATCAGCGCGACCTGATCGGCGGAACGCCCGGTGAGCCACGTCGGCACCAGCACCACGTTGCTTTGGTCCGCCGCCAGCGTGCCGTAGGTGCGATAGCCCATCGAGCACTGATCGATCTTGCCGCCTTGCATTGTCAACGAGCCAATGCTGGCCAATTGTTGTTCTGATGCTGCCAGGCACACCGAAGCATTCATCACCGCGATCAGGGCGCACAGCGCGCGGCCAGCACGTCGATACAGGTTCATTGCTCTTCCCCCGAAGATCAGGCTCGCGCCCTGGAAAATAGGCGCCGACATCAGCTAGCAGGGACACCTCGCTCCAGGCGAGTCAACGGTGTCATGCCAAACCCATTACGGCTGCGCACTCCCCTTCTCCCGAGGAAAACCATGTCGTTTACCGACCCTGCCATCGAGTACTGCATCGTGGATGCTGCTTGGAGAGCGTAGCCCGTTGTCCTGGATTTTCCTTGCGATGTGAGTGCGCCGGTTGATGGGTCGCGTCAAACAAGCGAACTCAAATCCAGCCTTTCCTGTGGCAACGGCACCGAGAAGTAATAGCCCTGCGCCTGCCCTGCACCCATTTCCCTCAGCAATTGCAGAGTCGCGGCGTCTTCCACACCCTCCGCCACCACGGTCAAGCCCAAGGATTCGGCCATGCGCACGATGGCCCGGACAATCGCCCGGCTGCGTGAGCTGGTGGTCAGTTCCAGAATGAAGGACTTGTCAATTTTCAAGCCGCTGAAATGGTACTGGTGGACATAACTGAGCGACGAAAAGCCTGCGCCAAAGTCATCCAGCACCACCGACACGCAATTGTCGGCCAGGTGTTTCATGGCTTTGCGCGCCAGATCCGGCTCTGCCACCAGCGCACCTTCAGTCAGTTCCAGACAGATGCGTGACGCCAGCACGCCATGCAACTCAAGCAGGCCCAGCACTTCGCTGGAAAACTCAGGGCGGGTGATGCTGTAACTCGAACAATTGACATGCACCGTTGGCCAATGGGCGTGACGGGGTTGCGCGAGGATGGCCACAACACTTTGCAGCATGTAGAAATCCAGTCGCCCAATCAGTCGCAAGCCTTCAAGCGCTGGCAGGAAGTCGCCCGGCGCGATCACTCGGCCGTCCGGCTGACGCCAGCGAATCAAGGCTTCCAGAGCAAGGATCTTGCCGCTTTCGACGTCGATGATCGGCTGAAAATACGGCAGCAGCTCATCCGTGCGTTTGAGCGCATTGCGCAATGCACTCTCCTGCTCCATCTGATCGGACACCTCGCGCCGCACTTCCTGGTTGAACACCGCGTAACTGTCGCGCCCGGCGTTCTTGACCCGGTACATGGCAGTGTCGGCATCGCGCAGCAGGTCGGCGGGCTCCAGGTGGAACTGACGATCAGCGGCCACTACACCAATGCTGCAGGAAGAAAACACTGCATGCCCGTCGATATAAAACGGCAGGTCGAAGGCTTCCAGAATCCGCTCGGCGATGGCCACCGTGATATCCGGTGGCGCGCTAAACGCCAGTACGGCGAACTCATCACCGCCTAACCGTGCCAACAGGTCGCTGTCACGCATGCAACTGCGCAGACGATCAGCGGCCTGAACCAGCAACAGGTCCCCGGAGTGGTGCCCCAGGCTGTCGTTGACCATTTTGAATCGGTCCAGGTCGATGAACATCACCACCAGTTCCTGCCCCTGGGTGCAGAACGCCTCCCAGGCAATCTGCAGTTGTTGCTGAAGATGGCTGCGGTTAGGCAGGCCAGTCAACGAGTCGTGAGCGTTCTCGTGCTGAAGTTTGGCGTTGGCGTAATCCAGTTCGCGGGTGCGGTCCTGCACCCGGGCTTCCAATTGCACATTGGCCGTATGAATCGCCAGCGCCGCCGAACGCCGCGACAGCGCGGTATCAATATGCCTTGACACAAACGTCAACAATTCCTGATCGCGTAGCGAGTAGCTGACGTGCGTCGAATAGCTTTGCACCGCCAGTACACCACGCACTGTCTTGCCTTCGAACAGCGGAATACCCAACCATGAACTGGAGCGATTGATTTCATTCTGGATAGTAATCTCGCCAAGGCTTTCCAGCCGTCGCGCTTCGGTGCTGTCTATCAGGCAAGGACGCCGCTGACGAATGACGTACTCCGTAAAGCCGCGCTCCCCGCGCCGTGGATTCGGTCGCTCAGCCAGCCGCTCATCGACGTAATAGGGAAAAGCCACCTCCCCCGTGGTGTCGTCGAATAGCGCGATATAGAAGTTAAGCGCGAACAGCAAATCGCCGACGATGCCGTGCAGGCTGCGAAACAACTCGGCCATGTCGCCCGGCTGGCTGGACAGTTCGGTGATCTGAAACAACGCGCTTTGCAGGTGCTCGGCGCGTTCACGATCAGCCACTTCACTGCGCAGCGCATCGTTGAGCCTGGACAGCTCGACGGTGCGCCGGGCGACGGTTTCCTCCAGGTGCGCACGGTGCAAAATCCGGTCAAGCGCCATGGCCACGTGCCGCACAACCACCAGAAACAGTTCGCGATCTTCGACGCTGTAGATCCGCGAGACATCATAGACCTGCATGGCCAGCATGCCGAACACGTCGTCTGAGGCATTTTTAAGGGGAGCGCCCATCCAGAACTGCGGTCGATGTCCCACGCAGTAAAAGCGCTTGCGTGCCTGAGCCTGCTCGATGTCAGCGGCGTCGACGAACAGTGGTTGCTCAGTGGTCAGCACATACCCGGTCATGGACAAGTGCTCGTGATCGAGGTACTCGCAGGTTTCTGCTTCTAGAGCATCGGCGTCGGTGATGTCGATGTAATACGGATAGGTAATTTTGCCGCTGTGGTTCTCATACAGCGCTAGGTAAAAATTCTCGGCGTCGATCAAGGTCGACAGTTGTTGGTGTACACCCTGAAGGAATTCCGAGCGGTCCCGCGTGGAACTGGCCAGATAGGTAATTTCATACAGCACTCGCTGCGTCGCCTGGGCACGTGCCAACGCGGCGGTCTGCAAATGCAGGCCCAATGTCGAGGCGAGTTCAGTCAGTTGCGGATCGTCGCCGTGTTGTTCAGAGGCGACCAACCAGCCGAGCACACTTTCGCCATACCCCGTGGCCCAACGGTGCAAGCGCCGTTCCTGGCAGAACACCTCGAAAGCGTCGCGTTGAATCAGCGTTGGCCAAGGGATCGAGGCATCACCCTGTCCCAACAAGTGCATGTGCTCACCCGCACGATAGGCTGCCCAACTCAAGGACGGCGAAGCTTTTTGCGCGCCCCGCAGAAGGCTCTCGAGGGTCTCTTCGTGAACACCTGGCGTCGCTGAACAACCGTCCTCGATAGCGACCGTATCCGATGCACGCCCGCTTGTGTTCAATGGTCGTCGATCAGGGTTCCAGACACGGGAATTCATAGGCGCTCCATTGCCAACGTGTGACTAAGGCTATCTTCATGGGGTAAGACAGATTGTTGCAAGCAGCATATGTGCGCTTACTGCCGATAAATGATGCAAATACCGAGTTTTTACGACTTATTTCTGATTTCTACACAGTTGCAGGTTTTACATCGGCAGATATTCACTCCAATGAACGTTTTTCAGGGTATCCATCCAAGAGTAGGCTGTTCTGGTCTTCGCCGATCAACAAGGATTGATCAATGACCTTTCGCAGCTGACAGCTGTCTCTAAATGCTGACGCACTTTTTACTTCTACCTTTCTGGAGATGATCGTAATGAGTAAGACATACAGCTATGCCGCGCAAAATCCCAATGATGCCCTCAAGCCCTTTCAGATCGAGCGCCGTACGCCAGGCGCCGACGACGTGCAGATGGATATTCTGTACTGCGGCGTTTGTCACTCGGACCTGCACACCGCCCGTAACGAATGGAATAACACGCTGTACCCCTCGGTGCCGGGCCATGAAATCGTTGGTCGTGTGACAGCGGTCGGCGCAGCGGTGAAACATTTCAAGGTCGGTGATCTGGCGGGAGTCGGTTGCATGGTCGACAGCTGCCAGCACTGTGCTTCCTGTGCCGAAGGTGAAGAGCAATACTGCGAAAATGGCTTTACTGGCACCTACAACGGGCCTGTATTCGGTGGTGAAAACACCTTTGGCGGGTATTCCGACAACATCGTCGTGAAAGAGAAATTCGTCCTGCGCATCACCCATGGCGAAGATGCCAATCTGGCGGCAGTGGCGCCACTGCTGTGTGCTGGCATCACTACTTACTCGCCGCTGCATCACTGGAACGTCGGGCCTGGCAAGAAAGTCGGCGTGGTTGGGCTCGGTGGCTTGGGCCACATGGCCGTGAAAATCGCCCACGCGATGGGCGCGCATGTAGTGCTGTTCACCACATCGCCTAACAAGCGTGAAGATGGCCTGCGTCTGGGGGCCGATGAAGTGATCGTGTCGAAAAACCCCGACGAAATGGCAACACAGGCCAATCGCCTCGACTTCATCCTCAACACCGTGGCCGCGCCGCACGACCTGGATGCGTTTCTCAACCTACTCAAGCGCGACGGCACCATGACGCTGGTGGGTGCGCCAGATCATCCACACCCATCGCCATCGGTGTTCAACCTGATCTTCAAACGCCGCAGCCTGGCCGGATCGCTGATCGGTGGCATACAGGAAACCCAGGAGATGCTGGATTTCTGTGCCAAACACGGGATTGTCTCGGACATCGAAATGATCGCCATGCGAGATATCAACGGTGCCTACGAACGCATGCTCAAGGGCGACGTGAAGTATCGCTTCGTGATCGACATGGCCACGTTGAAAGAACAAGCATCTGCCGCATGATGGGCAACCGCCCCTGGCGTTGACAAGGCTACAAAGGCTGCGAAAACATCTGTCAGGCGCTCAAGAGATATTGAGTGTGGTGACGTCTCGCAGCCTGCGACATCCCTCATCAAATACACGATAACTCTATGAATAAAAAAGACTTTCTGTAGGCGCCGCCTCGATTGCTCTTCAAAGCGAACCTATGCGGTTCAGTTCAGCTTTGAGCTGTTCAGCGCCCATGGTCTTCAGCGGCAGCGCAAGAAACGCGCTCACGCGTTCGCGAATTTTGACGAGGGTGGTCTCAAACGCTGCGGTCATCTCGGCTTCTAACCCGGTGGCTTCCGACGGATCGGCCAAGCCCCAATGGGCCTTCAAGGCTGGCCCGAAAAAGATGGGGCATGCTTCACCCGCAGCCCGATCACAAACGGTAAGCACAATGTCCGGTGGCGAGCCTTCAAAAGCGTCCGAAGCCTTGCTGCTCAGGCCCGCCGTGGAAATACCCGCCGCCTCCAGCGTCTGTAAGGCCCGTGGATTTACGCGACCACTGGGAAAGCTTCCCGAGCTGATCGCTTCTACGCCTTCAGGTGCCAGGTGGTTGAACAGCGCCTCCGACAGAATGCTGCGGCAGCTGTTGTGCGTACACATGAACAAGACTTTCATCAGAGGATTCCTTGATTCAGAAACTGAGACGCAATGCCAGCGCGCACAGGGTGACGACAAGGATGGGCAAGGTCAGCACGATCCCGGTCTTGAAGTAGTAACCCCAGCTGATCTTGATGTCCTTCTTAGCCAGCACGTGCAGCCAAAGCAATGTGGCGAGGCTACCGATGGGCGTGATCTTAGGGCCTAGGTCACAACCAATAATGTTGGCGTACACCATTGCTTGTTGAACCACGCCCTCGGCCTCGGCAGCGTGTATGGACAAAGCGCCGACGAGCACAGTTGGCATGTTGTTCATGATCGAGGACAGCAAGGCTGTGAGCAGCCCGGTGCCAAGTGATGCGCCCCAAATCCCGTAGCCCGAGAAAAAGTTCAGGATCTGCGAAATGTGGTCTGTGAGACCGGCATTTTTGAGCCCGTAGACGACCAGGTACATGCCAAGGGAAAAAATCACCACTTGCCATGGTGCGCCTTTGAGGACCTTCCCCGCGTTGATTGCTTGGCCGCGGGCTGCGATCACATAGAGGATAAATGCACACACCGCTGCAATGACACTGATCGGAACCCCTAGAGGTTCGATCACGAAGAAGCCGATCAGCAGGAGAGCCAGCACCCACCAACCTGCGACAAACGTTGGCCGGTCTCGTATCGCCTCGCAAGGTTGACGCAACTGCGCAAGATCGTAGGTCGCGGGCAACTCCTTGCGAAAGAACCACAACAGCATCACCAATGTCGCCGCAACGCTGGCAAGGTTGACCGGAACCATAACGGAGGCATATTCGGTAAAGCCAATGTTGAAGTAATCGGCGGAGACGATGTTAACCAGATTGGAAACCACCAGTGGCAGGCTCGCGGTATCTGCTATGAATCCCGCAGCCATGACGAATGCCAAGGTGGCTGCGGGAGAAAACCGCAGAGCCAGCAGCATCGCGATCACGATAGGCGTGAGGATCAGCGCTGCACCGTCATTGGCGAAAAGCGCCGATACAGCGGCACCTAGCAATATGATGAATACGAAAAGCTTTCGGGTGCTCCCTGCCCCCCAGCGGGCAACATGCAGTGCAGCCCACTCGAAAAATCCTGCTTCATCGAGCAGTAAGCTGATGATGATCACCGCGATAAATGTGGCCGTGGCATTCCAAACGATGTGCCACACCTCAAGAATGTCCCCAGGGCTGACCACGCCAGAGAGCAGAGCCAAGACGGCACCAAGGCTTGCGCTCCAACCCACGCCCAAGCCTTTGGGCTGCCAGATGACCAGTGCGATGGTGACGACGAAAATTGATACGGCAAGAAGCATCTCAAACACTCGAAAGGGGCGCGGATTAGTCGCACACGGCCTGGTTGATGGGGCGGCCACTCATGTCGCATAGGCGCGTAGCCTCGTCTTCCAACCACTGCTGGTTCGCATCGACGACGTCTTTCAAAACGGCGGTCACCCAGTCGGGCAGCTCTGGATGAAGTCGGTAATAAACCCACTGCCCCTGGCGGCGATCCATCAGCAGACCGGCCGAGCGAAGGAGTGCCAGATGGCGGGAGATTTTAGGCTGGCTCTGGTCGAGGGCTGCGGTCAGCTCACAAACGCACAGCTCACCCTCTCTTACGATCAGCAATGTGATTTTGGTACGAGTGTCATCCGCCAGGCACTTGAAGAGCGCAGTAGGATTCATGGGTTTTGTCATACATCCTCCAGATGCTCGGACGCATCCACATCGACGTTTTCAAGTGCGGCGACAGCTCACGGATCAACACCGGATGGCTGAGAACCTGCACTGAACGCCGCGAAACGCGAATCGCGCATGACGTAGCAGAGCCTGCGCGAGGTGTGAGCGAGCAGAGTTGGCAACGCAGACGAAAAGGACTTTGATCGGTTCGGTCACGGCAGTCTCCATACATACGAAAAATCGAATATACGTATTTTGGTATATCCGGTAAAGCGTATGCTTTCGATGTCGCCGCGTACCCTGCGTGTCAGGGCGTAACGATTCGGGAAGACTCACTCGCTGAACTCGCTTTCCGTTGTTAGTAACAACAACCTAGCGCGATGTATTTCGTACCATCAACCAGCGGAGCCTTGTTGACGATTCAGCACCGCCACGATTATTGTTGCAGCTAACAACAAATTTGTGACGATTATGCCGAAGCGGAAAAAAGACCAGTTAGCGCAGGATGCCGAGGATTTGTACGAGGCGCTGAACCAGCTTGTCCGCGTCTACCAGTTTCGAGATAGAGACAAAATCTGCTGCTACGACGTTTCGGTCACTCAATGCTATGCGATCCAAACGCTTGTCAAGAAAGGTGCTCTGCGGCTTCAGGTCTTGGCCGAGGAAATGTGTTTGGACAAAAGCACGGCGAGCCGTGTGATTGAAGCGCTCGAACGTAAGGGTTATGTGTCACGCGTTGAAGATGAGCAAGACCGTCGCGCTGTGAAGATTCAGGCCACGGACGCTGGCAGGGAACTCTACGAGAAAATCCGGGGCGACCTCATTGCCGAGGAGAGAGCAATGATCGAGAACCTGTCAGTCGAAGCCAGGCAAGGGGCATTAACCCTGCTCAGACAGATCACACGAGCGACCGAAAAACGGTGCGGCCTCACGAATAAGCCTTGCTCAGATGCCATGCAGCCGGGTTAGAGCCCATTTTTTTGATGTAAATGTTGTCACTACCAACATAATGGAATCCATCATGCGCATCCGTCCTGCTGAGCCCGTTGACGCAACCTCAATAGCCACCATCTACAACCAAGGCATTGAGGAACGTAGCTCCACGTTCGAAACCACCCCCCGTAACCCAACGGACATGCTTGAGCGACTCCAAACGGGTTCTCGCTACCCTGTACTGGTGATGCTTGATGAGCAAGATCAGGTTGTAGGATGGGCGAGCCTCAGCAGGTATCGAGATCGCGCCTGCTATGACGGCATAGCTGACTTTTCGATATACATGAGTCGTGAGGCTCGAGGCCAAGGGCTAGGTAAGCACCTGCTTCAAGCATTGCTCAACGAAGCAGAAGCTCTTGGATTTTGGAAAGTCCTTTCACGCATATTCACCTCCAACCAAGCCAGCCTTGCCCTGTGCCAGACCTGCGGTTTTCGCCAAGTGGGCGTTTACGAGAAACATGCCCGTCTTGACGGTCGTTGGATTGACTGCGCGATTGTCGAACGAATTTTCCCGGCGAATCAAGCAATAGGCCTAACGCCGGTCTTTGCCAATGGAACTGAAACAGATGGACTAAGCGGCTGTTAAGTTGTTTGCCACATCGCGCTTGCCCGGTGACAGGCAAGACGGTATTTAAATGCCCTGTTTGCTGCACGACAGCGCGGCATCTGGACGGCGGGCGATCCCCTACCCTTGTCCTGCTACAGCGGCTAAACGCTCGGTACAGACAGTGTGAAAAGGCATCGGCGGATTCACCGCGCGTCCCCCCTCACCAACTCTGCCCTAACCCCAACAACCCTAGAATCTCACGCCGCAGGTCTACCAGATACGGATCGTCGCGGTGCCGTGGATACGGTCGGTCGATGGTCAGTTGCGCCTTGATACTGGCAGGGCGATCACTGAACACGATGACTCTATTGGCCAACAACAGAGCCTCTTCCACGTCGTGGGTCACCAACAGCGCGGTATAGCCCTGACGTTGCCAGAGGTCGATCAGCTCCTGTTGCATGGTTATGCGGGTCAGCGAATCCAGCTTGCCCAAAGGTTCATCCAGAATCAGCAACCGAGGCTCGTTGACCAACGCACGAGCCAATGCCACGCGCTGCGCCATTCCGCCGGACAGCTGACGCGGATAGGCGCGGGCGAACTGGCTCAGGCCAACTTTCTCCAATGCCTGATCGACCTTGCCTTTAGTGGTTTTCAGCAGCCCCTGCGCCTCCAGCCCCAGGGCCACGTTGTCCCAGACCTTGCGCCAAGGGTAGAGCGTCGGGTCCTGGAACACCACGACACGACTGGGGTCGGGGCCGGTAATCGGTGCACCATCCGCCAACAAGGTGCCGCTGTCGGCAGGTTCGAGCCCGGCAACCAGGCGCAATAAGGTCGATTTGCCACACCCGGAGGGGCCCAGCAACGCGACGAACTCACCTGGCGCGACGTCAATCGATACGCGCTCAAGCACCGGCAATCGCTCGCCCTCCAGCGAAAAGCCATGGCTCAGATTATCGATGCGCAACGCTAAACCCGGGCTGCGGGGTGAATCTGCGATCTCTCGCGCCACACTTACCATTTCATTGCCCCCTGCTGCCAAGCCAGTAAACGATCACGAATCAGAAACAGTGCCGAAATCAGCCCGGAACAGGCCAATGCCATGATCAACAACGCCGCGTACATATTGGCGTACGCCGCCCAGCCTTGAGCCCACTGCAAGTACCAGCCGATGCCGGATTTGACGCCCATCATCTCGGCGACCACAAGCGTTGAAAACGAAGCGCCCAGGCCCATGAACAGCCCGACGAAGACGTGCGGCAGCGCTGCCGGAATCGCTACTTTGAAGATTAGAAAGCGCTGCTTCGCGCCGAGCGTGCGGGCCACGTCGTAATAAGCTTTGTCGACGCTGGCAACACCGGACCACGTCAGGACCGTGACCGGGAACCATGTCGCCAACGCGATCAGGAAAACGCTCGCACTCCAACTGCTGGGAAACAGAAAAAAGCACAGTGGCAGTAACGCCGTCGAGGGCACCGGACCGAGAATCCGTAGCACCGGATGTAGCCAGTAGCCAATACTGCGCGACCAGCCGATGGCCACGCCAGCGATGAACCCGGTCACCGCGCCCAGTGCGACACCACTGCCCAGCAGCAACGCCGAGTGAAACAGGCTGTCGGCCAGCCGTGGCCAGTCTTCGACGTAGACGTCCAGCAGCGCTTGCGGAGGCGCGAAAAACGGCACTGGTAACCAACCCAACTTCGCGGTCAGCAGTTCCCAGATCCCAAGCAGGATCGGCAACGCGATCAGCCAGGCGCCGAGATGCTGCGTGCGCTGTGCGACGCGCTGCGACCAGTGTCCGGCGATGACAGCCAAGGCAATCACAGCAGCGACCGCCAGACACAGATTCGCCAGCCCCTGGGTCATCGGCCAGTTACGTGTCGCGTTCGGCAAATAGCTGATCAGTAACGCCACACCGACCCACGCCAACACGGCGAGGGTCCCTTGCCGCCAGAGCTTGATCGAAGCGCGACCAGCGCGAATGCGGGCCGCAGACGCCTCAACTGAAGACATC
The DNA here is from genome assembly GCF_036404235.1 of Pseudomonas sp. Lineage (GTDB taxonomy): Bacteria > Pseudomonadota > Gammaproteobacteria > Pseudomonadales > Pseudomonadaceae > Aquipseudomonas. Next base: position 13,035 of record NZ_DASWOT010000029.1, read on the forward strand.
GGCGGTGATCTCCTTGGCAAATGTGTTGGCATCGGTGCTCTGTCGGATCACTTCAACGGTTTTCAAATCGGTAACGTAAGTGGCGATTTCCGTGGTCAGCGCAGCGCCGACAGCGTGGTGCCCGTGAGTATGGTCGTGCAGGATGGCCACCACTTCTTCGGTGGTGGTGTTGAGCGCATACGCCTGGAACCCCTTTGCCACCTCCTCCGGGTGCTTTACCGAATAGTCATGCGCTTCAAGAATTGCCTGGGTCAATGCAGCCGCTACGCGCTTGTCGTCACGCGCCAGTTTTCCGGTCACCCCGACCACGCAGCAGCTGAGGTTAGCGTATTCCTCGACCAGGTTGCTCGACAGCTCACGCGCCTTGCCCGCATGGATCAACCGGTACATGAACGGATCACTGCCGCTGACTGCCTGCACCTCACCGCGCTCCAACGCCGTGCCCAACAGGTCGGCGGGATACAGACGCCATTCGACATCACGCACTGGATCGATACCGTGTTTTTTCAGCAAGATCGAGAAGAAGTTGCGATCCGGACTGGCCATGTCGGTCACGCCGATGGCCTTCCCCTTGAGGTCTTCGAGTTTGCTGATACCTCCATTAACTGCGCTCAGCAGACGCAAACAACCGCCATGCGTACCGGCAGTGAGCTTGACATCAAAGCCCTGCTCCAGTGCTTTGAGCCAACGCAACGCCATGCCAATCCCAGCGTCCGCCTTGCCAGTGGCGATGGCCTCCAGCAGCACTTCGGTAGAGTTTCCGAAGTTGACCAACTCGACATCAAGGTTGTGCTTTTTGAAGAATCCCTGACCATGGGCAATAACCACCGGAGCCAGGCAGACCGCATTAAGGTTGATCGCCAGCTTCAAGGCGCGTGGTTGATCTAGCCGTATGAAGTCACCGGTTCCGGCAGGCTCGGCGTCGGATGCAGTACCATGCCCGGCATGCTCATCCACGGCCCAGGCGGAACTCGGCAGCGACAACAAAAACGGGGTTGCCAGCGCAGTACTGGCCAGACCCAATAGCCGACGCCGGGTCAAATGATCGAAAGCTGACATGGTGCGATCCCTTACCAAGTAGTTGAAATAAAAGCCGTCACCTGGAAGGTTTTAATAACTTTTTTCCACGGTTCAGTGACTGGTTAAAACCATATCACTGGACCGATAATTAACTAAATTCATTTTTATTCTAGGAAACTATGCAAATAATCTATGCACCCGTCATCATCCCAACAGACCTCATTAAATGTCGCATGCGAAAGGCATTCGCCGCCTGACGCCTCTGAGCTTATCCGCAGGCCACGCATACCCCTAGCCAGAGCAGCGTTTGCTGACTGATTTGTCATGAAATCGTCCAGTCATTGAGGTGTAAGCTTTACCGACGAAAACACTCAGGAATGCGCCATCCATGAAAATGACAATAAGCAAGCGCGTGCGAGACACCCTTTTGATCTCAAGCCTGTTCGCCAGTGCCCTCATGATCGCCAGCCCCTCACAAGCACAAGACGCAACACCGACACGTGTCAGAGGCGCAATTACCGCCATTGAGGGCGACGTGATGCAGGTCCACACCAAAAACGGTGAAGACCTGCAGGTCAACCTCAATAAAGACACTGTGGTGCGCGGCGTGACCTTGGGCGAAGTGTCCGAAATCAAACCCGGCAGCTACATCGGCTCAGCCGCCGTGCCCTTGCCGGACGGCACCCTGAAGGCGCTGGAGATTCATGTTTTTCCGCCAGAACTGGCAGGCACCGGCGACGGCCATCGGGCCTTTGATCTGGGTAAGGACAGCAGCATGACCAATGGCTCGGTGGGTGATCTGGTCACCAGCAACGGGCGCACGATCACTGTTAATTACAAAGGCGGTCAGAAGAAGATCGTCATTCCAGACGATGTGCCTATCGTCAATCTGGTGCCAGGCGATCGCACCCTACTCAAGCCCGGCGTAAAGATCGTGATGCAGGCGCAGAAGGCCTCTGACGGCGCACTCAGTGCGCTGTCGATTTCTGCTGGCGAGAACGGTGTTGCGCCACCGATGTGAGCGCGAAGTCCGTATTTCGAAAACCTGAGGTCCATAAACAAAAAAACCGGCACCAATCAGCCGGTTTTTTATTACGTCGCTTAGCGATTACAGGCAGGTCGCGACTACCGCGCCGCGTTGATCCTTAACCGATGCACCTGGTTTTGCGTAAAAACTGACGTTGGTCGTGGCGCCTTTGCCCAGCACGTCGGCAAAGTATTGACCTTCAGTGGTGTAGACCGTGAAATCGCCCGGTGCGTTGCTCTTCAGGAACACATCGGCCACATCGCCGAACATCTGCACATCCGCCCACGTCACCTTGATGCACTCAGCGACGGCGGCCGCCGGCTTTTGGCTGGAATACACCTGGACAGGCCCTGCCGAGCGGGTCTGATTCAAACTCATGCAGCCTGTCAACAGCATCAGTGCTGCCACTCCCGCCCACTGTTTCATGTCATTCCCTGCTGTAAAAAGGGAGCGATATTAACAGCTAGGCGCATACTCGTGACCTCTCGGTTGCCCTGATTAATCATCCAATGCTGGCGCTGGTGCAGGTGCGGTCCCCTTCCCTGCCTTGCCCGGTTTAGCTGCTGCCTTGGGTTCTGCGGCCACAGGTGCCGAGGCTGGAGCAACGGCCTCTTTCTCTGCCATCGGCATTTGATCGATGGTATTGAAGATCTCCTTGGGATCGATCGGCCCGGAACGGTCGATTTTCTTCTCGCCGTCCTTGCCCACGAGAATCACCTGAGCCTGCGTCTGCGACTTCACCCCAAGCTTGAGCTCACGGATCAGCGCCATAGTGCTTTGCGCATCCATGTCCTTGCCGTTGCGCTGGCCGATGGTGTTAACGATGGTGTAAAGCACCATGTCGCGCTTGACGAAGGCTTCATGATTAGCAGGGTCATCCAGATTCTTCTTCAGACTCACCAGCGTCGGGTCCACCGTGCTGGAAGCGATGATGATCAGCGCACGAGACTTGCCACGCTCCTGGGCCAGTGGGGTATCACCGTCGGCAGCCAGCAGCGGACCACTGACAGCAAACAGGATGGCAAGGGTCAGTGACCGACTTAACATACACACCTCCATTGAGTTTCCATGCACAGATGATCGCGCATCGTGGCAAAAGGTCCAGCGTGCATTACAAATAATCTTTTTTTAAAAAACCTCGACGCCCCGGTTAAACCTGCGCGTCAAATCACGCGCCTGAAAATCATCGTCCAGATGAGACCTCCCTCCGATGATTTATGAACCAGCAGTCACAGGACCGAAACCCGAATTCGGACGTCTTGCGCTATAGTGCGCGGCGTTACGCTCGTGCGCTGTCAACTCGCGCCCGGTAACAGCGTCATCAGTCAGGTATTCAGGAGAACGAAGTGGGGTTGAAAAAGTCATCGATAGAATTGAAACGCGACCTTTATGGCGTGGCCGGTAATCTGGAACGCACAGCGGGCGAGATCAGCCGACTGGCCGAACGCGTCAAGGACGTGGATGTTGTCGCAGTGCTGCACCTGATGAATCAGCTGTACAAGGATGCCGACAAGCTCAAAGCCTATGCAGACGAAGTGAAAGGTGGACGGATTGTTCGGGGCAAGGCCGAGTAACCCTGCAACACAATCGAATCCGGCTCATCAAGGCGTGAGCCGATTCAAGGCCAGGAGTAAATCGCTCGGAAAAAATAGCGATTTTCTGGCACATGATGTCTAGTCCTGAAATAGGTTTACACCTGTTTCATCCCAACGCCCGATGCACCGCATCGGGCGTTTTGTATTTCAAAGACAGGTGCGGTCGCTCGCCGTTGTAGATCGAGACCGACTCACCCACCATCTTCTTCGCCTGT
>NZ_DASWOT010000030.1:0-4198 GCF_036404235.1 Pseudomonas sp.
GGGCGTGACTTGATGGCAGCCGCCCAGACCGGCACCGGAAAAACCGCAGGTTTCGCGCTGCCCTTACTGCAACGCTTGACCATGGAAGGCCCGAAAGTCGCTGCCAACTCGATCCGCGCTTTGGTGCTGGTGCCGACCCGCGAGTTGGCCGAACAGGTTCACGAGAACATTCGTCAGTACGCTGAGCACCTGCCGCTGGCAACTTACGCGGTGTAAGGCGGCGTCAGCATCAACCCACAGATGATGAAGCTGCGCCGTGGCGTTGACGTGCTAGTCGCGACGCCAGGCCGTCTGCTCGATCTGTATCGCCAGAACGCGGTGAAGTTTTCCCAAGTGCAAACGCTGATCCTCGACGAAGCCGACCGTATGCTCGACCTGGGCTTTTCCGAAGAGCTGCGTGACATCTACGCTGCGCTGCCCAAACGGCGCCAGACGCTGCTGTTTTCCGCGACCTTCTCCGATGCGATCCGCGCGCTGGCCGGGCAAATGCTCGACGACCCGTTGAGCATCGAAGTCAGCCCACGCAACGTGGCGGCGTCTTCGGTCAAACAATGGGTCGTGCCGGTGGACAAAAAGCGCAAGGCAGAGCTGTTCATCCACCTGCTGAAAAAGCAGCGCTGGACACAAGTGCTGGTCTTCGCCAAAACCCGTGTAGGCGTCGATCAACTGGTGGATCGCCTGCAAGGCCTGAGCATCAACGCCGACGGCATCCATGGCGACAAACCCCAAGCCACACGACAGCGGGCGCTGGATCGTTTCAAGGCCGGTGAAGTGCAGATTCTGGTAGCGACTGACGTAGCCGCGCGCGGCCTGTACATCGACGATCTGCCCACTGTCGTCAACCTCGATCTGCCAATTGTGGCCGAAGACTATATCCACCGCATCGGCCGCACCGGGCGTGCCGGCTTGACCGGTGAGGCGATATCTTTTGTCTGCGCCGACGAAGTGGAGCTGCTGTCAGCCATTGAAGTACTGACCCGCCAAACCCTCACGCGTAAAGAAGAACAGGACTTTGAGCCCGAACACCGCGTGCCGTCCACCGACGCAAGCGGCCAAATCCTGAAGAAACCGAAAAAGCCCAAAAAGCCGAAAATCAGCGGCGGCGGCAAACGCAATCTTGGCAAATGGGTCGACAGCGGCGATACAGCGCCAGAAGCACCATCGGTCAAACCAGTGCGTAAAGTGCCGGTGTTTAATACCGGGCCGAGGAAGCGCAAGCCTTGAGGTCCTTCGCTATTGCATCGTCTTGCCGTTGCATGATCTCAAGACGCCATTGTCTTTTCCCACTCAACCCCTCACCATCGGTTTCCGGTTAACCACTCGCCTGATGGACTAAACGAATTGGCGGTACATTGCGCTCATGGACGGTTTGGGCTCTGGCTGCTTCTGGCGGTTTTGCTGTCGTGCGGCGTGGGGGTTGGCTATCTCAATGCTGACTGGGATTTCTCGGTTATCAGCCGGCGCGCCGAGTCGCTATACGGGCCCTTGGGCGCAGGAAAGCAGCGCATCGATGCCTGGCAGAACCTGCTCGCTACGCAAAAGCAGGCCAGTGAGCTAGATAAGCTGACCGTGGTGAACCAGTTCTTCAACAAACAGATGCGTTACGAAGAAGACATCGACTTGTGGCACGAGGTCGATTACTGGGCCACGCCGATTCAGTCGCTGATGAAGGGCGCGGGCGACTGTGAGGATTACGCGATCGCCAAATACTTCAGCCTGAGGCGATTGGGCGTACCCAGCGAAAAACTGTTGATCACCTACGTCAAGGCCTTGCGTTTGAACCGTGCGCACATGGTATTGACCTATTACTCGAGCCCCAACGCCATGCCGTTGGTCCTCGACAGCCTGATTGATGTGATCAAGCCTGCGAGTCAGCGACCCGACCTGTTGCCCGTGTACGCCTTTAATGGTGAAGGGCTCTGGTTGCCCGGCGCGCAAGGCAACAAGAAGGTGGGCGATACCAAGCGATTGTCCCGCTGGCAAGATCTGCTGAAGAAAATGACCGCTGAAGGCTTCCCGGCCGAGCCTGAGTACTAGGAGTTTCGATGTCTCTGTTCAAACAACTGCTGATCGCGATTTGTCTGTTCCTGGTGCTGGCGTTTGCCGGCAGCTTTGTCGTCAGCCTCGAAAGCTCCCGTGCGCAATATGTCAATCAACTGCGCTCCCACGCCCAGGACGCAGCGACGTCGCTGGCGTTGTCGCTGACCGCCAATATCGACGACCCGGCGATGGTCGAGTTGATGGTCAGCTCGATTTTTGACAGTGGCTATTACGCGAGTATTCGTGTGGTGGACCTGGCGACCGATGCGGTCGTCGTCGAGCGTAGTGCAACACCGGATAATCAGGGCGTGCCGCAGTGGTTCATCAACGCCATCGGGCTTGAGCCGGCAGGCGGCGAAGCGATTGTCAGCCGCGGCTGGCAGCAGACGGCGCGGGTCGAAGTCGTCAGCCATCCGATGTTCGCGTTAGCCAAGCTTTGGCAGAGCGCCCTGGGCAGCCTTGGCTGGTTGCTGGTCTGCGGGGTTATCAGTGCGATTCTGGGCGCGCTGCTGCTGCGCCGTCAGCTACGTCCTTTGGATGACATGGTCGCGCAATCCTACGCCATTGGTCGTCGCGAGTTTTCCACGATCAAGGAGCTACCGCGCACACCAGAACTGCGGCGTGTGGTGCTGGCCATGAACCAGATGGTGGAGAAGCTCAAGACGCTGTTTCAGGAAAGCGCCGAGCGCAGTGAAAAACTGCGGGTGGAGTCCTATCAGGACAGCCTGACAGGCCTGTCCAATCGCCGTTATTTTGATATGCAGCTCGCGGCGCATGTGAGCAATCTGGAGGACCAGCGCGCGGGTTATCTGTTGCTGTTGCGGGTCCAGGATCTCGCGGGTTTGAACCTGCGCTTGGGCGGTAAACTCACCGATGCATTGCTCATTGAGGTCGCTCAGCAATTGCTGCATCAGTGCGAGAAGTTCCCCATGACGCATAACCTTATCAGCCGCAGCCGTGGCGGTGAATTCGCGGTGCTGGCGCCCGGCATGGTTCGCGAAGATGCGTTGCAGTTGGCACAGAATATTGAAGCGGCGCTGCAAAGTCTTGTTGCCACAGGCGCGTCGGACGTCTCGCCGGTCGCTCACATGGGGCTGGCACCGTACACACCCGGAGATGCGCCGCTGACGCTTTTAGGCCTGGCAGACCAGGCGCTTTCGCAGGCGCAAACCCAGGGCGAACAGACCTGGAGTTGCATTGAGCATGGCGCGGTCACCAGCATCGGCGATGACCATCACACTTGGTACCGTGTGCTGGATCATGCTCTGAATAATGGCGGTTTCCGGTTGTTTTTCCAGTCGGTAGTCGATGCCAGGGATGTGACTCGTGTACTGCACTACAAGGTGCTATCGCGACTGGTCAATGAACACGGTCAAACAATTCCCGCCGGGCGTTTCCTGCCGTGGATAGAGCGCTTCGGCTGGTCGACTCGTCTGGATATCTGGATGCTGGAACAGGTGCTGGCGCATCTGCAGACCCATGATCAAACCCTGGCTCTGAATCTCTCGGCCGCAACGCTTACGGATGAGAAGGCGCTGGATCGGGTTTTTGAATTATTGCATCAGCACGCCCAGGTTGGCTCCCGGCTGACCTTTGAGATCGGCGAAGAACACCTGCCGGAACAAGCGATACTTGAGCAACTGACGCGACGTCTTCAAGCGTCAGGCTTCTCCCTGGCGCTGCAGCGCTTTGGTGGTCGTTTCAGCATGATTGGTAACCTGGCGCATTTGGGCCTGGCGTACCTGAAAATCGACGGCAGTTACATCCGCGCCATTGATGAGGAAGGCCACAAGCGCTTGTTCATCGAAGCGGTGCAGCGCGCTGCGCACAGTATTGATCTACCACTGATCGCCGAGCGCGTGGAAACCGAGGGCGAGTTGTTGGTGATTGTCGAGATGGGGATTGAAGGGGTGCAGGGGCAGTTGGTTGGAGATCCAGCGCCCTGGAAGTGAAGGGCGCCATGATCTTCAACGATTTTGTGTTTGGCCGGGATCTTTAGCAGATGCTAACCAGGTTCAAATCAACCCGGTCTCATCATCATTGATCAAATCGCTCAAGCCACCGAGTGTTTCCCGGGCCTGGTTGCGATCCATCAACTTGGCCTGCGCCGCAATGGGCAGGTCGGTCACATTCAATATGCCTTTGGTTGTCAGCACCT
>NZ_DASWOT010000031.1:0-4570 GCF_036404235.1 Pseudomonas sp.
CTGGTTGAGTTGATTCAGGCACAGACCTCATACCAGGCCAACTCCAAGACCCTCTCTACTGAAGCGGAGTTGATGCAGACGTTGATTCGAGCGACCTGATAGGGGAAGCGTGTCGTGGGGGTGACCCGATCAGGTGCTTAGTCACTGAGGGAGTGTGCCCTCCCGCACGTCGTCTGATGGGGCTCAATCCAGCGGTCTTGCCAGGCTTTTCGTTCTCGCTAATTCGAGCAATCGGACCGTACATACGGCCCGGCAATCCGCGTCCAGCCTTTGCCGGGGCTGGTCTGGGCGCAGAAGGTTTTGTCCTTGCCTTGCCAGAGCCAGTAATGCGCGGGCGCGGCCATTGCCAGCGCCGAGCAGGTGATGAGGAGGAGGGCGATGGCGAGACGCGCAGGCATGTCGGTTTTCCGTTTTCTGAGGGCTGTCCGCGCAAGTTGCTGCAAGGATCGCTCCGTGCGCGAAGTTTTTTTGGCGGCCTGGCCGATGATTCTCCATCAAAGCGGCAGTCTGCCGTCGCGGCGGATTTTCCAGCGTCCGCCGAGGCGGCGTCTGGCCCCGTAACCATTGGAAAATCAGCACTTTGTATCGGTCTTGAAAAACTGGTTCGATTATTGCTACTTCATCTTTAGAACGGCAACAGGCGGCAAGCGTCTGTCGGAGGAGGAAGACTGTGGACAAGTTGCTTTACGTCGCAATGAGCGGTGCATCCGAAAACGCCATTGCGCAAAAGGCGCATGCCAACAACCTGGCGAACGTCTCGACCAACGGGTTTCAGCGTGACCTCGAACAGGCCCGCTCGATGCCGGTGTTTGGTGAGGTCATGCCCTCGCGTGCCTATGCCATGAGCGAGCGTCCCGGTACTGATTTCAGTGCAGGCTCCATGATCGATACCGGTCGCGAACTGGACGTCGCCGTCAAAGGCAATGGCTGGATGGCGGTGCAGACTGCCGACGGTGGCGAAGCCTATACCCGCACATCGAGCATGAACATCGACGCCCTTGGCGTGTTACGTGATGGCAACGGTTTGCCGGTCATGGGCAACTCCGGGCCGATTGCCGTGCCGCCTCAACAACAGATCGAGATTGGCGCCGACGGCACGATCAGCGTTCGTTCGCTGGGTGAAAGCCCTCAGGTGATGGCAGAAATCGACCGCATCAAGCTGGTCCGGCCTGACATCGCGAACATGGAAAAAGGCCCCGACGGCCTGATGCACACCAAAGACGGCAAGCCCGCTGCTGTGGATGCCGACGTACAAGTGGAGTCCGGTTTCCTGCAGTCGAGCAATGTCAACGCGGTCGCGGAGATGACCTCGGTGTTGGCGCTGTCTCGGCAATTCGAATTGCACATCAAGATGATGAAGACCGCTGAAGAAGACGACGCCTCCATGGCGCGTGTCTTGCAGATGGGCTAATGACTGACAGCTTGCGCCGACAATCAGGCGCTCGAGGAGATTAAGAATGCTTCCGGCACTCTATGTAAGTAAAACCGGTCTCGCCGCTCAGGACATGAACCTGACGACGATTTCCAACAACCTGGCCAACGTATCGACCACAGGTTTCAAGAGTGATCGCGCCGAATTCCAGGACTTGCTCTACCAGATCAAACGCCAGCCAGGCGCGCAGTCGACCCAAGACAGCGAGCTGCCGTCCGGGTTGCAATTGGGTACGGGCGTGCGCATCGTCGGTACGCAGAAAAACTTCACCGCCGGTAGCTTGCAAACCACCAATCAACCGCTGGACATGGCGGTCAACGGTCGTGGTTTCTTCCAGATCCGTCAGCCTGACGGCACCCTGGCCTACACCCGTGACGGTACGTTCCACCTGGACAGCAACGGCCAGATCGTGACGTCCAGTGGTTATGCCCTGGAGCCGGCGATTGTCGTTCCTCAGGATTCGCAGACCTTCACCGTGGGTGAAGACGGCACCGTGTCGATCACGACCTCGACCAACACTGCGACGCCGCAGGTCATCGGCAACATTCAAACCGCTGACTTCATCAACCCGGCTGGCCTGCAATCGCAAGGGGGCAACCTGTACCTGGAAACCGCTTCCAGCGGCGCTCCGCAAGTGGGTACGCCAGGTCTGAATGGTTTGGGCGTGGTCAAGCAGAACACTCTGGAAAACTCCAATGTCAGCACCGTTGAAGAGCTGGTGAACATGATCACCACGCAGCGTGCCTACGAGATGAACTCCAAAGTGATCTCCACCGCCGACTCGATGCTGCAGTACGTGACGCAGAACCTGTAACGCCCGATACACCCTGTTGCGACTGATCAATTTGATGGGGCGCCGGATAAGCGCCTGCTACACCGCGAGGTTTTAAGTGTCATGAAACGGCTTCCTGTTCTGCGGCTTTGTGGGTTGGTAGCGTCGGTCTGCGGGCTGTCGCTATTGGCTGGCTGCGTTGCGCCTTCGGCCAAGCCCAATGACCCTTATTACGCGCCGGTGTTGCCACGAACGCCGTTGCCGTCGGCCGCCAATAACGGCTCGATCTATCAGGCCGGTTTCGAGCAGAACCTGTACGGCGATCGCAAGGCTTATCGGGTCGGTGACATCATCACCATCACGCTTTCGGAAAAAACCGCTGCCAGCAAAGCCGCCAGCTCCGGGGTCAGCAAAACCAGTAATACCAGCATCGGTTTGACCTCGCTGTTTGGCGCAGGCCTGAGTACCAGCAACCCGGTGGGTGGTGGCAATCTGAGTCTTGACGCCGGCTACAGCGGCGACCGCGCCACCAAGGGCGACGGCAAGGCGGCGCAGAGCAACAGCCTGACAGGCTCAGTGACCGTGACCGTCGCCGATGTCTTGCCTAACGGCATTCTGGCAGTGCGTGGCGAGAAGTGGATGACGCTCAATACCGGTGACGAACTGGTGCGAATCGCAGGTCTGATTCGTGCGGATGACATCGCCACCGACAACACCGTTTCGTCCACGCGCGTGGCCGATGCGCGCATTACTTATTCCGGTACAGGCGCGTTTGCCGACTCCAGCCAGCCAGGGTGGTTCGACCGATTCTTCCTCAGCCCGTTGTTCCCTTTCTGATAGCGGGATAGCCATGATCAATGTCAAGCAACTGATAGCGGCAACCTTGCTGATGTTCGCAGCCGCAGGTGCGCATGCCGAACGCCTGAAAGACATCGCCAGTATTTCTGGCGTGCGCACCAACCAATTGATCGGCTACGGTCTGGTGGTCGGTCTCAACGGCACCGGCGACCAGACCACGCAGACCCCGTTCACCCTGCAGACCTTCAACAACATGCTTTCGCAGTTCGGCATCAAGGTGCCGTCAGGCTCGGGCACCGTGCAGTTGAAGAACGTCGCGGCGGTGGCGGTATACGCCGATTTACCGGCGTTTTCCAAGCCCGGCCAGCAGATCGATATCACCGTGTCGTCCATCGGTAACTCTAAAAGCTTGCGCGGTGGCAGCCTGTTGATGACCCCGATGAAGGGTATCGACGGCAACGTCTACGCCGTCGCCCAGGGCAACCTGGTGGTCGGTGGTTTTGACGCCGAAGGCCGAGACGGCTCGAAGATCACGGTCAACGTTCCATCGTCGGGTCGCATCCCTGGTGGTGCCTCGGTCGAACGCGCCGTGCCGAGTGGTTTCAATCAGGGTAATTCGCTGACGCTGAACCTCAATCGCTCCGACTTCACCACCGCCAAGCGGGTGGTCGACAAGATCAACGACATGCTTGGCCCAGGCGTCGCTCAGGCGTTGGACGGTGGTTCTGTTCGGGTGACCGCGCCGCTGGACCCAAGTCAGCGCGTCGACTATTTGTCGGTGTTGGAAAACCTCGAAATCGATCCTGGCCAGACCTCGGCCAAAGTCATCATCAACTCGCGGACAGGCACTATCGTCATCGGCCAGAACGTCAGGGTATCGCCTGCCGCCGTGACCCACGGCAGCCTGACCGTGACCATTACCGAAGACCCTATCGTCAGCCAGCCGGGTGCGTTCTCCAACGGCCAGACCGCCGTAGTGCCGCGCTCGAAAATCAATGCCCAGCAAGAGCTGCACCCGATGTTCAAATTCGGCCCTGGCACCACGCTGGACGAGATCGTGCGTGCGGTTAACCAGGTCGGTGCGGCACCCGGTGACTTGATGGCCATTCTTGAAGCCTTGAAGCAGGCCGGCGCGTTACAAGCCGACCTGATCGTGATTTAAGGACCTCGCATGAACACTCTCGGCGGCGGATCGACCGGCACAACGGTAACAGGCGACTCGGGGGCGTATACCGACCTCAATCGCCTGACTGCGTTGAAGACGGGCGACCGTGACAGCGACGCTAACCTGAAGAAAGTCGCTCAGGAGTTCGAGTCGCTGTTCGTCAGCCAGATGCTCAAGGCCATGCGCTCGGCCAATGAAGTGCTGGCCAAGGACAATCCGATGAATACCGCAGCCACGCGGCAGTATCAGGACATGTACGACCAGCAGTTGGCGGTGAGCATGTCACGCGAAGGTGGCGGTATCGGTCTGCAAGATGTGCTGATGCGTCAGTTGTCAAAAAACAGGAGCGGGCAGGTGCCCCCAGTGGCGGCCGACACCAGTGCGGCAAAAGCCGACAGCGGTA
>NZ_DASWOT010000032.1:0-25156 GCF_036404235.1 Pseudomonas sp.
CAGCTCGCCTTTTTCGACTTGGTCGACGACCGACAATTTAAAAGTCAGCGTGTAGTCTCGCTGACTACGCCTTTTTGCTGATTCCATTACGCCCTCCTGAAAATAGATCAGAAGGTGTAAACCTTATTCAGGACGGGACAAAGCTGACAAAAAAGGCGATCCCTCTCGGGATCGCCTTTTTCGTTTCATCTCAGGCTTCTATTTGACCACTTTCAAGCTTGGCCGGCCGGAAGGGCGCGGTGGCTCGTCATCCGGCGGCGTATCGTCTTCAGACTCGAAGTCTTCATCGTCCACCGCAGGCTCCAGATCGAACACCATACCCTGGCCATTCTCACGGGCGTAAATGCCCATGATCGCAGCGATAGGCACGTACAACGTGTGTGGCACGCCACCGAAGCGACCTTCGAAGCTGACGGCATCGTTGTCCATGTGCAAGTGTCGAACCGCGCTGGGCGAGATGTTCAACACAATCTGCCCGTCGTTGGCAAAACCCTGAGGCACCTGGACTGCCGGGTATTCCGCGTTCACCAGAATGTGCGGTGTGCAATCGTTATCCACGATCCACTCGTAAAGAGCGCGAATCAGATAGGGGCGACTGGAGTTCATCAAACGGTTCCTTAGGCCTTAGCGCATATCGCGTTCGACACCAGACAGGCTTGTCTGGAATGCCTCGCGCGCAAATTGGCGCTCCATGTAATCAAGCAACGGCTTGGCGGGCCGCGGCAATTCGATACCCAGAATCGGCAGACGCCAGAGTATGGGCAATAGACAGCAGTCGACCAGACTTTGCTCGTCGCTCAGGAAAAAAGCTTTTTCCGCGAACAGCGCCGAAACGCCGGTCAGGCTTTCGCGCAACTCCTTGCGCGCCTGAACACGCACAGCTTCTTTGCTGCGTGAATCCAGGATCGTATCCACCAGTGCGCACCAGTCCCGCTGAATCCGATGGATCAGCAGACGACTGTTGGCACGTGCTACCGGGTATACCGGCAACAACGGTGGATGCGGGTAACGCTCATCCAGATATTCCATCACCACCGTCGACTCGTACAACGCCAGGTCGCGGTCGACCAGGGTTGGCACGCTGCCATACGGATTCACCTCGATCAATTTGGGCGGATGACGCCCCTCTACAACATCGATGATCTCGGCGCTGACACCTTTCTCTGCGAGCACAATGCGCACGCGATGGGAATAGTGGTCGGCGGGGTCGGAGTAACAGGCCAACCGGTTGGTCACGCCCATGGCGGTCCTCCTCGCTTGTTAAATTTTCAGAAAGCAGAAAAAACGAACGCGCCCTGAAGGCGCTTCCGGCAACATCCACAGTGAGCGAGTGTTCGTCGCGGGCGACAAGATAGCTCATTTACTCAATGTAAATTCTGCAATCTTTCGTCTGCCACTATACCCGCTCTGTGTGGGTTACTCGAAAGTGGCCCCCCAGAGCGCGTTTCCTGTGCAACTCAAGCACAAATAAATCAGTGAACGTCCTTCCAGTATTCGCGCTTGAGCAGGTAGGCGAACACAAAAAGAACCGCCAGATAGAGCAACACGTACGTACCGATTCGCTGATGCTGCAGTTTGACCGGATTCGCCGAATAGGCGAGGAAGGTCACAAGATTTTTAACCTTCTCGTCGAACTGCTCCTGGGTCAGGCTGCCCGTTTTGGGCACGATGGTCAGTTGATCGCAGGCTTCATGCGTGAGCGGCGAGCCGGTCAGAGGGTCGTATTGCTTACTCCCCTCCTCAACCACCTGCACTTGTTTGCAACCAATGATCTGACGTCCCTGAAGCCCCACCAACACGTTAGGCATGCCGACATTCGGGTAAACCTTGTTATTCACCCCCCAAGGACGTGAAGGGTCCTCATAGAACGAACGCAGGTAGCCATAGAGCCAATCAGTGCCGCGAACACGAGCTACCAGTGTCAGATCAGGCGGCGCAGCGCCAAACCAGGCCTTGGCATCGGCGGACTGCATGCCGATGCTCATGTGGTCGCCGATCTTGGCACCCGTGAACACCAGCTTTTCAAGCATCAGCTCATGAGGAATTCCAAGGTCGTCGGCGACACGTTCATAGCGCTGGAATTTGGCGCTATGGCAGCCCATGCAATAGTTGGCGAACGTCCGGGCCCCGTCCTGCATGGCAGCCTTGTCGGAAACATCGATATCGACACTTTCCAGCTCCGGTCCGCCGTGTTCGGCAGCCAGGGACAAGAGAGGCATGGCAGCAATAATCAATACCGCAAATAGCTTTTTCATCAGCCAGTCACCCTTTCTGGAACGGGTTTTGTCTTTTCTAGTCGCGTGTAGAACGGCATCAGAATGAAGTAGGCGAAGTACAGGAACGTACAGACCTGTGACAACAACGCACGCCCCGGGCTTGGCGGCAGCACACCAAGAATCCCGAGGATTACGAAGGACACACAAAACACCAGCAGCCAGATTCGGCTTAGCCAGCCTTTGTAACGCATGGATTTGACCGGGCTTCGATCAAGCCAGGGCAACACAAACAGCACCGCAATCGCAGCCCCCATGGCGATGACCCCCATGAGCTTGTCGGGAATCGCCCGCAAGATCGCGTAGAACGGGGTGAAATACCAGACCGGCGCTATATGCTCCGGCGTCTTGAACGCGTTCGCCTGCTCAAAGTTAGGTTTCTCGAGGAAATAACCGCCCATCTCAGGGAAAAAGAACACAATCGAGCAGAACACAAACAGGAATACGACGACTCCGACGATATCCTTCACGGTGTAGTAAGGATGAAACGCAATGCCGTCGAGTGGTACGCCGTTTTCGTCCTTGTACTTCTTAATGTCCACACCATCGGGATTGTTCGAACCGACTTCGTGCAACGCAAGCACGTGCAGCACCACCAGCCCGAGAATCACGATCGGCAGCGCAACCACATGCAACGCAAAGAAGCGATTCAAGGTGATTCCGGAGATCAGGTAGTCGCCCCGAATCCATTGAGTCAGGTCATTGCCGATCACCGGGATCGCGCCGAACAGCGAGATGATGACCTGAGCCCCCCAATAAGACATTTGCCCCCATGGCAACAAGTAGCCCATGAACGCCTCTGCCATGAGCGCCAGGTAAATCAGCATGCCGAAGATCCACACCAGCTCGCGCGGCTTCTGATACGAGCCGTACAGCAGCCCACGGAACATGTGCATGTAAACCACAATGAAGAACGCCGAAGCCCCGGTGGAGTGCAGCAAACGCAGAATGGAACCGTACTCGACGTCGCGCATGATGTATTCGACAGACGCGAATGCCTCCTCTGCCGACGGCGTATAGCTCATCGTCAGCCATACACCTGTAACAATCTGATTGACCAATACCAGCAGGGCCAGCGAGCCGAAAAAATAGAAAAAGTTGAAGTTTTTAGGCGCGTAATACTTGCTCAGATGGTCTTCCCAAAGGGAAGTGGCGGGGAAGCGAGCGTCAATCCAGTCCATGAACTTACTCATTACGCTTTCTCCTGATCAACACCAATGACGATGATTGAGTCCGACTCGTAGGAATGCGGCGGAACTGGCAAATTCAGTGGTGCAGGCTGCGATTTGTAGACGCGGCCAGCCAGGTCGTAATGAGAGCCGTGACAAGGACAGAAATAACCACCGACCCAATCTTTACCAAGGTCAGCGGGAGCAATTTCAGGACGGAACGTCGGCGAGCACCCCAAATGCGTGCAAATGCCGATAAGGAGCAAAAGCTCAGGCTTGATCGAGCGGACAACCGGGTCAACATAGGCAGGTTGAACGGAGTTTTTGGATTCAGGATCGGACAACTGGTCGGTTAGCTTGCCGAGGTTGCTCAGGATTTCTTCAGTACGGCGGACAATGAATACTGGTTGCCCACGCCATTCTGCAATCATTTGCTGACCAGGTTCGATCTTACTGACGTTCACCTTCACGGGGGCACCAGCGGCTTTAGCCTTGGCGCTGGGAAACCATGATCCCACGAACGGGACCGCAGCCCCTACCGCTCCTACTGCACCAACCACGGATGTGGCCGCCACGAGGAAGCGACGCCGGCCTGCATTCACGCCGTCATTGCTCATTCCGTCCTCTCCCATCAGCTTTATTGGCCTGTGTGTCCAGGCGCTCATTAAATTATTGTCTAGCTGTCCAAAGATCCTGCCGAATGGTAATTAAAAAGACCTTGCACTGACAAGGGAATTACCTTACGGCAAAAAAACGGGAGGCCTTATAAACTGGGGCGTCCGCGAATGAGTCATGCTGTCACACCCAATAATAGACGCCCACAAAAAAACGCCCAGCTCCGTGAGGAATCTGGGCGTTCTTTTTTGAACGAAAAGCGAATTAACGCTTCGAGTACTGCGGACGCTTACGCGCTTTACGCAGACCGACTTTCTTACGTTCAACTTCACGAGCGTCACGAGTGACGAAGCCTGCTTTACGCAGAGCGCCGCGCAGAGTCTCGTCATACTGCATCAGAGCGCGGGTGATACCGTGGCGGATTGCGCCAGCTTGACCACTTACACCGCCGCCGATGACAGTGACGTAGATGTCGAATTTTTCGACAGTCTCAGTCAGTTCCAGCGGTTGACGAACTACCATGCGGGCAGTTTCGCGACCGAAGAACGATTCCAACGTGCGGTTGTTGATGGAGATGTTGCCAGTGCCCGGACGCAGGAAAACGCGTGCGGTTGCAGTCTTGCGACGGCCAGTGCCGTAATTTTGAGTCGCCGACATAATGAACTATTCCGTTAAAACTTCAGTTCTTGGGGCTGCTGAGCAGTATGAGGGTGTGCAGTGCCCGCATAGACTTTCAGCTTACGATACATGTCGCGACCCAGCGGGTTCTTAGGCAGCATGCCTTTTACCGCGGTCTCGATCACGCGCTCAGGAGCTTTGGCGATCAGCTTTTCAAAGTTGATCGACTTGATCCCGCCCGGGAAACCGGAGTGAGAGTAGTAGATCTTGTCGGTGGTTTTAGCACCGGTAACCCGGATCTGCTCTGCGTTGATAACGACGATGTAGTCGCCGGTGTCAACGTGCGGAGTGTATTCCGGCTTGTGCTTGCCACGCAGACGGCTTGCGATTTCGGTGGCCAGACGACCCAGGGTCTGGCCAGCAGCGTCGACGACAAACCAGTCGCGCTTTACTGTTTCCGGTTTAGCGGTAAAAGTTTTCATTCTTTATAGCCTCAGAGGCCGCCCTGCAAAAATTAGACGGCGGAGCTTACTCAATAGTACGTTCTTTGACAAGTCAAAGGCCGCCGGGCACGGACGCTATAGGGGGCTCGGGTCAGCGCGTCCAATTGCGGCGGAGTCTTGAGCAGGGGAGCATCACTTCCGCTGCAAAGAGCCGCGTAATTATGCATATTGCGAAAAGAATTTCAACCTGCTTTTATGGCTCTCTTTAAATAGGAGAACCAAATGGATTATCGCCAACTGGGCAAAACCGACCTCAAGGTCAGCGCCATCTGCCTCGGCACCATGACCTGGGGCGAGCAAAACAGTGAGTCCGAGGCCTTTGCCCAGATCGAACGGGCCAAATCGGCCGGCATCAATTTCATGGATACGGCTGAGATGTATCCCGTCCCGCCGCAGAAGGAAACATATGCCAGCACCGAGAAAATCATCGGCAACTGGTTCAAGAAAAACGGCGACCGCAAGGACTGGATTCTCGCCAGCAAGATTGCCGGGCCCGGAAACGGCATTGATTACATCCGTGATGGCCAGCTTAAATTCAATCGCGAGCACATTGTTGCTGCGGTCGATGCCAGCCTCAAACGCTTGCAGACCGATTACCTGGACCTCTACCAACTGCATTGGCCTGAACGCAGCACCAATTTCTTTGGCAAGCTCGGTTACTCGCACAAAGACGAAACATTCACCCCGCTGCTTGAAGTCCTTCAAGTGCTGGACGAACAGGTCAAGGCGGGCAAAATCCGTCACATCGGCCTGTCCAATGAAACGCCGTGGGGCACGATGAAGTTTGTGCAGCATTCAGAGACTGGTGACCTGACGCGTCCAGTATCGATTCAAAACCCGTATAACCTGCTCAATCGCAGCTTTGAAGTCGGCCTGGCGGAAATCGCCATTCGTGAGCAGTGCGGTCTGCTGGCTTATTCGCCCTTGGCTTTTGGCATGCTGTCCGGCAAATACGCAAACGGTGCGCGTCCAGCAAAAGGCCGATTGAGCCTTTACAGCCGCTTCACCCGCTACTTCAACCCACAATCGGAAGCCGCCTGCGCACGTTATGTGGCATTGGCACATGAACACGGCCTGGACCCCGCGCAAATGGCACTGGCATTCGTGACCAGCCGTCCGTTCGTGACCAGCAATATCATCGGTGCGACCACCCTGGAGCAGTTGGAGAGCAACCTCGCCAGTTTCGACTTGGTGCTGTCTGATGAGGTGCTGGCTGGCATTGATGCGATTCACAAGGATCAGCCGAACCCTGCGCCGTAACGATATACACCTGTAGATACTCTGCTTTCGGTCAAGCTCGGTTGATCCGCTGTAGGAGTGAACGTGTTCGCGAGGCGGTGTATCAGGCGCACCGCGTTGGTCGCCTCGCCAACACGTTAGCTCCTACAGACACAGTACAGACAGCGCTTGATCAGCACTTGCTTCAGAGTGAACGCGCAATAATCTCTTTCATGATCTCGTTGGTCCCGGCATAAATCCGCTGCACCCGCGCGTCTGCCCAAGCCCGGGCAATCGGGTATTCCCACATAAAACCGTAACCGCCGTGTAGCTGCACACACTCATCGAGCACCTTGCACTGCAGATCAGTCGCCCAATACTTCGCCATCGCCGCCGTAGGCACATCCAGCTTGCCCTCCAGATGCAGCTCCAGACAACGGTCGATAAACACGCGTCCTATCTGCACTTCGGTGGCCATTTCGGCAAGCTTGAAGCGCGTATTCTGGAAATCGGAGATGGCCTGGCCAAATGCTTTGCGCTCGCGGGTGTACTCCAGCGTCCACTGCACAGCGGCTTCGGCGGACGAAATCGCGCCTATGGCAACCGTCAGACGCTCCTGCGGTAGCTCCTGCATCAGATAAGCGAAGCCCATGCCCGCCTGCCCCAGCAGGTTTTCTTTAGGCACGCGAACGTCCTGAAAGAACAACTCGGAGGTGTCCTGCGCCTTCATGCCGACTTTCTCAAGACGCTTGCCCTTCTCAAACCCCGGCGTCCCGGCCTCTACGAGAAACAGACTGGTGCCCTTCGCGCCCGCCTTCGGATCGGTCTTGGCGACCACGATCACCAGATCGGCCAGAAAGCCGTTGGTGATAAAAGTCTTGGAGCCGTTGATCACGTACTCATCGCCGTCCAGCACCGCGGTAGTCTTCACACCTTGCAAGTCCGACCCCGCACCAGGCTCGGTCATGGCGATTGCCGTTACCAACTCGCCCGAGGCCATCTTTGGCAGGTACTTGAGCTTCAACGCCTCGCTGCCGTAATGCAGGATGTACGGCGCAACGATGTCCGAGTGCAGGGAAAATCCGATGCCGGTCAGGCCGAGTCGGTAGATCTCTTCGATGACCACCGTGGTGTAGAGAAAATCTGCGGCCATCCCGCCATATTCCTCTGGCAAATGCGAGCACAACATCCCCTGCTCGCCCGCACGGTTCCAGAGCGTGCGATCAATATGCCCCTGTTTTTCCCATTGCGCGTGAAACGGCGCGGCGTGCTGCTCAAGGAATTTACGCACGCTGTCGCGGAAAAGCTCGTGCTCAGGACTGAACAGTGTTCTTGCAAGCATGGGACACCTTGGCTGAGGGAGATGGCTAGCAGAGCCTATGCCCATCAGCAGCGCGACGACACTGGACACAATAGCCAAAAAATAAGACGATCACGCCGTTGCTTGACCACTTTCCCATATAAGAACAATAGATTATGTCTACCCAACACAGCCTGCCGTTGCGACGCGTAAGCATCCTGGCGATTGATGGGGTCTTTGCTTCGACCCTGACCCAAGCCAAAGACTTTTTCCATCTTGCCAGTCTGCGATACGGAAAACAGCTGGGCCATGGTTTGAAACCCGCCTTTGAAACGCGCCTGGTCAGCCCCGATGGACAATCTGTGCGCAGCTTCAGCGAGATCGTCCTGCCCGTCGACGGCGGCCTGGACAGCAGCGACATCATCGTTCTGCCCGCATTTTCCGACCATTTCGACACGCTCTGCGAGCGCTATCCACAAGTGCTGCCATGGCTGCGTGAACAACACGCAAAAGGTGCCGTGCTGTGCGCTGAAGCGAGCGGTGTTTTCTGGCTGGCACAGGCAGGTCTGCTCGACGGCAAGGAAGCGACCACCTACTGGCGGTTCTTCAACGAGTTTGCCGAGCGCTTCCCCAATGTGTTGCTCAACCAGGAAAAACACCTGACCGACGCCGATAACCTGTATTGC
The DNA here is from genome assembly GCF_036404235.1 of Pseudomonas sp. GTDB lineage: Bacteria > Pseudomonadota > Gammaproteobacteria > Pseudomonadales > Pseudomonadaceae > Aquipseudomonas. The sequence continues at coordinate 8,383 of NZ_DASWOT010000032.1, forward strand.
GCAGGCGGTACGGTGTCAGCGTGTGATTTGTACATCTATTTGATCGAGCGCTTTTGTGGCGCCAACATTGCGCAGACCGTCGCCCGCGACATTTTGTACGAAGTGCAGCGCAGCTACACACCAGGACGCATGGGGTTTGGCGGCCAGAAGCTGCATCAAGACGTCATTGTCCTGCAGATCCAGCACTGGCTTGAGGAACACTTCGCTGACAAATTCCGCTTCGAAGACGTGGCCCGAGAGCATGGCATGAGCATCCGCAACTTCATGCGCCGCTTCCAAACAGCAACCGGCGACAAGCCATTGCATTACTTGCAGCGCTTGCGCATCGAGACGGCCAAAGGGCTGCTGTCCGGGACACGGAAAAGCATCAAGACTATCAGCTACGAAGTCGGCTACGACGATGCCAGCTTCTTCGCACGCCTGTTTCGTCAGCACACGGAATTGTCACCAAACCAGTATCGGCAGCAGTTTCAGCAGGCAGCTCGATGAGATCGTGATGGGGGCGTTTGGCGAGGGGCAGATTTATTTTCAGCAGTTGAGCTGAGGGTAATCTGTCCCAGTTCGAAACTGTGCATCGGCAGACCCGCCACAAAATATATATTCCTATCAACAAAAACTTTCTTGCTAACAATACAGCCACACCACAAATATTGGTAACTGACAGTTTTGCGCATGATACTTACATGTATTGCTACAACCCCAACTATAAGCATGGTTGTATTTTATTAACTTGTACATGGGAGGATAACCCAACCAAACTTGCGTCTTTCCCGGACCAAAAACTGGTCGACAAGTGCATCAATGAACTGGATCGCATCTTGATGTGATGTATTTTGCAAAACCCTTAGAAAAAGAATAACCCTACACGATTATCAAAAACGGCCTACTGGAGCTATTCATTTGATTGTTTTTTCATAGAACATCCAATCAAACGAAAACAACAAGAAAGGTCAACCTCATGAATTCCAATACCTCCAGCAGCCCTATATGCGTAGCTGTCGTTCAGTTCGATCCTCAAGCAGGCTTGCAAAACCGCGAGAGCAATCTGGATAAAAGTTTGAGCCTTGCTCTTGAGGCTGTGCAAGGCGGTGCAAATCTGATTGTTCTGCCTGAGCTGGCGAACACAGGTTACATGTTCCAAACGCGTAAGGAAGCCTTCGAACACGCCGAGCTTATTCCAGACGGCCCTAGCGTACAAAAATGGATCGCGTTCGCCTGTAAACATCAGGTTTATCTGGTTGCGGGTCTTGCTGAGCGGGATGGGTTGAAACTTTATGATTCGGCAGTCTTGCTTGGCCCAGAAGGCTTTATCGGTTTGTATCGAAAGGCCCATCTTTGGAATCTTGAAAAACTTTGGTTCACCCCAGGTGATCTGGGATTCCCGGTATTTGAAACAGCCATTGGCCGAATCGGCCTGTTGATCTGCTGGGATATCTGGTTTCCCGAGGTACCGCGCCTGTTAAGTCAACAGGGCGCCGACATCATATGCAGTCTGAACAACTGGGTCTGGACGCCTCCACCACTGTTCGATGAGGCGGGCAGGTGCATGGCGTCGTATCTGACGATGACGGCAGCACACGTCAACAACGTGTTCATCGCCGCCGCCAATCGCGTGGGCACGGATCGTGGCGAGCGCTTTCTCGGCTGCTCATTGATTGCAGGAACAAATGGCTGGCCGCTTTGCCCGGTTGCCGATGCCGAAGAAGAAACCATTCTTTACGCGGACATCGATCTGACCAGCAGCCGCAGCGCGCCCATCTGGAATGCCCTCAACGACTTGCACCGAGACCGGCGTACAGACCTTTACGACCCAATGCTTGGCTATCTTCATCATCCGCGCATGCCACGCTGAGGACAGAGACATGAGCAATCTCTTTCGCAGTGAGCACAATCATGCAATTTACAAGCAGGTCATCGGTTCGACGCTCGCCCCTCTGTCGCTGCTGGCTGTCATGACCATCACCTTGTTCAGCGGCCTATCGCTGGTAAATGAACTGCAGTTGCAAACCGCTTGGCCAGGTTATGCGGCCATACAACAAAACCTCCACTTGCCTGCCTCTTGGTGGCGCTGGGTCGTAGGTGATATCAGCGAAGTCGCATTCTATAAGCACGAATTTGCATCCATTGGTTTGATCACGGGTGCAGCACTGGCGTATTGGGCGGGTCGACGAGGCAAGCAATGGGCGGGGTTTCCCATTTGTTATGGCACGGGCCTCTGGCCTTGGCTATTTGTCAGTTCTCTGCTGGGGCTGCTGCTAAGCAATCTACTCTGGGGCTGGACGCTGTCAGAACAAGACTGGCAACCCACCTTTGTCGCATTCGTTTCGCTTCCAGCGGCCATGGTGCTGCTGTTCGGACGCGGCTGGAGAGTTGCCATCATCGGGGCGCTGATGGGTGCGTTATTGGTCACGCCGGCCGCGTTGCTGATCGTCAACTACCTCTGCAAGCCGTTGGCGCTGCCCGTTGTCATCGGCAATGTGCTGGGTATGGCGAGTGCAAGTATCCTGGCCTTTGTGCTGTGTCGCTGGTGGCCGCAATTGGTACGAACCGACAAGCCGGCTCAGGCAACACGGACTGCCGCTCCGGCCACGCCTTCGCAAACGCCAGACTACGGCATGCTTTGGATCTTGAGACGGATATTGGCCGATTTCTCCGAGGCACCATTCTTTGGCAATGAACTGGCAAGCCTGGGTCTATTGCTGGGTGCAGGACTGGCATTCGCGCTGAACCCCGCAAGCCCCGCGTATGGCTCTGGCCTGCTGCCTCAGCTGATTGCGGGCCAACTGCTGGCCGCTGCAATCGGAGTTTTGGTCTGGCGCAAGCAGTGGATCAAACGCGGCTGGTATCCGACCTATATCCCTTTGGTTTCGGTAGTCCCGGCGGCGATCCTGACTCATGGAGGAGGTATCGAGGTCATCATGCTGAGCGCGTTACTGGGAGCGCTCATCGCACCGCCGCTGGCTACCGTTATCGCCGCTCGGCTGCCCAAAGACATGCATCCCTATATCGCCAATGTGCTTTCGATGGCCATCAGCACAATGCTGATTGTGCCTTCAGCAGGCCAAATCATTGCGCTGATCTAAGTCGCTCATGAGACATAAAAAATGCCTATACCCAAATTAGCCATTGCCGCCTTGGGCGGCACCGTCAGCATGCAGGCTCGACCAGGTAAGACAGGTGTAACACCAAGCCTGTCGGGTGAAGACCTACTGGCCTCTGTTCCCGGTCTCCCGCAGTTGGCGGATATACATGTCGAGACGCTCTGCCTGCTGCCCAGCGCCTCCCTTGAATTCAGAGATTTGCTGTTGGTGCTCGATTGGGCAAACGCGCAGGTCGATGCTGGCGCGACTGCCATCATCGTGACTCAAGGCACTGACTCTTTGGAAGAGTCTGCATTTTTCCTGGATTTACTGTGGGGAAAAGACGTCCCAATGGTGGTAACCGGGGCCATGCGTCCGGCCACTCAACCGGGTGCCGACGGGCCTGCAAACCTGACCGCAGCCGTGAGGGTGGCGCTGGCCCCCGAAAGTCGCAAGCGCGGGGTTCAAGTGGTCATGAATGACCAGATACATAGCGCCTGGCACGTAAGAAAAACCGACTCGCTCGCGGTCAATGCCTTCACATCGCCAGTCTTCGGTCCCCATGGACTGATCGTTGAAAACAGGGTCGTTTATCTCAAATCACCCAACGCCAGATCAACACTGCCGCGCCCGGAGTTTCGGGATCATAGGGTAGCGATGCTGGAAGCCGTCTTTTCCGATGCTCCCTTGTTGCTTGGCCAGGTCGTCAAACTGGGCTATAGCGCGCTGGTTATCGCAGGGTTCGGCGCAGGACACCTCGCCCACAGCTGGGCCAACTGTGTTGAAGAACTGACAGATGTGATCCCGGTGGTCATTGCTTCGCGCACCGGCGCAGGCTCTACGGCACGTCAGTCCTATGGCTTCGCGGGCAGCGAACTGGATTTGATATCAAAGGGCGCCTTCATGTCCGGCCTACTCTGCCCCCGTAAAACCAGAATCCTACTGTGGCTTTTGATTGGATGTGAACGAGAGGGCGAATTGGCGGACTGGCTGGAACGTGCGGCCATTGCTTGACGGCAAAAGACGCCTAATCAGAACCTGGTGAGCAAGGGGGCTGATTGATTTTTCAGAACGCGAAAAACCCAATCAGCTCCCGATAAGGCAACGCCTTCGGAATCTTTAAGGCTTGTGCGCCCGCGACAGAAATTCGTGGGACTGCATTTCAAGCAACCGGCTCAAGGTGCGCTGGAACTCGAAGTTCAAACGACCGCCGGTGTACAAATCTTTCAGCTCCACTTCAGCCGAGATGATCAGCTTGACGTTGCGATCGTAGAACTCATCGACCATGTTGATGAAGCGCCGAGCGATGTCGTCGGTGGTGACGCTCATCTGATAGACACCGCTGAGCAACACTGCGTGGAAGATCTTGCCAAGTTCAATGTAGTCATTCTGGCTGCGTGGGCCGTCGCACAACTCCCGAAAATCGAACCAGGCCACGTCATCACAGGTGCGAATGGCCTTGATCTCACGGTTCTCGATCATCAGCACGTCATTTTCGACGGCCTCGGTGCATTCCGGCGTCAGTGCTCGGAAGCTCTTGCACATGCTGTCCTGGGCCGCTTCATTCAGCGGAAAGTGGAACAACTCGGCTTGCTCCAGGTGTCGCAGACGGTAATCGACGCCACTGTCGACATTGACGACTTCAGTGTTCTGCTTGATCAAGGCAATTGCAGGCAGGAAACGCGCACGTTGCAGGCCATCCTTGTACAAACCATCCGGCACGATGTTCGAGGTGGCAACGAGGGTCACGCCGTTTTTGAACAGCTCTTCCATCAGCGTGCCAAGGATCATCGCGTCGGTGATGTCGGAGACGAAAAATTCGTCGAAACAGATTACTCGCGCTTCGTCAGAAAAACGCTTGGCGATCAACGTCAGCGGGTTCTTCTCGCCTTTGAGCGTTTTCATTTCTTCATGCACGCGCTTCATGAAGCGGTGAAAGTGCGTGCGCACTTTGTCTTCAAACGGCAGCGCTTCAAAGAACGTATCGACCAGGTAAGTCTTGCCACGGCCCACGCCACCCCAGAAATACAGCCCTTTGATGACCGTGGCCTCCTTCTTTCCAAATAGCTTGCCAAACAGGCCTGGCTTGCTTTCATGGGCGGCCACGAGGTCGTCGTACAGGCGCTGCAAATGACGCACAGCATTCTCCTGCGCGGCATCGTGGAAGAAATCTGGGCGTTTCAGGTCAGCTTGATATCGTTCTAGGGGGGTCATATTCGTTAACAAGGGAGCAAAAACGGGCCGCCACTGTAGCGACGGCACGTGGGATTGGCAATCAATCCTGTTGTGGCACCAAGGCCAGTTTCAGGTTCTCAATAGCGGCATCGCGGGCAACCGCGTCGGCGAACTCACGACTGTCGGCCACACATTGGCCATCAAGCCATAGAGTGAAACGCTCGCCTTCTATACGCAGATCCAGCTCGCTGCCTTGTTGCAGTTGCTTGCTGATAGCACCTGCTGTCTTGCCATCAGCAAAATTGCGCGACAACAGCAGTTGCTCACCATCGGCCGCCAACAGACGGAAACGGAAGCTGCCGTCGTCTTCACGGAAGCTGACAAAGCGCGCACCTTTGCTGGCTTTCTTCTTGGTCGTGGCTACGTTTTGAGCGGCGGCGCGGAACGAACGCAAACCGACGGCTTCGCGCAGCTCACCGAGAAATGGCGTAGCCGTGCGACGCGCCTTCTCTGCACCGGCCAGCAGAATATCTTCCAGATCGGCAGGGCGTTCAATCAGACGATGGTAGTTGTCGCGGGCCTCGCTCAGCTCGCTGTCGAGCAACTGGAACAGACGCTGCTTGGCATCGCCCCAGCCCAAACCTTGCAACAGATCGGCGCGGAACTCAGCGCATTGCTCTTTGCTGGCGAAGGCCTGGTATAAGGTGAACAGGTGTGAATTGTCTGGGTCTTTTGCTTCACCAGGCAAACGCGAATCGGTGACGATACGTGAGATCGCGTCTTTCATCTCTTTGCCACTGCTGAACAACGGAATGGTGTTGTCGTAGCTTTTCGACATCTTGCGCCCGTCCAGGCCTGGCAAGGTGGCGACGCTTTCTTCGATCAGCGCTTCGGGCATGACGAAAAACTCTTTGCCATTGCCGAACAAATGATTGAACCGCTGAGCGATGTCACGGGCCATTTCAACGTGCTGGATCTGGTCACGACCGACCGGCACTTGATGGGCGTTGAACATCAGAATGTCCGCGGCCATCAATATCGGATAGCTGTAGAGCCCCATGGTGATACCAGCGTCAGGGTCATCGCCGGCGTCAACGTTCTTGTCCACCGACGCCTTGTAGGCATGGGCACGGTTGAGCAAACCTTTGGCAGCGACGCAGGTCAGCAACCAGGTCAGTTCGGGTATTTCCGGAATGTCGGACTGGCGGTAGAAGGTCACGCGATCAACGTCCAGGCCAGCAGCCAGCCAGGTGGCGGCGATTTCCAGACGCGAACGCTGGATGCGCAGCGGGTCGTCGCATTTGATCAGTGCGTGATAATCGGCCAGAAAATAAAACGAATCGACGTCGCTCTGGCGACTGGCGACGATGGCAGGGCGAATCGCGCCCGCGTAATTGCCCAGATGGGGCGTGCCGGTGGTGGTGATACCGGTCAGGATACGAGTGGTCATGGTTAGTCGCTTATGCTGGGTACTGCGATCAATTCAAAATACGCGGCAAGACCAGATTTTTGAGGTCGGTCAGCTTGCCGTGAAAAAAGTGTCCGCATTCTGCCACTTTCAGCAGCTCATGGGGACGCGACAATGCGCTTGACCAGTCATATACGGCTTGCGGGGCAACCACTTCGTCGTTTTCCGGCTGAATCAGTGTCAGCGGACAATTTTGTGGCAGCAGACTTTGATCTGATATGCGCATGACCGCCGGGGCGACCATGAACAAATGTTTCAGCGTTTCACCCTTGGCTTCGAGGCGCCCGCCAAGGGTGGCCGCAACAAAACCACCGAAGGAAAACCCGAACAGCGTGATCGGCAGATCAGGGTGTTTGTCCCGCAGCCATTGGGCGACGGCTTCAGCATCGTCGACTTCGCCCTGGGCCATATCGGAGCTGCCGACACTGGCACCGACACCCCGATAGTTGAAGCGCAGGGTGATCAGCCCGGCGTCACGCGCAGTGCGTTGCAGTGTCGACACGACTTTATTGAGCATCGTGCCGCCCTGAACCGGGTTAGGATGGCATATCAGCGCCATGCCCCTGGCCTCTGCAAGGTCAAGGTAAAGGGCTTCCAGTTGGCCCACGGGGCCATCGATGAATACGGGGTTTTCGCGGATGAGCAAGAATGAACTCCGTGACCTTGCAAAAGGTCGACTCGTCTAGCTGATGTCTGTGGCTGGCATATCGGCGACGCGTCGCGGGTATACAGCGCAGGTTCGAGCCGTTAACGTAAAGCAAAGCCGTTTATAGAGGAAGGACTCGTGGAACACTCGCTCTTAGTTTGGTTGTTGCCGATCATCACCCTGGTCGCCGGTGTCGTCATCGGTTTCCTTGTGGCGCGTCTGCTGCCCAACGCCGCACCTAGCAGCACCCAGCGCCATCTGGATGATGTTCAGGAGCGCTTCGATACGTATCAGAACGAGGTGGTTACACACTTCAATAGCACGGCTAATCTGGTCCAGAAGCTGTCCCAAAGTTATCAGGACGTACAAGAACACCTCGCCGACGGCGCCAACCGCCTGGCCCCGGACGACCAAACCCGCCAACGCTTGCTGGCCGCCTTGCACCCGGACGCTATCCAACCACCCCGCGACCGCCTCACGCCACCGCGTATGGCCGCTGAACCCCCGAAAGACTACGCGCCAAAAATGCCGAACTCACCTGGCATGCTGGATGAGCATTACGGGTTGAAGAAGTAGAGCGACAAGCCGAAGAGCATAAAGCCCGCCACTTGAGAGGTCGAGTGACGGGCTTTTTTACGGCATTCAGCTTTGGTCAAAGCCTCCGCCAGCTAGATTTTTTAATTGAAATGTCCCTACGGCCGCCCTTGGGTTTTCGATGATGCCTCGAAGAGCGCAACATACCAAACGTGCCCGGCGGCAGAGGTACTGGCGTCGCCCTTACAGTGCCCCTCCTTATCTTGCTGATAGACGTACCCAGCACCTTTGGGCGCAAGCTTATAAGTAACAAAGTATGCCTTGCTCATTTTATTTTCTCGATAAAGACCGAACACTATTAACGGCGAATTAACCGCAACCAATGCACTGTCGTACTCCAATACAGCCTGCTATTCCCCACCCGGCTAATATCCAATCTGCACCCCATACAGCAACAGAGGCCAGTCAATGCTTTGGGTTATAGTAGGAAAACACAACATAGCTTTCCATTTCGCGAAACTCATCCACCCTTTCAATCGTTGAAACATCAACTGAATAAAGACCTGGCGGCAGCTCCAATATTTTAATCAACCTAACCGCAGAACTCTTATTCATTCCTTCATAATTAAACCTTTTCCACCAATACACACCTCCAGTCAAAATCATTTCTTCGAGAAAAAGCTGTTCATCTTTATAGACTTTAAGACGAAGTGGGACGACGACCCCAGGCTTATTAAGCGTGCCCCACAAATCGTCCCAACACTTCATCTCAGCAAAGGTACTGACCCTCCCCCCTCTCCTATATGGCGAACAAATAAAAGTGCAAACATGTATATGCCCTTTTTATCTACAACAAACGCCGCACTAGCTGTTTGATTGGCCCGAGACACGTCCAGAGGCTTTATTATTGAAACGTATTGTGTACAGCCCAACAAAGAAACAACACATAGAATGCCGAGCCATTTCAAAACCCGGACTGCCTCCCCAGCCAACATAGCTAATACCTCCTTTAACAGAAACAATATCACTCGCCCTAAACCAGCCATTCATTGAGAATGCGACTTAAAAACTCGCAGATACGGCCAACTTCATTTAGGGCCCATCCGACCTTATAGCAGCAGCTTATTTTCTACGTTTTACACCCACTAAAGCTTATCCACACCCACAAAACCAGAAACATCAATACCATAATGACCTGGGGTCAACTCCAATACATCTGCAAGTCTTATCGCTGCATATACATGAGCATGTTCATCATTAAACATCCGTCCCAAACACACGGTGCGGCTTGTTATTTTTTCGTCAAAAAATATCTTTTCATTCCTCGATACTCTCAGATGTATAGGCAACGGAACGCCACCTTCAAAACACTGCCCCGATGCGCCCTCCTCCAGTCTGATTTCAGATATGGATGTGCCGCCCCCGTGCCCCTCCATAAAAAACAATGCAACTCTATAACTTCCCGCCTTATCCACAAAAAAAATGTGAACTTGCCTTTTGCGCAATGCTTGACACATTTTTCGGCTCTACCCTGGAAGCATGATCCATACAACCCACCAATACGCCACAAGCAAATACACCAGCGGCTCTACCTACCAAACCTAATTTTCCTAAATTACCGACAATCATACTTTCCACCCGACTGAACAATTAAAACACTCACACTCATCCATTTTTTAGCGAACAGCACTGCATTCTGCAGCTCACTTATGCACATCCCATCTAAACACTCAGAAATTACCGCTCACTCAAACTCTCATGCGCATATTGCTTCAATGGACTGAGGAAATAGCTGATCACTCTACGGGTATCGGTAATCACTTCGGCGCGCACCGCCAAGGCGATCAAGTGCCCCACCGTGAGGTCACCCTCTATCACCAACCGGGCACCGAGCCATAGTGTGGCCACTGTCACCAGCTTACCGACCAGTCCTACGCTTTCGTTGGCGATAGCCGAGAGGTTTTGCGTCTTGAAACTTGCAGCCACATAAGCCGCAAGCTGGTTGTCCCATTTACGAGCGGTTTGTGGTTCCACTGCCATCGACTTAAGTCGTGTCGATACCGTTAACGGTTTCAACCAAAAACGCCTGATTCTCGGCGCCGCGACTGAAACTCTCGTTCAGCCGCTTAGTCAGCGTGGTGATGCGTTTCCCTATGAGACCCAGATACTTAATCGCCTGCAAGACTTGCGGCGTAGCAAAACAATGCCCGCTTTCAGAAAACTCATAAGCCCATTGCTCAGGTGAAACTGCAACATTGTTGAACCTGGCCAGCATTACCAAGCAGGCCAAGGCCGTGTCAATATCGCCGATAGCTGACGGAGCATTTTCTTTTTGTTCGTCGTCCATGAAACCTTAAATCTCGCTTGTGTCACCACACAGCTCAAACAACTCATCATTTGAAAACTGACTTGGCAGGAGATCCAAGTATTAATTTTTATTTACAATTTGTTAAGACCCTAAATTCCTAAATAACTGCATGACATATCCTACTCACTATCGAAACAGCGTGCTTTTTAATGTAGGAAACTTCGTTAATTAAACAGTAGCCCTCCATATAAATAGATACAACCCCGGAAAAACCAGAAATGCCCTACACGATTTACAGAGCACGGTATCTACGTAGCGTTTTTAATAGCTAATGTCCCGCCGGTAACAGCAAGAAAATACTAAATAATGCTGATCGTCTACGCGCTCCATGCACTATTTCAGACAATGCAGGTGTATCAACTGTACCGGCTCCTCGCGAATGAATTCTCTCCTACAGGTCATTTATCGTCCATTAGATCAATGACTTATCCGATACTGAGAAGTGCTCCTTCCCGCAGGTGCAGACAACGAAACGTCGCACACAAAAAACCCGCCAGCGACGGCGGGTTTTTCGTACAACCAACGACGCTTAGATCGCGCTGCGAGCCCGCAACAGCTCCAGCACCTGTTTCACGCTGTCCTCGACGCTCAGCGACTGAGTGTCAATGACCAGGTCAGCATTCAACGGTACGTCGTATGGGAAGGACTCACCGGGGATGTTGTCTTTGTCGGCGGCGTACAGACCCTGTGGGTCGCGTTCGCGACAGACCTGTGGCGAAGCCTGGACATAGACGGTGATCAGGCGGTCGTCGCCGATCAGGCTCTTGGCGTTTTCGCGGCCTGCTGCATCAGGGGCAACGAAAGCGGCCAACGTTAACAAGCCCGCTTCGTTGAACTGACGCGACACGTGTGCGGCACGGCGCCAGTTTTCGGTACGCCCGGCGCGATCCTGTGGCAGACCTTTATTCAGGTCGTGACGCAGGTTCTGACCGTCCAGCACGTACACCGCACGGCCCATGTCGAACAGCTTGCGTTCAACGGCATACGCCAGCGTGCTTTTGCCGGCACCGGACAGCCCCGTAAACAGTACCGTCGCTGGCTGCTGACCGAAGCGCTGGGCACGTTCTTCGACCGAAACGTGGGCCAGCTCGCCGTGGTGACTTGAGCCGCTCGCACCCACCGGCTTGGCGATGATCATGCCCGCGCCGACGGTGCCATTGGTCAAGCGATCGATGACGATGAACGAACCCGTAGTGCGGTTGCTCTCGTAGCCGTCCAGCGCGATTGGGCTATCGAGGCTGATCTTGACGCGACCGATCTCGTTAAGCTGCAACGCACTGGCAGCGCCCTCCTCCAGCGTGTTCACATCCACGCGGTGGGTAATGCTGGCAATCGAACCTGGCACATAACTGGTGGCGCGCTTGATGTCGTATTTCTTGCCCGGCAGCATCGGCTCTTCCGCCATCCATACCAGCATGGCGTCGAACGCATCGGTCACCTGCGGCACATTGTCGGCATGCACCAGCAAGTCGCCACGGGAGATGTCGATTTCGTCTTCCATAGTCAGCGTCACCGCTTGACCAGGGCCTGCGTGCTCCAACTCACCTTCGAACGTGACGATGGATTTGACGCGGCTGCTTTTACCCGAAGGCAGCACCACCACTTCATCGCCCTTGTGTACGATGCCGCTGGCCAGTGTGCCGGCGAAGCCACGGAAGTTCAGGTTCGGACGGTTGACGTACTGCACCGGGAAACGCAGATCGGTGTAGTTGCGGTCGTTGGCGATCTCGACGGTTTCGAGGATTTCCATCAGCGACTGGCCGGTGTACCAAGGCGAGCGCTCGCTCTTGTTCACCACGTTGTCGCCCTTGAGCGCCGACATCGGTACGAAGGCCATGGTGGTCGGTTTGAAGGCGATCCCGTCGGCGAACTTCAGGTAGTCAGCCTTGATCGACTCGAATACGCCTTCATCGAAGCCGTTGAGGTCCATCTTGTTGATGGCGACGACGATGTGCTTGATACCCAGTAAGGAGGCGATGTAGCTGTGGCGACGGGTCTGGGTCTGCACGCCATAACGCGCGTCCACGAGAATGATCGCCAGGTCGCAGGTTGAAGCGCCGGTGGCCATGTTGCGGGTGTACTGCTCATGGCCAGGGGTGTCGGCGATGATGAATTTGCGTTTGGAGGTCGAGAAATAACGGTAGGCGACATCGATGGTGATGCCTTGCTCACGCTCGGCCTGCAAGCCGTCAACCAGCAATGCCAGATCGACGTCATCGCCTGTGGTGCCGGATTTCTTCGAATCGCGGGTGATGGCTTCCAGGTGATCCTCGTAGATCATCTTGGAGTCGTGCAGCAGCCGCCCGATCAGCGTGCTCTTGCCATCATCGACGTTGCCACAGGTAAGAAAGCGCAGCATTTCCTTGCGTTCGTGCTGGCCCAGATACGCGAGGATGTCCTCGCTGATCAAATCAGATTGATGCGACATGTTCGGACACCCTAATTAGAAATAACCCTGACGTTTCTTTTCTTCCATAGAGCCTGCGCCATCGTGATCGATGACTCGGCCCTGGCGCTCGGAAGTTCGCGTCAGGAGCATTTCCTGAATGATGTCGGTAAGGCTGATCGCCTCGGACTCGACAGCACCCGTCAACGGATAGTCGCCCAGCGTGCGGAAACGGACATTCTTCTTGACGATGCGCTTCTTGTCTTCATCGCTCAGATGATTACGCAGGCGATCGTCGTCGATCATGATCCAGGTGCCGTTCATTTCGATGACTTCACGCTCGGCCGCGAAATACAGCGGCACAATCGGGATACTTTCGAGATAGATGTACTGCCAGATATCCAGCTCGGTCCAGTTGGAGAGCGGAAACACGCGGATCGACTCGCCTTTGTTGACGTTGCCGTTGTACACGTTCCACAGTTCTGGACGCTGATTCTTGGGGTCCCAGCGGTGCTTGGTGTCGCGGAAGGAATACACACGCTCTTTGGCGCGCGACTTCTCTTCGTCCCGACGCGCGCCACCGAAGGCGGCATCGAAACCGTATTTATCGAGGGCTTGCTTGAGGCCTTCGGTTTTCATGATGTCGGTGTGCTTGGCACTGCCGTGGGTCAGCGGGTTGATGCCCTGCGCGACCCCTTCCGGATTCACATGCACGATCAAGTCCAGGCCCATTTCTTCGACCATGCGGTCGCGGAAGCGATACATTTCCTGGAACTTCCACTGGGTGTCGACATGCATCACCGGGAATGGCAACTTACCGGGAAAAAACGCCTTGCGCGCCAGATGCAACATCACGGCGGAGTCTTTACCGACGGAGTAGAGCATCACCGGGTTGTCGAACTCGGCAGCGACCTCGCGGATGATGTGGATGCTTTCCGCCTCCAGCTGTTTCAGATGCGTCAGTTTGTCGACCATGGTTACTCACGGTGGGATAACGTATTTTATGGAAGGCCAACGGGCCGTTTTCGAGCCGGGCACTTTAGCACGGCGCTTAATTCTATTGAGTCAGCACGGTAGATCAAAAAGATCTAACCATATAGCTCTCTCGTTGGAGCATTCAGATTGGATTAGGGCAATCGATAAATAAATGTTCCAGCGCAAATCGCCGCGCCAGATAATCACCCAGCGCCTGCACGCCATAGCGCTCCGTCGCATGATGACCGGCGGCGATAAAGCTGATGCCGTTTTCTCGGGCGCTATGAAACGTCTGCTCCGACGCTTCCCCGCTCAGGTAAAGATCGACACCCGCACGCACGGCCTGATCAATGTAGCCCTGACCGCCACCGGTACACCAGCCGACCCGGCGGATCATCTCGCAGCCTTCTATCAGCAGTGGCTCTCGGCCTAAAGCGGTCTGTACGCGATGAGCGAAGTCACGCGCAGTCACAGGTTCGGTGAGCGAGCCAACCAAACCGACGACTTTCAGGTTATCGGGGTCAAGCGGCCCTTCCACAGTGATGTCCAGTTGTCGCGCCAATTGCACGTTGTTGCCCACGTCTGGGTGTACATCCAGAGGCAAATGGTAGGCCAGCAGGCTGATGTCGTGTTTGAGCAACGTCTTCAACCGACGCTGCTTCATCCCCGTGACACAAGGGTTCTCGCCTTTCCAGAAATAGCCATGATGGACCAGGATCAAGTCGGCATTCGCTTCAACCGCAGCGTCCAACAATGCCTGGCTGGCCGTAACGCCGCTGACGATACGTGTGACCTGCGCACGTCCCTCGACCTGCAAACCATTAGGGCAATAATCCTGAATACGCACACTGTTTAGATAGCGGTCCGCTTCTTCCACCAAGGTGCTCAGTGCGACAGCCATAAAAGACTCCTAAATAGGCAATTCAGACCATCTCGGTCCTCGTATAATGCCCGCCATTATGGCGCAGGCGAGACCCAAAGTTGCTGCGCTGCCACCCTCAGGACTTTGCTCAATGTTCAAAGCGCTGCGTTTTCTCGGTTGGCCATTGCTCGCGGGTGTGCTGATCGCTTTACTGGTTATCCAACGTTACCCGCAATGGGTCGGACTTCCGAGTCAGGATGTCAACTTGCAACAAGCGCCGCAAACCTCAAAACCTCAGCAGGGTCCGGTGTCATATGCCGACGCGGTGAGCAGCGCGGCGCCTGCCGTGGCCAACCTCTACACGACCAAGATGGTCAATAACAAACCCAACCATCCGTTGTTTGAAGACCCGCAGTTTCGGCGCTTCTTCGGCGACAACCTACCCAAGCAAAAGCGCATGGAGTCCAGCCTCGGCTCTGCGGTGATCATGAGCCCCGAGGGCTACTTGTTGACCAATAACCACGTCACCTCGGGTGCCGATCAGATCGTCGTGGCCCTCAAAGATGGTCGCGAAACCATCGCGCGCGTCATTGGCAGCGATCCGGAAACCGATCTTGCGGTACTGAAGATCGACCTGAAGAACCTGCCCGCAATCACCCTGGGTAGCTCCGACAGCATTCGTATCGGCGATGTCGCGCTGGCCATCGGTAACCCGTTCGGCGTTGGCCAAACCGTAACCATGGGCATCATCAGCGCCACTGGCCGTAATCAGTTGGGCCTCAATACCTACGAAGACTTCATTCAGACAGACGCCGCCATCAATCCCGGCAACTCAGGCGGCGCGCTGGTCGATGCAAGCGGCAACCTGACCGGGATCAACACCGCGATATTCTCCAAATCTGGCGGTTCGCAAGGCATCGGCTTTGCCATTCCCACCAAACTGGCGCTAGAGGTGATGAAGTCGATCATCGAACACGGACAGGTTATTCGTGGCTGGTTGGGCATTGAAGTTCAACCACTGACCCAGGAATTGGCAGAGTCCTTCGGCCTGAAGGATCGCCCAGGGATTGTGGTCGCCGGGATTTTCCGTGACGGCCCGGCGCAAAAAGCCGGTTTGCAGTTAGGCGATGTCATTTTGAGCATCAACGGCGAACCGGCGGGCGACGGCCGTCGCTCGATGAACCAGGTGGCACGCACCAAGCCGACCGAGAAGATTGCGATCCAGGTCATGCGCAACGGCAAAGAGTTGAAGCTGATGGCTGAGGTAGGTTTGCGTCCGCCACAAGCAACTGCGGCGCCCGCAGCAGAGGATTGACTGACACGCCGCCCTGTAGGAGCCAACTTGTTGGCGAGAGATTCTTCGGCGTGCCAGTCATGCCGCCTCGCGAATGAATTCGCTCCTACAGGATTTGGCTTAACTTCGGTTACAAATCACCCAACGCATCCACCAGCGCCTGATTCTGCTCAGGCGTGCCGATGGAAATTCGCAGGAACTGCGCAATGCGCGACTGTTTGAAGTGGCGAACGATTACGCCCTGCTCGCGTACTTTCGCAGCCAATCCCGCCGCATCGTGTTTCGGATGACGAGCGAAGATGAAGTTGGCCGCCGACGGCAGCACCTCAAAGCCCTTCTCCTTCAATTGCCGCACCAGTGTTTCGCGACTCGCGATAACCGCTTTGCAGGTCTTGTCGAAATAGTCGCGATCATCGAACGCAGCCGCCGCACCGACGATAGCGATACGGTCCAGCGGGTAAGAGTTGAAGCTGTTCTTGACCCGCTCCAACGCTTCGATCAAATCCGGATGCCCGACTGCAAGCCCCACACGCAGGCCCGCCAGTGAGCGGGATTTGGACAGCGTCTGAGTCACCAACAGATTAGGGTAACGGTCGACCAGCGTGATTGCAGTCTCGCCGCCAAAATCGATGTAAGCCTCGTCGACGATGACCACTGAGTCCGGATTGGCCTTGATGATCTGCTCGACCGCCTCCAGCGCTAACAGACGACCCGTTGGCGCATTCGGGTTAGGAAAAATGATGCCGCCGTTAGGCCGTGCGTAATCCTCGACACGAATCTGAAAGTGCTCATCCAGCGGCACCGTGTCGTACTCAACGCCATACAGGCCGCAATACACGGGATAGAAGCTGTAGCTGATATCCGGAAACAGCAGCGGTTTGTCGTGCTTGAAAAAGGCGTTGTATGCGTGGGCGAGCACCTCGTCAGAACCGTTGCCCAGGAACACTCGATTGGCTTCAACGCCGTAATAACGCGCAACGGCTTGC
>NZ_DASWOT010000033.1:0-61723 GCF_036404235.1 Pseudomonas sp.
CAGCGATGAAGTGCTGAGCGAGATCAACGTCACCCCATTGGTGGACGTGATGCTGGTGCTGCTGGTGGTGTTCATCGTGACCGCGCCGCTGCTAACCAACTCGATCCCGATCAACCTGCCCAAGACCGAAGCGGTTGCGCCGCTGGAGCAGAAAGACCCGTTGGTGGTGAGCATCGACGACAAGGGCAAGCTGTTCATCAACAAGGACGAAGTGCAGCCGGACCTATTGGAAATCAACCTCAAGGCCGCCAAGGACAAGAACCCCGACGTGCGCGTGCAGTTGCAGGCCGACAACGGGGTGAACTATGGCGAAGTGGCACGGGCCATGGCCTCGATCGAGCGGGCGGGGATTACCAAGTTGTCGGTGATGACCGCCAAGTGATCAGGGCGTGAGGCGTTGCAAGCTTGCCAGCGAGTGAGGTTGAGTCGCGCAAGAGGCGTTGGAGGTTCCGACGCTTCTTGCGGGCAAGGCTTAAACAGGCTCTAAATCATTGTTCTATAGAGGTTTTTACAGGTTGTTCCTCTGGCAGGGGACAACCTGTTTTTTTGCTTGAGAATCAAGCCTTGATGTAAATCTCTGCCGCATTACTGCCCAGACCCTCGGCCCCGACAAAAAAGTTGCTCACGCGCTTGTCGTAGACGATGGGGTTGACCAGGGTTGATATGCCCAGATCGGGCAGGTCCTCGACAATGGTTTTCTGGAATTGGGCGAACAACGCAAAGCGCTTCTGCACGTCGGTCTCCACGGCGGCGGCTTCCAGAAGCTGGTCGACCTTGGGATTGCTGTAGTGAGCGCCATTGGAAAACGGCACGCCGGGCTGGAAGTTCTTCGACCAATACAGTCGTTGTACGCCAACGGTGGGGTCGAACAGGTTGCTCATGCCATTAAGCGTGAAATCGAAATCGCGGTCGGTGTAGACGCGCTTCACATAAGTGGCGAAGTCTTGCGAACGCAAGGTCACCTCAATACCAATCTTTGCCAGTGCCTGTTTAATGTAATCAGCGGTGCGTCGATAGGTTTCAGGGCCCGGCAGCGGATCGAGGGTGAGCTTGAAGCGAGTGCCATTGCCGTCGCGCGGATACCCTGCATCGTCCAGCAACTGGTTGGCCTTGGCGACGTCGAACGCATAGCGCGGCAAATCGGGCGCATAGAAGTTTTTCATGTCCGGACTGATCGGCCCATACAGCGGTTTGCCGTAGCCCAGGAAGATGGTTTTGCGGATGAACTCAAGGTTGATCGCATGTGCAATAGCGGTTCGCACCTCATGTTTTTGCAGGTACGGGTTATCGAAGTTGAACTCCACGCGGGTGATGCCATTGATGTAGGGTTCGCCGCGGTCTTCAATGCTCAAGCGTGGATTGCTCTTGATTCGCTCGATGTCACTGAGCGGCACGCCGCCTGTTGAAATATCGATTTCCCCGGCTTCCAGTGCCGCGACCGTCGCCGCCGAATCGGCGATGAAACGCACGATGATGCGGTCCAGATACGGCTTGGGCGCGTCCCAATAATGGGGGTTGCGCTCAAGGATCACATGGCTGCCGCGCACCCACTCCTTGAACACGAATGGCCCGGTCCCGATGGGCGCCGTAGCGTTGGCATGGGTTTCCGGGCGCGCCTGGCCATAGACGTGCTTGGCCACGATGGGCGATTCACAGGCGGCCAACGCGGTGAGCAAATACGGCGCCGGCTTGCTGAGCTTGAGCTGCACCAAATGGGGATTGATCGCCGTAACGCTGGCCACGTTGGCGAAGGTGGCACGGCCACGTGGGTTTGAAGCCTTGAGCGTTTGCAACGAATACACCACGTCATCGGCGGTGAAATCCTGCCCGTCGTGCCATTTCACACCCTGGCGCAAGCTGAACGTGTACTCAAGGCCGTCATCGCTGACGGTCCAGGCGGTGGCCAGTTGCGGCAGCGGTTTGAGGTCCAGATCGTAGGTCAACAGACCTTCTGTAATCTTGCCAGCGATGTACACCGTGGCGCCCGCGGTGTGGGTTAGGTTGACCAGGATCGGCGGCTCGATGGCGATGTGCATTTTCAGCGTGCCGCCCCGTACCGGCGTGTCGTCGGCGAACGAGAATCGTGGGGTCAACTGCAACAGGGTGGTACTGGCGCCGGCGTAAACCAGCAACTGGCGTCGAGTCAGGCTCATGATGATGTTCCGTTGGGGGCAGGGCCAAGGTCACTTATGGCCTTGGGCATGAGTGGGATTGAAGGCATCGGTCAGGCCGTCGCCAATCAGGTTGAAAGCCAGCACAGTGAGAAAGATCGCAAAACCAGGGATCGCCGTCAGGTACCAGGCGGTGCGGATCTGCTCGCGACCGCTGCCGATCATGCTGCCCCAGCTCACCTGGTTAGGATCGCCCAGGCCCATGAACGACAATGCCGACTCCATCAGCACGGCCGAGGCGACCATGATCGACGCCGTGACGATCAGCGTCGGCAGGATGTTGGGCAGCACTTCGAGGACGATGATCCGCAGGTGCGTATAGCCGACGCTACGAGCGGCGAGGATATATTCGCGCTCACGAATCGAGCGCACTTCGGCACGCACCAGACGCGCAACCGTAGGCCAGGAAATAACACCGATGGCAAAGATCAAGGTCGACACCGAAGGCTGGGCAATCGCCACCAGTGCAACCAGCAGCACGAAGCTGGGCATGGTCTGGAAAATCTCGATCAGGCGCTGCAACGCATAGTCGATTTTGCCGCCGAAATAACCGGCCATGGCGCCAATGCTCAGGCCCAGCAATACGCCGAACAGGCTGGCAAGAATCCCTACCAGCAGCGATACGCGCCCGCCATGTACGACCCCGGCCATCACGTCGCGACCCAATGCATCGGTGCCCAACGGATAGTGCCAGTCTTGTCCAGGCCATAGCAGCGCATCGGCTTCCATGTCGAGCGGGTCCCCCGGATAAAGCAACGGGGCCGTCAGCGCCAGCAGGGTGATTACGATCAGAAAAACCAGCCCGGCCAATGCCGTCGGGTTACGCACAAAACGTCGCAGCGCAGGGCTGCGCTGCCCGCTCATCGACGACTCCGGATGCGCGGGTCGAGCCAGGTTTGCAGCAAGTCCACCAACACGTTGGTAATGATCACCAGCAGCGACGAGATCAACAGGATGCCCAGCAGCACGTTGTAATCCCGGGCCATGACCGCGTCATACGCCAGCCGACCCAAACCGGGCAAGCTGAACACGGTTTCAATCACCACCGCGCCACCGAGCATGCCGCCAAAGTGCAGACCGGCCATGGTGGTGATGGGCAGCAGTGCATTGCGCAACACATGTTTAAAGGTAATCACCCAAGGTGAAAGGCCCTTGGCCGCAGCCGTGCGCACGTAATCCTGGGCGCCCGCTTCGAGCATCGAGGCACGGGTCAGGCGGGCATAGATCGCGATGTAGATCAGCGCCAGTGAACTGGCCGGGAGCGCCATATAACGCAAGGTGTCGAGGATTGCCGGCCAACCGTGTAAATCGGCACCGATGGTGCCTGCGCCGCCCGTGGGAAGCCACGCCAACTTGACTGAAAACACCACGATCAGCATCAGGCCGATCCAGAAACCCGGGACTGAATAGAAGAACTGCGAACACACCGACAACAGCCGGTCAGGCCAGCGACCGTGCCATTTGGCCATGAGCATGCCCAGCGCGATACCCAGCAATAACGAGAAAAACAAGGCGAGCAGCATCAGTGTCAGCGTGGTGCCCAGACGTTGCGAGATCAACGCCTGGACCGACGAGCCATAGCGAGCTGAATAGCCGAGATTGAGGTGCGCCAGGTTGCTCAAGTAATGCCAGAGCTGGAGGGGAATCGATTGGTCCAGACCAAACTGGCTGCGCAACGCGGCGAGGCTTTCTTGGGTGGCCGAGCCAGACTCGCCGGCCATCACATCTGCCGCATCGCCCGGCGCCAATTGCAGCAGCAGGAAGTTAATCAGAAGAATACCCAGCATGGTGGGCAGAGTGTGCAACAAGGTGCGCCAGAGTGCGTTGCTTAATGTCCGCAGTATCTTCATTGAATATTCTCATCAAGTGCGGCGCTATTAACGGTTTGCTTATAACCTTTGTCAATGACGGAAAAAGTAATAACGTTATGCGTTTGTGTTTATCTAAGCATAGATAAAAAAGATATACGCCTGCTAAGTCTAGGTGATTGACGCGTTGGTGACGGATGATTACTGTCGGCAACCTGTCAGTTAAATCCCGTTAGACAGCGAATTTTTATTCTTAAAAGTTATAGGGTCTGTCAAACAGTGATGGATCATTTTCCTTGATGGGTTTCTTAATTAGTTAGATGAGGCAATTGTGGCGCTCAATCACTTTATTGATGTTGGCTCAACCCAATTCGACACTTCATCCTCAGACATCCTGCAACGCCTGCTGGGGCGCATACCCGCATTGGTCGAGGAGATTGCCAAAGGCGCATCGACCCGTGATCTCGAACGAGAATTACCGTTTGAAGCCTTTGGGCAGCTTAGCGAGGCGGGGCTTGGTGCGTTGCGGATTCCGCGTGAATTGGGCGGACCTGGCGGCAGCGTCAGTGATTACATCGAACTGATTAGCACCCTGGCCAGTGCCGACCCTAATGTGGCGCACGCGTTGCGCTCGCATTTCAATTTTAGCGAAGCGGTGATCCACAGCCCTGACAGTGCGGAGAAGCGTGATTACGTCAGCAAGATCCTGGACGGCAAATTGTTTGCCGGGGCCCACACCGAAGTCGGCGCACCATTGGGCACAATCCTCACGCGGCTGACCCGAGACGGCGACAGCTACCGTTTGAACGGCAAGAAGTGGTACGCCACAGGCTCGGCGTACGCCGATTTTCTGTCCTTTTCTGCCACCGACGACAGCGGACAACTGATCTCCGTGCTGTTGCCAGCGGATCGCCCAGGCATCAACGTACTGGATGACTGGGACGGCATGGGCCAGCGCCTGACCGCCAGCGGTGGTGTTTTACTGGACAACGTCCAGGTGCTGGCCAGCGAAGTCAAAACCCGCAGCCATAACGCCGATGTCGGGCGCCACTGCTCAACGTTGCGTCAATTGCACTTGGCGGCCTGCGCTGCCGGTGTGGTGCGCAATATCCGCGAAGATGCTATCGGTTACGTGCGCAATCAGGCGCGAGCGGCGATGCACAGCCCGGCCGATATCGCCCGTGACGATCAATTCGTGCAACAGGTGGTCGGCGAAATTGCCGCCAATGCCTACGCGGTGGATGCCTTGATCGCTGAGACTGCACGCATCCTGGGTGACAGTTCGGTCGCACTGTTTACCGACGCCGACACATTGGATCAACAGTTGATAAAAGCCTCGATCAGTAATGCGCAAATGCAAGTGGTGGTCGCCAAACTTGCGTTGCGTTCGGCCGAGGTACTGTTCGAAGTGGGTGGCGGTTCAGCCACTTCGCGTAAATATAATTTTGATCGGCACTGGCGCAACATACGTACCGTGTTAAATCACAATCCGCTCTTGCATAAAGCCAGGGTGGTGGGCGACTTTTATTTGAATGAAACCACCACGCACCTTCGAGAGGGTTTGGTTTTCTAAGCCCTGATAAGTCGGTTACATGTTTCAACCCAATGTTCGCTAGTACCCCTAACGCGCAAGACCCCACCAGGTACCGCTTTTTCATAATCCTTGTTCGATGGCCAGGAACGTCCACCACGCCAGCAATAAATTGATTTTTTGCAGGTAGTCGCATGAATGCTCGTTTAAATACCCCACGCTCGCCCCTCGGATTGATGGTGTCGATTGGTGTGATGACACTGTGTGGCAGTGCTGCAGTGCTCGCCGACGATTCAACCGGCGCACGTAATGCGGCCCAATCCGGTAACGGCGACGATGCACTTGAAACCGTGGTAGTGACGGGGTCTCGGGCCGAGAAGCGCACCGTTGCGCAAAGCCTTGCGCCGATTGATGTGATCAGTGCCGACGACCTGGCCCGTTCAGGCAAGCAGAACCTGCGTGACGCATTGGCCGCACAAGTGCCCTCGTATACCAACGATGCGGGGTTCACCGGCGCGACCGGTATCGCCGTGAAGTCGGCGACCCTGCGTGGCCTGGGCGGTAACTCGGTGTTGGTTCTGGTCAACGGTAAGCGTCGGCACAACACCGCGCAGATATTCCATCAATCATCCTCGACCTCCAACGGCCAGTCGCCAGTCGATTTGGATCTGATTCCGGTCAGCGCCGTCGATCACATTGAAGTGCTGCGCGACGGTGCCGCCGCTCAATACGGTTCCGACGCCATCGCAGGCGTGATCAATATCATCCTCAAGCGCAATAACAGTGGCGGGCAGGCGACAGCGATCTACGGTCAATACGGACAGCGAGAAGGCCACAAGGGTAACTACGGTGCCACCGGAGAAAGCCTGATCAACCAGGGTTTTGAATTGCCCAACGACGGTTTTTTCAATCTCAGTGGCGACATCAAGGTTCAGGAAACCAGCAACGTCGCCGGTGCTGTACCGGACCGCACGAAAATCTATTCCGGTAACGATCCGCGAGAGTTTGGCGACAGCCGCAACCGGCAAATCATGGGCCAGCCTCGGGCGCAGACCTATAACTTTGCCTACAACGCCGAACTGCCGCTCAACGACGCGCTGGATTTCTACTCGTTCTCCACCTTCAGCCACCGTGACTCGACAGGCTTTGGCACATACCGTACAGCCAACTCCGCACAAAACATTCCGGAAATCTACCCGGATGGTTTCCTGCCTAAATTCCGCTCGGTCGAGGATGACCTGCAAGGCGTGTTCGGTATCAAGGGCCAGGACGTGCTCGGTTGGGATTGGGACCTGTCGACCAGCTACGGCCGCAACGACGTTCACTACCACAACGACGATTCGCTGAATGCCTCGTTCGGGCCGTCGAGCCCGACCGACATCGACAACGGCGAAGCGATTTTCAGCCAATGGACCAACAACCTCGACATCAATCGCTCGTTTGACACCGGCTTGTTCGCCAACCCGCTGCACGTGGCGAGCGGGATCGAGTACCGGGTCGATGGCTACCAGATTCGCAAGGGCGAATACGCATCCTATGCCGATGGTGGCTACATCTACCCGGCAGGCTCGCCGAATGCGGGTAAACGGCCCAGTTCGGGTTCGGCCGGTTGGGGCGGTTTCAGCCCCGAGGCCGAAGGCAGTTGGGATCGCAGTAACACCGCAGGCTACATCGATTTCACGCAGAAGCTGACCGACAAATGGGAGGCGAGCCTGGCGGGGCGTTTCGAGCATTACAGCGATGTTGGCGACACCACCAGCGGCAAGCTGTCCACGCGTTATCAGCTGACCCCAACTTTCGCTGTGCGCGGCGCCATCAACAACGGTTTCCGTGCGCCATCGTTGCAACAACAGCACTTTTCCTCCAGCACTTCGGCATGGAATGCTAACCCTGTCACCGGCGTGCTGTACCAGGCCGTGACCAATTACGCGGTACCGGGTTCGGCGACGGCTGCAGCCTTGGGCTCCGAGAAACTCAAGCCTGAGAAGTCGCGCAACTACAGCGTCGGATTCGTGGCTACACCTGCCAAGAACCTCGACGTCACGGTGGATTTCTACCAGATCGACATCAAGGATCGCATTCTGCAGACCAGTTCGTTGAGCGGCGTCACCGACCCGAATATTGCCGCCTTGTTGGCCAACGCTGGCCTGGACACCAACCAAAGCGTCGCCTACTACGGCAACCTGGCCGACACCCGCACCCGCGGTATCGATCTGGTGGCTGATTACCGTACCGATTACGGCCCCTATGGTCGCGGCAAATGGACATTGACCAGCACCCAAAGCCTGCAGGAAATCCGCAGCATCAAGGAGCCCGATTCGTTGGCCGGCACCGGGGTGCAAGTGCTCGGGCGCGACAAGCAGGGCAACCTGACCAGCGCGTTCCCGAAGAACAAGACCGCGCTGTCGCACACCTGGTACATCGATGATTTCGAGGTCTCGCTCAAGGAAACCCGCTACTCGCCGGTGACTGGCAAGAGCTACTACAACCCCAACCGCGACGAGAAGGTCAAGTCGGCATTCATCACCGACCTGGACGTGGGCTACAACATCAGCGATTCGCTCAAGGTGTCGGTGGGTGGCTTGAACCTCTTCAACGAACGCCCGGAACAGCTCACCGAGCAAGCCAAGCTTTATTACTTCATGCCCGTCGATAACCCGGCCTATAGCTGGTATTCGCCCTACGGCGTGGACGGTGGCTACTACTACGCACGACTCGACTACTTCTGGTAATCGCGGTGGCGGGCAGGCCATTGCAGGCTTGCCCGCCCCAGCCTTTCATTCGCCTAAAAAAGGACACCGAAATGGCTCAGCCACAGCTCGATTCTACGTTTGAACGTTCCGCATTTACGACGCCGCTGGACTATCCCGACAGCCCGTTGAGCAAGGCCCTCAAGCAACCGTTGCTGCTGGGCGTGTTTCTCAACATGCAGGACATTCGCCTGACCAATCACCCGACCTCCAACACCTGGACATTCGACTACAACGCGAAGATCGTGCAGCAAGCCGAAGCGCTGGGTTTCGATCTGGCCTTCAGCCGCACGCAGTGGTTGCCCAAGGGCGGCTACGACGGTGAGGCGTCGCTGGATTCGTTCATTGCCGTGGGCGCAATGGCAGCCATCACCCACAGCATCATTCTGATCTCGACCATCCATGTGCTGTACGGCCCGTTGCACCCGCTGCACATCGCTAAATACGGCGCGACCTTCGACCATATCGCGAAAGGTCGTTGGGGCATCAACATCGTGACCGGCCATCGCCCTGTCGAGCATGAGATGTTCGGCCACCCGCAGATCGAACATGACCAGCGCTATCAACTGACATCGGAGCTGTTCGATGTGCTCAATACCCTGTGGAGCAGCGACGAGAACTTCACGTACGAAGGCCAACACGGCTGGAAGATAAAAGACGGCTTCATCACGCCCAAGCCGTTGTACGGGCGCCCGGTGTTGGTGACGGCCACCGGATCGCAGGCCGGTATCGACTTTGCCAGCGGCCAGTCAGACCTGGTGTTCATCACCAACTCGTCGGGTTCCGGGATTCGCGAAACCCTGGAAGACATCCCTGCGCATGTACAGAAAATCAAGGCGCGGGCCCGTCAGTTCGGGCGTGAGGTATGCACGATCATCAATCCGATCATCGTCAGCCGCGACACCGAACAAGAGACCCAGGATTACCTGGAGGCGATTGTCGGGAATAAGGTTGAGGGCGCTTTTGGCAACCACAAGGCTTATGCCAGCGATGCCCATGCCTGGCGTGGACGCGCAGAAGGCTCGCGCAATACCGGGCTCGGTCTGGGCGGCAACATTGAGATCGTCGGCACGCCGGAGCAAGTGGTCGAGCAACTGGTGGCACTCAAGGCGGCCGGCATCGACGGTGTGCAACTGAACTTCCATGACTTCGCTGTCGACCTGGCGCATTTCGGTGAGCGAATCCTGCCGCTGCTCAAGCAGGCAGGCTTGCGTCTGTAACGCGCCCTTCAACCCTCATCAGGAGCAGACCATGAGTCTGGAATTCATCGGCCACACCAGCAGCCGCAGCGGCGCAGAGGTGATCGAAGCCACTGGACCGATCATCGATAAGGCCTATATCAAGCGCATGGCCCATACCGCCGAGGCCAACGGTTTTGACCGCCTGCTGATCGGCAGCTTCTCGACCTGGCCGGACAACAACCAGATCGCCGCCTACGTGCTGCACAACACCGAGCGCCTGGGAGTGATGCTCGCGCACCGGCCCGGTTTCGTGGCGCCGACGGTCGCAGCGCGGCAGTTGGCAACCCTGGATCAATTCAGCGAAGGACGGCTGGCGGTGCATGTGATCAGTGGCGGAACCGACATCGATCAACAACGCGACGGCGATTTTCTGGCCCATGACGAGCGCTATGCGCGTACCGCCGAGTACCTGACGGTGGTCAAGAAGGTCTGGCACAGCGATCAGCCGTTCGATCATCACGGCGATTACTACCGGGTCAAAGGCGCGCTCTCCACCGTCAAACCCTGGCGTGCGTCCGGTGTGCCGATCTTTTTCGGTGGATCTTCGGCGGCGGCGTTCGAGGTGGCGGGGCAGCACGCTGAAGTCTATGCACTGTGGGGCGAATCACTGGCGCAAACGGCCGAGACCATCGCCAACGTGCGCAAGGCGGCGGCCAAATACGGGCGTGAGGATCAGATCAAGTTTTTGCTGGCGTTTCGACCGTTGGTGGCCGATACCGAAGATGCAGCGTGGGCCCGCAGTCGCGAGTTGTTGGCCGCCGCACGGGAAAAATACCCGGCCGCACCGGCCTTGCATCAAAACGTCGGTTCGCAGCGCCTGCGCGAGGCCGCCGCGCAAGGCGCGGTGCTGGATCAGCGGCTATGGACCGAGTTTGCGGCCGTCACGGGCGCCCATGGCAACTCCACCGCATTGGTCGGTACGCCGGAACAAGTGACCGATGCGCTGCTGGAATACCACAAGCTGGGTGTCGATAAATTCTTGATTCGCGGTTTCGATCCGCTGCCCGACACCCTGGTTTTCGGGCGGGATGTGATTCCACTGGTACGCGCCGCTGTAGCACGCAATGGCTGAAATGACGCTACTCAATCAACTGTTTGGCATCGATGGGCTCAAGGTCGAAGGGGAGGGTTGGCCGGCTGCGATCAAGGTCAAACACGGCGCCTTGACGAGATTACCCGGCCTGTTTCAACAACCACTGCTCAAAACGCCGGAGCAACTGGCCGACCGTTACCGTGGGCCGCTGTCGTTTGGTCGCGGCTTACGTTCGCCACAGACGTTCGACAGCCACGCCAACGCGGCAAGCCTTCTGCGGTTGGGGCTTACCGTGTTTCTGCAAGACATTGCTGGCAGTCTGCCTGGGGCTACGGCGTTTTTGCGCCAGTTAGAGCGCGAGTTGGGCGTTGTTGAAGGCAGCGCCCGTCTTAGCGCTTTCGCCTCGCCCGGAGACGACGGCGTGTCCTGTCACTACGACGCCGAAGAGGTGATCTCGATTCAGCTACTGGGTCGCAAGACCTTTCATGTGGCGCCAATGACCGAGATCGAGTTGCCTTACGGGGCGCAATTCGGGCCAGACATGGTGGCCGTGGAAAACCTTTACGAACAGGCGCGCGAGGGGTTCCCGGACCCATCGCAGGTTGCGTTTGAAGCACACGACATGCGGCCCGGGTCGGTGCTGTATTTGCCGCGTGGCACCTGGCATCGAACGCAAGCGTCAGAACCCTCGTTGTCGCTGAGTATTGTCATTCGGCCGCCCGTGCTGGCGCAGGCATTGCTGGGTTGGTTGAAGCCATGGTTGCTCGGCGACGCGCGTTGGCGCTTACCGTTGTATGGCGAAATCGAGGCGCACACGCCTCGCCTGAAGTCGTTGCTCAGGGAGCTGGCGGCGCAGTTGACGCAGCACGCAGAAACGCCAATTTTGAGCTGGAACTCGGCACCGTCGGTAGACAGCACTGACTTGTTGCGGGTCCCCGGTTCGCGACTCGATTGGCATGAACTTGCAGCGCAGCCGCGCTCAATGTCGGAGAACGCCGTTGCGCGTCTTCGACTTCAGGTCACGGCGCTGGACCAGGATTGGCGCGAACGCGTCACGCTGGACACTGAAATCCCCGCTGTCTTGTTGCCGGTAATCACTTGGCTACAACACCGCAAGACCGCCTTCGATGTACAAGGCATCAACCAGCAATTGCCGCACCTTGCCAAAGGCGATCTGCGCCAATTGCTGGAGTTGCTGCTCAAGGCGCACGCGTTGCGGCAACTGGTGCCGCGTTAGCCCAAGCGCACTTCAGACAGATTGCCGATGAAGCCACCGCCAGTGGAGTCCGTCAGGTTAAGCACGGTAGTGCGTGCCAGCAGCGCGTCTTCGCTGGAAATGATCGGAATACGCGGCAAGTCCTCCAACACTTTTGTCTGTACCTGGTGGTAGAGCTCCCAACGATGTTTAGGGTCGTTGTCGACCTGGGCCTGTTCCAGCAAGCCGTCGACTTCGGGGTTTGAGTAGTGAGTGGCGTTGGAATAGGCCACGCCCGACTGAATGTTCCGCGACCAGTAAAAGCGCTGCAAACCGATGGCTGGGTCCGGCGCGGTGGAGGCTGGCGACAGATTTGTGTCGAAATCGTAGCGGCCGTAGATGCGGTCGATAAATTGCGCATAGTCCTGATTGCGAATCTCCAGCTTGACGCCGATTTTGGCAAAGGTGCTGCGCAGAAAGTTCGCGGTCTGCTGGTACACCGCCGAAGGGCTGGGGTCGTTTTTGATTCGCAGGCGAATGCCGTCCTTGTCCTTCTTCAGCCCTGCGGCTTCCAGCAGCGCTTCGGCGCGCTTGAGATCGAACGGGTAGTGCGGCACATCGGCGCTGTAGAACTGCGGGAAGTTTTTGGGGATCGGCGAATCGGCGGTGGTGCCCTGGCCCAGCAGGATGTTCTTGAGAATGAATTCCTTGTCGATCGCGTGAGCGAACGCCTGACGCACTCGTATGTCCTGGAATTCCGGGCGCTGTAGGTTGAACTCCAAGGCCATGATGCCTGTGCCGCCATAAGTGTTCAGTTGATCGTAGACAGTCAGGGCAGGGTTGTTTTTCAGCCGCTTGATTTCGCTGTTGGAGAGGGTGTCGGCATAGGCGACATGCACCGCGCCGGTCTCCAGTGCCGCCGACACCGACGAGGGATCGGCGATAAACCGGTAGACCACTTGATCAAGAAGCGGCTTGCCGGACTGCCAGTAATGGGGGTTGCGCTCCAGGGTCAGGTAATTGCCGCGCACCCACTCCTTGAGGCGAAACGGTCCGGTGCCGACCGGCGCGGTATTGGCCGGGTTATTCAGGATGTCGGTCCCGGCATACAGATGACGCGGCAATACTTGAGAGTCCCGGGCATTCAAGGCACTGAGCAGGTAGGGCGTGGGTTTGGACAGGTTCCACACGGCAGTCAATGGGTCCGGGGTCTCGACGCTTTGCACGTTGGGGAACGCCGAGCGGCCGCGTGAGCTGTATTTCTTCCACACCTGCATGACCGAGAAAGCGACATCCTCCGAGGTGAACGGCTGGCCGTCATGCCAGAGCACGCCGGCGCGCAACTTGAAGGTGACTTGCAGGCCATCGGGGCTAAAGCTCCAGCTTTCGGCAAGCTGCGGCTGCGGGCCGTTGGTTGGGCTCAGATACAACAGGCCATCGAAGAGCTTGGGCGAAATCAATTGGGTTGCCGGCGCCGTGGTCAGGCCGGTGGTCAACACGGTCGGCTCGGGGTTTTGCGCGATGATCAACGTCCCACCGGGGCTGTCAGCAAAGGTCAGGCGTTGCCCGAGCAAGCCAAAGGCTGCTGTGGATGCCAGCGAATAGCCAAGAAATGTGCGTCGCGTAACCATGCAGGTCCATCCTCTACTGATGTTGTTGTTGCGTAACACCCGCCCCACCTGTGCCAGCAAGCTCGCTCAGGCGGGGCGGGGTGAGGCGCTGTTCGGTGAGCTGGCGCGACCACCGCTTACCAGTCGTAACTCACGCGTGCGTAATAGAACCCGCCGCCAATGCCATACGGTGTGTTGCGATTGGCGTAAGGGTCCTCATGGTTGATGGTCGAGGCCAGGGTGTCGGGCTGGTCTGGCGCACGTTTGTTGAACAGGTTATTGGCGCCCAACGTCGCCTTCACGTTGTCGGTCACCAGATAACTGAGGCTGGCATCGGTGATGAACGAGTCGCTGGTGGTCGAGTCCTGGGCGCGATTGAGCACGTTGTTCACGGCGCGGGTTTTGGAGTAGTAATGCTCGGTCAACTGCACCTGAAACCTGCCCAATTGCCAGTCGAGCGAACCGCGCACGATGTTTTGCGGCAGGGCTTGTTCCAGCAGGGTAATGCGCTCGCGATCCAACAGACTGAGCCCGGCGTTGGTCAATACCGCCGGATCGTCGACGCTTTTCACCTCGTTCTTGTTGCGTGCATAGGACAAGCCCCAGTGCGCGCGACCGTACTGATCGTAATCGGCGTCATAGTCGACCTTCAGCTCAATGCCTCGGGTCTGGGTGTCGCCGAAGTTGGTGAAATAACGCACTTGCTGCTGGCTGGTCAGTCCGGCGTTGGTCAGTGCTTGCGCCACGGCGGCATTGTTGAAGCCGTTGAAGGCGCCGGTGAGAAAGATCCGGTCGCGGATGTCGATCTGATACACGTCAATCGATGCCGAAAGCCGGTCGGTAGGGGTGAACACCAGGCCAAAACTGACGTTGGTGGATTTCTCCGGCTTGAGTTTTTTAGCGCCCAGCGCCTGGGCGGCGGCTGAGTCCGGGCGCAGGGTGTCGTAGTAATAGGAAATGTACGAGGTGTTGGTGATCGGATCGTTGACCGGCTGCACCGTTGCGCTTTGGTAGTTCTGTTCGGCCAGCGACGGCGCACGGAACCCGTTGCTCAAGGTCCCGCGCAATGCCACCTGATCGTTGAACTGATAGCGGTTGGAAAACTTGCCCGCCACCGCCGAGCCGAAGTCCGAGTAGTCCTCGTAGCGCACCGCCAGGCCGGTGTCCCACTTGGAGGTTATTTTTTGCGAGAAGTCGACGTAATACGCGGTGTTGTGCCGCGACTCATCGAATTCGAACTGCGGGCTGAAACCCGTCAGGAACGCCGAGCCCGCACCGGCCAGTTTGCCGCGCAGGTTCACGGCCGGGTAATCGTCGGGGTAACGATAGCCGCCACCGGCATACGAGTAATACTCGCCCGCACCCAACTCAAGGCTGTCGTAGCGATACTCGGTGCCCACTGTCACGTTCAGCGGCGCGTCGAACAACCGGGTGTCGAACGCCCGCTGGCCCGACAGCGAGAGGATACTTTCGGAAAACTTCAGATCACCGGCGTGCATGTTCTGCAACGGCAACAGCGCGCCGAACGAGGGGTTGGTGGTGTTGAGAATGTTGATGTCGGCGCGGTTTTGGCCGTAGCTCAACCCGGCGTCCCAACTCCAGCCAAGAATGTCTTGGGCCTTGATCCCCAGGTTGAGCTGTAGGTCGTCTTCCTTGGTTTGCAAGCGCGAGCTGTAGCCGCCCGGCGTGGTAATGACGTTGGATGTCGCGTTGGTCTCGGAGCGAAACGAGCCTTTGGCTTCCGAGGTGCGCGGGCTGTAGGTGGCGAAGGAATACAGCGACAGGTTGTCGTCCAGCGGCAGGCCAAGGTTATAGGCGAAGCTGGTGCTTTCCTGGATGGGCACCACCTCGTAGTTTTCCGGCACGTTACGATTGGCGCTGGCCTCTCGTGGGTCGTTGGGGTCGGCGTAGATTTGCCAGATCGATTGCGTGGGTTGTTTCCACGGTCCGACGGTGTGGCTGTCGCCGGTTTTCAGGTACGACAGGCTCAGGTTGGCAAAGCCGCCGTTCTCCCCCAGTGCAAACCCGGAGTTCAAGCCACCGGTATAGGTCGCACCGGCATCGCCCAGATTGCCGACCTTGGACACGTCATGGTTGTACTCGCCATATGAAACGTCTGCCGAACCGCCCGAAGACGCCGATTTGAGGATGACGTTGATCACCCCGGCAATCGCGTCCGAACCGTATTGCGCGGCGGCGCCATCGGTCAGTACCTCGACGCGTTCGACCGCCGAGATCGGAATCAAGCCCAAATCGGCAGCGGATGATCCCAAGGTAGCGCCGCCGCTGTTGTTGATCATCGAGGTGCCGTGCCGACGTTTGCCGTTGACCAGCACCAATACCTGGTTACCCGACAGCCCGCGCAGGGAAGAGCCTCCGACGTTTTTGGACAGGGCGCCACCGTTGCTGTTGATGTTGATATAGGACGGCGCGACCTGCGACAGCGCCCGGCGCAGATCGCTGGCACCTGTGGCGCGCAGTGCATCGCCTTTGATCAATTGCACAGGAGCCAAGGCTTTGAGGGCGGTCGTTTCGACCCGCGAGCCCGTCACGACAACGGTTTCAAGACGGTCTTTCTCGTAATCGGTTTCAGCTTTGGCAGAGTCGATGGGCGCAAGACTGACGGCGCCCATGGAAAATACAACGCCCAAGGTATGACGTCTGGACTGAAGTGAAGACATAGATGTGTGCCTGGTATTGCTTCTGCATTCTTGGCTGTGGGTGCAGGAGTGATTCGACGCTGGCTGATTCTAGCCTGGCAAATAAAGGTGGTTTTTTGTGCGGGGTGAAGTGCTGTCTAGGTGTGGTGGTTTCCTTATTGTTGTGCCGAGCGAGTGGGCTAGGCGTTGCCGAAGGCTGCGACGCCAGCCAGTCAGGCAGACTGCAATCGCAGCCTTCGGCGGCATTTACGCAGTCGGGTGTTTGTCTGAGTCCTGGCCGAGCAAGTGGTATTTACCGATCAAGTTGAATTTCCAGGCCACAGGGTCGTGAACCGTGTGGGTGCGGGCGTTGCGCCAGTGACGGTCGAAACCGTATTCCAGGCGCGTGGAGCTGGCGCCGCCGAGCTGGAACAACTTGTTGCTGGCAAGCAGCGCCGCCTCGGTGGTGAGGATCTTAGCCACGGCTAACGCCGACGAGACTTTGGCTGAAGGCCCCGGGCCGTGTTCTGCGGTGACCTGGTCGAACAACGCCGCCGCTTGCTCCAGCACCGCTTCGCCGGCATGAATCCGCGTGTGCAAATCGCCGATGATTTCCAACACATACGGGTCTTGCTCGACCGCCGTCACGCCAGTGCGAGCATAAGGTCGGGCATGGTTGCGCACGTAATCAAGGGTGTCGTTGAAGGCTGCGCGGGCGATGCCCAGGTCCAGCGCGCTGTGGAATAAATCGGGAATGCCGTAGGTATTGGCGCAGGTTTTGCCCTGCTCGGTGTCCAGCACATGACTGTGCTCGACGCGTACGTTGTCCAGCAGCAGCGTGCCGCTGGCCGTGGTGCGTTGGCCGAAGCCGTCCCAGTCATCGATGATGCTCAAGCCCGGCGAATGGCGGTCCAGCACGGCGGTTTTCGACAGGCCGTTCTCGTCCACGCAACCTATGGAAATCAACTGCGAAAACAACGCGCCGGTGGAGTAAGCCTTGGCGCCGTTGACCCGGTAGTGATCGCCTTCTCGGGTTATTTGGGTGCGCGTGGTGCCGGCCGGCAGACTGCCGCCTTCGGCATGACCGTTACCCCAGCGATAGCCCTGAACGATCTTGCTGAAGAACAACTGTTTCTGTTCCTCGCGGCCCACCGCCTCAATGACGCTGCAGGCCAGGATGATGCTCAACAGCAGTTGCCCGATCGAGGCGTCGGCCTCGCCGATGATCGCGACCACACGGGTCAGCATCAGGTACGACACTTCGGCGCCACCATAGGCACGGGGCACCCTGATTGCCAGTAATCCGCTGCGTGCGCAATCTTCCAGCTCTTGCCACGGCAGATGCCGTTCAACATCGCGAACCTGCGCACCGAGCTTAAATTGCGCTGCGAGCCGCTGCGCCACTTGCAACGCCTCGGCTTCGCTGGCAATCACGTGAGCGGGACTTGCGGGCGGCAGCACCTTGCGATAAAGCGTTTCTGACGGCGTGACAGGCGGTGAGGCTAATTGTGTATCGGTCATGGGTGGGTCCTGTTCCTTGGGAGCGTCGGTGATTCAGGCTCAAAGCCGCTCAGGCCTGGTAACTCGCATCAGCGAAATTGCCGTACAGCGCCTCTGATGAGTTGAAAAAGTCCTTGAGCTGTTTTTGCGTGACCACCACCACAGTGGGGGAAACGATGGGGATCTTCGGCAGGTCAGTCAGCACAATCTGCTGGAACTCCGCGTACCAGGCCTTGCGCTTGACCGGGTCGAGTTCACCCTGGCCCAGGTCAAGCAGTTCATCCGCTCGTGGGTTGGCGTAACGTGCGCCGTTGGAAAAGGCGATGCCGGGTTTGAAGTTCGATGAGTGATAAAACCGTTGCGTACCCATCACAGGGTCCGGCCCTGCGGTGGCGCTGATCAGCGTGGTGTCGAAGTCGCGGCGGGTATAGACACGATTGACGTATTCGGGGAAATCCTGGGAGCGAATCACCAGCTTGACGCCGATCTTCGCCAGGTTGCTGCGCAGGTAGTGGGCGATTTGCAGCGTTTCGTTGGCCGGATTGGGGTCGTTGAACAGCGTCAGGCGTATACCGTCGGCGCCTTTTTTCAAGCCGGCTTCTTCAAGCAGGGTTTCTGCTTTGGTCAGGTCGAAGGGATATCGCGGGACGCTGTCGTCGTAAAAGTCGCTCATGCTCGCAGGGATTGCACTGAAGGCCGGTTTTGCGTAACCGAAGTAGATGTTCTTGACGATGAAGTCGCGGTCGATGGCGTGGGCAAATGCCTGACGTACTCGCACGTCTTGAAACAGCGGTTTTTCCAGGTTGAACTCAAAACCCACCAGCCCGGGGGAGTAGGGCGCGCTGATTTCAGTCACTTGCAGTTGCGGTATGCCGCGCAAGCGCTGGACGTTGCTCAGCGCCACCGAGGCCAACTGCACCGCCTGGGTTTCCAAGGCTGCCGACGCTGCCGTCAGATCAGGAATGATACGGAAAATCAACGCATCCAGATGCGGTTTACCCGCGTCCCAATAGTGCTCGTTCTTCACCAGATTGATCGACACGCCACGGTCCCAGCGTTCGAACTTGAACGGGCCAGTGCCGATGGGTTTGATGTTGTGCGGATTGCTCAACGGATTGCCGCTGTCGTACAGGTGCTTGGGCAGGACTTGAGCGTCGGTCGACGACAGCGCGCTCAGCAGGTAGGGCGCAGGGGACGACAGCGTCAGTACCACCTGCAAGGGTGTCGGTGTTTCGACCTTGCTGACCGGGGCGAAGGTGGTGATGCCCCGGGAGTTGAATTTTCGCCAGATATTTTGCAGGGAAAACGCGACGTCTTCGGCGCCGAACGGCTGACCATCGTGCCAGGTGACGCCTTGGCGCAGGTTGAACGTGTAGACCAGGCCGTCGGCGCTGACCTGCCAGTCAGTGGCAAGGCGCGGCACCGGCTGGCGTTGAGCGTCATAGGACAGCAGGCCGTCGAACACTTTGCTGGTCACGGTGTAAATAGTGCCGTCGGTGGTCAGCGCGTTGGTCAGCACGGTCGGTTCGGGAAATTGCGAAACCACCAGTGTTTGCTTGCCATCGACTGTGGCGAATATCCCCGATGCATGACTCAGTAATCCGGCACCCGCCGCCAGAATCATGGAATCCTTGATAAACGTCCTTCTGGTTAACGACATGCTGCACCTTTGGCAAAACAAGTAATAAGAGAGCGCGCTGGAATTTGGTTCTATGGTTAGAACCAGGCGGCGTTTATTAAAGTGGGGGGTGAATCGAAGTTCTGTTGGGCATCAGAACAGAGTCGCGAGCCTAGCTGAAACTTTCCGCGTTATTCAAGTGCGGACTTATAACGTTAAGTACAGTTTTAATGCCTTGATTGATAATAAGTTTAGAACTTTTTTGTCGGTGTTCGTTTTTCATAATTGCTGTATTAGTGTTCGCCGTTGAAACAGTCCCCGCTCAATCCGATTGTTTGCAGAGAACTCGATGCCGGTCAGCACTATTTATCAGCGTATTACCCAACGCTTGCATTCAGGACTGCGTGGCCCTCTGTTGCGGGCCGTTCCAACCGCCGTTGGGGTGATTATTCTTAACTTCATTCTGTTGCAGATGGTCCCGGGCGACGCAGTCGACGCGTTGGTGGCCGAAGCAGGCTCGGCCACCGCAGAAACCACCGCGTTGCTGCGCCAGCAATATGGGCTGGACAAGTCATCGCTGGCGCAGTTTGGCGAGTACATCAATCAACTTGCCCACCTAAGCCTTGGCGACTCACCGCGCTACGGCATCCCGGTGCTCGACGTCATTACCCAACGCCTGCCTAACACGTTGCTGCTGATGGGCCTGGCGCTGGTGATTTCGCTGGTGGTGGGCGTCAGTTTGGGCGTGGTAATGGCGCTGTGGAAGGGCAAATGGCCGGATCGCGTGTTGTCCTCGATAGCGTTCGTGTTGTATTCGACCCCGGGCTTTTGGATCGGCTTGATGGCAATTGTGCTGTTTGCGGTCAAGCTTGAGTGGCTGCCCAGCGGTGGCGACGGCACCATCGGCGCGGGCCTGACGGGGGTTGATAAGTTCGTCGACAAGTTGCAGTACGCGATTCTTCCGGCGTTGACCCTGGCCAGTTTCTTCGTCGCCATCTATGCACGCTTGACCCGCGCCTCGGTGCTTGAAGTGCTGACCCAGGATTACGTACGCACCGCTCAGGCCAAGGGCTTGTCACCGTGGCGCATTACCTGGCGGCATGTGCTGCGCAATGCGTTGTTGCCGCTGACAACAGTAGCCGGGGCGCATCTGGGTGGTTTGCTGGGTGGAGCGGCGGTGGCGGAAACCGTATTTGGCTGGCCGGGCATCGGGCGTCTGACTCTGGAAGCCGTCCAGGCCCGCGAATACAAGGTGTTGCTGGGCATCCTGCTGATGTCGTCGTTCATTGTGATCGTGGCCAACATTCTGGTGGATTGGCTGCATGCCAGGCTCGACCCGCGAATCGCTGCTCGATTGAAGGGGCTCTGAGCAATGAGCACCCAGACTCCCCATCCTCTTTCGCCCCCCGTTAGCCGGCATCCGAGGCCCGCAGCGCTGCCAGACAGCTCCTGGCGCCGACAACTGAGCGCTGCATTGCTCGGACGTTTCGCCTCGGGTGACAAATCTTTGGTCGTTGAGGACGATGGCCTGCCACGGGATGAACGGTCGCCCAGCAGGGGCTGGCCCATTACCCGGGCGTTACTGCATTCGCCCGGTGCGGTGGCGGGCGGCAGCGTATTGCTATTGATCGTGTTGGTGGCGTTGGCGGCTGGCGTTCTCTATCCCGGCGATCCGCTGGACATGGTTGCGCAACCGCTGTTGACGCCGGGCGAAGATTGGCAATTCCCGCTGGGCACCGACGCCCTTGGGCGCGATCTGGCTGCGGGCCTGGCCCACGGCGCACGCGTGTCGTTGTTGGTCGGCGTGACAGCCGCGCTGGTCAGCGTGCTGATCGGCACCGTGGTTGGCGCGGTAGCGGGGTATTTTGGCGGTCGCATTGATCGGGCGCTGACCTGGCTGATCGAGATTTTCCAAACGACGCCTTCGTTTTTGTTGGTCGTGGTGATCGTGTCCATCACCCAATCGACCGTGACCATTATTGCGGTGGTGATCGGCCTGACATCCTGGGACACCGTTGCCCGCTTGGTCAGGGCTGAGTTTCGCGCCTTGCTCAGCGCCGATTTCGTCCTGGCCGCACGCAGTGTTGGCTACAGCACGCGCTGGATCATCTTTCGCGAAGTCCTGCCCAACGCCTTGCCACCGATCATCATCACCGCCTCGGTGATCGTCGCCTCGGCGATACTCACCGAATCCTCGCTGTCCTTCCTGGGTGTGGGCGATCCGAACAACGTCAGCTGGGGCAGCATGATCGGCACCGGCCGCGACATGTTGCGCAGCGCGCTGTACCTGACCGCGATCCCCGGCCTGACGCTGGTGATCACGGTGTTTAGCCTGAACCTGGTGGGTGACGCCTTGATCAGTGCCTTGAATCCAAGACTGCGCGGGAGAACAGCATGAACGCTGTAGCCAATATCGACGACCACAGCCAGCCGTTGCTGAGCGTTGCAGATCTGCGGGTCAGCTATGGCGACTATCAGGCGGTCAAGGGTGTCAGTTTTTCCGTCGCCAGGGGCGAAACACTGGCGCTGGTGGGCGAGTCCGGTTGCGGAAAATCGACCACGGCCATGGCCATCATGCGCTTGCTGGGCGCACAGGCCGGGATCACCGGCAAGGTGGACTTCGATGGGCTGGACCTGTCGCGCATTAGCGACCCACTGATGCGCGGCCTGCGTGGCAACGACATTTCCATGATTTTTCAGGACCCGATGACCTCGCTCAATCCGGTGCTCAGTGTGGGCGAACAGATTGGCGAGGTGCTGCGCCGACATCGAGGGCTGTCGCGCAAGGAGGCCCGAGCCGAGGCCCTCAACTTGCTGAACAAAGTCCACATTCCGAACGCGGCGGCGCGCCTGGATGATTTTCCGCACAACCTGTCTGGTGGCCAACGGCAACGCGTGATGATCGCCATTGCCGTCGCCTGCAACCCACGGCTGTTGATCGCGGACGAGCCGACCACCGCGCTGGACGTCACCGTCCAGGCGCACATCCTGCAGTTGCTCAAGGAGTTGAGCGAAGAGTACGCCATGGGTTTGCTGCTCATTACCCACGATCTTGGCGTTGTCGGCCAATGGGCCGATCGCGTGGCAGTCATGTACGACGGGCTGATCGTTGAATCGGGCACCACCGAAGCGATCTTCACCGCGCCACAGCACCCTTACACCAAAGGTCTGCTCGGGGCCTCGCTGCGGCTCGACACCGGCTCGCATTATGCCAACGCCTCGCTGCCTGAAATCAATGTACGCAAGCACGCAAACGGCAGTACTGAGTTTGAGCTGCACAGCCATCCGCGCTACCTCACCACCCGCGACGCCGACACCGGCGTGCTCGACCGGCCGATCCTTGACGTACGTCACCTGAGTACCGAGTACAAGACCAGTCAGGGGCTGGTGACGGCGGTCGATGATGTGTCGTTCCAGATCAGGCCAGGCGAAACCCTCGGGCTGGTGGGTGAGTCCGGATGCGGCAAGTCGACGCTCAGCAAAACCATTCTTGGTCTGATCAGGTCCAGTTCCGGGGAAATTCTGCTCAATGGCACCAATATCGCGGTGCTCGGTGAACGGCAACTGCGTGCCCATCGTCCCTTTGTGCAAATGGTGTTTCAAGACCCTTACGGATCGCTCAACCCTAAACACAGTGTGTATCGCATCCTCGATGGGGTGCTGAAGAACCACGGTGAAAAGAATGCGCAGACGCGCAGCCAGCACATTTTCGACATCATCCACCGCGTGGGTCTGCCGCCATCGGCGGTGTGGAAATATCCCCATGAGTTTTCCGGTGGTCAGCGTCAGCGCATCGGCGTGGCCCGGGCATTGATCCTGCGACCTTCGCTGGTGATTCTCGACGAGGCCGTGTCTTCGCTTGATGTGTCGGTGCGCGCACAGATCCTTAATTTGCTGGCTGACCTTAAGCAAGAGTTCGGCCTGTCCTATCTGTTTATTTCCCACGATCTGTCGGTGGTCAAGTACATGGCCGATCGGGTCCTGGTGATGCATGACGGCAAGATTGTCGAGGAGGGCGCCCATGATTCTATCTGGAAGAACGCCCGCCATGCTTACACCAAAAAGCTGATCGGTTCGGTGCCGGTGCCGCGCTACACGGTGTCCGACGACGAAACGGTGCCTTATTCCGATTCGGCCTGGCAGGAATTGCCGGTGGCCATGCTGCTGTCGCGTTTTGCAATTTAGCTGAGCTGTTTCCAAAAACGATGAACAACCATTGAGGGAGAAAACATGAGCGCTATCGAGTATCGAAATCTGGGCCGCAACGGTATCAAGGTTTCGCCTATTACCCTGGGCACCATGATGTTCGGCGGGCAGACCGACGACGCCGTGGCAAAGCGCATTGTCGACAAAGCCTACGAGCAAGGCATCAACTTCATCGACACGGCCAACGGTTACAACGGCGGTGCGTCCGAGGAAGTGGTCGGGCGCTTGATCGCTGACCGTCGTTCGCAATGGATTTTGTCGACCAAGTTTGTCAACCCCAACCCCGGCGCGCTGGGCCCCAATGATCGCGGTGCGTCGCGGCACAACGTCATCCAGTCCGTGGACGCCAGCCTCAAACGCTTGAACACCGATTACATCGACCTGTTCTATCTCCACCGCGAAGACCACACCACACCCGTCGAAGAAACCTTGCGTGCGTTGTCCGATGCTATTCGTGCCGGCAAGATCCGCTCTTATGGCTTGTCCAACCATCGTGGCTGGAAGCTGGCAGAGTTCAGTCGTACCGCTGATTTGCTGGGGATCGAGCGTCCTGCCGCCAGCCAGCCGCTGTACAACCTGGCCAACCGGCAGATCGAAAACGAACACCTGCCGGCCGCTGAGTATTACGGGATTGGCGTCGTGTCCTACAGCCCGTTGGCCCGTGGCGTACTCACCGCCAAGTACGATCCAGCCTTGCCGCCGTCCGAAGGCACCCGTGCCGGTCGCAACGACAAGCGCTTGCAGCAGACTGAATGGCGCCCCGAGTCGCTGAACCTGGCGCAGAGGGTCAAGGATCACGCCCAGGCGCGTGGTATCACACCGGGCCAGTTCGCTTTGGCGTGGGTGCTCAACAACCGATTGATCACCTCTGCCATCGCCGGGCCGCGCACCGAAGAGCAATGGAACGATTACGTCCCGGCCCTCAATTACGCGTTTACCGCTGAAGATGAAGCGTTCATCGACGACCTGGTCATTACCGGGCACTCCTCGACGCCAGGCTATAACGACCCAAGCCATCCATTCGCCGGACGCAAATCCCGCGTTTGACGGCCGGGCCGGCACTGATCCCTGCATCAATCAATGCCGGCACCTGCTCAGCTTTTTGCCAGATCCCAACTGCGCCATTGCGGTTGTGCCAAAAGCAGGCTGGCAATTGTGACTGCCACCAGACCCCACGAGGCAATGGTGGTGGCCACTCCCAATTGGTCGGCCATGTAGCCGCCAACCAGCGTAGCCAAGGGCTGCAGCCCGAAACCAATGATACTGAACAACCCCATCAAACGCCCACGCATCGCGGGCGGCGAGAGAATTTGCACCATGCTGGTACAGGTCACCATGGCTTGGGAGGTGGCCAGCCCGAACATAAACAGCGCAATCAGTTGCAAATAAAGCCGGTCGCTTAGCGCGCTGACCACAAGCCAGGCGCCCATCCAGATCAGGGTCAATGACAGCGTCAGGCCCATGCGTTTGATGTGGCTGATCACCGGCGACAGAAAGAACGCATACACCAGTGATCCGCCAGCCGCTGCCGCCAACAGCAAGCCGGTACGTTGTGGGTCGCCGAGGGCGACAGCAGGCAGCAACGCCAGGGTTCCCAGACCGAACATCGTCAGGACGGCGCAGCAGATGTAGATATTGCGCAAAGGCAAGGTGTTGCGAATATGAGTGATGGCGTCGCGCAGCGAGGCCTGTTCATGGGCGT
Organism: Pseudomonas sp.; assembly: GCF_036404235.1. Taxonomy (GTDB): domain Bacteria; phylum Pseudomonadota; class Gammaproteobacteria; order Pseudomonadales; family Pseudomonadaceae; genus Aquipseudomonas. The sequence goes on from NZ_DASWOT010000033.1 coordinate 25,005, forward strand.
GCGCACGACTCTGCTCGATTGCGTGCAACGACAACAGCGAAATGATCACTATCACGTACGACAAGCCGTTGGCCCAGAAGGCCGCAGACATGCCTACTTGCGCCACCAGATAACCCGCCAGCGTCGGCCCCAGCGTGCGGCAAACGTTGAGGATCATCGAGTTGATGCTGATCAGCTTGCGGATGCTGTCGATGCCGGCCAGATCAAACAAAAACGCTTGCTGGGTAGGGAAATACACCGAGTTGACGCAGCCCATCAGGAAGGCGAAGACATAGATATGCAGCAGTTGCACCTGCTCGCCCTGGATCATCGCCGCGATGGCGAAGGTCAGGACGATCTCCACCAGATGGCAGCCGATCAATAACTTGCGGCGGTCGTAACGGTCAGCCAGACCTCCGGTAAACATGCTCAACAGCAGAAGCGGCGCGCTGGAGCACAGCGCGCTGACGCCCAGGGCAAACGCCTGACCGCCAGATAACTGATAAACCAGCAATGCCATGGCAGTTTGCTGTAGCCAGATACCAATCATGGAGACTGCCTGGCCTGAGAGATAAGTACGGGTGGGTGCAGAGTGCAGCGGGGTAAAGTTGTTCAGCCACAGCGAAAGGGCAGACATAAAGGTGTTATATCCAGCAAATGAGCGTTATTGGAGTGCGGCAGAAAGTGCGGTGCGGTATTGCGCGCGGCGAACAGGCTGCGCAATACATATTGCGCTGTCAATTAGCGCTCGGTCATAAACTCAGAACGTAACGATCTATGTAAGCAAAATGACTTTCCATTACACTCGCCAAACCTCGTACGGGGCGCTTTATAGACAATATTTCCAGTTTCTATTCAGTTCAATGTCGTGCGACCACGTCCGCCATTAATAACGTTTTGACTGTTTCAGTGTGCCCGGCTCGTTGTGGGCTCGCTGTCATCTTTTGCTGCACCCGCTTTTTATTCAATGGGTATTCAACGGCTATTTAATGGCGAAAAACATGACGGATCTAAGTCTCTGGTATACCCGCTGCCCTACGCCGACACCGCTTGGACTTGCCGTCAAGTTGGGCTTTCTGGAATCGGCACTGGCGCAACAATCGGTGCGCATACAATCGCTGCAAAGTTCGACGGATGAGAAAGTCCGGGCCAGCCATTTCGATCATTCGCAACCCTGGTCGTTTCGTCAGGGGGGCAATATCCCGCCGATCCATGCCAGGGCAAATGGCCGTGACACGCGGCTGGTGGGCATCACCTGGATAGACGAATTCCAGGCCGTCATCACCTTGCCGTCATCGGGTGTGCGCAACGTCGCAGAACTGGTCGGCAAACGGCTCGGTCTTCCACGCCAACCTCCCGGCATTATTGATTTCCAGCGTGCGACGGCGCTCAAAGGGCTGTTGTCGACCCTTGAAGTGGCGGGCATTGCGCGTACACAGGTGCGTTTTGTCGATGTGCTGACCCAGACCCCGCAGTTGGGCGGCACCACGCCGGGCTATCCGGCCGAGCTAAAACGTCGATTGCCATATGCGGCGGAATTTACCCAACTGATCAAAGGTGAGATCGATGCGTTCTTCGTCAAAGGTGCGGAGGGCCTGAGTGTCGCTCATCAATTCGCAGCGGTGATCCTCAGTGAAACGGGCAGCCACAGCGACGCAGCCATTCGCATCAATAACGGCACACCGCGCTTGTTAACGGTGGACGGCACGTTGGCGCGTGAGCGGCCGGACCTGGTGCAATCGCTGCTGGCCAGTGTTGATGAAGCCGGTCACTGGGCGGCACAAAACCCTGATCTGACTCGACGTTTCGTTGCCCAGGAAATCGGTGTTTCCGAAGAGTCAGTGCAGGCGGCGTTCGGACCGGACCTGCACCTGAAATTCACCACCTCAATCGATGCGCCGGGCCTGGAGGCGATTAACGCGTTCAAGCATTTCTTGCTCAGCGAAGGGTTTATCGACAGCGATTTCTCCATCGAGCACTGGCTACATGTCTGATCAGTCGACGGTTTGGGATGTCATCGTCCTGGGTGGGGGCGCGGCGGGTCTGGTCGCCGCGTTTCATGCGCGTCAGGCGGGTGCCTCGGTGTTGGTGGTCAACAAGGGGCTGGTCGGTCGCAGCGGCGCGACCATTACCTCTGGCGGCGGGGTCTCGATTGCTGGCCAAAGTTTAAGGGCAATGGGCCTTGAAGCCGACGCCAGCGACACTGAAGAACGCTTCCTGCACGACACCATTGCAGCGGGCTCATGGCTCAACGATCAGCGACTGGTCGACAGCATGGTCACCGGCATCGGCGCAGAGTTGCAGCGTCTGGTCGACTGGGGCATCAAGTTCACGGTCAACAAACGCGCGCCTGGCCACAGCAGCGGGCGCGGCGTGCATATCAGCGGCGTCGACATGCAACGGGCATTGACCCGCATCGCCGTGCAGGCTGGGGTCAGTTTTCGGGAAGACTTCCAATCAACCCAGTTGCTGCGTCGTGATGGCGCGGTAATCGGTGTGCTGGGGCTCGACCGCCGAACCGGCACCGTGGACAGCATTTACGGGCACAGTACGGTGATCGCCACGGGCGGCGCCACCTCCAACTGGAGCTTGCGTACTGCGCCCGAAGAGCTGTCGGGGGAGGGCCTGCGCATGGCGGTGGAGGCGGGCGCGACCTTGATCGACATGGAAATGATGCAGTTCTTGCCCTGTTGCCTGGCGGCTCCGGCGATTTGGCGCGGGTTGCAGTTTCCGTGGATTTTGGGCCCACAAAGCGGCATTCACGCCTGGTTGATGAACCGCTTTGGCGAGCGCTTCATGGCCCGTTGGGACCCGACGAGAATGGAGTTGGCGACGCGCGACATGGTCTCCGCTGCCTGCGCCACCGAAGTCTATGAAGGCCGAGGCAGTCCCAATGGCGGTGTTTATCTGTCCTGGAAACATTTGCCTAACGACATCATCGATAACTTTCCGGCAACGTCGCGTTCCATCAGCGCCCAATGGCAATGGGAGGGCTTTGACATGACGCCGTTAGTCGAGCGCATCAAACAGGGCTACGCCATTGAGGTGGCACCTGCGGCGCATTTTTCCCTTGGCGGTGTGCGCGTTGACGCTGGCGCATCCACTGGCGTGTCCGGTCTGTTCGCTTGCGGCGAAGTCACCGGGGCCATGCACGGTGCCAATCGATTGTCTGGCAATGCAGGCGCTCAGGTGTTGGTGCAGGGGCGTGTCGCCGGTCAGGCTGCGGCGCGCGATGCGCTCGAACGGCGAGCCCGTGATCAATTGGCCGATAACCATGAAGCGGCCCTGGCGGTCACCGCCGCGCCATTCGAACGCTCGCATGGCATTGCGCCGTTCGAACTCAAGAAAAGCCTCTCGCAACTGGCCGAAAAGTCATTGGGGCCCGTACGCACGGCACAGGCGTTAGGGGAGGGGCTGGCGACCTTGACGGACTTGAAAAATAACGTACTGCCAGAGCTGGCCTGTCGGACCCGCGACCTAATGTGGAACCGCGACTGGAGTGATGCGTTGGAATGTCAGGCGGCATTCACCGTCATCGAGGCGGCGTTGCTTGGCGCGGCAGGCAGGGAATATTCCATTGGTGCCCATCAGCGTCATGACCACAAAACCGCCGCTGCCGGGGTGCTGACTCACTCGCTGATCAGTTTCAGCGCCGGGGCATTGGCACGCCACACCACGCCCGTGGCTTTCCCATTCCTGGCGCAGCCGTGAACGATTGTTCTCTTGGGAGTTTTGCATGCTGATGCACTTGACGCTGTTGCGTGACGGCGAACTTCGGCAGTTGGACATTGAGCTGCCACCGCCTGCCGGTCTGGGTTTGGGCATCGATCGCTGGGAAGGCGCCTCGGTGAGCACTGCGCTGCAATATGCACAGCGGGTATTGGAGCCGAACCTTGGCTATGCGCTTTCCTGTCGCCGTGGCCTGTGCAAGCTCTGCGCAATGCGCATCGACGGCGAAGTCAAGCTGGCCTGTACCGTGGCGCTGCATGACGGCATCCGCATTGAGCCGGCCAAACCCAAGCTGGTCCTGCACGACACCGTGGTCGAGTTGAGCCTGGTCCGAGTCAAACCGGGCAAAGCCAAGCCCGACCGAGCCAGCGCCGAGCGCGTCAGGCCCACTGGCCACGCGTAACTGACACCATCAACCACCTGACTGCCTGTCGGGCTTGCACTTTCCACTCGCCAAGCGAACCCATTCAGGAGATAGATCATGTCTGAAGCACTGCTCAAACAAACGCCACACGATTCAAGCAACGCCGCACCTGCCACGATCTGGTACACCCGTTGCCCGGTGCCCACCACCTCGGGCATCGCGCAGCACAAGCACTGGCTGCAGAACGAATTCGCTCGCCACGGCATCACGCTCGATTCGATCCGCGCGTCGCAGGACCGCGCAGTGCGCGAGTCACACTTTCGTCACAGCCTGGCCGGCAGCTTCCGCGAGGGCGGTAACGTGCCGCCGATCTGGGCTCGCGCACTGGGCCAGGACACGGTCGTGGTCGGCATCACCTGGGTCGATGAAGAACAGCAGGTGTTTGTCCGTGGCGACAGCGATATCAAGACGGTCGCCGATTTACGCGGGCGCAAGCTCGGTGTGGTGCGCAAGGCTGCCAGCGACCTGGTGGACGTTGGGCGCGCCGAAGGTCTGCGTGGGCTGCTGACAGCCTTGCAATTGGGCGGCGTACCACGCGACAGCGTCGAGTTCGTGGACATCGCCTCGCCAGAATGGGACCTCAAGGAAGTTTCCAAGACCCGCGAGGACCATCACGCCATCCCGACACTGGCGTTACTCAACGGCACTGTCGACGCCATTTTCATTAAGGGCGCGGGGAGTGCGCGCGCGTTGGCCCAAGGCTTGCGACCGATCATCAACATCAACGAACAGGAAGACCCGTTGCTGCGCCTGAGCGCAGGTTCGCCGCGCCCGATTACCGTCGACCGGCAGACCCTGATCGATTCGCCCCAGATCGTGGCGCGTTACCTGGCTGTGCTGTTGAAGACCGCCGAGTGGGCCAAGGATCATCCACATGAGGTGGTGACCACCATCGCCGCAGAAACCGGAACCGATGAAGACAGCGTGCTGCTGGCGTTCGGTAATCAGCTGCATGTGTCGTTCGAACCCAAGCTTTCAGAGGTGTACGTCGAAGGCTTGCGTCGACAAAAGGATTTCCTGCTGGCCGAAGGTTTTATCGACAAGGATTTCGACATCGACAGTTGGATCGATCCATTGCCATTGCAACAAGCATGGGCAATCAAGGATGAAATCGTGCTCCAGTGATGGCGTGAAAAAGGCACTCGCCCAGACTGTGTCGAAGCATCTGCGGCGGGTGTTTTTTATTTCATGATGACGCCAGCACCGAGTTTTGCGGGACTACGCCGACACCCGATATGGCCCAGCCGGTTGTGGCACCGGACTGGAGTTGCCCTTCGCCCACGTTGAAGCCCATAACCAGTCTTGCACCCGTGAAGGCCTGCGCGACGACCTTGGAAGAAGGCTCACCTCCCAGTTCCTCAGGGGCACGCCGCAGGCACTGGTTACATCGATGATGATCTTTCCCTTCCAGGTCGTGAGGGCCGGGCGTAGCGTGTCAGATTTGCGCCAGGCCGCCGTCGACGGCAACCTCGCTGGCGGTCATGAAGCTGCTGTCCTGCGAGGCGAGAAAGGCGGCCACCGCTCCGATCTCCGCCGGATCGGCCATGCGCTGGAGCGGATTGAGCGAGGCGAAGACCTTCATGCCTTCCTCGCCTAGCGCTTGCTTGGCGAGTTCGGTCGCAGTCGGCCCGGGCGACAGCACGTTTACCCGGATGCCGGTGCCCTTCAGGTCCTGCGCCCAGGTCCGCGCAAGGTTGCGCACTGCCGCTTTGCTCGCGCTGTAGGCGCTGAATGCCGGGGCGCCCGTCGTGCCAGCGCTTGATCCGGTCAGGATGATCGAACCGCCCTGGCTCATCAGCGGCAGTGCCTTCTGGACCGTGAAGATCAACCCCTTCACGTTGGTGTCGAAGATTTCGTCAATGTGCTCGGCGGTGATTTTGCCGAGCTCAAGCTGGCTTCCCGCCCCCGCATTGGCGAAGACGATGTCGAGGGTTCCACGCTCGGCCTTCACCGCCGCGTAGAGTCGGTCGAGGTCGGACTCATTGGAAACCGAGCCCTTTACCGCGCGGGCATTGGGCCCGAGGTCGGCCACAGCGGCGTCGAGCGCTTCTTGCCGGCGGCCAAAGATGAAGACGAAGGCGCCCTCTTCGATGAAGCGCTTTGCTGCGGCGCGGCCGATGCCGGTAGCCCCGCCGGTGATCACGGCGGTCTTTCCATTCAGCCTGGTCATGTCGTGCATCCTTCGTTGGAGTTGTACACAAGCAGGAAATTGCTTGCTTGAGGAAGAGGATGCAGCCCTGATAACCTAAGTACAAGTATGCACCTTTTGGTAAGTATCAAAAAATGACGACGTCTTCTGAAATCTGCGGTACCGGCTGCGGGCTCAATGCCACGCTGCGCATCATCTCGGGCAAGTGGAAACCGCTGGTCCTTTTTTTCCTGCGCGACAACCCGAAGCGCTACGGCGAGCTCAAGCGCTTGATCCCGGGCGTCAGCGACAAGGTGCTGATCCAGCAATTGAAGGATCTGGAAGCCGATCGCGTGCTAGCGCGGACCGACTACAAGGAAGTGCCGCCGCGTGTGGACTACGCGTTGACCCCGCTCGGTCGCAGCTTGGCCGACGCGATTGTGCCGCTGTGTACCTGGGGAACTGAGAACGCGGTGCAAATGGCAGGCATCTTCGCCAAGCGCGACGCTTTGCGTTAGCAGGATGCTCAAAAGCCACTGACACGGATAACCCGCCTGCCGCACATGACTGCCGCGATACACCTCTGTGGCCCTTGGCGAATGGAACGTCCAGCGAAGTGATGTCCTGGGTGCATATTTGATAAATAAGGAGACAGCGCATGGTTGACCCGACACTCGCCACCTGGCTAGGCGCACTGAAGTCGTTGATCTGCGCACAGGCAAACTCCCGGTCTGCACCAAAACCGTCTTAATCGGCAAAGAACACCAGCGCGCGTAATTCGATGCTACGCCGCGGCGGGGCATCGACCGGCGTGGTGGGGTCGTCAAAGGCGGTGTGCGCACCCGCCCTGGCAACGCCGTCGGTCCGCGAGTCGTAGATTTTCAGCAACAGCGCTTCTTCGGGGCGCAACTGAGGGTAGTAATACCAGCGATGATTCGGGTTGGCGCGCAGCGAAAAGGTTTCCCCTACCTTGTCGCGATACACCAAGTCGCTGGGCAGGAAATCGGCCGGATCGAGGGTGCGGGCATCACACAACGCCAGCGGTGTGGTAAAAATCGGCCCCCCGACGGGGCGCCACAGGTTGATGATCGCGAAACGTTTGAGCAGGCGCTGCTCGGCCTCTTCGGCGGGCAAGTGGTCACGCACCCGGCGTATGGCAGAACGCTCGGTCTGATCGTTATGGACATAACGTACCGGCTCGCGCAACCCGGCTGCTTCTCTGCCCGGCTGATCGATGCGAATGGTGTGATCGAAAATAACGGTTTTGACGGCGCCGGTGTGGGCGCGAATCAAAGCATCGGATTCGGCGTAATAGCGCTGTCGCACCTGCTCTTCGTCTTCCAGGTTCGACACTGAACTGGGTTGCTCAACCCGTTCGAATCCTTGCGCATCGAGGGTGGCCGGGCTTGCGAGCAAGCGGGCGTTATGAATATCGACCCGAGTCGGCTGCAAGATGCCCGTGCGTTGCGGCTGGCCTTCGGGCTGCGCGAAGGCGTAATTGATCGGCCGTATGCCGTTGTCCAGCAGGTAGTTGAGCTCGCCGATGACGGATACAGGCCCGAGATTTTGCTGATGAATACCCATGGAAAAACTCCTCCAGTCGATCCCCGTCGCTTCAGAATGATTGCCTGAAGGGGCGTAAATCCAAAGCACTGACGCCATTGATTCTGGCAACGTCTTTTGCGATTGAGGGCATGACATCGGTCCTTCAACATAGACGCGACGTTTACTTTACCGTTGGATACAGGGTCGAGATTAGACTTTTGAACGCTAAGGATATAGCTGTCGCCCCTCTCACTAAAAAAGCACACAAACAGGGGCTTGACGTAGCTTCAGTCCGCCAAACGGCAACTGACCGTAATTGTTTTGTGCTGGTTAGAACGTTTATTTCCTTCTGGTAGGTTGCTATTCCTTTAGGAAATATCTACTGCACGATTAACTTGGCTATATCGTCATATAAAGATGCTTAAACACTATAAAAGACGCTGTAGCGGATTTTACCGATGTGTTTGGACGATAAAACTCCACACAGCGCCAATTGCTGGCGCTGGGCTAACACCTTGCGCGGTTGTGTTGTGTCTCTAGAATTGGCTCAAGAATTTAGAACATTACTGTCGATTACGGAGTTTCGAACATGATGAATGCAATGCAAATGCCGATGAACACGTCCATGCCGATGATGCCAATGATGGGCATGCCAATGATGATGGCGACCATGAAGTGCGAGATGACTTCCGACGCCATGATGTGCACCATGAAACCTGCCGCAGGCATGGACATGGCGATGTTCAAGAACAACGCTGACATGATGGCGATGATGATCAATTGCGGCATGCCGATGATGATGCATTGCGGCAATATGTCGATGATGTGCATGTCCGAAGACGGCATGGCGATGATGAACATGATGTCCACCATGAACATGCCGATGATGATGCCGATGGGCATGCCCATGCCACTGATGAAGTGCATGATGGAATGCACCGTTGAAGCTGACTGCATGAAGTGCAAGATGATGCCAATGCCTGGCATGAGCATGGAAATGATGAACAATTGCTGCGCGCTGATGATGAAAATGATGAACGATTGCGCAATGCCAATGATGATGAGCTGCAACGGCATGCCCATGATGTGCTGCACTTGCTGAGCCGCCTGGCAATAAGCTAACGGGCTTGCTGCAAACCGACATACAAAAGCCCTGACGTTTCGGCGTCAGGGCTTTTTTAATTCAATTGAGCGATTCAATCCAGGCGTTCCGGGTAGGTCATCACCAGAAACGCAACCGCTTCACTGTCGGCGGGGTTGCGGTAACGATGGGGCTGGTCTGCATAAAACAGGATCGAGTCGCCGGTAGACAGCAGATAACGCTCTTGATTGACGCTGACTTCGAGGACGCCTTGGGCGACCACCAGGTTTTCTTGAATACCCGCTCCGTGGCCCTCTGAAAACTCTTCGCCCAGTGCGCTCAAGCGTATTTCGTAAAACTCCGATTGGCGCGCCATATCGTAGGGAAAGAGCGCTCGGCTAACGAAGACGCCATTGGCGCTGACCAGGCGTTTGCTCTGTTGGGCAGGTAACAATTCGACGCCTTCAAATGCCCGGTTATCGAGGAAAGCGGCGACCGAGACTTTCAGCCCCTTGGCAATTTTGCAGAGCACTTTGATCGACGGCACACTGCGCCCGGATTCAATTTGCGCCAGCATCGCCCGGCTCACACCGCATGCGCGGGCCAATGCATCCAGCGACAAGTAGCGTTTGCTGCGCAATCGCTGCAGATTTTGTGCAACACGCTGGCCTATCAAGTCATCGTCCGAGGTGTTGCACGCCTTTACGCCTGGAGCGGCTTCATCTTCATCGACCGTGTGCAAATAATTCATTGCCTCATGCCTGACGCGTTTTGCCGGACCCTGTCGTCGATTGCACGGTAAACGTCGCAAGCCCCATCCGGGATGCATACATTGCCCACATCAGCTGAGCCGTGATTCTTGCCTGGCGGCGCTTTCGGAACAGAGTGAAGTCAACGACGTTTTCAGAAGCGTGCATGAGGCAGTTCTCTATTGGCAGGATGTTCAAGTGGAACTCACCATAATCCCGGATCGCATAGTTCTATAAATACTGAGTTTTCATTTAGTAATTCCATTTTGAGCTTAGCAACCGCTATTGGATTGTGATTGCAGCCAATGCGCCTGTTCGCCGCGCAGGATCGGCCCATGGCAGTTTTTTGGGGGCGGTGAGGGCGGCTAAACGCCAAGGCAAGCATAGCCCCGGACACCCACAAGGGTGCCCAGGCTCTACGCGATGAATGGCTCGACGATGACTCCACCGAGCGACTGTGAGATCAGATAGACAGTTGCAGCACCCGCTCATCTTTTGGTGGTGTTTGCGACCTGCGCTTGTTGACCTTCAGCTCTCCCAGGTTGATCAGCAGCGTGCGCGTCACGTTGCGGCTCAATCCCAGCAAATTGGCCGTGTGTACCTGGTTGTGGTGGCAGAAACGATAGGCTGCGCGTAACAGACTGTGTTCGACCTTCTCGTGCAGATCGGTTACCTGTTCTTCAAACAACTGCTGGAATGCACGCTCCAGCAGCCCATCTGCCGACGGGTCGATTGCCGTGCTGTCGTCCTGACGCTCGATGCGTAAATTGGACATGCGCAGGTCGTCGCTCTGGATAACCCCGTCGCGGCAGATCAACAGCGTGTGGTGGATGACGTTTTCAAGCTCGCGAATATTGCCGGGCCAACTGTAGTGGGTCAGCTTATGCTCGGCTTCGGGGCTCAGCGTAACGTCTCCATAGCCGAGTCTGCGGCTGTAGGTGTCGATGAAGTAGCGCGCCAGCGGCAGGATGTCCCCGGGACGTTCCCTGAGCGGGGTGAGTTCGATGTTGACCACGTCGAGCCGGTAAAACAGGTCTTCGCGAAAGTGCCCGGCGTTGATCGCCTTTTCCAACTGCACATTGGTTGCCGCCAACACCCGCACGTTGATCGCAATGCTCTTGCGCGAGCCCAGCCGCACCACCTCTCGCTCCTGCAATACACGCAACAGCTTGACCTGTATGGGCATTGGCAGATCGCCGATTTCATCGAGAAACAGCGTCCCACCGTTGGCTTCTTCAAACCAACCGGCCTTGGCGGTCAGGGCGCCGGTGAAGGAACCTTTTTCATGACCAAACAGCTCGGCCTCCACCAGCGACTCAGAGAACGCACCGCAGTTCACGGCCACAAAGGGCTGGGTCTTGCGCGCACTCAGGTTATGGATATGACGGGCGACCAGTTCCTTTCCGGTGCCGGTTTCACCAATGATCAGCACGCTTGCTTCGCTCGGCGCAACTTGTTGCAGGTGCTGGAGCAAGGCTTTGGACTTGGGGTCTTCAAAGACTTGCGCAGTCGCCCGGATCGAGGTGGCCAGAGCGGGTGAGGGGGGTAATGTCAACAATCGCATCTCAATCCCTATGAATAGAATGTCGGGATGGGGGGCGTGCCGTTAAGTGCCCAGTCGCCCAATTCTTGTAGTTTGTAATCCAGCGGGTCATGCAGGCTCTGAGTGCGCAGGTTGCGCCAGTGCCTGTCGAGAGCAACGGAGGCGTGAGTGGCACGCGCGCCGGTGACTTCGAAGACCTTGCTACACAGCTCCAGGCCATTTCGACTGGCGGACACTTTGGCGGTGGCAATGGCAATCGCGACTTCACCTCTTTCTTCGCCGGTCAAGGCCGAACCTTTGGCCCATGCAGTGTCAAGCACAGCGCCCGCGCGCTCGACCAACAAGCGTGTACTTTGCAGCGCCACCCAGAAGTCACCGTAGTGACTGAGAATGTAAGGGTCCTGGTTGTTGTGCGGCGAGGTGGACCGAAACCACGGCCGGGTTTCTTCAAGGGTGTATTTACGAGCCTCCTCAAAGGCACCTTCAGCGATCCCCAGGAAAACATTGGCAAAGTGCAATTGAGCGATCAGCGGCCGCAGACACGCGAAGGGCGTGCTCAAAGGCCCGGGCTCCAACAGCAGATCGGACTCTTCGACCCGCACGCGCTCAAAGGTCACACTGCCGCTGTCGGTCTGGCGCTGGCCCATGTTGTGCCAGTCATTGTGCTGGGTGATGCCGGTACGCTTGCTGGGAATGGCGGCGATGAGCAGCTTGCCGCCAGCCGCTTCGTCCACGGCCGAGGCGATGAGCATCTCTGAATCACTGGCGCCGGAGCAAAAGCTCTTCTTGCCGGAGAACTCGCGCCAACCGTCCCTGTTTCTGACAACCGTGCGGGTGTCCAGCGGGTTAAGCGTATTGCCCCAGAACCAGTTTTTACTCGCCGTGAGTCGGAACCAGGTCTGCCACTGCGAGGGCTTGGCGAACAGCCTGACGGTCGCCAGCATCAGGTGATGAAATCCGAACACGTGAGCGATTGAGCTATCGACCCGCGCAAACTCGCGCACGATTTCAAAGGTTTCAGACCACGTCGCATCCAGGCCGCCAAACTGGCCAGGGATACTCAATGCCAGCAGGCCGCTGCTGCGTAACTTATCGCGTTCGGCCTTGGGCGTTCCGCCACGGGCGTCCCGTTCAACGGCAGTGCGTGCGAATTCGATCGCCAGTTCGCGGGCGATTTCCAGCGGCGCCAGCCGGGCGTTCAGTAACTTGACAGTCACGCGTACTCACCTCGTCTTAACTTGATTTTCCCGGCCTCGTACCGGCAGGTAATGGTCATCTATGTGCCTGATACACAGGCTTTTGGCCTTTGTCAGCCACCATACGAGCCCTTTATCTATCAGGGCGCACATGGGTTTCATGAAGCTAATGCAAAAACTACTCCAGTTATCCATCAGCCGAATAAGCCGAATAAGCCGCGATAAGGCCGCGAGTGGTGTCGATAAAAAGAGCTCAGGACAACTTTTTGTTAGATGGCTGTTGCCAGAGCAACAGTGGGTGGGCTGTTTGCTTTAGTGCGCCTGCATGCCATGTTATGTCGTGGGCGTCGATGCACTGATCGAAACCCTGGGCCACAGCATCTATCCCTGGGTTTATCTGCGGGGATTGGGTGAAGGGTGATTTTGTAGTTCATGCCCGGATAACCAGGCGAACCTGTCTGTATCGACAGGTCCGCTGGCCCAGCAGGTCAAGCATTAACTGCCTTCAAGCAACTTTGAATCCTGGAAGAAGTAATCCTTCCAGGACGCTGGCTTGTTCTTGATGGCCCCGACCCGGTAGAGGAACTCGGCGAGCGGGTAAGTGTTTTTCGGGTTGATCGTGAACTCGAATTGCGGGTTCTCGATAATCTTGATCAGTTGCGCACGATCAATACTGGCTTTGGTGACGCGGATGTAGGTGTCGGCCGCCCCTGGTTTGTCGCGCTTGATGTAATCTGCGGCTTCGACCAGCGCCTCGATGAACGCCTGGTAGGTCTTGGGGTTTTCTTCGCGGAATTTTTCTGTCGCGAATAGCAGCGTCGGCGAGTTCGGGCCTAATACGTCGTAGGAGTTAAGGACGACGTGAACATTCTTGTTTTCCAGTTCCTGCTCCTGGAAGGGTGGGTTGGAAAAATGTCCGGTCAGCTCGGTGCCGCCCGATCTGATTGCGGCACTGGCGTCCGGGTGAGGCAGGTTGACGGTGTATTTGTCCAGACGGGCGTACTCGGCATCGCCCCACAACTTGGCCGAGGCCAATTGCAAATAGCGCGACTGAACCGAGACACCCACCGCGGGCACCGCAATGCGGTCTTTTTCGGTGAAGTCCGCGATCGTTTTGACGTTCGGGTTGTTACTTACCAGGTAGTAGGGAAAGTTACCGAGTGAGGCAACCGCTTTCACATTCTGTTTGCCGTGCGTGCGGTCCCAGATCGTCAGCAGCGGTCCGACACCGGCCCCTGCGACGTCGACAGCACCCGCCAGTAATGCATCGTTGACCGCAGAGCCTCCGGACAATTGCGTCCAGTCGACCTTGATGTCGACACCGGCTTGCTTGCCGTGTTTTTCGATGAGCTGTTGGTCGCGAGCAACATTGAGCAGCAGATAAACCACACCGAACTGTTCGGCGATACGAAGCTGGCCTTCTGCCTGAGCCACCTCAGGGGTGATCAAATTTCCTGTAACGACGCTTGCAGCCAACACCACCGCTGCACTCAACCGCCCCAGGCGCGGTAACCCCAAACGAGCTTTGGACATGAAACGCTCCGTTAACAAATGGACAGGGGCCTTGTGCGCCGTCCTTGGTCGAACCGACTTTATAGCTATAAATACGTTATTTTAAATACCAATAAGGCATATCAATATGTTCATATTCTGGATGCTGGCAGATGAGGGCCGCGGCGTTTTCCAGGTGTTTGAGCACTCAAAAAAGATTCGAGTTCACAGGGCGACCGACTGCTCATGTTCACGCTGCAACGTCGCCGGGTGCGCCGGATAAGGCAGTCCCAGGCGTTCGCGTAGCGTCCTGCCTTTGGGGCCATCGACTGGCACCAAGCCACGACGCCGCAGTTCAGGCAGGATCAGGGCAATGAAGTCGTCCAGGCCCTCGGGATACGTCGGCGGCAAGATGTTGAAGCCATCTGCGCCGTACCCTTCGAACCACGCTTGCAACTGGTCGACCACCTCGGTAGGGGAGCCCACCAGCGTCCAGTGACCACGCGCGCCGGCCAGTTTCAGGTACAGCTCGCGAATGCTCAGGCCTTCGGCAGCCAATTGCACAATCAACTGCTGGCGGCTTTTGGAAGCGTTGGTGGCGGGCAACTCTTTAGGCAACGGGCCGTCCAGCGGCAGATGCGAAAGATCGACGCCGCCCAGCAAGCCGGACAGCAAGTCCAGACCCACCTGCGGATGCACCAGATCTTGCAAGCGTTGATGCTTGGCATGTGCCTCAGTCGAGGTCGGCGCGGTGAATATGGTCACGCCAGGCAGGATCTTTATATGCTCGGGATGACGCCCCGACACCGCCGCACGGGATTTGATATCGCTGTAGAACGCTTGCGCGTCGGCAAGATTCTGGTGCGCGGCAAAGATGGCTTCGGCGGTGGCGGCCGCCAACGCACGACCGTCTTCAGACGCGCCTGCTTGCACTAGAACGGGCTTGCCTTGCGGGGACCGCAACACGTTCAACGGCCCGCGCACGTTGAAATGCTCGCCTTCATGATGGGTGAAGTGGAGTTTGTTGCGGTCGATGAACACGCCGTTGGCTTTGTCCACCAACAAGGCGTCGTCTTCCCAACTGTCCCACAGTGTGTCGACCACTTGATGGAACTCTCGGGCCCGGCTGTATCGATCAGCATGGGCCGCCTGAGCCGGTTGGCTGGAGGTGCCGAAATTCTTCGCCGCTTCCGGATCGCTGCTGGTGACCAGATTCCAGCCGATCCTGCCGCCGCTGATCTGGTCCAGCGATGCAAACTGACGGGCCAGGTTATAGGGTTCGCTATAGCTGGTGCTGGCGGTCGCCACCAGGCCGATGCGCGAGGTCACGGCGGCCAGGGCGCCGAGCAGGGTCAAGGGCTCAAAACTCAAGCTGGGGGCAATTACTCGATCAAAACTCGGCGAATCGATGCCACGAATGGACACGCTGTCGGCCAGAAACAAAGTATCGAACCCGGCGTCTTCTGCCTTGCGCGCCAGATCGACATAGTGATCCAGGCGAACCCCGGCATCGGCCTGTGAGCCACTGTCGCGCCATGCCGCGATGTGGTGGCCGGTGGCGCGCAGGAAGAGTCCGAGTTTGAGCGTATCAGTACGTTGAGTCATAAGAATATTCCCTTTCCGACATTGAACTTCATCCTTCTGTGATTGCAATGCGTATGCCGATTAGGAAAGTATTTTTTAAACACCACGTAACTCATGTAACTAAAGGAAGGAGGCCAACCAATGACCGCGAACCGGACTTTTGTAAACACTGTGCATGCATCACGGTTTCTGTTTATTGGCTGTTGCTCAATCAACACTTGCCCTCTTGGCGGGGAGCTTAATGCATAACTTTAGTTGAAAATGTTATAGCCAAAAAATAGTCGACGATTGACGTGGTGTGAGGTCATTCATTATCGTCGCAGCCTACTGCTATATCGCGCCCGTTGTAGTCATTGAATGCCAGTCATTGAACTATCTGTGGCCGTCTCCGCAATCATATATTTCGAAGCAAGTGCTTAAGCGCAACAGCTTCGGCGCAGTCTGTTCGTTGCTTTATAAACCCACCCGCCTAATAAATGGAGCTGCCATGAGCGACCTGCAAATACCGGCCTTCTTGCGTGAGCGCAACAGCCGTAGAGACTTTATCAAACAGGTCGCTTTACTCGGCGCAGCCGGGGCGGCCGGATTGATGTTACCGGGCTGTGACAAGCCGGACAAAGTGGTCAATGCCGCACCTGCGGTGATAAAAAATCGCGCCGATCAAGTCGTCAGTTTCAAATACCCGGACAACCCGGCGTTTGACCTGGTGTACCTCGCCGATACGCTGGGTTACTTCGAGGGCACGCGCACGCGCCCCAACTACATCGGCAAGATCGCCGCGCCGCAGATCATCCCGTTGGTCGGCACCGGCGAAATTGACTTCGGCACGCGGATGGTACCGTTAGTGATCTCGGCCATTGCCAGTGGCCTGGACCTCAAAGTGGTCGCAGCCGGTGGCAAGACATTACAAGAGGCGCCGCACATGAAGTATTTCGTGCGTGCTGACTCCGGCATCTTTACCCCCAAGGACATGGAAGGCAAAACCGTTGGCTTCAACAGTTTTGGCGCCTGCGCCGAATTCGTTACCAAGAAGTATCTGCGTGAGCATCAGGTTGATGTCGATAAAATCAATTGGGTAGTCATCCCCGATAACCAGGGTGAACAAACCCTGGCCAGCGGTAACGTCGATATCGCCATTATCCATCCACCGGCTTCCGGTGGTGCAGAGCACAATCCTGAGTTGCGCAAACTTTGGAGCGATTACGACCTTGATCAGGGTCTCGGCGGTATGGCGCCTTATAGAGTGTTTGGCAAATTCAGCCGGGAAAACCCTGAGGCCACTCGTGATTTCGTCGCGACCATCGCCAAAGCGGCTAACTGGGTCAACGCGAATCCCGATGACGCCCGCAAAATCGTTTCCGAACGCATTGGCACCCGGCTCGAATTGGTCGAGCGTTACGCTTACATCGAGGATCTGGTGATCACCGAGCCGCCCATTCAGTACTACATCGACATCCTGGAAAACGAGGGCAAGCTGAAACGCGGTGCCGTCTCGGTCAAGGACGTCTACACCAATGATTTCAACCCGTTTGCCAAGGCTCACGTGTAATGAAGGAGCGGTCAGTGCATAAGATCTCTGCCTCAGGCGTACAGATGGAATACCAAGCGCAAGATGAGGCAGGGCGCAGCGAGCAGGTGGTGGTACTTAACGACTTTGATCTACAGGTGCGCGAAGGCGAGTTTCTGTCGATTCTTGGCCCTTCGGGCTGCGGTAAATCCACGTTTCTTAACATCCTTGCCGGGCTTGCGAAAAAAACCGGCGGCACGCTGGAGATTGACGGCAAGCCATTGCAGGGGATCAACCGTAATCAGGGCGTGGTGTTTCAGGGCTATGCGTTGTTGCCCTGGCGTTCGGTGCTCGACAACATTGCGGTGGGGCTGGAGATCCGTGGCGTTGGCAAAGCCGAGCGCCTGGAAAAAGCCCGCGAATACCTCGATTTGGTGGGCCTGACCGGGTTTGCTTCGCGTTATCCCCATGAGCTGTCAGGCGGGATGCGCCAGCGCGTAGCCATTGCCCGCTCGTTGGTATACGAGCCAGACGTTTTACTGATGGATGAACCGTTCGCCGCCCTCGACGCACAAACCCGAGAAACGCTGCAAGACGAATTGCTGCGGATCTGGGACCTGCACAAGAAAACCATCGTGTTCATTACCCACAGCCTGGACGAGGCGATCTTCCTGTCAGACCGGGTCGCGGTCATGACGCCGCGCCCAGGGCGAATCAAGGAAATCATCGACATCGACCTTGAGCGTCCTCGGTTGCCGCAGCTGCGCAACAGCCACGCATTCGTGCAGTTGCGCCAGCGGGCGTGGACGTCTTTGCGCGAAGCCATGGGCGGGGCGATGGATGATGATCAAGAACGCGATGAGCTTGCCCGACACGAGAGTTGGCAACAGGTCGCGCAGCGCAGCGGCTACCGGATTGGGGTGTAATCATGGGTTGGAATAAAACCTCGCGTCGGCTGATCGACAGTTCTGTCGGCATCGTGCTTTTCCTGGCGCTATGGGAGGCGCTGCCGCGGCTGGGCGTGGTCAATCCGGGTTACCTCAGCCCTCCGACGGCAGTGGTTGCGGCGATCATCGACATGGCCAAAAGCGGGGTGTTGTTCAAACACTTGCAGGCCAGTCTGATTCGGTCCCTCGCGGGCCTGGCCTTGGCAATCGTTACTGGCGTCACCTTGGGTTTGCTGATGGGATGGTTCGCCAGACTGGAGCGTGTGCTCGACCCACTGCTGCAGTTTTTCCGGCAGACCTCAGCATTGGCGCTGTTCCCTGTGTTCATTTTGTTTCTGGGCATCGGCGAGATGTCCAAAGTGGCGATCATATTCTGGGCGTCGTTTTGGCCGATCCTGTTAAGCACCATCAGCGGCGTGAAGCAGGTAGACACATTGCTGATCAACTCAGCGTTGTCCATGGGGGCTAATCGCCGTTTTCTGTTTCTGAAAATTGTCCTGCCTTCCGCCTCGCCTTCGATTTTCACCGGGGTCCGTCTGGCGGGTGCCTATTGCATCACCGCCCTGGTGGCCGCAGAAATGATTGGTGCGCACTCGGGGCTGGGCTTTTTGACGCTCAACTCCCAAGAGGTGTTCCAGATTCCGAGCATGTACGCCGGCATCCTGTTGCTGGCGGTGGTGGGACTGTTGCTCAACTTCCTGTTGGCGCTGTTGGAACGGCGTTTCACGCGTTGGCGCCGCGGCCTGAAACATGCTGGCTAATCCTGCCCAGTCGTTCGTTTGGATACGCTACGCACTGGCTTTGCTGGTCGGTGGTGCGGCGGTGTGCTGGGTCTGGTTGCTACCCATGCTTGATGCCCCCGATATGCGCGGCGGGCCGGTGATCGAACAGGCACGGCAAAATCAGGTACTGCGCATCGGCGTGCGCAGTTATCCGAGGCCGACCCACAGCACGCAAGCGTTGGTGTCCGAACCGGACGAAATGGACAGTGACCTGGCGGCGGCATTAGGTCGGTATCTGGGCATCGCGGTACGTCTTGTCGCACTCCCTGAAAAAGACATTCCGCGCATCTTAAGCAAGGGCGAAGTGGACGCGGTGATCGTGGGCAGTCTTGATCTACCTGAGCTTGCTCAGCAACGAGCGGCACTCACCGAACTGCCTTCCTCTTATCGTAAAGGCGCGTTGGTGTCTTTGCGTAATACGGTGCAGGCTGGCGGGTCGGTGCAAGGTCAAACGGTCTGCGTTGCGTTCGGCAGTCCGTGGGCCTCGGCTTTGCAGCGTCAAGGTGCCCAGCTTCACACCTTTCCTTCGAACATCCGCGCTGCCACTGCATTCATGGCGGGCGAGTGCCGTTTGCTGGCCGATGAGCGCACGGTGCTGACAAGCCTGCTGCAAACCCCCGACTGGCGATTTTATCGAATCCTCCCGCAAACCCTCGAAGCGAGCGCCGATGCCCGGATTTACCTGGCCCAACTGGATCAGAAAAGCCTGAAGTTGCTGCAGGCGGGACTCCGCGATTGGCAATCGCGAGGCGGGCAGGCGAGGGCGTGGGACCTGCACAGTAATGCATTCTTGCTGGACAGTTTGAAAGTGGGTGACGGGCTGGTGTGTCATTAGGTGTAACGACCTGCATTTATAAACCTTCCGGCCTGCAATCCTCGTGTGTTTCGACCGGAATTAATTGCGTCTATCCACCCCGGAAACCACGATTAATTGCTGCCGGATCGTATCTCCCAGCTTGTGTCATTCCTTCAGCGCACGCTGGTCAAATTCAAGGCTATATTGCCATTACCGATCAAATCCGCGCCAATGCCTGTGCCAGGTCCGCGCGCAAGTCTTCGACATCCTCGACGCCCACCGACAAACGCACCAGCGCATCACCGATGCCGAGCTGAGCGCGAGTTGCTGCGGGAATGGTGGCGTGAGTCATGATCGCCGGATGCTCGATCAAACTTTCCACCCCACCCAGGCTTTCGGCCAGGGCGAAGATTTGCACGCTCTCAAGGAAACGCCTAGCGCCCGCCAGATCGGTGTTCAGGTCTAGGGATATCATCCCGCCGAATCCGCGCATTTGCCTGCGCGCCAGATCCTGCTGCGGGTGCGAAGCCAGCCCTGGGTAATAGACCCGCGCTACCTGTGGCTGATGCTCCAGCCATTGCGCCAACTCCAGCGCATTGCTGCAGTGGCGCTCCATGCGCAATGCCAGAGTTTTCACGCCGCGCAGGGTGAGAAACGCGTCGAACGGCCCGGCGATCGCACCCACTGCGTTCTGCAGGAAGCCCAGCCTTTGTGCCAGTTCTGGGTTCTGCCCGACCACCGCGATCCCGCCAATCACGTCCGAGTGGCCATTGAGGTACTTGGTCGTCGAATGCACCACGATATCGAACCCCAATTCCAGGGGGCGTTGTATCCACGGGCTGGCAAAGGTGTTGTCGGCGACACACAGAATGCCCCGAGCGCGGCACAGGCGCGCAATGGCGGCGAGGTCAGTGAGGCGTAACAGGGGATTGCTTGGCGTCTCAACGCAGACCATTCGGGTATCGTCCTGCAGCGCCGCTTCGAGTGCTGACAGGTCCGTCAGATCAACGAAGCTGAAGCGATGACCGGCGCTGCGTTGTCGCACCTTGTCGAACAGTCGGAAAGTACCGCCATACAGGTCATTGCCAGAGACGATATGCGAGCCAGCGTCGAGCAGCTCCAGCACGGTGGAGATCGCCGCCAGCCCAGAGGCGAAGGCGAACGCTTGAGTACCGCCTTCAAGGTCTGCCACACAGCGCTCCAGCGCCCAGCGTGTCGGGTTGTGCGAGCGACCATAGTCCAGACCCTTGTGTACGCCGGGGCTCTCTTGCAAATACGTAGAGTTGGCGTAAATCGGCGGCATCAGCGCGCCCGTCGACGGGTCTGGCGCTTGTCCGGCATGGATGACACGGGTGCCGAAAGCGCGTGGTGGGGCAGCTTTATCGTGCAGGCTCATGTAAGGGATCTCCGTAAGTGGTTAAGCAGGTCAACGCGTGTGATCAAGCCGTGGAAGCCCGAGGCGTCGGCGATAAAGGCGACCAGCCCACGAGCAAGCTCGGCTTGCAACTGCGCCATGCTGGCACTGGGCGGCAGAGTTTCCGGCGTGCCGGTCATCGCACTGGCCACGCTCATACGTAAGTGCGAAGCGTCTTCATGGACGCCAAGCAAAATATCGGACTCATCGATCACACCGACCAGCCGTTGTCCGTCCGCCAGCACCGGCAGTTGCGACACATCGGCCAGACGCATGCGCTGGAAGGCCGTCAGCAGCGTATCGTCCGGGCTGACGCTGATGACACGACCGTCCTCGAAACGCCGCGCGATCAGGTCGCGCAGATCACCATAACGTTTGCGCTGCATCAGCCCCTGATCGGTCATCCATTGGTCGTTGTAGACCTTCGACAGGTAGCGCGTGCCGGTGTCACAGACGAAGCTGACCACGCGTTTGGGCTCGGTTTGTTCGCGGCAGTAGCGCAGCGCCGCTGCCAGCAATGTGCCGGTCGAAGAGCCGCCGAGAATGCCTTCGGCGCGCAGCAGCTGGCGAGCATGATCGAAACTTTCCTCGTCGCTGATCGAATACGCCTGGCTGACGCTGGAAAGGTCGGCAATGGACGGAATGAAGTCTTCGCCGATGCCTTCCACCGCCCAGGAGCCCGGCGTCCCAAGGGTGCCGCTGCGGCTGTATTCGGCGACCACCGAACCCACCGGATCGGCTAGCACCATGCTCAGGTTCGGCTGTACGCGACGAAAGAAACGGGTCAACCCGGTAAGCGTACCCGCCGAACCGACACCGACGACAATGGCATCCAGATCATGCTGAGTCTGTGCCCAGATCTCCGGCGCGGTGCTGCATTCATGGGCCAGCGGATTGGCCGGATTGTTGAACTGATCGGCGAAGAAGGCGTCGGGAATGTCCTGTGCCATCCGCGCGGCAACGTCCTGGTAGTACTCGGGATGACCCTTGCCGACATCTGAGCGGGTGATGTGTACTTCGGCGCCCATCGCCTTGAGGTGCAAGACCTTCTCGGTGGACATTTTATCCGGCACCACCAACACCACCCGATAACCCTTGGCTCGGCCAACCAGGGCCAGCCCCAGCCCCGTGTTACCTGCGGTGGCCTCGACGATGGTGCCGCCTGGGCGCAGGCGACCGTCACGCTCAGCGGCGTCGATCATCGCAAGGCCAATGCGGTCTTTGATCGATCCACCGGGGTTTTGCGACTCGAGCTTGAGGAACAACGTACATGGGCCCGTATCAAAGCGGCTGACGCGCACCAGCGGCGTATTACCGATCAGTTCGAGCACGGCGGGGCGGGAGGGGTTCGACATGCGGTGTACCTCGCGGCAGAATTTGCAAGGGCTGGGCAGCGCCCACGGCTAGCGTTCGCGCGCCCTATGCAGTCAGTATCCTGCTTGGAACATAGGCCGGGATTGCTATACCTGCAACTGTGTAAAGCCAGCCGGTTGCATGTGCTATGGCAGAACTTCTGCCTGGAGCAGGAGCAGATTTTCGTGAGGAGCGGGTAGCGTTTGAAAGGGCTGAACAAGGCGCAGACTGCAGGGCCACTGCTTTTACGCCGAATACTTACCGAGAAACTTAAATGCAGGCACATGTTTGCCTGGATGTCAGCAAGCAGAGCGGTTTGAGGACTCAACGGGGAAGGGCGTCGCTTAGTTTCTGCCTTGTTTGAAGAGGGAATTTACTCTTGACCAGCATCTCGTCGCAATTTTCCGAGCAAGCGCCGTTTCTGTTTTTCCAGGAAGAACATCACTTCAAGCTTCAGGTCGTCGGGGTCAAGAAAATAAACCGCGTAATAACCCTCGCCATAATCCGGGTAGTCAGCCGGTGGATCGACGATGGTTACGCCACTCTTGAGCAAGAACGCATACAGCGCATCGACATCGTCACGCGCTGTAAGCTCGAATGCATAGTGGTGATAGCCCACATCTCCAGTTCGGTGTTTATGCTTGCGACCCTGGGCATCGGCTTCGGTGATCCAGAACATGGTCTCACCGTTGGTCCAGCCGATAACCCGATCAAACTCCCACTCAATGGTGAATCCCATGAAACCGAGAACCTGGTCATAGAACGCTTTGGAGCGTTCCAGATGACTGACACGAATGGCTAGGTGATCTATCCCTACTACGCTCACCATGTCAGCATCCTTTTTGAAGGTTTCGGTTTCCTGGTTAACAAAGGGCTGCGTTGAAACTCAGAAGTGTGCGTCGATATCGACCACAACAATGAGTTTATGGTTGACGAACTCCTTGAGCCCAAGCCCGATCAACTCGCGGCCATAGCCTGAGCGGCGGACGCCACCGAAAGGTAAATCGGCTTCGACCTTGGTCGGATGGTTGACGAACACCATGCCCGTGGAGATTTTCTTCGCGACCTCTGCGCCATGTGCAGGATTGGAGGTAAACACCGAGCCGCCGAGACCAAAGGGCGAGTCATTGGCGATTCGCACCGCATCGTCTTCATCCTTAGCCCGAAAAACCAGCGAAACCGGGCCAAAAAACTCCCAGTAGCGAGCCGGGTTATCTTCAGCGACATCGGTCAGGATGGTTGGCTGCACGAACGCGCCTTCAGTAGGTACGGGTGGTCCAACCTCTTCGGCCTTGGCGCCTAGCTTCACGGCTTCGAGTATCTTTTGTTTGACTTCATCGGCAGCGCCCTGCGAAGAGAGCGGAGCCAGGGTGGTTTTCGGATCGAACGGGTCGCCCGCAACCAGTTCCGTAATGCCCTTGCGATAAAGCGCGAGGAAGTCGTCATAGACCGAGTCGACAACGATCATGCGCTTGGAGGATACGCAGACCTGGCCTGCGTTCCAGTGGCGACCGAACACTCCCCATTTAGCTGTTTTTGCCAGATCCGCATCCTCCAGCACGACGAACGCATCGGCGCCGCCCAACTCCAGGGTGGACTTTTTCAGCGCTTTGCCAGCTTGCGACGCAACGACCGCACCTGCACCTTCCGAACCCGTCAAGGCCACGCCCTGAACGCGTTCGTCGTTGATGATCAACTCAATTTGTGAGCGCGTGGCGTAAAGGTTGCGGAAGACACCCTCAGGTAGACCGGCATCTTTCATCAATTTCTGAAAGGCGGCAGCACTTTGCGGCACGTTCGCTGCGTGTTTCAGAAGTACGGTGTTACCCGCTGAAAGCTGTGGCGCGATAATCCGGGCGATCTGGTAATACGGGAAATTCCAAGGCTCAATGGCCAGCAGTACGCCGAGCGGCTCGCAGACGATAACTGCCTCGCCCTCGGCAGGGTCGAGAACCGGGAGTTTCTCCGGCTTGAGCAAGGTTTCAGCATTGCGCACGTAGTACTCAAAAATCTTTGCCGACAGCTCGACTTCAGCCTTCGCTTCGGTGAACAGTTTGCCCATCTCAAGCGTTAGCAGTTTGGCAAAAGCGTCGCTGTCCTGGCGCAAGATGTTGGCCGCATTCTGGAGAATCCGCGCACGCTCGGCGAAAGGGGTGTCCTTCCAGACAAGAAAGGCCTCATGTGCCTTGCTGATGGCCGCTGTTACCTCTGCATCGGTCGCATCGGGAAAGGATTCAAGTTTCTCGCCCGTATAGGGGTTGATGGTTGCATATGCCATGGTAAAAGCTACTCCGGGAATGGTTCTGACTTAACGGACCCACCCGCCGCTGAGCGTGCGGGCCGGGGCTGACGAGAGTGCATTTGGACATTGAGCCGTGTCGCCGACCAACCGAGCAAAAAAAACAGCGGTCACGCTGGCACGGTACATTCGTCACTCCGAACTGTACACCGTTCGGCTCGCCGAACCACTAGCATCTAGATCAAAGTTGACCAACGTCAAGGTCGGGCCTCACAAGAAATCAGCCTTAGCCCCTGTCTTTGATGCCTAGCCCCTTAATTGATTTGGCTCTCTTTTGATCGAGTGAGTTGTAGTACGTATTTTGTGTGGTTGACATATTTTCGTGACGCAAATCAGCCTGGAGATCCTTGATATCGCGAAACGGCGCATCAAAGGTAGCTGCCGTGTGGCGAAGCCAGTGCAGCGATGCAGAACGAAGCTTATCCATTTCCAGATCTGTTTGACCTTCGTCCTTCATGCGCTGCAGGGACCTATCGAACACCATCTGGATCAACGCCCTAATGTGACGATCAGACAGCCCGCCACGCCCGCTGATGGTTCTCACCAGCGGCGTGCTTTCTTTATGGGACGGCAGCGGTGGGAGGGAGAGGGTGGCGCGATATCGCTTCAAGTAATCTTCAATGTACTCGTCCCGGACGCTGATTTTGGCTGCCTTGTTGCCCTTGCCCACGACGTTGAACCACCAGTTTTCACCGTCGTACTCGAACGCACCCATTGTTGGCTGCCAGTTATCGCGACCGACCAGATCAGAGACCCGCAGATAGAGAGAGAACAGGGTCGCTACGATAAATAGCGTCCGCTCGTGCCTGAGGTCTTCCTCAGCCATGACTTCGGCGGTCTCAATCACATAATTCCACTGAAGTGGCGTCAGCGCCTTGCCAGAATCCATGACAGTGTTGCGTTGCTTGAAATTGGATTTCTGCTTGACCGCCCGCACAGGGTTAGCTTCTGTGGTGAGACCCTCATCTGTTGCGTATTGGTAAAAGCTGCCGCAGACGGCAAATACTTGTCCCATGGAACCTGCGGACATCTTGTAGGCGATGTCTTCTACATCCTTATTGTTTTCTTCGGCAACCTTGCGAATTTGTTTATCGATTTTGATATTAAAGGGTCGCCAGTCCTCGTTGATGATGTACGTATCGGTTTCAGCAGCCTTGCGGCCGCCAACCCGGTTGAATCTCGATTTGACGATAGGCCCAATCCACTCAGGACTTGGGTGTAGGCAAAACTCAAGGAAGCGCTCACAATCATGGCGCTTAAGCTCTAAAAGCGGTTTCTTGGCTATTAGCAAAGACCACAGCAGCAGACGCTCGACATGGGTGCGGTATGAGTTAAATGTGGCTTCATTGTTTGAGTAGGACTTCAAAAAGCCGCGCGCTGCAAGGTAGCCTTCCTGCGCTTTGAGTTCAGGTGGAAAAGATAAAAGGTAGTCCGTGACAACAGGAAGCTCATCAGAGAGTCGACTGAAATTTAAATCTCGAAAGCGTTTGTAGGTTTCAAACAACGGAATCGGAGACGAAGACATGGGATCACCGAGTTAATTGGGAACGGTCGAATTGTGCAAGCCTAATCAAATTTCCCTATATGTGCAATATCCGGGTCTGTTCGTTATCGGATATTGCATCTGTCTGAATACCACACCCACAGGTATTGATCGTCTACTTAGTTTGGCTTGCGATGGTTTCGGCCAATGCTTTGTTTCTTGTGCAGTACCTTCTGAAGTTTCTATGCCGCGACCAAGGCTAATCAGCATGCCTAGCCTTGCCGCACAACGCTGATTACCTGGAATCTAACGAGGCAACCAACCGGGTAACGCGCTTCCCAGTTCAGGGGTCGTGGAAAACCACTTGCACGGCGTCTCAGACATTCTCAGCACAGGCCCCAGTGTTTTCAGATCGCCGTAAACGGTGTTCTCATCGCACACAGCCAAGGCTTCAAATTCATCAGGCGTCAATCTGCCAGGCGCGTCCTCGAAGCCTGCCCGCAGACCCTGTCGCTGAAGCAGCATTGCCGACTGACAAAGGGAGACTTGAACTCGATAACTGCCGCCTTCTTTGGCCCTTCGTGCAAGA
Source organism: Pseudomonas sp. (assembly GCF_036404235.1). Taxonomy (GTDB): domain Bacteria; phylum Pseudomonadota; class Gammaproteobacteria; order Pseudomonadales; family Pseudomonadaceae; genus Aquipseudomonas. The sequence goes on from NZ_DASWOT010000033.1 coordinate 51,624, forward strand.
GCGACCATCGCTGCGAAAGTCGCCAGAAACCCTGTCAAAAAATCGCACATGAAAACTGGAGTTAGCTTCGGTTGCCCTGCACCCGTGGCCACTCCTTGCGTATGGCAGATTCCGGTTACCGCTTGTGCTACCTGATCCCAGCCTGCCCGTGACGCGAACGGGCCGCCCGATCCGAAACAATTTACCGACACATGAATCAACCCGGGTCGAAGGTCCATAAGGCGTTCTGCACCAAACCCATGGGCTTGAAGTCGCCCCGGGCGATAACCATCAATAAAGACATCGGCGGACTTGACCAACTCATCAAGCATGGCGGCTTGGTTGTCGTCGTCCACGTTCAAAAAGCAACTCCGTTTGCCGTGGCTGGTATCCCTGACAAAAGCGGGTACCTGGGGTAAATGCGCGGCTGTCACCATTAATACGTCGGCACCATGCTCTGCCATGCCGAGCGCTGCTGTGGGTCCTGCGAGTATGCGCGTCAGGTCCAGCACCCGTACCCCTGAAGCGGGTTGATTGCCCGGATGCAAGGGCTCAATCGGACTGTCGGCAACCTTGATTATTTCTACCACCGGCAGCCCGGCGAGATATGCCCCATGCGGATGCTGCAACCATTCCTCTGGCGTCCTGACTTTGCCAGCACACGCGCAGGCATCAGCAATCGCTTGTTCAAGGTCGTCGGAGTTCCATTTGGAGACTCCTTCACTCACTGACTCAGGAGTGCTCTCGCAGTTGAGAACATCCAATACCCTGCGTTCCAGATGTGGGAGATTGGTGTGAGGCAACACCCATCGACCGTCTTTCGCTTTCCACGGCTGTGTCAGGGAAACCATATGCCTCATGGCCGCAGAATATTCGATGGGTTGATAACGCCCTTGCTCGTCACGGCGCTGGGTCATGTCCCCTCCATACAATGAAGTGGCCGCGGCCGCGCGTACGTCGACATTGATCTTCTGCCGCTTTCCGGTGCGTAACTCCCAGAGATCGTTAGCAGCAACGCCTCGGGCAGCCAGAGCGGCAGCTGCCGTTTCACCGATCAGAAAAGGCGAATAAAAGAACGGGTCTGATCCGGTGATACTGATTTCGTCAGCGTCTGGGAGCTTAAGCCCGCGAATGGCCATAAGCTCAGCATAAGCATCAGGGAGTTCTACATTCGACATGCTGTAAAACCTCAACGTCATAAATGGATTTCTGTGAGCTGTACTGCCAGGTATTCCTGTTGGAGAAGTAGCTCAGGACAGGTTGCCTTGGGGGATGCGGACTACATCACGCTCAAGCAGCGATACGCCCAGGCAAACGACAAAGGCTAATGGCACCGTGATGAGTGCCGGCGGATCAATTGAAAATGCGGCCGTTGGGAAACCCAACACTTTGACCCAAATGGAAGGCCCCAGTACGGTAAGCACCAGGGACGAAATCAGTCCGGCCCCTCCTCCCCACACGGCCCCTTTGGCGGTCAGGCGTTTCCAGTACATCGCCAGGATCAACACAGGAAAGGTCGACGAGCAAGAGATGGAAAACGCCAGGCTGATCATGTAAGCGATGTTCTGCCCCTTGAAAAGCAGCCCGAGTACTACCGCCAGTGCGCCCAGCGCCAGCACTGCGGTTTTCATGATGCGCATTTCCGTTTTTTCGTTACCGCCGCCCTGCCCCTTTGTGAACAAACTGCCGTAGATATCATGGCTTATTGCAGAGGCGCCCGAGATGGTTAGCCCAGCGACCACGGCGAGGATCGTCGCGAACGCCACCGCAGACAGAAACCCAAAGAAAGCATCACCCCCAAGTGCATAAGCCAAATGCAACGCCGCCGTATTGCCCCCGCCAAGCAATACACCTTTCGCGTCAAAAAACTCAGGGCTGGTACGCAACAGGTAGAGGGCTCCGAAGCCGATGATAAAAATCATCGCGTAGAAGCTGTTCATGATCAGGGTCGCCCACAACACTGAGCTGCGCGCGGCACGGGCGTCTGGAACAGTGAAAAATCGCATCAGGACATGTGGAAGGCCTGCCGTGCCGAGCATCAGTGCAATCCCCAAAGAGAAGCCAGACAGTGGGTCTTTAGGCAACGCTGAGGGTGCCAGGATTGCTTGCCCGGCAGGATGCACACCCACCGCCTCCCTGAGCAACGTACTGAAGCTAAATCCCGTGTGTTGGAGCACGAGGACACTCATCAGTAGGCAGGCAAATATCATCAATACGGCTTTGATAATCTGCACCCAGGTTGTGGCCATCATGCCGCCGAACGCGACGTACAACACCATCAGCGCCCCGACCAGCAGGACGGCATAAAGGTAGTCGATACCGAAAAGTATCTGAATCAACTGCCCTGCTCCCACCATCTGTGCGACCAGATAAAACAGCACAATGATCAAGGATGCACAGGCTGAAAAAATGCGAATAGACCTGCCTTCCAACTGAGAGCACACCACATCGATAAATGTGAAGCGGCCAAGTTTTCGCATCCTGCCTGCCATCAGGAAAACGACGATAGGTAGCCCTGTGGTGTAGCCGACGGCATAAACCAGCCCATCGAAACCTGATGTGAAAACAAGGGCTGTCAGTCCAAGCAAGGCGCCTGCGGACATGGCGTCCCCCGCTATGGCCAAACCATTCTGAAAGCCGGAGATCTGGCCTCCACCGTTGTAAAAATCGCTGGCTGTTTTGGTTTTCCTGGCGGCCCACCAAGTGATGTACAACGTTGTAGCGATGACCAGCATGAACAGCGAAATAGATATCCCGCTGGTCGAACGTGCATGCGCATCGGCGGCAAAAGCAGGTGTTACTGTCAGGGGCAGAATCAGCAAAGGAATAAGACGATTCATCTCAACTCTCCCGATAATTTGCGGCAACTACATAAACGGCGGTCAATAGTGCGCCGCACACTATCACCGACAAACCCCACAGAAACGAGAGTGGAATACCTATTTCTAATTTATCCTGACCTAAGGCTTCGGCGTGGAACGAACAGGCGTATATAAATGAAAAGAACACAACGATCTGAATGATCGCCAGTGCTATCCCCAAGCCAAGTTTTTCTTCATTCCCAAGAGGGATTTTGTTAGCGCTGATCATAATACTCGCTCCCGAACTCGTGCAATTAACCGCTTGGCCTTTCTCTCGCCTTGTAATAAGCAAAGCCAGTAGGTAGGGCAATTCCATGTAATGAAATATGCAGAGCCCATACCAGTTAAATGAGGGATCACTGAATGAGATTTCACATCCCTGTTTAAGTGATGGTCGCAAGAGCTCGCACTCCGTATTCGCTAAAAAGCCACAAACCCAATCGATAATAAAATCTCCCAATCAGGTTTTCGCTTAACAGGGAGCAACGAAAAATACTTCTTTGTGTAAGTCCGCGTCGTAGCGGCCATATATCGGTGCGGCACGCACCAGACAAGTGCGCCAGATCGGTCAGTAATCTGCTACGGACACTTATATTTTTATGATTATGTACACTCAGTGCCTAAAGCCGCTCATCGAAGGTATGTGCAGTACATGGCATGTGCATTGCGTTCTTTTAAACGTCGGTACTTTTTCAGGCTGACGCCCCCATCCCTACCCGCGAGGAAACATCATGGACTCTGGAGACTTGGTCTACTTCGCCGCCGTTGCCAAGATCGGAAGCATCACAAAGGCTGCGTTGCTGCTCGATACCGTTCAGTCCAATGTCACACAACGCATCCGAAGGCTGGAGCAGGAGCTGGGGGTTCCGTTGTTTCATCGTCACGGACGAGGGGTAACGCTGACGGTCGCGGGCACGCAATTGCTCCCTTATGCCAGTCGCATTGACCACATGATGGAAGAAGCGCGACGAGTCATCGTCAATGAGATGTCGCCAGGCGGTGCGCTGCGCATCGGTTCCATGGAAACAACTGCAGCATTGCGGCTGCCGGATGTACTGGTTGATTACGCCACGCAATACCCTTTGGTGGATATTTCTTTGCAGACCGGCACCACCCAGAGCCTCATTGAGGATGTGTTGGAACGCAGGGTTGAAGCAGCGCTAGTGGCAGGCCCGGTTGACCACATTGACCTGGCAAGTGAAATTATTGCGTCTGAAGAACTGGTGGTTGTCACTGCACCCTGGTATCCAAACAGTACACGAACACACGCCGGTTGGGTGTTGTCACAGAAGGAAGTAAAAATAGCAGTCTTCCGAAACGGCTGCATGTATCGAGAAAAACTTGAATTCGCCTTGATTCGTCATGGCGTGGCGAGTATTCGAAAGATGGAGTTGGGCACCCTTGAAGGGTTACTGGGTTGCGTACGCGCCGGTATAGCTGTAAGCATGCTCCCGCGTGCAGTCGTCGAGTCTTATGCGAACAAAGGTCAAGTGGCAGTCCATGAACTTCCCAATAATCAAGGTGCCGTTGACACGGTGCTTATTCGACGTCGTGACGCATACCGATCTTCGGCACTCAATTGTTTCACTGAAACCTTGCGTCAGCATAATCAGATAAAAGACGTTGCGGCGGGTAATCCCACTCAAAACATCGTTCATTGAGTGTTGATGCGCCGGCATTATTTGGAGTTTGCACCGGAGTGAGAATAACGGTTCAGGTTAGAACCTCCCTCCTAGCCCATATATCCCAGTGGCAACTCGGTGGTCGATTTGATTTGCTCCATGGCAAAACTGGAACTGATGTCGGTAATGCCGGGCAGTTGGATCAGGCGCTTGTAAACGGCGTCGTAGCCGGCGATGTCCGGCACGACCATTCGCAGCATGTAATCGGTGTCGCCTGCCATGCGGTAGCACTCCACGACTTCCGGCAGGGTGGCCATCAATGAGTGAAAGCGGTCCAGCCATTGAGCGTTGTGCTGGTTGGTGCGGATCGCTGCGAACACGGTCACCGCGACCTTCAGTTGTTTGGGATCGAGCAAAGCTACCCGCTGACGGATGATCCCCTGCTCTTCGAGTTTTTGTACCCTTCGCCAGCACGCCGTACTGCCCAGGCCTATGGCATCGGCGATCTCGGCGATGGGGCGTGTGCAGTCGGTCTGAAGAATGCTCAGGATCGCCTGATCGAATTTGTCCATGACAGTAGCTCCCTTGCATCAGGCGGTGCCTGTTTATGCCAATTGAGCACAACGATAATCCAGAATGATCGGTCCCTGGAATTAAAATCCTTTAAAAGGCCATAAATAAGAATTTTATTCTTATAATTTGTGATTCCAACGACCACTTATCAATTTTTTTTCGGTTTGACGATAGTAACCTTTTCACATCATCAGACAGCGCAGACTTACCATGTCCACATTCCCTCGTTATTTTGATTACGCCGCTACCACGCCTGTCGACGAACGTGTCATCCAGCACATGGTCACCTGCCTTGGTAGAGAAGGCACGTTCGGCAATCCCGCCTCCAATTCTCATGCTTATGGTACTCAAGCTCGCCAGGCCGTTGAGCTGGCTCGTCGTCAGGTGGCTGAACTGGTGGGTGCGCAGGCGCAGACACTGGTGTGGACCTCGGGCGCGACAGAATCCAACAACCTGGCGATCAAGGGCATTGCCTTAGGCCACGAGCGTCATAACAAGGGCGCTCGCCGGCACCTTATCAGCAGCGTTATCGAACACAAGGCAGTGATTGATACCGTGCGCCAACTTGAGCAGGCAGGCTATCCGGTCACGTGGCTTACGCCCGACAGCCACGGCTTGATTCAACCCGAAGCGGTGCGTCAGGCATTACGTGATGACACCCTTTTGGTCTCGCTGATGCTAGTCAACAACGAGTTGGGCACCTTGACCGACATCGCCAGTATTGGCCGCCTCGTCCGCGAGCATGGGGCGATCTTTCACGTCGATGCCGCTCAAGGCACTGGCAAGGTTGCCATCGACCTGAAGAACCTGGACGTCGACCTGATGTCATTCTCGGCGCACAAAACATACGGGCCCAAAGGTATCGGCGCTTTATACATTGGCGAGCGTGCCCGTCCGTTGCTCGAAGCGCAGATGCACGGTGGCGGTCATGAGCAGGGCTTTCGTTCCGGCACCCTGGCCACGCATCAGATCGTCGGCATGGGCGCAGCGTTTGCCTTGGCGAGTGCCGAGATGGACGACGAAATCCAGCGCATTGGCACCCTCTGCGCGCAGCTTCTGGAGGGCTTGCTGAAATTGCCGGGGATCACACTCAATGGCAGCCCGCAGCAGCGTATCCCGCACACGTTGAACCTTTGTGTCGACAGCCCAGGCTTCAATGTCATGGGCCTATCTCACGCGCTGGCGGTATCCTCGACCTCGGCCTGCAACTCGGCGGCAGGCGGCGCTTCCCACGTATTGCTGGCAATCGGCTTGAGCCCTGAAAAGGCCGCAACCAGCGTGCGCTTGAGCCTTGGCAGGTACACACAGATTGACGATATCGAGAGAGCCATTGAAGCGTTCAGCGAGTGTGTTGCCAGCCCGCCGACATTCTGGTGATTGTTGTTTGTTCAAAGAAGTAGCCTCTACAGGCTACTTTGAGGAATGTAGCTTGTAGAGGCTACTCCTGAGATCACATCTGTCGATTCAACCCGTTTATACGCCTGATAATTTCACCACAGCCAGTCCGATCGCGATGCTGATGGTGAAACTCAGCAAGGTGCCCAGCAGCACGTATTCACTCAAGGCGCGCTGCTCAACCCCCTTGATATCGTTGAAGCGCAGGATGCTTTTGGCAGTCAGCAAAAAGCCGATGGCTTCCCATTGCTCCAGCAACACAAAGGTCAGGATCAACACTCGCTCCAGGTAGCCGATCAACTTGCCCGCGCTCTTGAGCGAGCCTTGCGTGTTAACTGACGGCAACCAAGGGCTAAGGATCGAGCCAATCAGCACTGAAGACGGTCGCAGCACAAGGACATAACCCAGCAGCACGAGCAGATTGCGCGAACTGGCCAGCCCTTTGGAGAATCCCGCCACCGACATCCAGTCACCCTCCAGTGTCAACCAGACAGCGCTGAGCACCGTCAGGTTGATCGCGTACCGAAGCGCAAAAGCGAACCCCCAGGTCATCCTGGCAATCAGCCAGCGAGTTACGGCCCAGCAAACACCGACAACAGCCCCCGCCAACAACGAGAACAGCGCATTGTGCCCAAACAGAAAAACCACGCTGCCGATTACCAGCGTGTAGGCCGCGAGCGTGCTCAACGACAGCCATACGTCCTTTGGTTGCCGACCTTTCCCGCGCCACACCGACGACACGTAGTCCAGGCCCATATAGACGAGGATCAGCACCAGCAGTAAAACCGAAGCATCACGCATCGGGAATCTCCTTTATCCGCTGGCTGATGCTCTTGAGGTAGCGATCGAGTAGTCGAGCCTGGGCCCGGTTCAATGTCTTGTTGACCGTGACCCGAGATTTGCCCAGCGTTTGCGCAATACTCTCCTGATCAGAGCCCGCAAGCAGGTGCAGGCAATATGTCTGCGCTTCCACCACGGTCCACTTATCAATGATCGCGGCGACGAAATCGGTGGCAAGCTCCGCCAGATCGCCAAAGCCTGCGTCGTTGCAAAACACCGCCAGCGTAGACTTCTTCATGCCGTCCAGGCCCTCGCCCGACAAGACAAACGCCTCGCCGTAATGACCGCGTGATTCGGCAGCGCCTATGCCGACGGCCACCCTGGCATCCCAGCGTTCCCGACCGGGGCTTGCGCCAATCAGGCCGGCACGAATGGCCAGGGCGCAATGCAATGCCTGACTTGCGTCCTTGAGCACGACCTGAAAACCGTCGCCGCGATAGGTTTCGGCTTTGAAACCGTAGATTTTCTTCAGCCCCGTCAAAATCTTTTTCAGGCCGACGATGTAAGCCTGGGTATCACTCACGGACCGCGAGTGAATCAAATCCCCGGTCAGCACCGCTTTAATTGTCATGTAAACGTCCTGAATCAAAAGACCTTGGCCAATACTATAGGCCAGCTTTGTTAAAAAGTAGCCTGTAGAGGCTACTTTTATCAATGTAGCTTCTAGAGGCTACTTTCATGAATGTAGCCTATAGAGACTACTTTTTAGTGGTCGGACGCCTCTTCTCGATGAAATACCTACGCTTTACTTCTCAACACGGCGCCACTGCACCAGAATTGGCGATTGGTTGTACCCCCCGATCATGTTCAAGCGTGCGGTTGTCCGAACCGTGGGCAAGCCCAGTACAGAGACTGAAATGACGATCAACCTGAACAGCGCCATCGAGCGCCGTGCGACCGGCAGTAAGAAATGGAGCCAGTACGCCGACGACGTCCTGCCCATGTGGGTTGCGGACATGGACTTCCCTGTTGCGCCAGCAATCATGAACGCGCTGCAAGCGCGATTGGAGCATCCATTGCTGGGCTATGCCGTTGCCCAGGACAGCCTGCGTGAAACACTGGTCAAGCATCTCTGGACGGCCTACGCCTGGCGCATCCTGCCCGAAGATCTGGTGTTTTTGCCCGGTGTCGAACCCGGCGTCAACATGGCCTTGCACGCCTTGGTCCCAAGCGGCGCTGGTGTTGCCCTGCACACGCCTAACTATTCGCCGTTACTGAATGCACCGGCGAACTGGCAACTGCCCCGAATCGACCTCCCCTTGCGCGCGGACACCCACGGCGAATACCCCACCGACATTCCAGCGCTGGAGCACGCGCTGGAAAACGCCGGTGCCCTGTTGCTGAGCAACCCACATAACCCACTCGGGAAAGTATTCAGCGGCGAAGAACTACAGCTGATCGGCGACGCTTGCGTGCGTCACGATGTATTGATCATTTCCGACGAAATTCACGCAGACATTCTGTTTGACGGCCGCAGGCATACGCCAATCGCGTCGATCAATCCACAGATCGCGGCCCGTAGCGTGACGCTGATGTCGGCCAGCAAGGCGTGGAATATCGCGGGACTGAAAACCGCGTTTGCTGTGGTTCAAAATCCTCAACTGCGCCAGCGTTTCAACGCTGGCCGTTTGGGACTGGTGGACAGCGTCAATGCACTGGGACTGGACGCGACCCAGGCGGCTTACAGCGAAGGCGCCGATTGGCTGCGCAAGGTGATGGCGTATCTTCAGGACAATCGCGATTATCTGGCCGATGCCATTCGCACTCGCCTGCCTGGTATCCAAATGCATTTGCCACACAGTACCTACCTAGCCTGGCTGGACTGCTCTGCATTAGCACTGGACAACCCACAGCAGTTTTTTCTCGAACACGCAAAGGTTGCGCTGAGTGCCGGAACTGAGTTCGGCGATGACTGCGGTCAGTTCGTGCGGCTGAATTTCGGTTGCCCACGCGCCATGCTCGAAGAGTGTCTGTCGCGCATGGAGCGCAGTTTGTCGACGCGCGGCTGAGCCACATCAAGCCTGTGCTGCGCCCCCCTTGGCCTGTTGTTCCAAGTGCAACTGCAACTGCGGATCGAGTTTGAGTGCGTAGGCCAGCTCATCCAGATAGGTGCGCTCGGCGTCTTGCTGGTCATCCACCAGCATCACGCTGGCCAGGTACATTTCCGCAGCCATCGCCGAATCCTGGGCCGCCAGCGCCACGTCGGCGGCATCCAGCGGGCGAGCCACTTCCTCGTCCAGCCATTGCTGCAGTTGCGGATCATCGGTATGGCGGCCAATTTCGGAGCTGATCAGCTGTTTCTCTTGTTCATCGATCCGCCCATCCGCTTTGGCAGCGGCGATCAAGGCACGCAGAATTGCATGGCTGTGATCTTCGACTTCAGGTCCGGACAACTGGTCGACCGTGCGTAAGCTTTGCTGCGGCGCCGCTGCCTTCTGCTGTTGCCAGGTTTGATAAGCCTGAAACGCCATCATGCCCAATGACGCAAGTGCGGCGTAATTGGCCCCACCTGTGCGCGTTTGTCCGGTGCGCGCGGTGCCGGCACCCCCCAACAGACCGCCGAGCAGGCCGCCCAACCCTCCCCCGAGGCTGCCGCCTGAGCCCGCCCCACCCAGCAGCCCACCGAGCAAACCGCCGAGCCCGCCACCCATCCCGGATGCTGGGTTGACACTGCCTCCTTGTGCCGATGACGCTTGGCCAGCCCGCAACAATTGTTCGAGCAGATCACTGGTATTCATTACGATGTCCTCATTGATATCCCTACCTCTGGATATTCAACGATAGCCCAGCAAATAGCCGCGCGGCCACCGTCTGGCTGAGACCACCAAGC
>NZ_DASWOT010000034.1:0-12212 GCF_036404235.1 Pseudomonas sp.
CCGCCATGCCTTGGCTGCAAGTCCGTCTCGCCATCAGCCCAGAACAAGCCGAAACCTACGAAGACGCGTTTCTCGAAGTCGGCGCGGTGTCCGTGACCTTCATGGACGCTGAAGATCAACCGATTTTCGAGCCCGAACTCAATACCACGCCATTGTGGTCGCACACTCATCTGCTTGCCCTGTTCGAAGCCGACACCAACGCCGAGCAGGTGCTCGCTCACCTGAAGCTGCTGACCGGCGACGAACTGCCCGAGCACATGCATGAAGTGATCGAAGATCAGGATTGGGAGCGCAGCTGGATGGACAACTTCCAGCCGATGCGATTTGGTCAGCGGCTATGGATCGTGCCAAGCTGGCACGCGGCACCGGAGCCTGACGCTGTCAACCTGCTGCTTGATCCGGGGCTGGCATTTGGCACCGGCACTCACCCGACCACCGCGCTGTGCCTGGAATGGCTCGACGGTCAGGACCTCAAAGGCTGCAACCTGCTGGATTTTGGTTGCGGCTCGGGCATTCTGGCCATTGCCGCCCTGCTACTGGGTGCAAAACAGGCGGTCGGTACCGACATCGACGTCCAAGCGCTGGAAGCGTCCCGCGATAACGCCGGTCGCAACAACATCGCCCCCGAGCGTTTTCCACTGTACCTTCCCGAAGACTTGCCGACTGAGCAGGCCGATGTGCTAGTAGCTAATATCCTTGCAGGCCCTCTGGTGTCTCTGGCACCTCAGTTGGCAACACTGGTCAAACCCGGTGGCCGTCTGGCGCTGTCCGGCATTCTCGCCGAGCAAGGCGACGACGTTGCCGCTGCCTATGCCGAAACCTTTGACCTTGACCCCATCGCCAACCGCGATGGCTGGGTACGTATTACGGGGCGCCGTCGTTAACGGCCGACTCCTTCGTCAACCACCATAAGGCGCTAGCTTGAACCCCCGGATACCCGCATGACCGACAGTTTCGTCACTCAGTGCCCGCACTGCCAGACCAGTTTTCGCGTCAGCCACGCTCAATTGAGCGTGGCTCGCGGAGTGGTTCGCTGCGGCTCGTGCCTGCAGGTTTTCAACGCAGCGAAACAACTGTTGGAGCAGCGTGCAGAGCAGCCTCAAGCGCCGGAAACGTCAGCGCCTCAGCAAAACGCAGCAGCGCCAATCGCCACGCCTGCGGCTCTCCCGGTTGCACCCTCGACGCCTCCTGCGCCCGAGCCAGTCATCGAACCGCCGATGCCCGTCGTCAAACATGAACCGCCGCAATTGGATCTTGACAGCCTGGATCTCGACGATCTTGACGTCGAACTGGCACGACTCGAACAGCGGGAAATCCAGTTGCCCGAGTCATTCGGCCGAGCCAATAACACGCGCGATCTTGATCACGTCGAATCCATGAGCGCCCGCCGTGGCGACGCCGACACAGCACACGAGCATTGGAACGAAGCGCTGACCAACGATGACGTCGATCAGCTCCCCGAACTGAAAGCCGAAGTCGTCGGTGGGCGTAACGACGATGCCCCGCTGCAAACGTCTTACGAGCCTGACGACCAGCAACCCTACAAGACGCATGACAACCGCACAGAGCCGTCACTGTCCTCTCAAGCGGATGATTTCGACGATGAGCCGGTCAAGCACACCACGCTGATTGATCACGACTTTGAAGGTATTGACCATGAGCGAGACTTCGGTCACAAACGCGACGCCACCGACGAACTAGAACGCGACGACCCTACGCCGGAACGCTTCTCCGCGCTCGATGGTGATGACGAGGCCCATCGTGATCATGATAGTGATGAGGCTGAACCGGAGTCGCGCAGCAAGCGCCGTCGTAATGAACCGGGCTTGCGTGATGACGCCCTGCTCGACCTGATGGATGATCCGCTGCAATTGGCCTGGCAAAAACCCAAACCGCGCTGGGGGCGGCGGCTGTTTTGGCTGCTGTTGGTACTGATTGCTCTGGGCGCCCTCGCGGGCCAGTACGTCTGGTACCACTTTGACGAACTCGCCCGGCAGGATCAATACCGACCGCTGTTCCAGGAGCTTTGCCCACAAGTGGGCTGCAAGGTGCCATCAAAGGTGGACATCACGCTGCTCAAGAGCAGCAATCTGGTGGTGCGTAGCCACCCCGACTTTCAGGGCGCGCTGGTGGTCGATGCAATCATCTACAATCGTGCCTCGTTTTCTCAGCCTTTTCCGCTGCTGGAGCTGCGATTCGCTGACATTAACGGTCAACTCATTGCCAGTCGTCGCTTCAAACCGGGCGAATACCTGAGCGGTGAACTGGCAGGCAAAGAAGAAATGCCACCGCAGACACCGATCCACATTTCACTGGATATCCTCGATCCAGGCGCCAAAGCCGCGAACTACAGCTTGAGTTTCCGCTCGCCGGAGTAAAAAGCCGGTTACGCAGTAGCGCTATCGCGCACCGCAATGCAGCACACCGTCGTCGAAAAGACGACAACAGTTTGATGACAATGCGAGCCGCAACCGAACTGTTCGCGATAACGAATCAACTGTTCAGATTTTATCCAATTCAGCCTTTATCCAGTCATCGAGAGCGGGTATCATGCCCACCCTTTTTCATACTCTGGGTCCCGTCTGAATAGCTATTGAAAGCATTATTTGGACCAGACCTCGTGATTCGGCCCCACAACAGGTACACCCTATGTCGGCGGTACGCATCGGTCCGTACACATTGCATAACGGCTTGATCCTCGCCCCGATGGCAGGGGTCACCGACCAGCCTTTCCGCCAGCTTTGCCGCCAACTCGGCGCAGGTTTGGTGGTGTCGGAAATGGTCACCAGTGACATGAGCCTGTGGAACAGTCGTAAATCGCGACTGCGCATGATCCACGAAGGTGATCCCGAGCCGCGCTCGGTACAGATCGCAGGTGGAGATCCGCAAATGCTCGCGGACGCAGCACGTGCAAACGTTGAACTTGGCGCACAGATTATCGATATCAACATGGGTTGCCCGGCAAAGAAGGTCTGCAACAAGGCCGCCGGGTCAGCACTGTTGAAGGACGAGCAGTTAGTGACCGACATCCTGCAGGCGGTGGTCGGCGCAGTCGATGTCCCGGTTACGCTGAAGATTCGCACCGGCTGGGACCGGGCGAACAAAAATGGCCTTACTGTCGCCAGGATTGCCGAGCAAGCGGGCATTACTGCCCTGGCGGTGCATGGTCGGACTCGGGCGGATCTCTATACCGGCGAAGCCGAGTACGACACCATTGCCGCTATCAAGCAGGCCGTGTCGATTCCGGTGTTCGCCAATGGCGACATCGATTCACCCGAAAAAGCCCGGTACGTGCTGCACGCAACCGGTGCCGATGGACTGTTGATTGGTCGGGCCGCCCAAGGGCGACCGTGGATTTTTCGCGAGATAGAGCACTTTCTGCGCACCGGGGAAAAACTTCCCGCGCCGCAGCTCAGTGAAGTGGAACGCATTCTGCTAGAGCATCTGGCTGCGCTTCACACTTTCTATGGCGACGTGTTGGGTGTGCGGATCGCCCGTAAGCATGTCGGTTGGTATCTCGCAACACTGCCAGGCGCAAGAGAGTTTCGTGCCAGGTTCAATCGTTTGGAAGATACGCAAGCACAGTGCGCCAGCGTTCGGGAGTTCTTTCTTGAACGCGATAAAAGCCCGGATGCAGGGAACGAACAAGAGGTGGCCGCATGACGATGATGACAGAGACTTTAGTGAGTGGAACGACACCCGTGAGCGACAACGTCAATTTGAAACAGCACCTCAACACGCCGAGCGAAGAGGGTCAGACCCTGCGTGGTAGCGTTGAGAAGGCGCTGCACAATTATTTCGCTCACCTTGAAGGTGCGGCCGTCACTGATGTTTACAACCTGGTGCTCTCCGAAGTCGAGGCGCCGTTGCTCGAATGCGTGATGAACTACGTCAAGGGCAACCAGACCAAGGCCTCCGAGCTGCTCGGGCTGAACCGCGGCACCTTGCGCAAGAAACTCAAGCAGTACGATCTGCTGTAAGCATTCAACACAGAAAAGCGACCTCATGCCCCTGCGGTCGTTTTTTTGCTGACTCTTTTTTGCTTTTGATGGAAGTTGAGATGACCGACCAGACCACCCGCCTGCCGATCCGCCGTGCCTTGATCAGCGTTTCCGACAAGACCGGAATCCTTGAATTCGCCCGTGAACTCGAAGCCCTGGGCGTCGAAATCCTGTCCACCGGCGGCACCTTCAAGCTGCTCAAGGACAACGGCGTCGCTGCGGTCGAGGTCGCGGACTACACAGGTTTCGCGGAAATGATGGACGGTCGGGTCAAGACCCTGCACCCGAAAATCCATGGTGGCATCCTTGGCCGTCGCGGCATCGACGACGCCATCATGAGCGAGCACGGCATCAAGCCAATCGATCTGGTCGCAGTCAACCTGTACCCGTTTGAAGCAACTGTTTCCAAGCCAGGTTGCGACCTGCCGACCGCCATCGAAAACATCGACATTGGCGGCCCGACCATGGTCCGATCTGCCGCCAAGAACCACAAAGACGTGGCCATCGTGGTCAACGTCGGCGATTACACGCAAGTGATCGAAAGCCTGAAAGCGGGCGGTCTGACCTACGCACAGCGTTTCGACCTGATGCTCAAGGCGTTCGAACACACTGCCGCCTACGATGGCATGATCGCCAACTACCTGGGCAGCGTCGACCAGACCGCCGACACTCTGTCGACGTCCGGGCGCAGCGAATTCCCGCGCACCTTCAATAGCCAGTTCATCAAGGCGCAGGAAATGCGCTACGGCGAGAACCCGCACCAAAGCGCGGCGTTCTACGTTGAAGCCAGGCCCGCCGAAGTCAGCATCGCGACCGCGACCCAGTTGCAAGGCAAAGAACTGTCGTACAACAACGTGGCCGACACCGACGCCGCACTGGAATGCGTGAAAAGCTTCGTCAAGCCAGCCTGCGTCATCGTCAAGCACGCCAACCCATGCGGTGTGGCTGTTAGCCCAGATGACGAAGGGGGTATCCGTCAGGCTTACGAACTGGCCTACGCCACCGACAGCGAATCTGCCTTCGGCGGTATCATCGCGTTCAACCGCGAACTGGATGCCGAAACGGCTCAAGCCATCGTCGAGCGTCAGTTCGTTGAAGTGATCATCGCACCAAGCGTCAGTGCCCAAGCGCAAGCCATCGTCGCCACCAAAGCCAATGTGCGTCTGCTGATCAGCGGCCAGTGGGCTGCCGAGCGCGCTCCGGCGTGGGACTTCAAACGCGTCAATGGTGGCCTGCTGGTACAGAGCCGCGACATCGGCATGATCAGCGCCGATGACCTAAAAGTCATGACTAAACGCGCACCAAGCGAGCAAGAAATCCACGACCTGATCTTCGCCTGGAAAGTCGCCAAGTTCGTTAAATCCAACGCCATCGTCTACGCCAGGAACCGCCAGACCATTGGTGTCGGTGCCGGTCAGATGAGCCGCGTCAACTCGGCACGCATCGCGGCGATCAAGGCCGAACACGCCGGCCTGCAAGTGCAAGGCGCCGTCATGGCCTCGGACGCGTTCTTCCCGTTTCGCGATGGCATCGACAACGCGGCCAAGGTGGGCATCACGGCAGTGATCCAGCCAGGCGGCTCGATGCGCGATGCAGAAGTGATTGCGGCAGCGGATGAAGCCGGTATAGCAATGGTGTTCACCGGGATGCGCCATTTCCGTCACTGAGTGCTTGATCCTCTGTAGGAGCGAACTTGTTCGCAAGGCGATATCCCTGTGTATGCAGGGCCACCGCCTCGCGAACAAGTTGGCTCCTACAGGAACAAGGTCGCCAACCGACTCCACACAGAATTAGCGTCATCGAGGTTTTTGAAATGAACGTACTCATCATCGGCAGCGGTGGCCGTGAACACGCACTGGCCTGGAAGGTTGCACAAGACCCGCGCGTAGCGAAGGTTTTCGTGGCTCCGGGCAATGCGGGTACTGCCACTGAAGCGAAGTGCGAAAACGTCGACATCGACGTGCTGGCACTGGAGCAACTGGCTGACTTTGCCGAGAAGAATGTCTCCCTGACCATCGTCGGCCCGGAAGTACCGTTGGTGGCGGGCGTGGTCGATCTGTTCCGCTCCCGTGGTCTGGATTGTTTTGGGCCGACCGCAGGTGCCGCGCAACTGGAAGGCTCGAAAGCATTTACCAAGGACTTCCTGGCACGTCACAAGATTCCAACCGCCGATTACCAAAACTTCACCGAGATCGAGCCAGCCTTGGCGTACCTGCGCGAAAAAGGCGCACCCATCGTGATCAAGGCCGACGGCCTGGCTGCCGGTAAAGGCGTAATCGTCGCCATGACCCTGACCGAAGCCGAGGATGCCGTGCGCGACATGCTCGCCGGTAATGTGTTTGGCGACG
Organism: Pseudomonas sp.; assembly: GCF_036404235.1. Classification (GTDB taxonomy): domain Bacteria; phylum Pseudomonadota; class Gammaproteobacteria; order Pseudomonadales; family Pseudomonadaceae; genus Aquipseudomonas. Next base: position 6,350 of record NZ_DASWOT010000034.1, read on the forward strand.
CTGGCTCCCGCGTGGTCATCGAAGAATTCCTCGACGGCGAAGAGGCGAGCTTTATCGTCATGGTCGACGGCAAGAACGTTTTGCCGATGGCGACCAGCCAGGATCACAAGCGCGTCGGCGACGGCGACAGCGGCCCGAATACTGGAGGCATGGGTGCTTACTCCCCGGCCCCGGTGGTCACTGCCCAAGTCCATCAGCGTGTGATGGATCTGGTCATATGGCCGACCGTCCGAGGCATGGCTGAGGAAGGCAACGTTTACACAGGCTTCCTCTATGCTGGTCTGATGATCGACAAGGCAGGCAACCCGAAGGTTATCGAGTTCAATTGCCGCTTTGGCGACCCTGAAACCCAACCTGTGATGCTGCGTCTACAATCGAGTCTTGTCTTGCTGATCGAAGCAGCCTTCGCTCAGGCGCTGGATAAAGTGCAAGCCCAGTGGGACCCGCGTCCAAGTCTTGGCATCGTACTGGCGGCGGGCGGTTATCCAGGCGACTACGCCAAAGGCGCGGCAATTGGCGGCCTGGATGCAGCAGCAACCTTGCCTGGCAAAGTGTTCCATGCAGGGACGGCGCTCAAGGATGGCCAGGTTGTGACAGCAGGCGGTAGGGTGTTGTGTGCGACGGCCCTCGGCGACAGCGTCAGCGCCGCACAGAAACAGGCTTATGCGTTGGCAGCAAAGATTGATTGGGAAGGTTGTTTCTATCGCACCGACATTGGCTACCGCGCCATTGCTCGTGAAAACGGTGGAAACCTGGAGTAAGAACCTGATTCAGGTAGGCACCCAGCAGCCGGTGCCTGCCTGAACATCCAGTGCCACCCAGAGTTAAATAGCTTAATTCACGAAGGGATTTCGCCGTGCGCTGGCTCAGGATTGCCACAGGACTCATCGTCACACTGCTGACCTTGCTCTGCACACCCATGGCGTTTGCCGAGGTCAGTGCAGGATGGTCGACGCTCGTCGACGATCAAGCAAATCTACAGCTCAGTGACGTCCGCTCAGCCAATTACGAAACCCAATTCAGCCCGGTCCAGCTCGATCAAATTAGTGCCACGAACCGTGACGCTGCCCTGTGGCTGCATTACCAACTGCCACCCAGCGACCACGAACAGCTGTTGCGCATATTCGCGCCGGACCTTGCAACCGTCGATCTGTACGTGCTCGATGGCCAGAACCTGATTGATCACTCGCGCACCGGCAACAGCATTCCCAGAGCGGATCAACCGCTGCCGTCCGTGGATTTCTTGCTGCCCATTGCACAGAGTGATAGACCGCTGGATATCTTTTTGCGGTTGAAGTCCGAACAAGAACTGCGCCCCAATATTTCGCTGCAATCGGCAATTGCCACGGCGGCCGACGAACGCCAACCCTTGCTACTGGGCCTGTTCTTCGGTTCGTTGGCTATGCTGATCCTGCAAAACATTACTCGTTTTGCGCAAACCCGCTCCGCCAGCAGCTTGTGGCTAGCAACCTGCGAAGCCTGCCTGGGCCTGAGTGCGATGCTGCTGCTTAACCTTCAGGCGCTATGGCTCCCCCATTGGCACCTTGCACAAACTCCCAGCGCACACATCGCACTGCTGATGGCGGCGGCAACAGGGCTGCTTTTCGCTCATTGCTTCTTCGTGCAGCGTGGTGCCGAGGCGCTGAATCGACTGCTCATGGCCTCGCTACTGATCGTAGGCTTTGGCGGGCTGCTGGTGTTGTTCGTTGACTCACTGCCGCTTAATGTCCTGACCTTTTTGTTGGCTGCGTTCACTGCGCTGATTATTACGCTGGTGTCCATCTATCATCTGCAAAAAGGCTACTCACCCGCTCGCCCGTTCGTCATCGCGATGATTGTTTTCAACCTGGGTTGCCTGGTGATTTTGCCAGCACTGCTGTGGCTGACGACCATTGCGGCGCAGCCGTTGATCATCGGACTGCTGGCGATATTCTGCCTGTGCGGCCTGCTGATGAGTATCGCCCTGAGCGAACGCCACCGCAGCATTACCGAAGACAACTTCAGCATCAGCCGCGAACTCGCCGCGAGCACCGCTGAGATCAACGCCAAGGCCGAATTCCTGGCGAAAATCAGCCATGAAATCCGTACCCCCATGAACGGCGTGCTGGGCATGACCGAACTGTTGCTGGGTACGCCGCTGTCGGTCAAACAGCGCGATTACGTGCAGACCATTCATAGCGCCGGCAATGAGTTGCTGACCTTGATTAACGAGATTCTCGACATTACCAAGCTTGAGTCCGGGCAGATTGAGTTGGACGACGTGCAGTTCGACCTCAACGCGATGATCGAAGACTGCTTGAGTATTTTCCGCGCCAAGGCCGAGCAACAAAGCGTGGAGCTGATCAGCTTCATCCAGCCACAAGTGCCGCGCGTCATCAGCGGCGACCCGACTCGCTTGCGCCAAACCCTGTTGAGCCTGCTGGAAAACGCCCTGAAAAAAACCGCAGAAGGCGAGATTCTGCTGGTGGTCGCACTGGACTCCCGAGGCGGCAAACCACGTCTGCGGATCGCCGTGCAAGACAGCGGTTCACCGCTCACGCCCAAAGAGCGCGATGCGCTTTTGCACGCAGAGTTGCACAGCAAGAACTTTCTGGCGGCGAGCAAAGTGGGCAGCCACCTTGGCCTGGTCATCGCTCGTCAATTGATCCTGCTCATGAACGGCGAGTTCGGTATTCAAAGCGGCAGCAATCAAGGCAGCACCCTGTGGTTGAGCCTGCCGCTGGACCCTGATCGCCTGGAACAACCAGCGGCAGATCTCGATGGCCCACTCAAAGGCGCGCGGGTGCTGGTGGTCGACGACAACGACACCTGTCGCAAAGTGCTGGTGCAGCAGTGTAGCGCCTGGGGTCTGAATGTCAGCGCGGTGTCATCTGGCAAAGAAGCCTTGGCGCTGCTGAGAACCAAGGCTCACTTGCGCGATTATTTCGACATCGTGCTGCTCGACCAGAACATGCCCGGCATGACCGGTATGCAACTGGCGACCAAGATCAAAGAAGACCCAAGCCTGAACCACGACATCCTGCTGATCATGCTCACCGGTATCAGCAACGCGCCCAGCAAAGTCATTGCCCGCAATGCCGGGATCAAGCGCATTCTCGCCAAGCCCGTGGCCGGCTATACCCTCAAGACCACGCTGGCCGACGAACTGAATCAACGCAGTAAAGGCCAGGCACCGTTGGTGACAGCGCCAGCCATCAGCCCTGAAATAGACGTACCGAGTGATTTCCGCATTCTGGTGGCCGAAGACAACAGCATTTCCACCAAAGTCATCCGCGGCATGCTGGGCAAGCTCAATCTGCAACCGGACACCGCCAGCAACGGTGAAGAAGCCTTGCGCGCGATGAAGGCCCAGCGCTACGACCTGGTGCTAATGGACTGTGAAATGCCCATCCTCGACGGTTTTTCAGCGACACAACAATTGCGCGCCTGGGAAGTGGGCAATCAACGTGCTCGCACGCCGATAGTGGCGCTCACCGCGCACATTCTCACTGAGCATAAGGACCGTGCCCGTCAGTCTGGCATGGACGGGCACATGGCCAAACCGGTCGAGCTTTCACAACTGCGCGAACTGGTCGAGCACTGGGTCGAGCAACGCGCAATCCGTCAGGCGAATGCTGAAGCGGGCGATGACGATCAATATCAACAAAACTGACCTTCAACCGCTCGTGACGCCTGATAGACTGCCCCACGTCCCTACCAGCTGCCACGAGCTAAAACCATGCTTCACGTGTTGTTCAGCGTTTATTTGAAGATGCTGGTGCTTTATAGCCCGTTCTTTGTCCTGTCCTGTTTCATCAGCCTGACCCGTGGTCATTCACGCAAAGAGCGTCGTTATCTCGCCTGGAAAGTCGCGCTCGCGACCCTGATTTCCAGTGTCCTCTTGTATCTATTTGGCAGAGTGATCTTCAGCGTATTCGGCATCACCGCCGACGCCTTTAGAATTGGCGCCGGCAGTGTGCTGTTCATCTCGGCATTGGGCATGGCGCAGGGCAAGCCAGCGGTCCAGGCCGACAACGTCCAGCAAGACGTCACCATTGTTCCGCTGACCATTCCACTGACTGTCGGCCCCGGCACCATCGGTGCCTTGTTGGTAATGGGCGTCAGCCAGCCGCACTGGGACGAAAAGCTCACAGCCATCGTCAGTATCGCGTTGGCCAGCTTGACGGTTGGCGTTGTGCTTTATCTGTCGAACAGTATCGAGCGTATTTTGGGTGAGCAAGGCCTACAGATTGTTAGCCGCTTAATGGGCCTGTTCGTCTGTGCGCTTGCTGCGCAGATCATCTTTACCGGGGTCAAAGGCTACCTGCTGCCCTGAGCGCAGCCAGACATCGGAACGTTAGAGCTCCAGAATTTTCCGTAGAGCGTTGTCAGCCAGGTAGTCTCGAATCGGTTTTCGATACGGCTCATAGCTCTGCGCGGTGAGACGAAAGGACGCCCCGTTCGAGCGCACGGTCATTTCTCCGGCGAGCGCCTGCCAGAAAAAGAAGTTCTGACTGAGGGCCGTGGTGGTCATCTGCAACCCACACACCAATATCGTCACCCCGCCTTGCTCGTCCATCTCGCAGGGCACCACTTGAAAGTTCTCGGAACGCCCCGAGCTGAACCACGTATTAAAAAATGTTTGCGCATGCCCGCTCTTCAAAAGCATATCCAGCGAGGTCCGCATCAATGCCCGCAGTTGAGGCGATGTTGCGGTTCCAGTGGGGTTCAGGGGCAGGTAACGCAGGTCACTGAGGCGCTTGATTGTCAGGCTCGTCGGGTTGATAGCCCCTGTCAGTTGGCTACCTTTTTGCAGAATGACACGCTGATATTGCTCGATCCAACGCTTCCAACCCTGACCACGATCATGCTTTTTATCGGCAGATAGCTGTGCGTACAGCAGGCAATCCAGAATGTCGTCACGAAGGTCTTGCGAGATGCCCGCGCCAAATGACACCAGATTCCCACCAACCAGCAGTGCATCGCTAGTGGACACGGGCCACCCCCTGCATTGGTTGTACGTACTCGGCGCGCCTGTCTTTAAGGGCAGTCTCAAATGTCTCGCGAAATTGCGCGTGGATGAGTTCTTGCATCTGCAGCGAGCAGAACGTCGTTTCGATGTTGCCTACGATGTCGCTTACAGAGAGAGGGTGGAACAAAAAATCCGCGGCCAGGGGCCGGCGACTGATAAACGTAACGGCTAGCAGGTCCAGCGACGATTGAGGGCCCAGAACCCCAATCAACAGCAAAACAGGCGTCCCATGGTCAGACTTGGTTAGCTCCAACTGTTCAACCTCATCCTGCGTAGGCGAAGGCTCGGGAGGATGTTGCTGGACCTGGCTGGCAAACAATTGAATAGCTCGCTGTTCGGGATTTGCCCGGTAACGTGCAAAGGCCGCCGCTTCTGCGTGCGCGACAATCGCCGTAGGCATAAAAACCGGTAACTCACTTCTGAGCCAATTCCAAACCGTGCCGTGGGTGTAATCGCTCGCAGATTGATTGATGGTTTCATGCGTATTGAGGATCCAGCCAAACCTGCCAAGTGCTGTTAGAAGCGTCTGCTTCCAACGTGCGGGTTCGGCAAAACGCGAGTATTTTTTTGACGCAGCCAGTTGGGTGTACAACAACGAGTTAACCGCGTCGGCTTTAACCCGATCAGTACAATCACCGGCTGTGAATAACAAACACCCGCCGCTGACAATAACGTCCTCTGTGCCTTGATGCATTGGCCAATTCCCTATAGTATCGAGTAGGAGGCGGATTTACATCCGCCGTCCTCTCACACCACCGTACGTACGGATCCGTATACGGCGGTTCAGGTCAGGCGGCTAAGCCGGTTTATCGTATCCAGTATTGAAACCAGCCCAAGTCCGTCCCAGAGTTT
>NZ_DASWOT010000035.1:0-7153 GCF_036404235.1 Pseudomonas sp.
TTCAGCAACGCCGGCGGCAGCGGTGCACGCGGCGGGGACGGACACACTGGCGCCAAGGGCGGTGTTGAAGTCGCGCAACCAGCCGCAAGTGAAAACAGGGCGAGGAATAGGTACAGGCGCGGCACTGCGCGCAGGCCGATAAACAGTTGTGACATGGGGGATTCGCTCCGATAGCTGTTTTTTAGCCTTAGCCAACTCGTCCTGGGCGATCAGCAACTGCTCTTCGGCCAGATTCGCTTTGGCGACCTGTTGACGGTACTGCTGCAAGTTCTGCTCGGCTGTCTGGGCTCGTTGATCGGCCTGTTCTTCCCTCAGCTTGGCGATCAAGATTTCACCTTCAGTCTGGCCGCGTGCATAACCGTTACGATCACCAGCCATCAGGGCGAACAGCGTGGCCAGCACCCAGGTAAATGCCAGCAAGACCACCCAGTACTTGCGCAAAACTTCAACGACAGCGGCCATGACGCGTCCTCCGATGGCGCTGTTTGTAGGCTGCGCGCTTTGCCTTGCGAATAGACTTGCCATGCCGGTCTCGTGGCACCACAGCGCTGTGCAGCTCTGGCGAGGCCAGCCAATTGCGCGTCGCTGCTGCAATGCTGGAGGTGGCCAGCCCCAGTAGCAGACCGGCAATCAGGATCCGTTTCACATCACGTACCTCTCGGTACAAACCCCCGCGCCCCAACTGACGGCCGCGTACAGCGGCTCCCAGCGCAGCAGGATCAGACGCGGGTAGCGGCGGTTCTCACGGAAGTTGGCAGCCGAGCGGCCAGCGTTGTGCCGCTCGACGGAATCAAACCAGGCCAGATGATCGAGGCCTTTTCTCGAGGCTAGTTTGCGGTCGCGATTCACCCAGCCCTGGCCACCGTTGTAGGCAGACAGAGCAAACGCCCAACGATCGCAGTCGTTGGTGGCCTGGTTTTGGGAGTAGAGCCAGCGGTCATACGCAACCATCGCACGCAGCGCCCAGCCCGGGTTGTACGGCTGGGCCGGACCAAGCTTGTTCGGATAAAGCTCCGACATCCAATCCGCAGTGGCGGGCATGAACTGAGCCAGCCCCTGGGCGCCCACCGGCGAACGGGCATCGGCTCGCCAACGGCTTTCCTGATGCACCTGGCCGGCGAGCGTGGCGATCGGTGCGTCGAGGCCCCACTCAACATGTGCTGCCCGAGTGAGCGTACGACGGTATTGTTCCGCCTGGTGCGGCACCTGGTCGGCGGCGAACGCCGATTGACCGCAAACAAGCGCAACCCATAGGCAAGGAATCAGCCTGCGCATGATCACAACCCCAATGTCAGGCCGAGGATGCAGGCCAGCGCAATCAGCGAGCGACGCAACCATGCCCCGACGATGTGAATGCCACCAATGCATTCGTGGGGTCGGGCTTCGACCAGGAACAGACTGCGATCGATCCAGTAACCCAGTACGGCGCCGAGCGTGACCAGGCCGGACTTGTACAACACGACCTGCAGCTGCTCAGGGCGGATGACCGCCAGGGTGATCAACAGCAGCAGGGAAATGACCATGAAGACCGTCATGCGCGGGGCACGCAAACGGCGGCGATAGGATGTATTGGACATGATGCGCTCCGCGTGGGTGGCCTTCCTTGGCCGGTTGATGGGTCTGCTGTGCAGGCAGGACGATCATCACCACGCGCGCGCGACGAGTCTTTTCGGGGAGCCGAAAATCAATGACAGGAGAAAAGAGGGAGGATCAGCGAACCATCAGAGACACTGCTGGCGTTATTGCCAGCGTATAGGAGGCAGTCATGATGCAATGGGACGAACTGTACAGCGATCAACACGCACAGGCGTTCGCCTTTGTCAGCGCTATCGACCCTTCGGTTCTGGAGCAGGCTCGAAGTCTGCTCGATCAGCAACTGGAAGTGGGAGCTTCATTCCGTGAAGCACGGCAAGAATTGCAGCCCCTGTTAGAGCGGATTGCGGCAACATAGGCGGAACATAGACCCGTGGGGCCCCACCACTCACCTCATGCAGCGGCAACGCTACGATAGCCTGCTGCTGCCGTTCGAGGATCACACGCCACGTCTCGACGCTGACCAACCCCCATATTCCCTCAAACGCGAACCTGGTCAGCACCTCGTCAGCCTGCGCCTCGTATGCTGAGTGGTAAGGCAAAGCACGAAAAGCCTGGTAGTTAGGCCTGAAATGCTCATTCAACGGCCAAAGCGCCTCGACGATCTCCCAAGCAGATAGCGCGACCGGCACCGATGCCTGCCAGTCATTGCCACAGTGATTGGTGAAATAGGCGAACAGCAATTCCTGATCCATCTCCACATCCTTCATCCAGTTTGTCAGATCCCCATCCTCAAGCACCGAATCACATCCATATCGCGCTTCACCGCAGTTGCCCCGACAGCCCCTGCAGGAACCCAAGGACGTAGTCCCTTGGCAGTTCCACAACCGTCCATCCCCGCGCCGAGCCAAACTGAACTCTCAAACCATTGTGAGCGCCAGCCAGAGCCTCTACGGGCAATACGGCAGAGACTTGTTCGGTGTATTCGCAATATCTGGATGCCATACAGCTATCGACATGCCGGTCATGTACTTGCATTACCAACGAGCCCCCACCAGGTAGGGTCGCGGAATTGAAGAATAACCAGCGATCATTCCCGTAGGTCCACTTCACTCGTAGAGCATTCACTACCGAGCCGGTCGACTTCGACTGGATAGCTGCCAATTCTGCTGAGTAGTTAACACCACCAACAGGGGAACCTGTTACCGGTGGAGCAAAGAACAAACGATCATTGCTGAACTCGTTATCTACCACACGTACACCCTGAGCGACTTCGCCAGGACTTTTGTCGCGGTAGTTTGGTGCCGTGGTGCACCCGGACATAGCCAGCACTGCCGCAACCCCTAGCATCATTGCCTTTCTCTTCATTCCCTAGCTCCATTAACTGCGTATTTTCAGTCCCACGGACAAGCCCCCTCCTGACACTCCAAAGATGGGGTGGGGCATAAAACTCCGGTGTGGCCATAACAGGTTTTAGCACGCGAAAGTTGCAATCTGGCCCAACACTCGCTATTGGAGCCAGTTAAGATTTATTAAGAGTTTGCGCTTTCAGTCAAAACGGCCAGAGCCGGCCGTTTTGATTCTTGAGGCTACATCCCGCTGATGGATAGGTTTCCTGGGAATGTTGCTGTATTAACTAGCGGCGCTGACGCATCTCGCTTTCAATTGTGTCGATATACGCCTGGCTTCGTTCCATATGCTGCCCTTCCACTCGGCGTATTCGCATCATCCACGTTGAAAGCGCTGCCATAGTCACGAGCATCACAGCCGATACATAGGGCATGGTGTTGATGTGAAGCGTGAGAAGCCAACCGCTAAACAAGCCTGCAACTACAAGCGCCAAGCTAAGCACTAACATCACGCAAGGGGGATTCAGCCAAAACCCACGCCAACCACTCCACCATTGCGCACGCCAGTGCTCAAGATGCTCACGCAACTCCTCGGTCGACAGGTCGTGCCAGCTACGCTCCCGCTCTGGGGAACTGATAACTATCTGTGTCCCTCCGATGGTGATATGGCCGCCATTGTTTCCCCCTATAGTCACGGAAATCGAGCGCTCTTGCCCGTCCTGGGGCTGTGCCTCGACCTCGGCCGCCAGCGCCCGCGCCATTTTCATAAGATCGTCGTCGTTCATTACGCCCCCTTTCCCCAGCGCAGTATTGGCTATCGATTAACAACGAGTCTCAATACTCTCTCCAGCTTGTCGTCGTCCACTGTTTGTTCTTTAGCCAAGTACTTGTAGACGTCCACGGCAGCGAGCATCAGGCGTTCACTCTCCCAGCGCCGGCCTGCTGCCTTAGCGGTCTTTGCGAGCATGGTCACGATTCGTCGCATCAACGCCTCGTCGATCTCGGACCCCGGCGAGTTCGTAACCAGGCGCGTCTTTCCAGGCAGATCTACTGATGGCCGCAGGTTTGATTGCTGCCCTGTAAGTACGTAAAGCACGTCAACGCCTGCAACTGCGATAGCTGCTAGATAGCCCGCGTCAGGGTGTCGCTCGTCCTTTTCGTAGTTAATTTGCGCCCGCTTCTGAACGCCACCCGCCTCAGCAAATGCCGTTTGGTTCAGACCAAGCCTTTCACGCTCCTTGCGTAGCCTATCGCCGATAGTGCTCAAACGTTCACCAATATCTTGACAGGTGCTCAAATGAGCACCATTATTCAATTCGTACCACGGCACTGCACATGCCATGACTGATTAGCAATCCTTAAGCAGACAGGAACACGCCGATGAACGTCCCATATCCGCTTCCCTCCCGAAAGCCCTTCTCGGGCGAACGGGTCAAAGAACTTTTCCAAGCCGCCGGCCTACCTATTTCCGCTTGGGCCGAAGGTAATGGCTATACCCGCCACCAGGTCTACATGGTCATCAACGGCCAGTTCAAAGGTCGCCGCGGCACATCCCACGAAATCGCGCTCAAACTCGGCCTCAAGCTGAGTGTCGAGCAGCTTGCTGCCGCGTGAGGACCTCAGCTATGCAACTCACCCTCAATATGCCCAATCCGCTGTCCGCTCGTCAGGCCCTGTTCCTGTCCATCGACGGTCAGCCTTTTACCACCTCTCGTGCTGTCGCTGAGCGGTTCGGCAAACGGCACACCGAAGTACTTCGCAGCGTTCAAAAACACCTCACTGAATCGCCAGATCCCAAGTTCAGCCAACGCAATTTTGCGTCGGCGGAATATCTCGATAAGCAAGGCAAACCACGCTTGGAATACCGCCTTTCACACGATGCCTTCGCACTTCTCGCGATGAGCTTCACCGGTTCCGAAGCGCTGGCCTGGAAGATCGCCTTCCTGCAAGCCTTCAACGCCCTGGAAGCCGATCTGCAGGCCCGCGCCACACGCTTCGCCCTGGCACTGGACCAGGTACGGCCAACCCTACGTCCAGTGGTCGAGGGTACCGAGGTCGGTCTTTCCAGAACCGCCATCGCCAGCCCCCTAGGAAAATCTGCCAGTTCCATCTCCTGCCATCGCCGCACCGCACGCCGCCTGGGTCTACTTCCGGCGAAGCCTCTAAGCGTTGAGGAAGCATCGGAGATCAGTCGTCATTTGCGGACATTCGGACCGCACAGCCCCGTAACACATCAGCTAGCGATTGATGGCTTTCCTGCCACTCAATCTCTGGCTGGACAGACCCCAACAGGTCCAAGTCATCAGCCAGGCCAAACAGGTCCAGCTCATGGTCAACACCCAAGCGTCGCGCAAGAGCGACATACGCCGAGTGCATCGCTGCAACCAATACCAGGGTTTCAGGAGTAGCCATGTTCGTTTCTCCGGTCGGTGTGAATGTACATCAACAGGCTGCCTTTTTGGTAACGCTGTTGCCAAGAGTGAAAACCGTTTTTTGTTTAGACGTCGATCTGAAGTGCTCATTTAGGGGCTTCCAATGAGCCGCCGTAATTGGAAACGGGTCCAACCACCGACTCTGCGCGACGCACTGAAGCTGTGTCAGCAGCATGCACGGGAACGCCATAACCTGGGCATTGAGCGCATTGCTGAACGTATGGGCTTGCCTGACTGGTCGGCACTCTACAAGTGGATCGCCAATGGCCGTATGCCAGCGGTGATGATTCCGGCTTACGAGCAGGTCTGCGGCATCAACCTAGTGAGCCGCTGGTTAGCCGCCAGCTCGGGCAAGTTGTTGATCGACATCCCGGCAGGCCGAGCTAGCAGCCCCCAGGACATCCAGAAGCTTCAAGCCGTGCTGCATGAGGCAACGGGGGCTCTCATGGCTTTTTATGCTGATGATCTGGAAGCAACGGCGACATTGGCTGCAATCCAGTCAGGTCTGGAAGAACTGGCTTGGCACCGGGGCAATGTCCAGCAGTACGCCCAACCTCAACTCGAACTCGGTGACTCTCAATGACTGACAAAACCCGCGTCAGCGACAGCGCCATGCGTGTTCTACGCGTCATGAAGGCGCTCAAAGGGCACAGCCTGCAGGGGCTCGCTAACAACGAACTGGCCCGCGCCCTGAATGAATCGCCGGCCAACATTAACCGCTGCCTCAACACACTGATTGAAGCAGGACTCGCCGTACGTCTCGACACCGGCCGCTTCGCGCCGGGCATGCAATTGCTGCAGATCGCCCAGGCCCACGCCAATGAAATGGCCACCGCACAGAACCGCATCAATGAAATCAACCAGCGCGTGCTCGCTGGTAGCCACGCCTGACCAAGGAGCGACACATGGACTATTTGAAGTTGACAGCCAAGCTGCTCGAACACGAACCCAAGCGCAGCGCGGCCTTCCAGCAAGGCATGGCTCGTGTACTGCAGAACCGCGTCGATGAAACCCCGGTGAGTAGCCCATACGCCGATGGCAGCGTAGAGAACGACGCGTTCTTCGCCGGCCGTATGCGCGGACACAACGAGTTTCGCAACCTGCTCACCGAGTGCAATGGAAGCCGCACTGAAGCACTGGCCCGCCTGCAGAAGCTCGCCGCTGTTGTTGAACGGAGTGCTGCCTGATGGCTCGCGTAAAAACACCAGCCCCCGAGCTGGTCGCTGACTCACCGATCGACTCCGATGCGCTGAATGCAGTGCATAACCTGGGCGCGATTGCCCTGGGTTTGCAGGAGGAGCGCGACCTGGTCAACCAGATCCTCGGGCAAGTCAAGATGGCACACTCCATAGCCCGTTTTGCCGACGTCGTCAGTTTGAGCAAGCTCGCCCACATCAAGGAAACCAAGATGTACCGGGCTCTTCAGGGTACAAAAGGCATTGATAGCGACGGCAACACAATTGCCGACGTCGGCACTTGGGATGGTTTCTGTCAGGTGCTTGGCCTATCCCGATCTAAGGTCGACGAAGATCTGATCAACCTTAAGGTATTTGGCGAAGAAGCCCTAAAGCAGCTTTCCGCAATCGGTGCTGGCTACCGCGACCTGCGCCAATGGCGCCGTCTGCCTGACGATGCCAAGTCCGCGCTGATCGAAGCCGCGAAGACGGAAAACAAGGAAGCGGTGATTTTCCTGGCCGAAGAGCTGATTGCTACCCATACCCAGGAAAAAGAACAACTCAACAAGGCGCTCACTGAAACCAAGGCTGACTACGATGCCCAAGGCGAAGTACTGGCAAATAAGTCCGACGAGCTGAATAAAACCAAGCAGGAACTGGAGAA
>NZ_DASWOT010000036.1:0-18744 GCF_036404235.1 Pseudomonas sp.
CGAGATTGGCTATCCGTATTGGGATGAGTCGAATAACCCGGCGTACAAGCTGTTTTTGGGCTAACACAAGACCTGTAGGAGCCAACGTGTTGGCGAGGCGACCAACGCGCAGCAGCAATAACCCGGTGCGTGCGGCCTGCCTGTCATACCGAGTGCGCAGGTTTTACGACGGGTTCCCCGCCGGTCGCGGGACAAGCCCGACTCCTACGAACCGTCAGCGCAAATGCTGTATGGCGGTAGGAGCGCGGCTTGCCCCGCGATCTGGCGTGCAGCGGCAGTAAACCCGATGCACGCGGTCTGCCTGTCACACCCTATGCGCAGGTTTTACGACGGGTTCCCCGCCGGTCGCGGGACAAGCCCGACTCCTACATGGGGGCGGGGCCAGGACGCGCTGTAGGAGCGAACTTGTTCGCGAGGCGGAGTCTCAGTTGCCTCGCCAACACGTTGGCTCCTACAGGGTCGTGCGAAATTATTGCGCCGGGGTTGTTGGGGTGGAGGGCGCCGCCGGTTCGCTGACCGGTGCTTCAGCAGGCGCGGGCTCAGGTGTCACCGTCTCAGCCTTGAACGACTCAGGTTCACTCGGTGCCGGCATTGGCTCGCTGCTCTGTTCGGCGGTCGGTGCGGGCTCAGTGGCAGGGGTCGCCAAAGGTGCCGCAGCGGCTGGCGCTTCAACGGCGGGCTTGGGCTCGGCAATCGCAGCGGGCTTGGGCGCCTGCGCTTCTGGCATACCCAGATCAGCCTTGGGTTGCTCTTTGATATGCGCGGCTTTCTTCACTTCAGGTGGCAGGAAGTTCTCAACCAGCGCGAAGAATCGGTCATAAAATTTCGGCGAAGCCACGGTCTCACTGGCGACCTTGACCATTGAATCATCCGACGAACCAATCGGCATCGATACCGAACCCAGCACGCCAACACCCAGACTCGCCGAGTTGTTCACCTTTTTCAGTGCGTAACGGTCCTGCAAGGCGTTAGCGAACATGGTCGCGCTGGTGTCAGAGCCGCCGTCTGCCGCACACACCACATTGAAGCTGATCTCCATGTGGGTTTCGCCGGTTTGCTGGAAACTCTTGTGACCGCTGACGATCTTTGGGTCACTGCTGGTGATGATATAGCCTTGGCTCAGCAATGCCCGACGCGCCGCTTCGCATGTCGCTGAGTCAGCCACTGGATATTTGCGCGAGAACGTCCCGGCGTCGTCAAAATTTTCATGCTCGTAGACGGTCGGCTTCTTGGACGAGCAGCCTGCGGCGGCCAGCAGGGCAATCGCCCAGCATGCGGTACGAAAGCTCAGTAATTTAGACATCGAACATCCTGGAGGATACGGTCGGCAGAACTGCCGAGCAGAGGAAACGCGAGTAAGTCTGCAACATCAATGGCGCAGGATCAACGCACAGTTTGCAACCAGCACGATACACCATGACAGGCGGGGCGATGTAACAACCACCCCGGCCAATGCATGAGGCCCGCAAAGGCTCAGAGGCTGCCGCGCTCCAACCGCACACCGAGAAACTCCAGCGCATGCCAGTAACCAGGGTAGGTTTTGCCTACGCAGTCAGGGTCCTGAATGCGTACACCGGACACTTTCAGCCCGGCCAGCGCAAAGCACATGGCAATGCGATGGTCAGAATGGCTGTCGATCAATGCCTGGCTGTCGGTACCGGCCAGCCCAGGGTCAGAAGCCACCAGCAGATCATCGCCGTCAACGCTGGCCAGGCCTGGACGCACCTGATTCAGGCCGTCGTGCAGTGCTTGCACGCGATCACATTCCTTGACCCGCAGGTTTGCCAGATCGACAAAGCGCACTGGCGTTTCGTTGAAGGCCGCCAGTACCGCCAGCGTGGGAATCGCATCCTGCATCTGTGAACCATTGATCACCGCAGGCATGTGCGGGAACTGGGCGATGATTTCCATGGCCTTGGCGTCAGGCTGAGTGAACGCCTCAGCGGCAACCCCCAGATCGATTTTGCCGTGGGTCAACGCTTGGGCCGCCCATAGATAAGTGGCGGCTGACGCATCGGGCTCAATGAGGTAATCGCAGGCGCTATAACCTGTTGGCAATACTCGCCACAAGGCATCGTTCACGACTTCGACTTGAGCACCGAACTCACGCATGCAGGCGATAGTCAGGTCGATATAACCCCGAGCGCCGATGTCGTTGCCCGTCAGCGCCACCTCAATAGGCCCATCACCGCAGGCCGCCAGCATCAATAGGGCAGACACATACTGACTGGACAGGCCGCCGTCGATTTCAAACCGAGTGGCCTTGATTGAGCCGTTACCCTGAACGACCACGGGTGGACAGCCGGTGGCGCTTTCGGCGCTCAACCCGCTCTTGCGCAAGGCGTCAAGCAGCGGACCGATAGGCCGTTTTTGCATGTAGTGATCGCCATCCAGTGTCACGCGGCCATTAACCGTACACACGGCCGCTGTCAGAAAGCGCACCGCAGTCCCCGCATTGCCAAGAAACAGCGGAGCGTCCGGGACCTGCAGCTGCCCGGTGCCGGTGACGACAAAGCTGGTGTCGTCGGGCTCATCGATGGTT
The DNA here is from genome assembly GCF_036404235.1 of Pseudomonas sp. Lineage (GTDB taxonomy): Bacteria > Pseudomonadota > Gammaproteobacteria > Pseudomonadales > Pseudomonadaceae > Aquipseudomonas. The sequence continues at coordinate 2,543 of NZ_DASWOT010000036.1, forward strand.
ACACCCATCTGTCGCAACGCGTTGGACATGTGCCGGGTGTCGTCGCTTTTCAGCGCGCCGCGCAGATGGCTGGTGCCTTCGGCCAATGCGGCCAGTAGCAACGCGCGGTTGGTGATCGACTTCGAGCCTGGAGGCGACACATGCCCAGTCAAGGGTATGCCTGGCGGGGTCACAGTGATGGTTTGGTTCATGCCCATTGTCCAGCTCTCCAAAAACGAAAATCAGGCAGCGTACCGAGCCGCTATAGGAAGCCGGTAATAGTGTCATTTCTTGACGATATCTGCAGCATCGCATTGTGCGTAGCGAGTGACGCCACAAATTGCAGGCACAAAAAAACGACCTGGGTCGTTTTTTCATGAAGAACCGGGCGATGGCCGAGAAGCTCACCGAATGGTTCGGATGGGTCTCGTTGATCACCCCGGCATAGAGCGCCACCAAAGTGCCTTGCGTCCAGATACGTTCAACCCGTTTGGATAAATGCCGATGAACGTACAGACCTGTGTTGGCTTACTGTTGATCAGTACTGCGAAGGAAACACCCCGCGTGGCATGCGGATGTGTGCGCCCTGGCGGGTGTCGACGACCTGGGTAATCCCCATGTCCCCGGCGACGCTCATCAGTGAATAGGCATCGTTGCGCGACAGCCCCTGATGCTCCGTGAGGAACGTAAGCATATCCAGCGAGGCGTTGCGTACGGCTTTGTTCAGGTCCTCGTCGAAGCCGTGGACGATCCAGCAATCCTGGGTTTCCAACAGCGGTGACGGGAAAAAGAAATCCTTACGCAAAATAACCTGGAACATCACGTTCAGTGAGGACTCGATAGCCGTACCACTGACCTCACCATCGCCCTGAGATACATGAGGATCGCCGATTGAAAACAGAGCACCGTCGACGGCGACCGGGTAATACATGGTCGCACCGGCACCGATGCGCCAGTTGTCGATATTGCCACCGTGCAGCCCAGGTGGAATGGTACTGACCCGACCCCGGACATCCGGCGCCACGCCTGCGGTGCCCAGGTGCGGACGGATCGGGATGCGTACGCCCTCAAGGGTCGTTTGGCGCTCGCAGTGCGCGCAGCGGGTGACACGCCCAGGCGTGAGGTATTTTTCTTTCACATCGTAGGCGTACAGCGCCCGGGCGTTATGGGAGTTGGGGTCCAGCTCATAAATGGTGACACGCTCGGTCTCGTCAAACTCCTTGTACAGATAGCCCCAGTTGGCTGCGAGGTTGGAGCCATAGTTGTTGCGCGGCGTCATCGACAAGTAGCGCACTTCCAGCATGTCTCCAGGCTTTGCACCTTCGACCCAGATCGGGCCGGTCATGATGTGTACGCCCGGGTTGCGGTCTTCTTCGGGGATCTCGTTGAACAGCCGCCAAATGGTCTCGTCCATCATCAGCTCCGGCGCATCGCCGGCATGGTGGGTAATGGCCTCGGCCTGGATGATATCGCCGCTTTTCACTTTGATCGCAGGCGCCAGCGCTGGGTCGAAATACCCCCAGTGAACGTTCTCAGGCGTTGCCCGAAGTGTGTGCAAAGCGCCAGGTGTCGGATGAGTGCGTCCTGCTGAGAGTGGGGTTTTGACGAGCATGGCGGAACCTCGCGAAGGAGTGGGCGGTTAGAGATCGAGCAGCAGTTTTGCGCCCCGTGCGCGGGAGCAGCAGGGGGTGAATTGCGTGCCTTGAGCGTGTTCTTGCGGTGTGTAGAAGTAGTCACGGTGATCCACCTCCCCGGCAATGACCCCGGTGCGGCATGCGCCACACACACCGGAGCCGCAGGAGACATTGAGATAGATCCCATTTCGTTGCAGCGCGTCAGCGACGGTTTCTTCGGCGCCAACGGTGATGCACTGCCCGGTGGACTGGATTTGCACCTCAAAAGGCACGTCACCTTGCTGCGGTATTGGTGGCGCACCGTGGAAATGTTCGAAATGAATATGGTCGTCGGCCCAACCTTTGGCTCGCGCCGTCGCGCACACGTCATCGATCAGGGAAGCAGGACCGCAAACGTACAAGTGCCGGCCCAAAGTCGCTGCCGGGATGACCTGTTGCAATTGCATTCTTTTGCCGTCGTTCAAGTCAGGAGCATAAAGTCGCGTGGCGTCCTTCAACCGCTCGCCCACCAGCGGCAGGAACGCCATGCGATGGCTGGCGCGCCCGGCGTAATGCAATTCGAAAGGACGCCCGTTAGCCTGGCATTCCAGCGCCATGGCGAGCATCGGTGTAATGCCAATTCCGGCGGCAATCAGTAACGGATGAGGATCATCGGCGTTCAGCGCAAAGTGGTTGAACGGACCGCTGACTTGCACCACGTCGCCTACGTGCAATGACTCGCAGATCTGTCGCGAGCCCCCGCGGCCATCCGCCTCCAGACGCACGGCAATGCGATAGCAATCACGATCGTCAGGCCCATTGCACAACGAGTACTGGCGTATGCCCACGGGCATATGCAACGCGATGTGGGCACCTGCACTGAAGTCCACCATGGGCCGCCCGTCGAGCGATACAAGTTCGAACAGGGTGACGCCTTCTGCAGCCTGTTCGCGCTTGATGACCTGCGCCGCCCAGACCTGATCCATCTCGGCGGGATCGGATTCGGCCTGACTCTGTATGGAAATTGAAGCGTTCACGTTGCGCTGCCTCACCGATCACTGAAGCCGTCAGTTTAGGCAGCCAGGCCTGGATTTCTTGGACGCACGCGCACGAGAAGTTGGACGCCTGCCCAAGAGCAGCCAAGGTTTCATGCGTTCCCGGACAAGAACCGTTACAGGTCTGCTGAGACACTTTCCAGACACGGAAACTCTCGAGCAGCAGGGGCAAAACGGCAATGGCAACAGCGATTGATATGGAACCGGTGAGGACTTCGGCGGCATGGCGCGGCGATGAGCTGATCAAGCGAGGAGACTGGATCTATCGACTCAGCGACGCACAGATCAAGGAGCTTGAGCACCTGGGGGCGCAGTTGGTTGTCGATGACCCGGATCTGCGCAGGGTCGAGCCTGAGGACTACCCCCTGCTCGAATGCCATGACGCTATCGAAGAATGGAAGCAGCGCATGGACATCGGCCACGGCTTTGTCCTGGTACGTGGTTTGCGCACCCAGCTGTATTCGGATGCGCTGAGCGCCGCCATCTATTACATCCTCGGTCTGCACCTGGGCGAACCGATGCGCCAGAACGAACAGGGCGATCTGATCGACCATATCTACGCCACATCCGACAAGAAGCTGGAAGATCCCAGCGCCCTGTCAAAATCGATACGCGACAAACTGCCCTTCCACTCCGACAGCTCCGACGTGGTTGGCTTGATGTGCCTGAGGCCATCGAAGGAAGGTGGCGCGTCGTGCCTGGTATCCGGTGCGCAGATCTATAACGAGATCCTGCTGCGCCGCCCCGATCTCGCGCCGCTGTTATTGGAACCCTTCCATTGGGACTGGCTGCGTCAGGACCCGGCCGCCCCGGCGAACACCTACACCTCGCCGATCATCAGCATCGTCGACGGTGTATTCAGCATGTACGCCGGATCGCTGTACATCCTGACGGCACAGGACTATCCCGAGGTCCCGCGCCTTACCCCGCAACAGCACGAAATCCTCAAGCTTTTCGAGGACATCACGTACGAACCCGGTATGGCCATCGAAATGGACTTTCGCCCTGGCGACATCCAATGGCTGTCCAACTATGCCGCGCTGCACTCACGTACCGAATTCACCGATTTTGCTGAACCGCAACGGCGTCGACACCTGCTGCGGCTTTGGCTACACCGTCGCGAGCAACGCCCGATAACAGCGGGCTTTGGAAAAAGTGTGGTGCAAAACCGCACGTCGCACCGGGATATCGAGGCAGACGATTCGAAAGGCAACTTCCGGATATTCAATGCTGCGGTGCCCCGAATCATTGCATGACCCACTGCTTATTCCATCAAACCAACTATGAGAAATGGGAAAGATTGCCATGCGACGTAATACGTATTCGACGCTAGCGTTAGTGTGTTCCATGTGTGTGTTGTCCGAGTCTGCGTTTGCTTACGGGGCTGAGGATCAGCAACTGAGCCCCGAGGCCGAGGCGCGTATTCGGGCAATCGTCGAAAAGGTCGTCCGGGACACCCTGGCCAAGCAGCAACAGACAGCCAGCGCACAGGCGCCGGTCAACAACGACACCAAAGAAGCGATCCGTGGCATCGTCAAGGAAGAAGTGACCCAGGCCAAGGCCCAGGCCGCCACACGGGATAGCAGCCATACGGCGGACATCATCAACGAGGTCACCGAGAAGGTGAAACTGTATGGGGTGCTCGATTATGGCTTGACCTACGTGAGCAACGAAGGTGGCAGCAGCAAAACCGGCGAGCGAGATGGCGTCAACTGGGGCAACCGCCTGGGTCTCACCGGCTCGCAGGATCTGGACTGGGGGCTCAAGGCGGTCTTCACCATTGAGCACGGTTTCAACCTCAGCGATGGCACGACTTCACAGTACGGCACTACTTGGGGGCGACAGGCCTACGCCGGGCTTGAAAACAAGTGGGGACGGCTGACCTTCGGGCGTCAGTACGATTTCGTCTATGACTACATGAACCAGCTGAATATCGGCGGCTATGCCACCACCTACGCCGGTCACCATGGCGACTTCGACCGCATTTCCGGTTGGCGCGTGGACCGCTCGATCAAGTTCCAGAGCGCGACGTTCGACGGGTTCAAGTTTGGCATCATGTATGCAACGGATGATGCGGCCTACCCAGGTCAGGCCTCAGGTAACAAGGAGACTCTGAGCCTGGGCGCCAGCTACTTTGCCGGCCCCTGGAGCCTGGCCGCAGCCTATGTTCGCATCGACAACAACGACATCTACCCAGACCTGCAGATCGGTGTCAGCGAGTTGCTCGGCCAGAAATTGACCTTTGATGGCAGCGCTTTGATCGTCAACCAGGAAACCGCGATAGTCGGTGGCCATTACCAACTGGGCAAATTCACCTTGGTGGGCAACACCTCGCAAACCACGTTCAAGCGCGATGGAGAGAAGGACACTCAGCACGTCTATGAAATTGGCGGCTACTACCCGGTCGCAGAAAAAACCACGGCAATTGTCGGCTATCAATACTCGACACTAGCGAACGACGATTGGAATCAATACACCGTGGGTGTCAAACGCGATCTTTCCGAAAAGACCTGGCTCTACGCCTCCTACTCCTGGATGAAAGCCTCAGACGGGGTGAGGGCCAACCAGGGCGCGGGCTGGTATCTGGATAACTCCAGCGACAACCGTCAGGACACTGCGCGGCTAGGCATGGTGTACACATTCTAAACAGCACCCGGTTCTGAACAGACCTTTTCAGAGGAATACGACAGTGCACCGAAGAACATTGTTAAAAGCTGTACCGATCAGCGCTGTAGCCCTGTTATTGGCCCAGGTGGGCCTCAAGCCTGCGATGGCCGCCGGTCGCAATGTGTCCTTGGCGTTCCCGTTTGACGTCACCAGTTGGGACCCGACCGCGCGCATCATTCCCCACGCGACATCGCTGTACAAATGCGTGTTTGATCAACCCCTCGAATACGGCCCCGACAACCAGTTGAACGCAGGCGTCATCACCGCTTACAAGTGGCAGAGTGACGGCCTTGAGTTGGTGCTGGATTTTCGTGATGACGTGTACTTTCACAATGGCGACAAGCTGACATCGGAAGACTTCAAATACACCTTCCTTGACCGGCCAAAAGCCGACAACACCCTGCAACTGGGTTACATCTGGAACACCATCGAAAGCATCCAGACGCCCACTCCCACTCAGGCGGTGGTCCGCTTTACCAAACCATTCGTGACGGCGCCACAGTACCTGGGGTTTGCCGGTTCATTCATTTTGCCGAAGAAATACATCAGCGCAGTCGGCATGGACGCGTTCCTGGCCAAACCGATAGGTTCAGGCCCCTACAAACTGGTGGATTACCAACGCAATAGCCGCATCGTGCTGCAGGCTTTCGATCGGTATTGGGGCGGCAAACCCGAGCTGGAAAACGTCACTATCCAGATCATCCCCAATCCGACCTCTCGTGCATCCGCCACGCAGTCCGGCCAGGTGGATTTCAGCTTTGCGCTGCCTATCCGCGAAGCCTTGCGCCTGGGCAAGCTGCCGAGTATCAGCAGCGCGCTGACCGTGACGGTGGACACTTACCTGATCCACATGCTCAACAAACCGCCTCTGGATGACATCAACCTGCGCCTGGCGATGCACCATGCCATTGACAAAAAAGCCCTGGCGCAAGCACTGCTCAACGACCTTCCCGAACCACTTTCAAGCCCTTCTCCACCTGGCACGCCGGGCTATGAAGCCGCTTTCAACTTCCCTTACGACCTGTCCAAGGCGCGGGAGTATCTGACCAAAGCCGGGTACAGCGAAAGCAAGCCAGCGCGCTTCAAGTTCTTCGCCACCAACGGCGTACATCCGGTGGACAACCAGATGGCCCGCGCGATTGTGCAGATGTGGAGCAAGGTCGGCATCCAGGCAGAACTGGAAACCATCGACATGGGCGTGTACTTCCAGTCGGTGGCGGCGGGAACACTGCAAGGGCCGACATTGTGGTTCTGGAACAACTCCACTGCCGACCCCGAACTGTACGCAGGCAGTTATCTAAATGCAGACACTGCATTTTCGGTCTGGCGCAGCCAGGATGTGATGGAGAAGCTTTCCCCACTGTTGGTGGAGCGCGACTACGACAAGCGGATAGAACAATACAAAGCGTTCAACCGCTGGGTCGTTGAACAGGGTTACAGCCTGCCGCTGCTACAGGGCGTTTCGAGCGTAGCCCATGCCAAAACACTGCATTACAAGGCCTATCAGAACGGCTGGATACTGCCGTCACACTGGAATGCCTGACGCCTCTAGGCCCTGATATCAGGGCCTTTTTTTGCGCGCCAAAACCCTGCCCATCGCAAAGATCAGTGCTGTAGCACCTTTATGGCGTGCATCCGGTGGATGCAAGTACGCCCGCTGCGCGTGCTGGCAGCTCATCGCGGGAATGCGCATTAAGGCCTAACTCCGTGCGCATCAGTTCAAGTGGGGAAACAGGGCGCTGGATAGACTTCTCTCATAGGCGAAAACCACCCCAAGTCACAGCGAGAATGCAATGTCCATATTCAAGTCAGACGAGTTCTTCAACAGTCTCACCAGTTCGGCAGGCGACGTCAGCCAGTCCAATACGCTGCCGCCGATGTGCTACACCGATGCCGAGTTCTACGCGTTTGAAAAAGAAGCGCTGTTCAATCACGAATGGCTCTGCCTGGGGCGTCAAGAGTGGGTCGCCAATGCAGGCGATTACTTCACCACCACCATCATCGGCGAGCCGCTGATAATCGCCCGCAATCGAGAGGGGCAAATCAAGGCCATGTCCGCTGTCTGCCAGCACCGCGCGATGCTGGTCGCCGAGGGCAAGGGCAACACCAACGCATTCCTCTGCCCCTATCACCACTGGGCCTACAACCTCAATGGAGAGTTGATCGGCGCGCCAGAAATGCAAAAGACCGAAAACTTCCAGCGCAAGGATTTTTGCCTGCCCACGATGAAGGTCGAGCTGTGGCAAGGATTCATCTTCGTCAACTTCGACCTCAACGCCCCGCCACTTGGCCCGCGTCTGCTGGCGGTGGACGAAGTGCTGAAGAACTATGACCTGCAAAACGCCGAGGGGCCGCGGCCGGACGAGGGACCACGCTATTCGTGGAACTGGAAAGTCATGATGGAAAACAATAACGACGGCTACCACGCCAACCGTCTGCATCAGGGACCGCTGCACGATTTCGCACCGAGCGCCCTGGCGCGCTTCCCCGACGATCTGCCTGCCGATACCGCCGGTTATTACCGCACCAACGGCACCCTGCACGCGGACGCCGGCTTCAACCCGACGCAAAAGGCGGTGCTGCCAGTCTTCCCGCAACTGACCGAGGAAGAACGCAATCGCTTCCTGTTCGTCAACCTGCCGCCCACGCTTTCTCTGGTCTTGACCAGCGATCTGGTGATTTACCTGATCCTGCGTGCCGACGGCCCCGAGACCCACTTCAACGATACCGGTGTGCTTTGCGCTCCAGACGCCATGAAAAATCCGGCGTTCCCGCACCTGCTAGACATGATCAACAACGCCACCACGGAAATCATCGCCCAAGACTTGCATGTAGATGAGCTGGTTCAACAGGGCTTGCGTTCGCGCTTCGCCGTAAGGGGCCGGTATTCATGGCAAGAGCAGGCGCAGAGCGACTTCAACAAATGGGCAGTATCGCGTTACCAGAACACTTGGCAACGCCTCAAGCCCGAAGTCGCGCCAGCCCTGATTGCGCTTCAGGAACTGCCTAACACTCCCGCTTGATTTGCCTTCTGGGATAAGACACCGATGAGCGCAACTACTTCATCTGCAACCGATATCGCAGCACATCTTGTATCACGGCCCGGCCGCATGATCTGGCTGGTGCTCCGGCAGGCGCTATGGCGCTTGCCGATGCTGGTGCTCATTTCGTTGATCGTTTTCTCGATTTTGCGAGGCATCCCGATCAACCCGGTGAACATGCTCATGCCACCGGGTGCCTCCGCCGAAGATATAGCCCGGTTGTCCCACCAACTGGGCCTGGATCGTCCCGTGATCGTGCAGTTTCTGTTCTGGCTGCTCGGCGCGGTGCACGGTGACTTCGGCACCTCGATCCAGACCGGCACGCCAGTGCTGCCCATGGTCCTGCAAGCGCTGCCGACAACCCTGCAATTGCTGGCATTCGGATTTGTAATCGGCTTGACCCTCGGACTGGGCAGCGGCCTGCTGAGCTTTCGCTTGCGCGGTACCCGCTATGAACACGCAATCATGGCGCTCAACGGCATCATGATCGCTATCCCCGATTACCTGTGGGCGATCATCCTGATCGTAACCGTCGGGGTCACCCTTCAATGGCTGCCGTTCGTTGGCGCGATAGACCCTGGACTGCAAGCCCCTCACGTCAGCGGCTTTTCACTCATTGACAGCCTGCTCGATGGCAACTTCAGCGCCTTCGCCAGCGTCATCAGCCATCTGACCCTGCCCGCCTTGACCCTGGGACTGTGCATCGCGACGCCTATCGCCCGAATGATGCATTCGAGCCTGATCGAGGTGTACCACGAAGACTACATCCACGCCGCCCGCCTGCGCGGCATTGGCGAATCCGCGCTGCTGGTACGTCACGCCCTGCGTAACGCCGCGCTGCCCACGATCAGCCTGATCGGTGTGCAGGCCAGCGTGGTGATCGGCGGCACGCTGTTGATCGAATCGATATTCGGCCTGCCCGGCATCGGCGCAATGATGCTGCGCGCGCTGGGGGCCTACGACCTGCAAACCATCCAGGCATTGGCACTGACCTACGCCGTCACAGTGCAGGTGGTCAACATGCTGACCGAATTCGCCTTGCATCAACTCAACCCAAGACTGCGGAGCCAGGCATGAATTTCCGACTCGCTCCTTCATCACTGTGGTACCGGGCGCTGCGTGAACGCAGCTTCTGTATCGGTGCTGGCTTCATGCTGCTATTGGCGTTGCTGGCCTTGTTCGCGCCGTTCCTGGCACCCCACGCGCCAAACGAGCAGGATCTGGCAGGGGTTCTGCTGCCGCCCTTCTGGGTGGACGGCGGCACACTGAATTATCCGCTCGGCACTGACGGTCTTGGCCAATGCGTATTGTCGCGTCTGCTGTATGGCGCTCGCGTGGTCATCACTATCGCCATTGCAGCACCGATCGGCGCGGCGGCGCTTGGCTGTACCCTCGCTTTGCTGGCCGGTTATCAAGGCGGCTGGCTGGACTGGTTGGTCAATCGGTTCGTCGATCTATGGCTGTCATTCCCCGCAGTATTGCTGGCCTTGATTCTGATGGTTGCGCTGTCACCGGGCCTGCAAAACGTGATCCTGGCCATCGTGTTCGTCGACTGGGCTCGCTTTTGTCGAGTGATACGGGCCGAGGTCCTGGTTATTCGGCGCCGCGAATACGTGGCGGCAGCACGCATCAGCGGCGCCAATACGCTGGGTATTATCTGGCGCGAAGTGATGCCCGGCATCGTCCCGACGCTGATCGCCCTGATGGCGCTGGAAGTCAGTATTGCGGTGGTCGCCGAAAGCATCCTCTCGTTCGCCGGCATGTCGGTGGGCTCGCAGACACCGACATGGGGGGCGATGATCAGCGACGGCCTAAACAGCATGTACTCCTCGCCCTACCCGCTGCTGCTCCCCGTGTTCTGCATGATTCTGACCGTACTGGCAGCGACCTTCCTCGGCCAGGGGCTGCGCCAGGCCACCGATGTTCGAATGCTTGAACGCAACGGAGCCGCCTGAGATGACCCTTTCCCTTATGTCCGCACAACCGCTGGCCAACCCCAACCCGAGCCCCTTCACGCCGCCGCAAAAATCATCGCTGCTGCTCCAAGTGCAACACTTGAACGTCACCGCGCAAACACCGCAAGGGCCCAGCCTGGTGTTGCGCGATCTCAGCTTTGACTTGCGGCCTGGGCGTACCCTTGGGCTGGTGGGCGAGTCGGGTGCCGGCAAGAGCATGATCGGGCGAATCCTGTCGCGTCAGTTGCCGGGCGGATTTGAAGTCAGTTCGGGAAGCCTGCGTTTCGACGGTGAAGATTTACTGGCAGCCTCTTCGACAATCCATCGCCAGTGGCTGGGGACCCGCATTGCGTTCATCCCGCAGGAACCGATGACGGCACTCAATCCGGTGTTGACCATCGGCCATCAGTTGACCGAGCACCTGTTACGTATTGGCGTGCCAGCGCAGGAGTGCCGCGAGCGAGCGATCAAGGCGCTGGAGGAGGTTCGCCTGCCCCGCGCCGCATCTCTGTTAGGCAAGTACGCCTTCGAACTCTCTGGCGGCATGTGCCAAAGGGTGATGATTGCCATGGCGTTCGCCAGCCTGCCAGACCTGGTGATCAGCGATGAAGCCACCACCGCGCTGGATGTGAGCAGCCAGGCGCATGTCGTCAAACTGCTGCGCAATCTTCAGGAGCGCCATGGTACGGCGGTGTTGTTCGTCACCCACGACATGGGCCTCGCCACTCATGCGTGCGACGAGGTGGCAGTTCTCTATGCTGGCGAAATCATGGAAAGCGGACCCGCCAAACACCTGTTCTCCTCGACCCTGCACCCCTACACCCAAGCCTTGCGCCAAGCCATTCCGAACCTGACCGGGCCGCTGCATACACTGCGCGCGCTCAATGGACAGATGCCCAGCGTCGAAGACTTTACCCACCTCCAGGGTTGCCGTTTCGCGACCCGTTGCGAGCATGCCCAGCAAGCTTGCCATCAGCAGCAACCGTCATTGGACTGGGTGGACGATGAACATCGCGTGCGCTGTCTACGCTGGTCGCAAATCAAACCTCAAGCCCAACGGCAAGACACCACCGATACCCATATGAGCGGACAGGCCATGAGCTCACTGACCAGCCTGCGTATCAGCGGCCTGAGCAAAACCTGGCCAGGTAATCGCTCACTCTTCAATCGGCAACCCGACGTCCAGGTGCTCCAACCACTGGATTTGACGGTAGCACCGGGAGAGTTCATCGGGATTGTCGGCGAGAGCGGCAGTGGCAAATCGACGCTGGCACGGCTGATCATGGGATTGGAACGCCCCACCGGCGGCAGCATTGTGCTCAACGAGCGGATGCTGATCGACGAGCCACAGGATTGGAAGCGCCGGGTCTCGTCCATTCAGATGATTTTCCAGGATGCGCGCGCGGCGCTGAACCCTAGGCGGCGTGTCGGCCAGTTGCTGACCCAGGCCATGGAATCACGCAGTCATTTGCACACCGAGCGCACCCTGCGCGCCCAGGAACTGGCCCGTGACGTTGGCCTGGCCACGTCGGCGGTCGAGCGATTTCCGTCGCAACTGTCGGGCGGTCAACGCCAGCGGGTCAACATCGGACGCAGCCTGTGCGATATGCCACAGATCCTCATCGCCGACGAAATCGTTTCCGGTCTCGATGTCTCGGTTCAGGCGCAGATCATGAACCTGCTGTTGGAGCTGCGTCGCGAACACAAGTTCTCGCTGCTGTTGATTTCCCACGACCTGGGGGTCGTGCGTTACCTGTGCAGCAAGATTCTGGTTCTGCACCAGGGCCAGGTCGTGGAAAGCGGAGATACCGAACAAGTGCTTTCGGCCCCCCAGCATCCCTACACCCGAGCCCTTATCGCTGCAGTCCCTCCTACAGACCCAAGTGCTGTCTGGCCACCCACATTTCATCCCCTGACTGAAGAATCAGCATGACCACTACCCTTCCCTCGACCCGACTGCCGACCTTGTTCATCGGCCACGGCACGCCGATGAACGCACTGGAGCGCAACGAGTTCAGCGAAAGCTGGGCTGCCCTTGGCAAATGCATTGGCAAGCCAAAAGCGATTTTAATGGTTTCCGCTCACTGGATGACCCGTGGTGTCGCCGTTACCGCAATGGCACGTCCGCGCACCATTCACGACTTCGGCGCGTTCCCCCAGGCGTTGTTCGACAAACGCTACCCCGCACCGGGAGCGCCTGAACTGGCGAAGCGAATAGAAGCGCTGCTGAACCCGCTTCCAGTAACACTGGATCGCAATTGGGGTTTCGATCACGGGGCCTGGTCTGTTCTGGTTCATCTGTACCCAGAGGCGGATGTACCCGTCCTGCAACTGAGTATGGAAAGCAGCCAGCCACCGTCCTTTCACTATGAGCTGGGCGCTCGCCTGCAAAGGTTAAGGGATGAAGGCGTGCTCATCATCGGCAGCGGTAACGTCGTGCATAACTTGTCGATGATTAACTTCGCCAAGACCGAAAGCGGTTTCGATTGGGCTGTCCGCTTTCAGGATCGCGTACGGAAAATCATCACGTCGGGCGATGACCGGACGCTCACCGATTTCCCGAACATGGGCGCCGACGCGGCGCGGTCCATTCCCAGCGCCGATCACTTCTTGCCATTGCTGTATGTCCTGGGCGCCCGCGACATGCACGACGACGCAGTGGAGTTCATAACCCCACATTGCATCTTTGGCTCGCTGAGCATGATGAGCATCGCGTTATGGCCCTCCGCGCGGCCATGACAACTGAGCAGCAACCAGAAGGCTCGCCGCACGCAGGCCTTCTCTCTTCTGAAACACTCCGATAAAAGGCTTGAACTACATGAAAATCAGCATCTTTGGCTACGGCAACATCGGCTCCGCCCTGACCAAGCAATTGACCAAGGCAGGCCATGAAGTCGTCCTGAGTGGACGTAATCTGGACAAGGCAGGACAAGTAGCCTCGCAGTATGGCGCAACCGTTCTGCCCATCGCGCAAGCCGCAGTGGCCAGCGACCTGCTGGTGATGGCCGTCTACTTTGACGGGGTAAAAGACATCGTCGATGCAGCGGGTGATCTGAGCGGCAAGATTATCATCGACCCCACCAACCCACTGACGGCCGACTATATGGGCCTGACTATCGGCTACAGCACTTCAGCCGCCGAAGAAATTGCCAAGCTTGTTCCACAGTCCAAGGTGGTCAAAGCGTTCAACACGTTGTTCGCTCAAGTGATCGATCAGGGTGCCGACTTCGCTGGCACCCCAGCCAGCGGCTTCATTGCCGGCGACGATGCTGCAGCCAAGCAGACTGTCAGCGAGTTGCTGAGCAGCCTGGGCTATGCCGTGGTCGACGCAGGCGGCCTGAAAAACGCTCGTTATCTGGAGCCGTTGGCCGGCCTGAACATCTACCTGGGCTATGGCGCCGGCAAGGGAACTCAGATCGCACCGACCTGGCTCTCTCGCTGATAAATCGGCGAACCGGCCAGCCCAGGGTCTGTTGCCGTTTCGTTGTGAGCCGCAACGAAATGGCAACAGAACCTAAGCGCTGGCCAGTTCGCTTTTCTGACGTCGGTATTCGCGTGGGGCTACCCCAAACGTATTGCGAAAAACCCGGCTGAAATGCGCCGCATCGTTAAAACCCCAACGAAAGCAAATGTCCGATACCGAAAGGTGTCGGTATTCAGGATTGCCCAGCTCGCAACGACAGCGCTCAAGACGTCGCACGCGAACGTAACTGACGAAGCTGCTCCCCGACGCTTCGAATAATTTCTGTACATACCTCGGTGATACATGATGCTCGCTGGCAACGCGTCCCAAGGAGAGATCGGGATCAGCCAGATGAACGTCGATACCCTGACAAATTCGCTTGAAATGCAGCATTTTTGCCGTACCGCCAAAGTCCTGAACCCGGCCCTGTTGAATCAGGTTCATTACCAGGAACTCAGCCAGTGCAATCTCCACAGGTCGAAGTGTGGAGGGGTCGATACTTTCGATATTTTCACTCACGGACTGAAGCATATTGGCAAAGATACGGTTCACGCCGGTTTCGCAGGAGAGATACCCCACATCAATCAACGTCGGGTTCAACACCCTCGAATGCACCAGATCCGGCGGAATTTTCACATACAGCATCTTGAAATCGGATTCGGCAGTCAGTGACATATCCAGCCCCGTTGGCGCATATATGATGTCGCCCTCGCGAGCAGGTAAGTTCAACCCCTTGTAGCGCAATGAAAATACACCCTCGATCACCAAAGCCAACCAAATTGTATAAGGCTGATCGGCTGACTTCCCGGCAATTTCCAGTGGTGTGCCAAACACTCTGGCGAACTCCACTCCTTGGGGTGTAGACACGCAATAGACATTACCTCGAAAGCGGTCTGCGCCATCACTGTAAGTACAACCGGGCATATAGAGCTTATCCATTGCCCGCTGCCATATCTTTGCACGCTCTACAATAGGGCAGTTTTCAGTTGAAACTTTCCAGGCTTCCACTTTTAACTCTCCTCACGTAATGATTGCACATGTTCTATTGAGTCGTCGCAGCGTATATCGTCAGTGCCCGAAGTACTTTATGACCATCCGTGAGGTGCAAGTTTTAATAACTATCCATTCTTCAGAAGCCTGTGCAATTACTCTGTAGTTACGAATGGAATATAACAATTAGAAGATCGTATCCCTCAACTTTAAACTTTCCTAGTGAAGTGGACAGCAAACCTTGTGCCAGTTTTTGCTATCCCATCTTAGGAGCAAAGCCCTGATAGGTCGCAAAGCCCGCAAAGGTCTAATGACTCAGTGCTGGCGGCGATTGGGCCCATAAATGCGATGTTTTTCACCTATCAGCGAACACGGTCATCGCAGCGTCATCGCACGCAGGGAGGTTCTTGCTTGGTGCAGACATCGCTCGGGTGATCGTATATGGACCAACAAGGAGGTACCCGTTCAGGGTGCTTGCTGCGCAATTGCCTTTAAGCAGACTCTGTTTTACTTCCCAAAAACCCAGTTCTATTTCCCAGCGCTCGTCGTAATGGCCCGTGACTTCGTTGGCCGGATACCGCTTCACGCCAGCTAATGATCGATCACCTCGTACTTAATTCCTTTACGGGCTCGCATTAACCAATGCCGCTGTGAACTGCGCCCCCATCCATCGCGGCGCGCTATTGATGGATGTCTTCAATGCAGCGGTCGTTCATGGGTTGGGGCTGAGCGCACTGTAGGAGTGAACGTGTTCGCGAAGCGGTGTTTCAGGCGCACCGCGTTAGACGCCTCGCCAACAAGTTGGCTCCTACAGGTTGAACTGCGCCCCATCCATCGCGGCGCGCATTGATGGATGTCTTCAATGCAGCGGTCGATCATGGGGGCTGAGCCAGAGCGCACTGTAGGAGCGAACTTGTTCGCGAGGCGGTATCTCAAACGCACCGCGTTGCTCGCCTCGCCAACAAGTTGGCTCCTACAGATTGAACTGCGCCCCATCCATCGCGGCGCGCCATTGATGGATGTCTTCAATGCAGCGGTCGTTCATGGGCTGGAGAGCGCACTGTAGGAGCGAACTTGTTCGCGAGGCGGTGTCTCAGGCGCACCGCATTGCTCGCCTCGCCAACAAGTTGGCTCCTACAGATTGAACTGCCCCCCCATCCATCGCGGCGCGCCATTGATGGATGTCTTCAATGCAGCGGTCGTTCATGGGGGCTGGGCCAGAGCGCACTGTAGGAGTGAACTTGTTCGCGAGGCGGTGCCCCTGGCGCACCGCGTTGTTCGCCTCGCCAACAAGTTGGCTCCTACAGGTTGAACTGCGCCCCATCCATCGCGGCGCGCCATTGATGGATGTCTTCAATGCAGCGGTCGATCATGGGGGCTGAGCCAGAGCGCACTGTAGGAGTGAACTTGTTCGCGAAGCGGTGTTTCAGGCGCACCGC
>NZ_DASWOT010000037.1:0-52902 GCF_036404235.1 Pseudomonas sp.
GAAGGATTTGGAATAGGAACGGCGCGTTGGCTGCATGAAATACCCGCTTAAAAGGCTAGAACTGGTGCCCACTTAAATTTAAGGGCACACCATGTCTTGGCGTTGCGGGGCTGGGTAGATGACTTGGCCGGACGCATACGCTGCTGCGAACCGACCCGGCAAATAACCAGTTCGACCGCCCTCGACCGGATCAAGTTCTCGATCTGGTCGTTGTCGGTGGGCACAGCAGAATCTTGCAGGTAGCGCGTCTTCGCTGCCCCAGCGTTTCAGGCTGTAATCCAGAGCTTTGGCCGTGGCCACGTCCTCGGGCACAAGTTCACGCTGCGCCAGCATCCACTAATGCAGCTTTCCAGCGATGGGCACGGCTGTTTCCTGGCGAAATCGCCAATGGGGTCAGTCGCTCATTTCCTTGGTGTGTCGCTCGACTTCATACAGCCCGCCAATCGAGCCAAACGCCTGCTCCGCCAATTGGCTTTTATTAGCTACATGCCAGTCAAAGAACTAATAGCTAAAGCGCCCCTACATTTACTCGTCGGACTGCTCTTTCCGGCGCTTTTCTTCCAGAACACGCTCACCTTTTCTGAACGCATCTCGCATGTCCTTGGCATTTGGCTCCTTGTACACCTCCTGAGAGCTCCGGCTTTTTTGATGTAAAGCTTTCTGGATAACTGTTGGTGCAACCTCCCCCTCCTCCAGCCGATATCCGTAAGCATGACGATGACCATGCTCGCTCGTACCCACCCTCTTAGCATGCTGAAGCCCAATTCGCTCAACAGCAGCGATGTGCTGGCGGTTGAAATTTTTAACCGTTTCCGGCTCGCCTTCAGTGTTTGTAAAGGCGTATGGGTGAGAAGCCGTCAGTGGTGGGTTCACTCGGTGCTTCAAGTACATGAGGTAGCTTTCCATAAAAAGCTTGGCAGCAGTTAACGGAAAAAACGCAACCTCAATGTAGCCATCCGCTCCATTTTTAAGGAGTGGATTCTTCCATCCTGCATGCAAAGCAAGGTTTTTGCCAAGACGGTTGCGAGGCTCCATTCTGAATTTCCTATTCAGATAATCTCGGCGATTCGAGTAGCCCTCCTCGAACTCAACGCGGCCGTCAACTGGATGCCAAATTCGAACAATCAGCTCCTTGAGCTCAGGATCATAGATAATGTCAGACAAGTACAAGTGAAACGGCTCAGATTTCCTCAACCCGCCGTAATGCATGAGGATTGTGATTGCTTTACCTTTCCAATCGATAAAGTCATCTGGGCTCGCTTTCGGATCCGCACAGCTCCTTACCCAACCGTTTGTAAGTAGGTTGTGAATTTCCGACTCAGGAAAGCGCTTGGCGTCTCGCCCATGAGATTTTGAACGACGCGCTGCCTGAACCATGCGAGCCAAGGCATTCGCCTTTGCGGCATTTTCATAGTCGGGGAGATGATTCAAAAATGCATTGGACTTCTTGTGATAGTAGGCACACCAGTTCATTCGCTCTTCATCAGTGGTGGCTCTGACAAGCGGATTGGCACGCCTCGCTTTATAGGCAGGCTCTTCCGCAAGCCAGTCTGTATATGAGGTGATATGACCGAGCAAGGTATGCTCGACCTCAGCACTTTTCGGCAGCCAGTAGAGCCCGCTGGGGTCGGTCTGTGTTTCGACATTGATTGTCCCCATCCGCAGCGCCAACACGAAGCTATCCAATAAAGGCAGGGCCTTATCGAAGAGCCCCTCGTTTGCTCGGATGTAATCCAGAAGAAGCTTGATCGCGTAACGGCTACGCTCTCTCCAAGACGGGCTGAGCTTCTGTTTTCTGGAGGATGCAAGATAGCGCAGATGCGAAATGAGCACGCCGTCCTGAGTCCAGATGCCTGGAAGCTCAATCTCCCGCCCGGTGTCATCGTTGATGTAGCGGGTGTTGATGTTGAGGGCGAAGGCCATGCGTGAACTCTTCTGGGAAGGTACTGAACACCTCAAGTGTAGCTACGGAGCATGCGGGGTGAAAAGATCTGCAGCGAGATGAACCAGATTCGAGAGCCGAGTCCTAGGGCTGGGTCTGAGTCTGTTGCTCGCAAGCGCCAGGAGCGCGAATGCCTCCTGCCCCATCAAAAGACGATCTTAGATGGTAGCTATCTCACTGCCATCAACTGGTAGGCGAGTGGTGCTGCTACGGCTCACCATTTCTCGTTGCACACTCCATTCTGTGGGGAAGGCACCAAGCCTCAACCACAATGGCTTCTGGCTTCTGGCTTCTGGCTTCCGGCGCAAAAGGACTGATGCCATGAACGCTTCATACAAACGCTGATTGTGACCATTACAGAGGTGGCCACTCCAGGAGTGAGGCAAGCCACAGGGATGAAAAATTGGGTTGCTGATCGCAGTGACGGTAGGCGCAGGGAATCAGATTTGCCCTGTAGAGCGGGCTCTGGGCGCTTTAGTATTGAGTAGATAGTATGCGGTGATATTCATTTTCCTACTTGGAAAAAGCTGCCTCCTCTTGGACGTTTTGGGGTAATTCGGGGGTGAGGGAGTAGTGGGCTTGGGATATTAGTATTGAACTGGTACCGGTGATTATGGCGCGGCATGCAGCAGGCCGGAGGTCGACGGATCAAGCGCAGCCTGTCCATCGACGCCAGCGGTGTACGTTTCATGAGCGATGAAGCGGAGCAGAAGTTGACCCAAGTGCGCCTGCTCACCGATTACATCGGTCGCAAAAAAGCAGAACTCCATGCCTGGAACGAAGCGCAAGGTAATGTCGCGCAGGTCTCGGCCAATCGTCGTCGCATGACCAACCTGGGAACCTTTCGTGCATACGCGCAGGCTTACCTGAAAAGTCACCCGGACATTCATCCCGACATGACCTGCATGGTTCGGCAAATGGAAACCACCGCCCAAGGCGTACCGCTGGAGATCTATTGCTTTACCCGCACCACCGACTGGGCCGACTACGAGCGGGTTCAAGGGGATATTTTCGATTACCTGTTGGCGGTGCTGCCAGAGTTCGGTTTGAGTCTTTATCAACAGCCGAGCGGCACGGATCTGCGAGCGGGCCTGGCGAAGGCAGCGACACCTTAAAGGTCCGTTCCCGTTTCGTTGTGAACTGCCACGACAAAACGCAAACGGCCCCTAAAAAAACGCACTAACAAAAAGCCCAGCGTCCGCTGGGCTTTTGAAGTACAGCACAGGCACCCTGCACTTAGTAGCGTTGATACTGCGAGCCGAATTCTTTGCGATTTTCAGCAACGATCACGGTACTGGAAGATTTGCTATCGAAAGGTTTGACGCTGTCCTTAGCTGCTACTTTGGAGTCGATGACGCTAGTGCTCAAAGTATCGACGATAGCGCGTTGAAACGGTTTTTCAGGGCTGGCGAAGACCGCGGTAGAGGCCAGAACTGACAAAGCGAAACCAAATGCGATAGAAGTTTTCATGATCAGTTGCTCCAGTAATTTGGGGTTGAATCTTTTCGGTGGAGCGACTTTATGTGCTTGGCCGACGTTTGAAAAACCACTGTAGTGAATCATGGGTATCGATGCTGCTGATATCAGACAAGCGCCGCTCTAGCGCCTGTGTTTCGCAGCGTGCAGCACATCCAGCTGACGAAAAACCTTTGCAATTTGGCTCTCGAAGGGGGTGACAAAAGCCATTGACAGTCGACATAAAAAAACCCGATACCCCCCGCGCAAATAGAGGGATATCGGGCAGTGCATCCAGGAGCATTCAGATGCCAAAGGGAGTCGATGAACGCAAGCAGCATGACGCAGCGCGATTAACTTGCGATTAAGCCACTTGGGTCAGTTTGGCAACGGCTTGGTTGAGCCCTTTCTCGGAGAAGTCGCCGCCCATGTTCAAGCCTTCCGCGTGAATAAACGTGACATCGTATATACCGACAAATCCTAGTATCTGACGCAGATACGGCTCTTGGTGGTCAAGCGTGCTGCCCGCATAAATCCCGCCGCGAGCCGTGAGTACGTATGCGCGCTTGCCAATCAACAAACCTTGTGGCCCGGTCTGGCCGTACTTGAAGGTCAAGCCCGCGCGCAGCACATGGTCGAACCATGATTTCAGTGTGCTGGGGATGGCGAAGTTGTACATCGGCGCGGCCAGTACCAACACATCGGCGGCAACCAACTCTTGCGTCAGCTCATTGGAGCGATCCAGCGCGGACTGTTCGCCAGCGCTGCGTTGATCAGCCGGCTTCATCCAGCCGCCCAGCAGATTGAGATCCAGATGCGGCACTTGATCCACCGCCAGGTCGCGAACCGTGACCTCATCAGTCGGATGTGCATTGCGCCATTGACTGATGAATTGCTGGGTTAACTGGCGAGAGACGGAGTCTTGTTGACGAGCGCTGCTTTCAATGATAAGGACGCTGGACATGGGGTTCTCCACCGAGGAGGTGTGTAAGTCGATGGAGTGAAGATTATGCGCGGCTCTATCGATTAAAAAGCGTAAAAACCTGCTACTAAACATCCAATAAATTGTTTTATCCACGAGGGAGCAGTACGCTCCCTTTCAGTCCAGACGACGTTATTGAGGCTCGCACTTGAGCTTGATGTAGAGCTTGATGATTTCGCGGTTGAACTTTGCGGTGACGTCTGCGCTGCTCTTTGCCGCGACCTGAACCCGTCGCGTGCGCGGCGCTTCGGGACCGTTGCGAAATACCACGCTGCATTTAGCGGGGACGGTGCCGTAGTTGTTCAGCGTGATATTGCCAATGTCGTACGCGGTGTCGTGGCTGCTGTAATCGATCTGCACGCCGTTTAGGTCCTTGTCGACATCGATGGGATAAGCAAACGCGCTCAGCGGCAACATTGCCAGTAGCACACAACAGAATTCTTTCATTCGGCAGCCTCCATTAAGAGATGCCAGCTTAGGACAACAGGAACGAAAGATGAAAGCGCCCCGCGTGACCCTTGATCAATGGCGAACATTGCAGGCTGTGGTCGATCATGGCGGTTTTGCCCAGGCCGCCGAAGCGCTGCACCGTTCGCAGTCTTCGGTGAGTTACACCGTCGCGCGGATGCAGGAGCAGTTGGGTGTACCGCTGCTGCGCATCGATGGCCGCAAAGCCGTGCTGACCGAGGCAGGGGGAGTGCTGTTACGGCGCTCGCGGCAACTGGTTAAACAAGCCAGTCAGTTGGAGGATTTGGCCCATCACATGGAGCAGGGCTGGGAAGCCGAAGTGCGTCTGGTGGTCGATGCGGCCTACCCCAATGCTCGCTTGGTGCGGGCGTTGACGGCGTTTATGCCGCAGAGCCGTGGATGTCGCGTTCGTCTGCGCGAGGAAGTGTTGTCCGGCGTGGAAGATGTACTGCTCGAAGGGGTGGCCGACCTGGCCATCAGCAGCTTCAGCATTGCCGGGTATCTGGGGACCGAGATGAGTGCCGTCGAGTTCGTCGCCGTGGCCCACCCTGAACATGCGCTGCATCAAATGCACCGTGAGTTGAATTTTCAGGATCTGGAGAGCCAGTTGCAGGTGGTCATCCGCGACTCCGGCCGCAGCCAGCCTCGTGATGTCGGTTGGCTGGGTGCAGAGCAACGCTGGACCGTCGGGAGCCTGGCGACCGCCGCGACCTTCGTCAGCAGCGGCCTGGGATTCGCCTGGCTGCCAAAACACATCATCGAGCGCGAGCTCAAAGAAGGCGTGCTGAAGATCCTGCCGCTGGACAAAGGTGGCAGTCGTCATCCGCTGTTCTACCTTTACTCCAGCAAGGACAAACCGCTGGGCCCGGCGACGCAGATTCTCATCGAGCTGATCCAGACCTTCGACACCGCGCCGCTGGACGCACCGTTTATGGCGCAGCAACTGGCTTGATTGGCTGCGATTAGCGGGTGACACACCTTCAGCCCAGCACTGCTTCTCGCTCAAAACAAGGACGTACCCAGATGGCATTTTTCGAGCACGACGGTTGTTCACTGCATTACGAAGAATACGGCCATGGCGCGCCGGTATTGCTGGTGCATGGCCTTGGGTCCAGTTGCCAGGATTGGGAATACCAGATTCCGACGTTGTCGGCCCATTACCGGGTGATCGCTGTCGATGTGCGCGGCCACGGGCGCTCCGACAAACCCAAGGAGCGCTATAGCATCCCAGGCTTCAGCGCTGACATCCAAGCGTTGCTCGAACATTTACAGCTCGGTCCGGTTCACTTCGTCGGCCTGTCGATGGGCGGGATGATTGGCTTTCAACTGGCGGTCGATCATCCACATCTGCTCAAGAGCTTGACCATCGTCAATAGCGCTCCTGAAGTAAAAATCAAAACTGCCAACGATTTCTGGCAATACGCCAAACGCTGGACGCTCGCGCGGCTGTTCAGCATGGAAACCATTGGCAAAGGACTGGGCAAAAACCTGTTCCCCAAACCCGAGCAATCCGACCTGCGGCACAGGATCGCCAAACGCTGGGCGCAGAACGACAAACGTGCCTACCTCGCCAGTTTCGACGCGATTGTGGGCTGGGGGGTGCAAGGGCGGCTATCGCGTATCGATTGCCCTGTGCTGATCATCTCAGCCGACAACGACTACACCCCGGTCCAGTTGAAGGTCGATTACATCCAGTTGATCGGTGATGCTCACTTGCAGGTCATCGACAACTCCCGGCACGCGACGCCCCTGGATCAACCAGATGAATTCAACCGGATACTGATGGCCTTCCTCGCGGCTCATCCAGATTAAGTCGGCGAAGGCATGGCACGCTGTCAAAATCCGCGCAAACGTGCTTCTCTTACGTCCTGTTTTTTGCCGTCGAAAATCACTTTTCAGGACTTCTGCCTCATGCTGAAAAAAATTGCTCTCTGCGCCGCCGCTGTACTGTTCACCTCAAACCTGATGGCCGCCCCGGCCCCGCATGTGGTGCTGGACACCAGTTTCGGCCAGATAGAAATTGAGCTGGAACAGGACAAGGCGCCGGTCAGTACCAAGAACTTTCTCGGCTATGTGGACAGCAACTTCTATAACGGCACGATATTTCATCGTGTGATCCCGGGCTTCATGGTGCAAGGCGGTGGTTTTACGCCGCAGATGATGCAAAAAGACACCAAAGACCCGATCAAGAATGAAGCCAATAACGGTCTGCATAACGTGCGCGGCACCCTCGCCATGGCCCGTACGTCCGATGTGAACTCAGCCACCAGCCAGTTCTTCATCAACACCAACGACAACGCCATGCTCGACAACGGCGTGCGCGACTTCGGTTACGCGGTGTTCGGCAAGGTGGTCAAAGGCATGGACGTGGTGGACAACATTGTTCACGCACAGACCACCACCAAAAGCGGCATGCAAAATGTGCCCATCGATCCAATCCTGATCAAATCCGCAAAGCGCATTAACTGAAACCAAGCTTGGTGCGTCTGCCGCATGAAACCGGCCTGAGCCCATCGTGGTTTCATGCGGTCTGACCAGGTCTGCCCTCAGCAAGGAGAGCCCGCCTAACCCGCGGGTGTCATAGCCAATGTTCTATCGCCGTTTCGAACAACTGATCGATATCTTCCGCGAAGCCCCCACCGCCGCGCCGCCCAATAAAGTGCTGTCGTTCTACGTGTACTACCTGCGTCAGGTCTGGCCAAGCTTTGTGGCGTTGTTGATAGTCGGGCTGATCGGCGCATTGATCGAGGTGTCGTTGTTCAGTTACCTGAGCCGCATTATCGACCTGGCACAGGGCACACCGAACCCCAACTTCTTTCGTGAACATGCCACTGAACTGATCTGGATGGTGGTCGTTGCGCTGGTGTTGCGGCCTATCTTCGTTGGCCTGCACGACTTGCTGGTACACCAGACCATCAGCCCCGGCATGACCAGCATGATTCGCTGGCAAAACCACAGCTACGTGCTGAAACAGAGCCTGAACTTCTTCCAGAACGACTTCGCCGGGCGTATCGCCCAGCGCATCATGCAGACCGGCAATTCGCTGCGTGATTCTGCCGTGCAGGCCGTGGACGCGCTCTGGCATGTGCTGATCTATGCCATCAGTTCGCTGGTGTTGTTCGCCGAGGCTGATTGGCGGCTGATGATTCCGCTGTTGAGCTGGATCGCGGCTTACATCATTGCGCTGTGGTACTTCGTGCCGCGTGTGAAAGAACGCTCGGTCGTGTCGTCCGATGCCCGCTCCAAGCTGATGGGTCGCATCGTCGACGGCTACACCAACATCACCACCCTGAAGCTGTTCGCGCATACCAATTCCGAGCAGCAATACGCCCGCGAAGCGATCAGCGAACAGACCGAAAAAACTCAACTGGCCGGTCGTGTCATCACCTCGATGGACACCGTGATCACCACGCTCAACGGTATTTTGATCGTGTGGACTACTGGCCTTGCGCTGTGGCTGTGGAGCCAGTCGCTGATCTCGGTGGGCGCAATTGCACTGGCCACAGGTCTTGCGATCCGCATCGTCAACATGTCCGGCTGGATCATGTGGGTGGTCAACGGCATTTTCGAAAACATCGGCATGGTGCAGGACGGCTTGGAGAGTATTTCCCAGCCCGTCGGCGTCATCGACCGCGAAGCCGCGCCGACCCTGGAAGTGAAACACGGTGGCGTGAAATTCGAGAATCTGGACTTCCATTACGGTAAAGGCAGGGGCGTGATCGCAGGCCTGAACCTGGACATTAAACCGGGTGAAAAAATCGGTTTGATCGGTCCTTCCGGCGCAGGTAAATCGACGTTGGTAAACCTGCTGCTCAGGCTGTATGACGTACAAGGCGGCAGGATTCTGATCGATGATCAGGACATTTCCCACGTTGCTCAGGAAAGCCTGCGCTCGCACATCGGCATGATTACCCAGGATACCTCGCTGCTGCACCGATCGATTCGCGACAACCTGCTGTACGGCAAACCAGATGCCACGGACGCCGAGCTATGGGAAGCGATGCGCAAGGCCCGCGCTGATGAGTTCATTCCGTTGCTGACCGACTCCGAAGGACGCACCGGGCTTGATGCCCATGTCGGCGAACGCGGGGTGAAGTTGTCGGGTGGGCAGCGTCAGCGGATCGCGATTACTCGAGTGTTGCTCAAGGACGCGCCGATCCTGATCATGGACGAAGCGACCTCGGCGCTGGACTCCGAGGTTGAGGCAGCCATCCAGGAGAGCCTGGAAACCCTGATGCAAGGCAAGACCGTGATCGCCATCGCGCACCGGCTGTCGACCATAGCGCGGATGGATCGCCTAGTGGTCCTGGAAAACGGACAGATCGCCGAGACCGGCACCCATGCCGAGCTGCTGGCGCACAAAGGATTGTATGCGCGGCTGTGGGCGCATCAGACTGGCGGGTTTGTTGGGGTCGATTGAGAGGCAACCAGGTATCGAGGCGGCGGGTGTCCGGGGACTGATTTTATTTTTCGCACTTTTTCAAAAATCAATCTGGCCCTGCTCGGAGCAAGCAGGGCGACACCCATGATCGCATCCAAGCAAAGCCGGCAGAGTAAGCAGTAAGCCGGCCTCAGCGCTTCAATTCTTCCCATCGCCCAGCAGTCACTCGTTACCCTGCCCCAACGCGTCCACAATCGCGGTGCCTTGCGCTTTTTTATTGACGCTGCTGCCGACTGTGTCTGTCGAAAGACGGACGCTGCTGAGGGCCGCAAGGCGGTCATTGCCGGTGGTTTTAACGATGCCGCTGCCCCACTGTGCCGTGACAGTCGCCAGCCAGGCGAACAGGAACACGACTACCGCTTGCAAGGCCCACTTTCCGATGACTGACACGATGCTTCTCCTGGCTGAATGAGTTGGCACCAGTTTGACCCTCAAACTGTTGCAGTCAGGTTGCATTCAAGTTTCGAACCAATATCAGCTGACGAACTGTGAAACCTCAGCGATCCCGACCGAAGGCTGGTCAGGCAGGCTTTTACAAAGTGTACGGATAAATCCGTGATTAGCTGTAAAGGGGAAACGCGGCCAATCTGTGGCTAGATAGGCGCCCTTTTCTCACCCATAACAATAAGGCACGCTCCATCATGTCCTCTCGCGAAAACACCGGAATGTTCCTCGGCCTGATCGGGGTGGTGATCTTCAGCCTGACGCTGCCCATGACTCGCATCGTAGTGCAGGAGATTCATCCGCTGCTCAACGGTCTGGGTCGAGCCCTGCTGGCGGCGATCCCGGCAGCGGCGCTGTTGCTATGGCGGCGAGAAAAGTGGCCGACTTGGGCGCAGTTCAAAGCGCTGATGGTGGTGGCGCTGGGGGTGATCATCGGCTTCCCTGTGTTGTCGGCCTGGGCGATGAAAACCCTGCCTGCCTCTCACGGCGCTTTGGTCAACGGCCTACAGCCTTTGTTGGTGGCGATTTATGCGGCGTGGTTGTCCCACGAGCGCCCTTCAAAAGCATTCTGGGGATGTGCGGCATTGGGCAGTGCGCTGGTGCTGGCTTATGCACTGATCAGCGGTGCCGGCAATATCCAGACGGGCGATCTCTGGATGCTGGCGGCGGTGGCCATTGGTGGCTTGGGTTATGCCGAGGGTGGGCGACTGGCCAGGCAGATGGGCGGCTGGCAGGTGATCTGTTGGGCGCTGGTATTGTCGAGTCCGATTTTGCTCGGACCTGTCACCTACCTGGCCTCCCAACATCAAGGCCCTATTTCGACGGGCACCTGGTGGGCGTTCGGCTACGTGTCGATCTTCTCGCAATTCATCGGTTTCTTCGCCTGGTACGCGGGCCTGGCCATGGGCGGCATCGCACGGGTGAGTCAGATTCAGTTGGTGCAGATTTTCTTCACCATGGCCTTTTCAGCGCTGTTCTTCGGCGAGCACATTGACCCGATCACCTGGATATTTGCAGCAGGCGTCATCGTCACAGTGATGTTGGGACGCAAGACAGCGGTCATTGCGCCCAAGCCCCTCGGCACGACCCTTTAGATCAACGCGTCCGCCTGGAGCAGGGTTTCCAGGCACTGTTCCTGAATACCGTAGAAGGTTTTCAGTTCCTGGATTTTCATCAGCAATTGGGCCCGATCAACTGGTGAAGCGCGCTTGACGGCCAGAATCATCTTGTTTTTGTTGGTGTGTTCCAACGAGATGAATTCGAAGACTTTGGTCTCGTAGCCACAGGCTTCCAGCAGCAATGCACGCAAGGCATCGGTGACCATCTCGGCCTGTTGGCCCATGTGCAGACCGTATTGCAGCATCGGCTTAAGCAACGTCGGACTCTGGATCTGCAAGCGGATCTGTTTGTGACAGCACGGCGAGCACATGATGATCGACGCCCCGGAACGAATCCCAGTGTGGATCGCGTAGTCGGTGGCGATGTCACACGCGTGCAAAGCGATCATCACATCCAACGCGCTTGGCGCCACCGAACGTACATCACCGTGCTTGAACACCAGCCCTGGATGCTCAAGCTGCGCGGCTGCGTTGTTGCACAGCGTGACCATGTCCTCACGCAACTCGACGCCCGTCACGTTTCCTTGTGCCTGCAAGGTGTTGCGCAGGTAATCGTGAATGGCGAACGTCAGGTAGCCCTTGCCCGAACCGAAGTCGGCGACGGTGATCGGCTGATCAAGCTTGATTGGCGAAGACGCCAGGGCGTGGGAAAACACCTCGATGAACTTGTTGATCTGCTTCCACTTGCGTGACATGGCCGGGATCAACTCATGCTGTGTGTTGGTCACGCCCAGATCAGTCAGAAACGGGCGGGTCAACTCCAGATAGCGTTTTTTCTCGCGATCATGATCAGCCGAGGGTGCTTCGCGCTGCTGCTGGGCCTTGTTGCGAAACAGCGTGCTTTTGCCCTTTTTGCTGAACTCCAACTGCACTTCGTCAGTGAGTAAAAGCAAGTGCGCATTCTTGAACGATTCGGGCAACAAACCTGCGATCAGCGCCTGCGCTTCGTTCAGGGGGTGATTCTTGGTGATGTCGCGTGTCTTGTACCGGTAGACAAAGGACAAGCAGGGCTGATCCTTGACCGTCAGCGGCTTGATGATCACCCGTTGCAGCGCAGGCTCGGCCCCGACGTACTTGGCCAGCACCAGCTTGATCAGCGAGTTTTGCGTCAGGCAGGTCTCGAGCAAACTCAGAAACTGAGCACGGTGATCCGGCGCGGGCTGGGTATTGGGTGCAGTGGCGGACATCGGGTGGAGCCTCAAGGCGCTGAAAATACGAGGCCGGTATTTTAGGCGGGTTGAGCCGCCGGGGTTGATTTAATTGTTGGCCGACGATGCGCCATAGATCGGAATCATGCGCAAAACCCGCGCTGGAAGGATGAGCGGCTGGCCTTCACGCAGATCGCGATGCTCATCTAATGTGGTGGGCAAAGCCTCATTCCCTTTATCATGCCCGCCATGATCAAAGACCCCTTCGCAAGACTCGGCCTGGACCGGGAAGTTCTCACCGTCAGCCAACTCAATGGCCGCGCCCGTGTGCTGCTCGAAGATGTGTTCGCCAACATCTGGGTGGAGGGCGAGATCTCCAACCTTTCGCGCCCCGCCTCCGGCCACGTGTACTTCACCCTGAAAGACACGGGTGCCCAGGTGCGTTGTGCGCTGTTCCGGCAGAACGCGGCGCGGGTGCGCCAGGCGTTGAAGGATGGCCTGGCGGTCAAGGTGCGCGGTAAGGTGTCGCTGTTCGAAGGTCGCGGCGACTATCAACTGATTCTCGACACGGTCGAACCCGCAGGCGATGGCGCACTGCGCCTGGCCTTCGATGCGCTGAAGGAGAAACTCAGCGCCGAAGGCTTGTTCAGCGCCGAACGCAAAGTCGCGCTGCCACTGCATCCACAGCGTATCGGGATCATCAGTTCGCCGACCGGCGCAGTGATTCGCGACATCATCAGCGTATTCCGCCGTCGTGCGCCCAGCGTTGAACTGACCTTGATCCCCACCGCCGTGCAGGGCCGCGAAGCCATTGGGCAAATCGTGCGCGCGCTTAAACTGGCCGACGGCCGAGGTTTCGATGCGCTGATCCTGGCGCGCGGCGGCGGGTCGCTGGAGGATCTATGGTGCTTCAACGAGGAAGCCGTGGCGCGAGCGATTGACGCCTGCGTGACGCCGATTGTCAGCGCGGTGGGTCATGAGACCGATGTGTCGATCAGCGATTTTGTCGCCGACGTTCGCGCACCAACGCCCTCCGCCGCCGCAGAGTTGTTAGCGCCTGACTCCAGCGATCTGCAGCGTCGGGTAGACAGCCTGAAACGGCGCCTGATCAGCCGCATGCAAGACCGGCTGATGCGCGAGAAACTACGACTGGACGGGGTTTCCCGTCGTCTGCGTCACCCCGGCGAACGTCTGCGCCAGCGGGCCCAGCGCCTCGATGACCTGGACATGCGCATGCGTCGGGCCTTCGAGCAGCAAATGCACAAGCGCCAGGTGCGCATGGGTCATCTGCAAAGCCGATTGGCGGCGCAACATCCGGGACGTACGTTGGCATTCTTGCGTCAGCGCCTGGACGTGCTGGCCGAACGTCTGCCGAGGGCAATCAAAGACACGCTCAAGACCCGCCGCCTACAGCTGCAAAATCAGGTACAGACGTTGAATGTCGTCAGCCCGCTGGCAACACTGGGCCGTGGTTACAGCATCCTGCTGGACGAAAAAGGCCACGCGATCCGCCGTGCCGAGCAGACCAAGACCGGACAGCGCCTGACGGCAAAACTGGGTGACGGCGAGCTGTTGGTGCGCGTGGAAGACAACCATCTGACGCCCGTGACTTTCTCTTTACTGGATTGACCTATTGATGCCGGATTTTATCGTTCGATCGTTGATTACCACTGCGTTGGGTTTTTGCCTGGCGTTGCCTGCTTTCGCCGCCACGCAGCCGGACAGCTACATCACACGCGCGCTGGATAAACCGGTGCCCGGGGGAGTGGCCGTCGTCGACCTTGGTTCTGCTACCGACGCACCAAAAGCTTCTTATCAGGGCAAACCTGTGTTGGTGATCAAGGAGCAAGGCAATCGCTGGCTGGCGATCGTAGGGGTGCCGTTGACCGTCAAGCCGGGCAGCCAGCAACTGGTCGCCAAAGACGCGAGCGGTAGCCGTAATCTGGCGTTTGTCGTGGGCAGCAAGAAGTATCCAGAGCAACGCATTACCCTGAAAAACCAGCGTCAGGTGAACCCCAACCCGGACGACGTGAAACGCATCGAAGGCGAGCAGGTGGTACAGATTCAGGCCTATCGCAGCTTCAGCCCGGGAACGCCAAGCAACCTGTTACTGGACAAACCGGTGGATGGCCCGTTGTCGAGCAAATTCGGGGTGCGTCGGTTCTTCAATGGCGAAGAGCGCAACCCACACGCAGGGCTGGACTTTGCAGTACCTACCGGAACGCCTATCAAATCCCCGGCCGCGGGCAAAGTGATCCTGATCGGCAATTATTTCTTTAACGGTAATACCGTCGTCGTCGATCACGGTCAGGGCTTCATCAGCATGCTCTGCCACATGTCGAGGATCGACGTGAAAGTCGGTGATGTTGTGCCGCGTGGCGGGGTTGTGGGTCGTGTCGGTTCAACCGGAC
This sequence comes from Pseudomonas sp., assembly GCF_036404235.1. Classification (GTDB taxonomy): domain Bacteria; phylum Pseudomonadota; class Gammaproteobacteria; order Pseudomonadales; family Pseudomonadaceae; genus Aquipseudomonas. Next base: position 14,410 of record NZ_DASWOT010000037.1, read on the forward strand.
GTGCTACCGGGCCGCACTTGCATTGGAACGTTAGCCTAAACGATACCCGGGTTGATCCAGCTATTTTTATTGGTGCGTTTCAGCCCTGAGGTTCATGGCTACCGATCAAACAGCATCGCGGGCCATCGCGCTCTACAAAGGACATGACCATTGCCTACTAAGAGACCGCAGGCCCGCAATGACGTTAGCCCAGCAGCGGTCGATTCTGGATGCAAGCCGGAATTGTCAAATGCCCAACACACCGCGCAATAAATAAACAAAAATTCTGAAAAACCAGCTAATTAATCTCACTTATTGAAGATAAAAAAGAACTTCTCCCAATTTTTACCAACTGCTTGCCAGCTTTCACCTCATTGGTTACGGTTGACTCCATGAAAACGTCTCAGACCCTCATTCTATTGCGTCAACATCGTTGCCTCAGTCTCGTCAGTGCGCGACTGCCAGGCTGAATCGCAGTGCCTCGACCCTCGTCTTTCGTTTCAATCGGCTGGCCGCCTTTTCTCGGCCCTCAGTACAAAAAAGGATTGCTCACATGACCATGCTCAAAGATCCCTCGACGAAGTACCGCGCGTTTCCGGTTATCGACTTGCCTGACCGCACCTGGCCCTCCAAAGCCATCACCGAAGTGCCGATCTGGTGCAGTTCCGATCTGCGTGACGGTAACCAATCGTTGATCGAGCCCATGGATGCAGTCAAAAAGCTGCGTTTCTGGAAAACCCTGGTTCAGGTCGGCGTGAAGGAAATCGAAGCATCGTTCCCGGCCGCATCGCAAACCGACTTCGATTTCGTGCGCACCCTGATCGAAGATGGCCACATTCCGGACGACACCACCATTCAGGTGCTGACCCAAGGCCGTGAAGACCTGATTGCGCGCACCTTTGAGTCTCTGCGCGGCGCGAAGAAAGCCATCGTCCACCTGTACAACGCCACCTCCCCTTCCTTCCGCCGCATTGTCTTCAATCAGGACAAAGCCGGCGTGAAAGAAATCGCAGTCAGCGCCGCCAAGCTGTTCGTCAAATACGCCGCTCAACAGCCAGAAACCCAATGGCAGTTCGAATACTCGCCTGAAACCTTCAGTGCCACTGAACTGGAGTTCGCCAAGGAAGTATGCGATGCGGTGATTGAGGTCTGGAACGCGACGCCGCAGAACAAGGTCATTCTCAACCTGCCGGCCACCGTTGAAGTGGCGACACCGAATATCTACGCCGACCAGATCGAGTGGTTCAGCCGCAACATTAACCGTCGTGACAGTGTGATCATCAGCCTGCACACCCACAACGACCGGGGCACTGGTGTCGCTGCAACCGAGCTGGGCCTGATGGCCGGCGCGGATCGTGTCGAGGGTTGCCTGTTCGGCAATGGCGAGCGCACAGGTAATGTCGACCTGGTGACCGTGGCGCTGAACATGTACACCCAAGGCTTGAACCCACAGCTGGACTTCTCTGACATCGACGGCGTGCGCAAGGTCGTGGAAGAGTGCAACCAGATCCCGGTTCACCCTCGTCATCCATACGTCGGCGATTTGGTCCACACCGCATTCTCCGGCTCTCACCAGGATGCAATCCGCAAGGGTTTCGCTCAGCAGAAAGACGACGCTCTGTGGGAGGTGCCTTACCTGCCTATCGACCCAGCCGACATCGGGCGCAGCTACGAGGCGGTCATTCGGGTCAACAGCCAGTCAGGTAAAGGTGGCATCACTTACTTGCTCGAACAGGAATACGGCATCTCACTGCCGCGCCGCATGCAGATTGAGTTCAGCCAAGTGGTTCAGGGCGAGACCGACCGCCTGGGCCTGGAAATGAGCGCACAGGAAATTTATGCGTTGTTCAAGCGTGAATACCTGCAAGCCAACAAGCCGTATGCGCTGATCAGCCATCGCCTGCAAGAAGAGAACGGCACCAGCGCGGTAGATGCTGAAGTCAGCGTCAACGACGAAACCCAACGCTGGAAAGGCAAAGGTAATGGCGCGCTGGAAGCACTGGTGTCGAGCTTGCCAGTTGGCGTGGAAATCATGGATTACAACGAACACGCAATTGGCGCAGGCACTACGGCCAAAGCCGCTGCCTACATCGAGCTGCGGGTCAATGGTGATCGTGCGGTACATGGCGTCGGTATCGATGAAAACATCACCACCGCCAGCTTCCGCGCGTTGTTCAGTGCATTGAATCGCTCGCTGGTTCAAGCTGAAGCCAAGGCGGCATAACGCACCAATGCTGTAGATACCCTGTTCCCGGTCAAGCTCGGTTGATCGGCTGTAGGAGTGAACGTGTTCGCGAGGCGGTGTCTCAGGCGCACCGCGCTGGTCGCCTCGCCAACAAGTTGGCTCCTACAGATCAGCTGTAGGAGCGCGGTTTGCCTGTCACACCGCGTACACAGGTTTTACGACGGGTTCCCCGCCGGTCGCGGGACAAGCCCGCACCTACAAGTCGTCATCGCTAATGTTTTGACCAGACTTGTTCGCGAGGCGGTGTCTCAGGCGCACCGTGTTGGTCGCCTCGCCAACCAGTTGGCTCCTACAAAGGCCGCGGGACAAAGGCTAAAAAAAGGCCCTGAAGCGAATAACTTCGGGGCCTTCTCGTTTGTGAGGTGCATCAGGCAGTCGTGTTGAGGTTGCCTTTCATCAACTCGAGCAGTGCAGCCTGTTGTCCCGCCATCTGCGCCATAGTCCCTGAAACCTGTTGCTGAATCGCCATGACCTGCTGGCTCTTCTGCGGCTCAGGTGTCTTGCTGTTCTGAGCGTCAGCCAGTTGCTGTTGTTGCTCCAGCAAACGCTTTTGCGTCTCTTTGATCTGATCCTGCAACTGTTTGATCGCCTGCTGTGAAGGCGATAAGCCTTCTGAGGACCCTGCCTTGCCAGTCTCCTCAATTGGCTTATAAACGTTGCCACGCAAATTGACGCTGATCGAAGTAACGTCACTGGTCTGCGAGTCGTCCGTTTTTACGCCTGTCGTGAACACGCTGGAATACGAACCCAGGGAACTCGTGTTAATGGTGGTCATGGCTGAACTCCTGTTTTATTACAGGCGATATCGGCCAGAGCGCGCGAAACTGAAGCGAACCCGTGAATCGTTACGCATATAGCCGACAGAAAACCCCGCGCAACCAAGGCGGGGCTTCACATCAGCGCAGGAGGGGTCAGGCTGTGGTGTTGATGCTTCCGGATTTTTGCAGCTGCACCAACGCAGCTTCCTGGGTGGCCAGCGAGGCGCTGGTGGTCGCGATCTGGCCCTGAATGGCCATTACCTGCTGCGACTTCTCCTCATCCGACCCCTTGCTCGCCTGAGCAGAGGCCAGTTGCTCTTGCTGCTCCTGAAGTCGTTTTTCGGTTTCCTTGATTTGCTGCTCCAGCTTCTCGATCGCCGCGTCGCTGGTGCTGCTCGACGAACTAGACGATCCGCCAGCACCTGCCCCAGCGCCTGTTTTTGCAGTGGCATCGGTAGAGCCGCTGGTGGCCGTAGACACGGTGGAGGTTGTATCGCTATCGCTGTCAGTCGCGGTGGTGGCATCTTTCTTCACGGCGGCAGTGAACGTGCTGGAATAAGAACTCAGGGAAGAAGCGTTGATAGTGGTCATGACTGAACTCCGGTTTTGGTACAACAGCTATCGACCGCTAAACCCGCAACTCCATTGCATTACTGTATCTCGAATGTATCAGCGTCGAGACATGCCGGGAATTTGCTCCGGTAAGCCGCCAGGCTGTCCGCCGATAGACTGACCTGAAACACCCCATCGGCCGCACCAACGTTTAGCAGGCTCTCGCCCTGAAAATCCAGGACCTGACTATCGCCTGCGTACGCGAAGCCCTTGCCGTCAGTACCGATACGGTTGACCGCCGCCACGTAGCACAGGTTTTCAATCGCGCGCGCAGGCAGCAAGCGGTTCCAGTGCAGGCGGCGTGCGCCTGGCCAATTAGCGGTGTACAGCAACAGATCAGTGTTTTGCGCGTCGCGACTCCAGACCGGAAAACGCAGGTCGTAACAGATTAACGGACGGATTCGCCAACCTTTGAGTTCGAACTGCACCTGACGCTCGCCGGGGGTGTAATGCTCATGCTCACCCGCCATACGAAACAGATGACGTTTGTCGTAATACAACAGTTCGCCATCGGGGCGCGCCCACAACAAGCGATTACGGTAACTGCCGTCCTGCGCGCGAATGATGACGCTACCAGTGAGCACAGCATTCAGACGTTTGGCATGAGCCAGCATCCACGTGCGGGTCACGCCTTGCTCAGGCTCGGCCAGCTTTTCGGACTGCATCGAGAAGCCGGTGGTGAACATCTCCGGCAGGATCACCAGATCAACCTCCTCCACCTCCGCCAACAGTTCGTCGAAATGAGCATGATTGGCTGGGCAGTCATGCCAGGCCAAGGTGGTTTGCACCAACGCCAGGTTGAGATTGGGCAGCGAACTTAGATCGCGCATAGTTTTTCCGCTGCCTGACGCAGCGTTTCCTCACGTTTGGCAAAGCATAGTCGGATCAGATGCTTGCCTTCAGGTGGAGTCTGATAAAAGACCGAAATCGGAATGCTGGCAACGCCATGCTCACGCGTCATCCACAACGACATGTCGACGTCATTCAAATCTGGGCGAATCTGTGAGTAATCGACAGTCTGGAAGTAGGTGCCGCCCACGCGGTTGAAAGTAAAGCGCGACGACTCCAATTGATTGCAGAAGAAATCACGCTTGGCCTGATAGAACGCTGGCAGCTCTTCTACGTGTTGGGGAAACTCGGCCATGAAATCCGCCAGCGCCCATTGCAGCGGCGTCACACCGCAAAACGCAACGAACTGGTGAATCTTGCGCATCTCTGCCGTCAATACAGGCGGTGCCACAAGGTAACCGGTTTTCCAACCCGTCACGTGGTAAGTCTTGCCGAACGAGCTGACCACAAAAGCGCGCTGATAAAGCTCTTCATGGGCCAGAACGCTGGCGTGCTTCACCCCATCGAACACCAGATGTTCGTAGACTTCGTCGCTGACCAGGTAGATGTCGCGATCTCTAATCAGCGCAGCCAACTGGTCCAGTTCACTACGGGTAATCAGCGCACCGCTGGGGTTGTGCGGGCTGTTGATGATGATCATGCGCGTGCGTGGGCTCAGGGCAGAGCTGAGTTTTTCCCAGTCAATGGAAAAATCCTCGTCCTTCAGTTGAACGTGTACACAGCGTCCACCTGCCAATATGACCGACGGCTCGTAGCTGTCATAACTGGGGTCAAACACAATGACCTCATCCCCCGCCCGCACCACTGTCTGGATTGCACAGAAAATCCCGTGGGTCGCGCCAGGAGTAATGGTCACTTCAGTATCAGCGTTGACCTGACGGCCATAAGAGCGGGCGATTTTGGCCGCCACTTGCTCACGCAACGCAGGTAGACCTGTCATCGGTGCGTATTGGTTGTGGCCGTCCATGGTGTGACGGCAGAGTGCCTCGCGCAACGCGTCCGGGCCGTCGAAATCAGGAAACCCCTGAGAAAGGTTGATCGCGCCGGTTTCGGCTGCAAGCTGGGACATCACGGTAAAGATGGTGGTGCCAACGTTCGGCAATTTACTGGTGATCATAGGGGTTCCTGCTCCACGCCCGGCTCCTGGACGGCACGGGGACTCGCAGAATAGCCCATACCCGACGCACAAAAAAAGGCGCCATTAGCGCCTTTTGATGAAAAAGCCTGTTACCGAATCAACGCTTATCCTTGCGCCGCTTCTCAGCTTTCTTATGGTGCGACATCATCCGGCGCTTCTTGTTGACCTGACGGTCAGTAAGCGTGTTTTTGTTGCCTTCGTACGGGTTCTCGCCACCTTTGAATTCAATGCGAATCGGCGTACCGACTAGCTTCAAGACGCGGCGGTAGGTGTTTTCCAGATAGCGGACGTAGGATTTGGGTACTTTTTCGACCTGATTACCGTGAATCACGATCAGCGGCGGGTTGGCACCACCCAAGTGCGCGTAACGCAACTTGATGCGGCGGCTGCCAACCATCGGCGGAGCGTGCTCGCCGACAGCGTCCTCAAGAATCTGCGTCAGGCGGTTGGTCGGCCAACGCGTCACAGCAGACTTGAATGAGTTCTGCACCGATTGATACAGGTTGCCCACGCCAGTACCGTGCAGCGCCGAGATAAAGTGGATATCGGCGAAGTCGACGAAGAACAACCGGCGTTCAAGCTCGGTCTTCACGTAATCACGCTCGCTCGGCACCATGCCGTCCCACTTGTTCAGTGCAATAACCAGCGCACGACCGGCTTCAAGTGCGAAGCCCAGCAGGTTCAGGTCGTGGTCGACGACGCCTTCGCGGGCGTCCATCACGAAGATCACGACGTTGGCGTCTTTGATCGCCTGCAGGGTCTTCACCACCGAGAATTTTTCGACTTCCTCGTGGATCTTGCCGCGCTTGCGCACACCGGCGGTGTCGATCAGCGTGTACTTCTCATCGTTACGCTCGAACGGGATATAGATACTGTCGCGCGTGGTACCCGGCTCGTCATAGACGATGACACGGTCCTCGCCGAGCATGCGGTTGACCAGCGTCGATTTACCCACGTTGGGACGACCGATGATGGCGATCTTGATGCCATCTTTCTCGCTCGGGCCAGGGATGCGCTTGGCTTCTTCGCCTTCAGCAACGTCCTCCGGCTCACCGTCTTGTTCGTCGTCATCTTTCGGGAATGAGCTCAGCGCGATTTCCAGCATCTGAGTAATACCGCGACCATGAGCACCAGCGACCGGGATCGCGTCGCCCATGCCCAACGGGCTGAACTCCGCACGCGCCAGTTCAGGGTCAATATTGTCGACCTTGTTGGCAACGACGTACGAAGTCTTGTTACGTTTGCGCAGGTGCTCGCCGATCATTTGGTCAGCCGCGGTGAAACCGGCCTTCGCATCGACAAGGAACAGCACCACGTCGGCTTCTTCGATGGCCAGCAGAGACTGCTCGGCCATCTTTTCGTCCATACCGTGCTCGTCACCGGAAATACCACCGGTGTCGATCAGAATGTAGCTACGCCCTTGCCACTTGGCCTCACCGTATTGGCGATCACGGGTCAGACCGGACAAGTCGCCGACGATGGCGTCACGAGTCCTGGTCAGGCGGTTGAACAAGGTGGACTTGCCGACGTTCGGTCGACCCACCAGGGCGATTACGGGAACCATGCGGCTCTCCACTTCGTTATTTCAGAAAATACAAAAGCCGCTGCAAGGCAGCGGCCGGAGTTCGGAGCGACACTCAAGGTGTCGCGAACCTTGCCGGAGCAAGGCTGCCAGCGGGACTCCTCACTGCAAGCCCCTCTAGCATAGACAGCCATTACTTGATCGTCAGTGCTTCCAGCTTGCCGCTGTTGCCAAAGACGTAAATGGTGTTGCCAGATACCAGTGGACGTGCGCGCAGACCGTCGCTATCGATACGTTCGCGGGCAACGAAATGACCATCGACCTGACTCAGCAAATGCAGATAGCCTTCCATGTCACCCACCGCGACATAGCTGGAGAACACCTCTGGCGCGCCGAGTTGACGACGAGCCAGCGAATCGTTGCTCCACAATGCGGTCGATGAACGCTCGTCAATGCCTTCAACAGTGCCGTTGGCCAAGCTTACATACACGCTGCCGAAACCTTGAGCGACGCCAGAATAGCTCGACGCATCACGCTGCCAGAGAACACGACCGCTTTCCAGCTCCAGCCCAGCAACACGACCTTGGTAAGTCGCGACGTACAGCGTACTGCCTGAAAGCAACAGACCACCGTCGATATCAACCACACGATCCAGCTCTGAACGACCTTGTGGAATCGCTACACGCTGCTCCCACACCGGAACGCCATTGGTGGTATCGAGCGCAACGACTTTACCCGTCGACAGGCCCGCGACCGCCAAGTGGTTGGTGACAATCGGCGCACCGGTGCCACGCAGGGTGAGAACCGCCGGGGTGCTTTCGTAAATCCAACGCTGGGTACCCGTGGCGGCGTCGAAGCCGATCACACGGTCATCCTGGGTCTGAACCACGACCACATCACCATTGGTCGCGGATGCGGCCAAGACTTCACTGGTCACACGGGCGTGCCACTTTTCTTCGCCAGTGGACTCGTCGAGAACGATCACTTCGCCTTTCAGGGTACCGACCATGACCACGCCGAAGCCAACGCCCACGGCGCCGGAGACTGGTTTTTCGAGCTCTTTCTTCCAGACCACATCGCCGCTGGAGCGATTGACCGACATGACGATACCGGTGGTATCGGCGGCGTATATATTCTCGCCGTCGATAGCCGGGATCAGCATGTTGTAGGTGTCGCCCTGTCCGTCACCGATCGAGCGGCTCCATTGCTTTTGCAGAACAACTTCTTCTTTGAAGTCGGTCAGCTCGGCCGGAGGTAATTCCTTTTTGCTGTTACTGCTGCAACCCGCGGCCAAAACGGCCAGAGCCAGCAATGCTGCATGTTTCCAACGAATCACGTCACGCATCCCCTTTCGCCAGATCGTCGAGCTTCATTTGTAGACCACCAACCGCTGCTTCTTGCGACAGCGCGGCCTTGGCTTTTTGGTAGGCGGCATGTGCATCGTCAGTGCGACCCAACTGAACCAGCAGATCACCACGCAGTTCTTCACGACTGGCCAGGAACGCCTTGTCGGCTTGACCGTCGAGCAGCTTCAAAGCGTCTTCAGGCTTGTTTTGAGCAGCCAGAACACGCGCCAGACGCTGACGAGCAATTTCACCAAGCGTTGGATTGGCGGGTTTGTCAGTCACGCCCTTCAGCTCGGAGACCGCATCATCCAGCTTGCCAGTGTCCACCGCCACCCTGGCAACGAACAGGCTGCCGTACTGAGCATAAGCAGAGCCACCGAAGTCGCTTTTCAGCTTGCCGGCGATTTCAGCCACACGGCCCGCGTCAGCCTGACCACTTGGCGTCAGCGCGGTTTCCAGCAATTGCTGATAGAGCGCCGAAGCACCTTGCGACTGATTGGTCTGATACTTTTGCCAGGCTTGCCAGCCCACCACCACGATCAGCGCGAGGAGACCGCCAGTTACCAGAGGCTTGCCATTACGCTGCCACCAGTCCTTAGCCGCCACCAGCTGTTCATCATCGGTACTCGACACCCCAATACTCCTATTCGCTAAATCGGCTGTTTATCAGCTTCAGCCCTGCACGACGCAGGTGGCCAGGTGCTCGGACAGAGCATCCCAGGCAATATTTTGTTGTTCTCCCTGACCGCGCAAAGGCTTGACGCCGACTTCCTTGCGCGCCAGTTCTTCGTCGCCCAGTATCAGCGCATACAGCGCGCCGCTTTTGTCGGCTTTCTTGAACTGGCTCTTGAAGCTACCGGCGCCAGCGTTGACTTGCAGACGCAGGCTCGGTGCCTGATCACGCAGACGCTCGGATAATGTCAACGCGGCCAACTCGGCAGCTTCACCGAAGGCACACACGTAAACATCGACCGTGCGCGAGATTTCTTCCGGCACCTGCTCCAATGTTTCAAGGAGCAATACCAGGCGTTCGATGCCCATGGCGAAACCAACGCCCGATGTCGGCTTGCCGCCCATCTGCTCAACCAGACCATCATAACGGCCGCCCGCACACACAGTGCCCTGAGCACCTAACTGATCGGTCACCCATTCGAAAACGGTCTTGCTGTAATAATCCAGGCCACGAACCAGCTTCGGGTTGATCACGTATGGGATGCCAGCGGCGTCCAGACGGGCTTTCAATCCGTCAAAGTGAATACGCGATTCGTCGTCCAGATAATCTGCCAGCTTCGGTGCGTCGACCAGCACAGCCTGAGTCTCAGGGTGCTTGGTGTCTAGCACGCGCAGCGGGTTGGTTTTTAAACGGCGCTGGCTGTCTTCGTCCAACTGATCCAGCCGGGCGGAAAGAAACTCGACCAACGCATCGCGATAACGCGCACGCGCCTCGCTGGTGCCCAGACTGTTGAGCTCAAGCTTGACGGCATTGCGAATGCCCAGCAGGCCCCACAAGCGCCAGGTCAGCACGATCAACTCAGCGTCGATATCCGGACCTTCGAGGTTGAACACTTCACAACCGATCTGGTGGAACTGACGATAACGGCCTTTTTGAGGGCGCTCGTGACGGAACATCGGCCCGATGTACCAGAGTTTCTGAACCTGTCCGCCACCGGTGATGCCATGTTCCAACACCGCGCGGACACAGGCCGCAGTGCCCTCCGGACGCAAGGTCAGGGAGTCGCCGTTGCGGTCGGCGAAGGTGTACATCTCTTTTTCGACGATGTCAGTCACTTCGCCAATGGAGCGTTTGAACAACTCCGTGAACTCGACGATAGGCATGCGAATCTGGCGATAACCGTAGTTATCCAGCAGGCGCGAGACGGTGCCTTCAAAGTAGCGCCACAATGGCGTCTGGTCCGGCAGGATGTCGTTCATGCCACGAATGGCTTGCAGAGACTTACTCACAAATAATCCTTAGAAACGGGTTGGCGGCGCTGTCAGCTACGTAAGATCAAGGCGGCTTCGGCCTCGACCTTCTCGGCCGCTCTCTGACGGATCAAGCGTTCAAGCTCATCCACCAGATTATCGTTGGTCAACTTTTGCGACGGTTTGCCGTCGATGTAGATCAGGTTCGGCGTACCGCCAGTCAGGCCGACATGCGCCTCTTTGGCTTCGCCAGGACCGTTCACTACGCACCCGATCACCGCTACATCCAGCGGAACCAGCAGGTCTTCAAGCCGCCCTTCGAGTTCGTTCATGGTCTTGACCACATCGAAGTTCTGCCGCGAGCAGCTCGGGCAAGCGATGAAGTTGATGCCACGCGAGCGCAAATGCAGGGACTTGAGGATGTCGTAACCGACTTTCACTTCTTCGACTGGATCGGCAGCCAGAGAGATGCGGATGGTATCGCCAATGCCTTCGGCGAGCAGCATACCTAGGCCGACGGCCGATTTCACTGTGCCTGAACGCAAACCACCGGCTTCGGTGATGCCCAGGTGCAGCGGTTGCACAATTTGTTTGGCCAGCAGACGGTAGGCTGCAACGGCCATGAACACATCGGAAGCCTTGACGCTGACCTTGAAGTCTTGGAAATCTAGGCGATCCAGATGCTCGACATGACGCAATGCGGACTCGACCAGCGCAGCCGGCGTTGGCTCGCCGTACTTCTTCTGCAGGTCTTTTTCCAATGAGCCGGCGTTCACTCCGATGCGAATCGGAATGCCACGATCACGCGCGGCATCAACCACCGCGCGCACGCGGTCTTCGCGACCGATATTGCCAGGGTTGATGCGCAAGCAATCAACCCCCAGTTCGGCGACGCGTAATGCGATTTTGTAATCGAAGTGAATATCGGCGACCAACGGGACCTTCACCAGCTGTTTGATCCGGCCAAACGCTTCGGCAGCATCCATGTCTGGCACGGAAACACGCACGATATCCACGCCGGCAGCTTCAAGGCGGTTGATCTGCGCCACGGTAGCCGCGACGTCATTGGTGTCGCTGTTGGTCATGCTCTGCACTGCAATCGGCGCGTCACCGCCGACCGGTACGGAGCCGACCCAGATTTTACGAGATTCGCGACGCTTGATCGGTGATTCGCCGTGCATGACTTATTGCCCTAGCTTCAGGCGAACAGTTTCGCCACTGGTGAAAGGTGCGACATCTACCGGCTGGCCGTTGTAACTCACCTGCGCGCCACGAGCGAAGCCAAGACGCAGGGTAAAAGGAGGTTTGCCACTGACGTCGATGCTGTCGCCCTTGCGCTTCAATCCACTGGTAAGCACTTTGCCATTACCGTCTGTGACCTGAGCCCAGCAGTCGGCAGTGAACTGCACCTGGACCTGGCCTGCACCGGCAGCAACAGGCGCAACGTCAACAGGCGCTGCAGATGCGGGCACTGGTGAAGCGGGAGCTGGAGCAGGCGCAAGGGCAGGCACAGGCGCTGTATGCGCTGGCACGGCTGGCGTTACGCCGCGAGCAGGCGCAGCTGCGGGCAGCGGAGTCGATGGTGCAACAGGCGCCGTAGCGGGTGCTTGGACCGCCGGTTCGTCATTGTTCAATGGCAGCGGCGCGGAGTTGCCGTTCTGCGAGTCCGCAACCGCCTGATCTTCAGGCTCGTCCAGCGGATGGATTTGAGTGGTGCCATCGGCGCTTTCGACTTCGACATGCTCCATGCCGATGCTGGTTTGGTCCTTCCCTCGCATCGCGGCCTGATCCTGCCACCAGAGGAAACCGCCGCCGACCAAGGCAACCAACAGCAGCAGGCTGACGATACGCAAAATGTTGTGGGACAGGCGCACAGGCTCTTCGATACGGCCCAATGCATGCACGTTGCTGCCTTTGCCGTCGGTACCTGTGTACTGGTCGAACTGGCTGACCAGTACGGCCTGATCCAGATCCAGCAGTTTTGCGTACGCGCGGATGTAGCCTCGAGCAAATGTATGCCCAGGCAGTTTGTCGAAATCACCTGTTTCCAGATTGCTCAAGGAAGTCACGGTGAGGTTCAACCTCAAAGCCACATCTGGCAGCGACCAGTTTTTGCTCTCGCGAGCCTGGCGCAGTGTCTCTCCAGGATTGGTGCGAGTGGCTGCTACAACTTCGGGATGCGCCGCTTTCATCATTGCTCCGACAGGTATTGCTGATATTCCGGCGTACCGGGATAGAGTCTTTTTAATTGCAGGCCATAACTGGCGGCCTTGTTGCGGTCATCATAGATTTTCGCCAACCGCGTCCCCAACAACAGACTACGTGCATTTTGCTCGCTGAGTTGGCTAAAACGGTCGTAATAGTCACGTGACGGCACATAATGCCTGTCTTCGTAAGACAACTCAGCCATTTCCAGCAATGAACGCGGTTGCTGGCGGTCCAGACGCAAGGCTTTGGTGAAATGTTCGCGGGCCGCCTCACGGTCGCCCAGCATCATCGCCGTCATGCCCAGGTTCTCGAAAACTCGCGCACGCTCGGCGTACAGGTTATCCGTGGCCGCCTGCTGGAAGCGTTCATACGCCTCCTTGTAGCGCTTCTGCTCGTAAAGAAAACTGCCGTAATTGTTGAGGATTCGCGCGTCTTTAGGACGAGAGGACAACGCCTTGGCGTAATACTTGTCGGTCAGTTCAGGCTCCTGCTCGGCCTGGAACACCAGAGCAAGCGCAGCGTTGGCGTCGGCATCGGAGCTGTCCAGCTCCAGTGCGTTCTTGAGAGGCGCCTTGGCGCGTTCGATTTGACCTTGTTGCAGGTAGCCCAAACCCAATTGCACATAGGCCTGACGCGCTTCGTCACGCCCCTTGCTGGTACTCAGCGGATCGACGTTGCCGGACGAAACACAACCGACCAGCAACGTGGCAAGACACAGCAGCAGCGCAGCGCGCAGGGACATAGAGATCCTCTCAGTCAATTTTCGCGGTCAGATACGGGACGCGGCGACCTGAACCCCTTCGGTCTCGGCACTGAGCTCGCGCACGGCGATGTAGCGCTCACTGCGACGAGTGCGATCCATGACCTGCCCGACCAACTGGCCACAGGCGGCATCGATGTCCTCACCGCGCGTAGTGCGCACGGTGACGTTATAACCGGCTTGATGCAACTGATCCTGAAAACGACGGATAGCGTTATTGCTTGGACGCTCATAACCCGAATGGGGGAATGGGTTGAATGGAATCAGGTTGATCTTGCAAGGCGTGTCCTTGAGCAGCTCGATCATCTCGACCGCGTGCTCGACCTTGTCGTTGATGTCCTTGAGCATGGTGTACTCAATGGTCAACACGCGTTTCTCACCCAGCGACGACATATAGCGACGGCAGGATTCGAGCAGCATTTTCAGTGGATACTTCTTGTTGATGGGTACCAACTGGTTGCGCAACGCGTCGTTCGGCGCGTGCAGCGAAAGAGCCAGTGAAACGTCGATGTGCTTGGACAGCTCATCGATCATTGGCACCACGCCGGAGGTAGACAGCGTCACCCGGCGCTTGGAAATGCCATAACCCAGGTCATCCATCATCAGATGCATGGCGGAGATGACATTGTCGAAGTTCAGCAATGGCTCGCCCATCCCCATCATCACCACGTTGGTGATAGCGCGGTCGATAGTCGCCGGGACACTGCCGAAAGATTTGTTGGCAATCCACACCTGGCCGATTACTTCGGCGGCGGTGAGGTTGCTGTTGAAGCCTTGCTTGCCGGTGGAACAGAAACTGCAATCCAGCGCACAACCTGCCTGGGACGAAACACACAACGTGCCGCGCTTACCCTGAGGGATGTAAACGGTCTCCACGCAGCTGCCGGACTCAACGCGAACCACCCATTTACGGGTGCCATCGGTGGAGATGTCCTCGCTGACGACTTCAGGACCGCGAATTTCAGCCTGACGCTTGAGTTTTTCACGCAAGGCCTTGCTGACATTCGTCATGGCGTCGAAATCATCGACGCCAAAGTGGTGAATCCACTTCATTACCTGACCGGCGCGGAAGCGCTTTTCTCCGATTGAATCGAAGAATTTTTCCATTTCCGGCTGGGTCAGACCCAACAGGTTTGTTTTGCCAGTCAATGCTGTCATGAATTCACCCTCACTCATTGGCCAGAAGCTTAGCGAGTGGTTACTTCGGTAGCGGCGAAGAAGTACGAGATTTCACGAGCAGCGGCCGCTTCGGAATCGGAACCATGAACAGCGTTGGCGTCGATGGAATCGGCGAAGTCAGCACGGATGGTGCCAGCAGCAGCTTCTTTAGGGTTGGTAGCGCCCATCAGCTCGCGGTTCAGGGCAATGGCGTTTTCGCCTTCCAGAACCTGAACGACAACCGGACCGGAAATCATGAAGGCAACCAGATCGCCGAAGAAGCCACGAGCGCTGTGCTCAGCGTAGAAACCTTCTGCTTCGGCCTTGGACAGCTGCTTCAGCTTCGAAGCCACAACACGCAGACCGGCTTTTTCAAAACGGGTGGTGATCTCTCCGATAACGTTTTTAGCAACGGCGTCAGGCTTGATGATCGAGAAAGTACGTTGAACAGCCATGGTGTAACTCCAGAAACAGTGATTAAAGCGAAAAATTAAACCCGCGAATTATACGCGGGTTTGGTGGTAATGCCTAACTGCATACGTTACGAAGCTTAGTCGGCCTCTTCGATCCACAAGGCTTGAATGGCTTCGAGGACCTTTTCGCCACCGCGGTCCGGGACGTCGTCGAAATCAGGCAATGCGATGACCAAATTGCGTAGTTTGACGAAGTTCACGGACAGCGGATCGACATCCGGATGGCGCTCGGCGAGCTGGATCGCGATTTCCTGCACATCAACCCACTTAAGACTCATGAGAATTCCTTGAATCAGTGCGGCGCTTCGGCCGCGTGATTGAGCGAATACTTCGGAATTTCAACGGTCAGGTCTTCATTTCCGACGACTGCCTGACAGGACAAGCGAGATTGGGACTCCAACCCCCAGGCCTTGTCCAGCAAATCCTCCTCTAGCTCGTCAGCCTCATTCAGCGAATCAGACCCTTCACGAATGATGCAATGACACGTGGTGCAGGCGCAGACGCCACCGCACGCACTCTCGATTTCAATATGGTGCTCATGAGCAACTTCAAGAATAGAGGTGCCAGGCGCAGCTTCGACTACCAGCCCCTCCGGACACAGCACGGCGTGGGGCAGAAAAATGATCTGCGGCATCAGTTATTCCTCAATCTCATTCAGGTTGCGCCCTGCCAGTGCGGCTCTCACCGTGGAGTCCAGGCGACGGGCAGCAAACGCGTCGGTTACTTGCGACAGACGCTTGGTCTGCTGCTCAATGGCCGGAACGTCGGTGCCCTTCACCAATTCACGTAGCTCATCCATCTGCAGATCGATGACCAGACGCTCTTCGGCGTCGAGCAACCGCTCACCGTCAGCATCAAGCGCACCCTGAACGGCCTCCAGCAAACGCTCGGCATCCACTTGTTGCTCACGCAACACACGGGCAACCTTGTCATCGCTGGCGTGCTGGAAGGAATCCTTGAGCATGCGGGCGATTTCGCCATCGGTCAGACCGTAGGACGGCTTGACCTGAATACTTGACTCAACACCAGACGCCAGCTCCCGCGCGGCGACACTGAGCAGACCGTCGGCGTCGACCTGGAAGGTGACACGAATTTTCGCGGCTCCGGCGACCATGGCGGGAATCCCGCGCAATTCGAAGCGCGCCAACGAGCGGCAGTCACTGATCAATTCACGCTCGCCCTGCAATACATGAATCATCATGGCCGACTGGCCGTCTTTATAAGTGGTGAAGTCCTGGGCGCGAGCAACGGGGATGGTGGTATTACGTGGAATCACCTTTTCCATCAGACCGCCCATGGTTTCCAACCCCAAAGACAGCGGAATAACATCCAGCAGCAACAACTCGCCACCGTCACGCTTGTTGCCTGCGAGTGTATCGGCTTGAATCGCCGCACCGATAGCGACCACTTGATCAGGATCGATTTCAGTCAGCGGCTGACGACCAAACAACTCTGCAACCGCATCGCGAACACGCGGCACTCGGGTTGAGCCACCAACCATCACCACCGCCTGGATTTCCTCCAGCTCGACACCGGAATCACGCACGGCACGCCGACAAGCTTTTAGGCTACGGGCGATCATGGGTTCGATCAGGGTATTGAAGGCATCGCGAGTCAGGACCGCCCGCCATTGACCATGGACGACGTCGACTGAATCACTATCAGTCAGCGCTTCTTTTGCAGCACACGCAGTTTGTAACAAACTGCGCTGCGCTGACGGGTCGAGGTCGTCGGAAAGCCCCGCCTCACTGATGATCCAGCTGGCAACCGCATGGTCGAAATCATCACCGCCCAGTGCGCTGTCGCCACCCGTGGACATGACCTCGAACACTCCGCCAGTAAGACGCAGAATCGAGATATCGAACGTGCCACCGCCAAGATCATAAATAGCGACGATGCCTTCGGCGTTTTGATCCAGGCCGTAGGCGACGGCTGCGGCTGTCGGCTCATTGAGCAAGCGCAACACATTAAGCCCGGCCAGCTTGGCCGCATCCTTGGTTGCCTGACGCTGTGCGTCATCGAAGTACGCTGGCACCGTAATCACCGCGCCGACCAGCTCGCCACCCAACGTCGCTTCAGCGCGTTGACGCAATACTTTGAGAATATCGGCAGACACTTGCACCGGGCTTTTAGGCCCTTGAACAGTGTCAATGAACGGCATATGAGATTCGCCGCCAACGAACCGATAAGGCAGCTGCTCGCCCAATTGCTTGACGTCGGCGATGCCACGCCCCATCAGGCGTTTGACCGAGATAATGGTATTGAGCGGGTCGATGGCAGCGGCGGTCTTGGCTGACTGCCCGACTTCCACGCGATCAGCGTGATAACGAACCGCAGACGGCAGGATGACCTCACCATCGGCGTCAGCCAAGGGTTCGGAGACACCGCTGCGCAGTGCAGCAACCAGCGAGTTGGTAGTGCCGAGATCAATCCCGACGGCCAAGCGGCGCTGGTGAGGTTTTGGACTTTGGCCTGGTTCGGCGATCTGCAGTAGAGCCATTGCTTTTCTGATTTCACAGGCGTGCAGCCATAGACTGCACGGGGTTAATCGTCGAGGCGCTCTTCCAGCTGGCGCACTTCGTAGGAGAGCTTGTCGAGGAACTGCATACGCCGCATCAGCCTTTCAGCCTGCTCGCGTTGTGCAGCATCGTCCCAACAGGCCGCGAAGCTTTCATTCAGTTCTTCCTGCGCAACTTTCAATCGACGCTTGAACACCGCGATACCGTCCAGATCAGCCTCGTCCTGCAGATCTTCAAGCTCTTCGCGCCACTGCATCTGCTGCAAAAGAAAATCGGGATCATGCACGGTGACTTCCAGCGGCACCTCGCCACCCTTGATCGCCAACAAGTAACGGGCCCTTTTGGTCGCGCTCTTGAGGGTTTGATAGGCGTCGTTCAGGCTCGCCGAACGCTCCAGCGCGATGCGTTGCTCACGCTCGGAAGCGTCTGCAAAACGGTCTGGATGCACGCTACGGGCCAGCTCACGGTAACGCGTCGCCAGCAGATCCAGATCCACGCGAAATCCCGGCTGTAGATCGAATAAAGCGAAATGACAAGGAGTACCCACGATAAGCCTCAGACGTTAAAGCTTTCGCCGCAGCCGCACTCACCGCGCGAGTTAGGATTGTTGAACTTGAAGCCTTCGTTCAACCCTTCCTTGACGAAATCAAGCTCGGTGCCGTCGAGGTAGACCAGGCTCTTGGGATCGACAATCACTTTGACGCCGTGCAGTTCGAAAACGGTGTCTTCGCTCTGCGCTTCATCAACGAACTCAAGCACGTAAGCCAGACCGGAACAACCTGTAGTGCGAACACCCAGGCGAACGCCATCACCCTTGCCGCGGCCCGAAAGGGAACGCTGCACATGTTTAGCGGCAGCTTCTGTCATGCTGATAGCCATCGGAACTCCTTATTTCACGAAAGTTACTGAACGCAGGCTTCGTGAAGAACTGCTTAAAGCAGACCTTTCTTCTGCTTGTAATCGCGAACCGCAGCCTTGATGGCGTCTTCTGCGAGTACCGAGCAGTGAATTTTCACGGGTGGCAATGCCAGCTCTTCGGCGAGCTGAGTGTTTTTGATGGTCTCTGCTTCGTCCAGAGTCTTGCCTTTCATCCACTCGGTTGCCAGGGAACTGGAAGCGATCGCAGAACCGCAACCGTAGGTCTTGAACTTGGCGTCTTCGATGATGCCCTGATCGTTAACCTTGATTTGCAGACGCATAACATCGCCGCAAGCTGGCGCGCCGACCATGCCGGTGCCAACATCAGGATCTTCCGCGTTCATCTTGCCGACGTTGCGCGGGTTCTCGTAGTGGTCAATGACCTTCTCGCTGTAAGCCATGATACTTATCCTCTCAACAGGTGAGCCGCTCTTTGGGCCACGCTAACCATTGATCAAACGTGGCTCGCATGGAAGGCGACTTTAGATTAGTGCGCCGCCCACTCGATCTTGGAGATGTCGACGCCGTCTTTGTACATGTCCCACAGCGGCGACAGGGCACGCAGTTTGGTCACGGCCTCGCACACTTTCTGGGCAGCGTAATCAATCTCTTCTTCGGTGGTGAAACGGCCGAAAGTGAAGCGAATCGAGCTGTGTGCCAGCTCGTCGTTACGACCCAGGGCGCGCAATACATACGAAGGCTCAAGGGAAGCCGAGGTGCAGGCAGAACCAGACGAAACGGCCAGATCCTTGAGTGCCATGATCAGCGACTCGCCTTCTACGTAGTTGAAACTCAGGTTTAGGTTGTGTGGAACGCGGGAAGTCATGCTTCCGTTGATATACAACTCTTCCAGGTTTTCAACCTGCTTGTAGAAACGATCGCTCAACGCCTTGATGCGGACGTTCTCTGCGGCCATTTCTTCTTTGGCGATCCGAAACGCTTCGCCCATACCAACGATCTGGTGAGTCGCCAGCGTACCGGAGCGCATGCCGCGCTCGTGACCGCCGCCGTGCATAGTCGCTTCGATGCGGACACGGGGCTTGCGGCTCACGTACAAGGCGCCGATGCCTTTTGGACCGTAGGTCTTGTGAGCAGAGAAGGACATCAGGTCAACCTTGAGGGCCGCCAGGTCGATCTCAGCCTTACCGGTGGACTGGGCCGCGTCGACATGGAACAACACGCCGCGCGAGCGCGTCAGCTCACCAATGGCAGCAATGTCATTGATAGTGCCGATTTCGTTGTTCACATGCATGATCGAAACCAGAATGGTGTCGTCACGCAAGGCGGCTTCAACCATCGCAGGGGTGATCAGACCATCTTCACGGGGATCGAGGTAGGTAACCTCAAAACCTTCACGCTCCAATTGGCGCATGGTGTCGAGGACAGCCTTGTGCTCGATCTTGGAGGTAATCAGGTGCTTGCCTTTAGTGGCATAAAAATGCGCAGCGCCCTTGATAGCTAGGTTGTCGGACTCGGTAGCACCGGAGGTCCAGACAATTTCGCGCGGGTCGGCATTGACCAGGTCTGCGACCTGACGACGCGCATTTTCGACAGCTTCTTCGGCTTTCCAGCCAAAGACGTGCGAACGCGATGCAGGGTTGCCGAAGTTTCCGTCAACCAGCAGGCAATCGCTCATTTTCTGCGCAACACGCGGGTCGACCGGGGTCGTCGCGGAATAATCGAGGTAAATCGGCAATCTCATTGAATATCTCCTATCGGGCAGGCGCGCCGCGCGTTCATCTGCGTTCACTCAACGGCGGATGTTTCAATCTTGTCCAGCTGCGGCGTCTTGCTGTTGCAACGACGCTGATCCTGACGCTGAGCGACTTCTTGTACCTCACGGCGAGTGACAAGGTCGGCCAGACTGATACCGCTTAGAAATTCGTGAATCTGCTGGCTGAGGTCACACCACAAATGGTGGGTCAGACAGGTATCGCCAGCATGGCAATCACCGAGCCCTTGGCAGCGAGTGGCATCGACCGATTCGTTCACCGCATCGATAACCTGGGCGACCTGAATACCTTGCATGCTGCGCGACAGCTGATAGCCACCACCAGGCCCACGCACGCTTGACACCAGATTGCCGCGCCGCAACTTGGCGAACAACTGCTCAAGGTAGGAAAGGGAAATACCCTGCCGCTCGGAAATATCGGCCAGAGACACTGGCCCATGCTGCGCGTGTAACGCCAGGTCAAGCATGGCAGTTACAGCGTATCGGCCTTTTGTAGTCAGTCGCATGACGTGTACCGCGGAGGTTCGGAATGAGCGCGAGTATGCTATTTCCGAGTGTTTAAGTCAACTATAAGACCAAGCGAAATAGTCGGGATTACCCGCAAAATAGCGGCGGCATCATAGCAAATACAGAACCCGATTGGCACATTTGCGTTTTTTGCATGAAATTCGTCACTGACGGCCGTCAGCTCGCCTTGCTTTCGTCATGATCCTTGACGCAATCGAACACGTCTTTATGGAGCTGGGGGAGCTCCTGTTCCCGATAATCGCCACCGAGCTTTTTGAGCGCATTCCCCATATCTTCCAGGCGTACATCGACCGCCTGCAGATGGTCGAGCAACTGGCCGATGGCCTTGGCTACGGGGTCCGGCATGTCCTCGCTGACACCATAGGCGTCAAAGCCAAGCTTTTCAGCCATGGCCTTGCGCTTAGCGTGGGCCTCATCATCAGACTTGACGATGATCCTCCCCGGAATTCCCACCACTGTTGCACCCGCCGGAACAGCTTTGGTCACGACCGCATTGGAACCTACTTTCGCACCTGCACCGACCGTAAACGGCCCCAGCACTTTGGCGCCCGCACCCACCACCACCCCCGACTCAAGGGTCGGATGACGCTTGCCTTTGTTCCAACTGGTCCCACCGAGAGTAACGCCTTGATAAAGGGTGACGTCATCGCCGATCTCAGCGGTCTCGCCAATTACAATGCCCATACCGTGATCGATGAAAAAACGTCGGCCTACCTTGGCGCCCGGATGAATTTCAATCCCGGTAAACCAACGCCCAAAGTTCGACACCATACGGGCCGGCCACTTGAACCCATTGATCCATAACCATCGAGACAATCGATGCAACCAGATTGCATGCATGCCGGGATAACAGGTCAGCACCTCGAACGCATTACGGGCTGCAGGGTCTCGATGAAACACACTTTGAATATCTTCTCGCAGACGCTCGAACATCACTGATCCTTACGCTTATAGGGCTCACCGTTGGCCGTTTTCTGGGTTTCGGTGAGGATGCCACGCAATATACTCATCTCAGATCGGTTTACCGCAGAGCGCCCGTAAAGCCGACGCAACCTGGCCATCAGATGACGAGGCTTCTGCGGATCGAGGAAGCCTATGGTGACGAGCGTGGACTCAAGATGCTCATAGAATTTTTCCATCTCATCCATTGTTGCCAACTCGGCACTGCGCACCGACCCCACCTCGAACTTTGCCTCCTTGCGGGCCTGCCCATCAGAAGCCAACCACGACATCCGCGTCTCATAGCTCAGCACCTGCACAGCCGCTGCCAGGTTCAGCGAACTGAACTCAGGGTCTGACGGGATATGCACATGATAGTGACAGCGCTGCAGCTCTTCGTTGGTCAGGCCAGCGTATTCGCGCCCAAACACCAAGGCGATTTCTTCGCCCAGCGCTGCGTGTTCCACAGTCTTGATACCTGCCTCGCGGGGGTCCAGCAGTGGCCAGGGAATGCGGCGGTCCCGCGCACTGGTGCCCAATACAAGATTGCAACCATTCAGGGCATCTTCAAGGGTTGCTACTACTTGCGCATTTTCAAGGATGTCACTGGCACCTGAAGCTCGCGCATCAGCCTCGTGATGAGGAAAAACCACTGGATCGACCAACACCAGACGCGAAAGCCCCATGTTTTTCATGGCACGAGCAGCACCTCCGATATTTCCCGGATGACTGGTACCGACCAGGACAACACGAATATTTTGCAGCACAGGTGAAGTCTCACTAGCAGGTGAAATGGGGGGCGAATGTTACAGAAGCACCCCGATTAACGCCATGAACGCTTGCTTCGCCGGTAGCGCATCCACTTAGCGAACCCAGCCCGTAGGCTGCACTTTATGACAATGGCGACGGCCAACCCAACGCCCGAAGAGGAACTCGCGCTGGAAATCATCCGGGATAACCCATAGAATGTTCGGCTCTCTTTAACGACCTAGGTGATACATCCATGCAGCCCATGCTGAATATCGCGCTGCGCGCCGCCCGCAGCGCCAGCGAATTGATTTTCCGCTCCATCGAGCGCCTGGATACCATCAAGGTCGACGAAAAAGACGCGAAAGACTACGTAACCGAAATCGATCGCGCAGCAGAGCAGAGCATCATCACCGCCCTGCGCAAGGCTTACCCCACTCACGGCATCCTGGGCGAAGAAAGCGGCCTGCATGAAGGCAGCGGCGAAGGCACTGACTACCTGTGGATCATCGACCCTCTGGACGGTACCACCAACTTCGTGCGCGGCGTACCGCATTTTGCCGTCAGCATTGCCTGTAAATACCGAGGCCGTCTGGAGCACGCCGTCGTTCTGGACCCGGTCCGCCAGGAAGAATTCACCGCCAGCCGAGGCCGTGGTGCCGCGCTCAATGGCCGCCGCCTGCGCGTTAGCTCTCGCAAAAGCCTCGAAGGCGCCCTCCTCGGCACTGGCTTCCCGTTCCGCGACAACCAGATGGACAACCTGGAAAACTACCTGGGCATGTTCCGCAGCCTTGTTGGCCAGACCGCAGGCATCCGCCGCGCCGGCGCTGCGAGCCTGGACCTGGCTTACGTGGCAGCCGGTCGTTTCGACGCGTTCTGGGAGTCGGGCCTGTCCGAATGGGACATGGCAGCAGGCGCTCTGCTGATTCAAGAAGCAGGCGGCCTGGTCAGCGACTTCAACGGTGGCCATGACTTCCTCGAGAAGGGCCACATCGTTGCGGGCAACACCAAGTGTTTCAAAGCCGTACTGACGTCGATCGCCCCACACGTCCCGGCCTCGCTGAAGCGATAAGCTTAAGACGCACAAAAAAGCCAACTTCCAAAACAACAAAAGCACCCGAAGGTGCTTTTGTTGTTTTCAGTACATCGGGCCGAGTTATTGCCCCGCCTGACTCAATTCCAGTTGCCCGTCTTTGTTGACCGGGATCTGGCTGCCGGGATCACGGTCCATGCGAACCTGACCCACTTTATCCTTCAATTTGTACTTCACGTTATAGCCAACGACCTTGTCGCTGATATCGTTGACCGTGTTGCAGCGGGTTTCAGTTGTGGTGTAGGTATCGCGGTTCTGCATGCCTTCCTGAACCTTGTTGCCAGCGTAACCGCCACCAACCGCACCCGCGACCGTTGCGATTTTCTTGCCGTTACCACCACCAACCTGATTACCCAGCAAACCACCCGCCACAGCCCCCAACACGCTACCTACAATCTGGTGTTGATCCTTGACCGGCGCCCGATGGGTCACCGCTACATCCTTGCAGACCTCACGCGGAGTTTTGATCTGTTCCTTGACGGGCTCGACGGCGAGCACGTCCGCGTACTCAGGACCGCTTTTAACGAGGCTATAGGTGGCAACAGCACCCCCGGCGGTCACGCCGACAGCACCCAATACAGCACCAACTAGCAACGATTTGTTCACTTGAACCTCCAGAGGATCTTCAACGCGATTGCTCACGCTACTCCCAGCCTTGGAACATGAAAAAAGGCGCGAGTTCAACACTCGCGCCTTTTGGGATGACGGACGTAGAAGAATAATCCTACGGTCGATCGTCCACTTTCTCTGTAGCCACCGGAGGCAGTAAGTCTTCACTGCGCAGGTTCAGCCAGATCAACACCACGTTGGCAATGTAAATCGACGAGTACGTACCGGCTAGCACACCAATGAACAATGCCACTGAAAACCCGTGCAAGCTGTCGCCACCAAAGACCCACAATGCAATGATTGCCAACAAGGTAGAGACGGAGGTTGCGATAGTACGCAGCAAGGTCTGAGTAGTGGAGATGTTGATGTTCTCGATCAACGACGCCTTACGCAGCAGACGGAAGTTCTCACGAACCCGGTCGAATACCACAATGGTGTCGTTGAGCGAATAGCCAATGATCGCCAACACTGCCGCAAGCACCGTCAGGTCGAAAGTTACCTGGAAGAACGACAGAATCCCCAACGTCACCACCACGTCGTGGATCAGCGAAATAATCGCACCGACCGCGAACTTCCACTGAAAGCGGAACGCCAGATAA
The DNA here is from genome assembly GCF_036404235.1 of Pseudomonas sp. GTDB lineage: Bacteria > Pseudomonadota > Gammaproteobacteria > Pseudomonadales > Pseudomonadaceae > Aquipseudomonas. Next base: position 39,065 of record NZ_DASWOT010000037.1, read on the forward strand.
ATCAGTACGCCGCCCAGGGCCAGCAACATGCCGATACCGCCCTGGTCCCGCAGCTCCTCACCCACTTGAGGGCCGACGAACTCTACGCGTTTGACCGTTGCCGGGTTATCCGCGCCGTTCTTGCGTAGCGCTTCGGCAACTTGCGAACCCAGCTGTGGGTCTTCACCCGGCATCCGAACCAGCAGGTCGGTTGTCGCGCCAAAGCTTTGTACGATCGCTTCGCGATAACCGGCAGATGCCAACTCCTCACGAACCTTGCCCAAATCGGCAGGCCGCTCGTAAGTCAGCTCGATCAGCGTACCGCCGGTGAAATCCAGACCAAAGTTGAGCCCTTTATGGAACCAGCTGAACAGCGCCAGTACGGTAAGAAGCATGGTGACGGCGAACGCAATATTGCGAACGCCCATGAAGTTGATGGTACGTTTCATGGCAGCCCCTTAAATCCACAACTTCTTGAAGTCACGACCGCCATAGATCAGGTTGACCATTGCGCGGGTCACCATGATGGCTGTGAACATCGAGGTAAAGATCCCGAGCGACATGGTCACGGCGAACCCTTTGACCGGGCCGGTACCCATCGCATAGAGAATGCCGCCGACCAGCAACGAAGTCAGGTTGGCATCGAGAATCGCAGTATAGGCACGATCAAAACCTTCGTTGATTGCACGCTGCACGGTCATCCCGTTGGCGATCTCTTCACGAATCCGCGAGAAGATCAACACGTTGGCATCCACCGCCATACCCATGGTCAAGACGATACCGGCAATACCCGGCAGGGTCAGCGTTGCGCCCAGTAACGACATCAGCGCCAGCAGCATTACCATGTTCAACGCCAATGCCACCGTTGCGATCAAGCCGAAGAAACGGTAGATAGCCAGGATGAACAGCGAAACGAACAGCATGCCCCACAGCGATGCATCGATACCTTTGGTGATGTTGTCAGCACCCAGGCTCGGACCGATTGTGCGCTCTTCAGCGAAATACATCGGCGCCGCCAGACCACCGGCACGCAGCAGCAGAGCCAGCTCTGAAGCCTCACCCTGACCGTTCAAACCGGTGATACGGAACTGGGCACCCAGTGGCGACTGAATGGTCGCCAGGCTGATGATCTTCTTCTCTTCCTTGAAGGTCTGCACCGGCACATCTTTCTCGACGCCGTTGACCGTTTGTTTGGTGTAAGTAGTGAGCGGCTTCTGCTCGATGAAGATAACCGCCATGCTGCGACCGACGTTGGCGCGGGTGGCGCGACTCATCAAATCGCCGCCGTGACCATCAAGGTTGATGTTCACCTGCGGACGACCATGCTCGTCGAAGCTCGCCTTGGCGTCCGTGACCTGATCACCTGTGATGATCAGATTACGCTCGACTGGTGCTGCTGGGCGACCACCCTCACGGAACTCGAACATTTCCGTGGTGGCTTTGCTGTCATCGGGACCTGCACCCAAGCGGAACTCAAGGTTCGCGGTCTTACCCAGAATGCGCTTGGCTTCGGCCGTGTCCTGCACGCCTGGCAACTCAACCACAATACGGTTGGCACCCTGACGCTGAACCAGCGGTTCGGCTACACCCAACTCGTTGACCCGGTTACGCACCGTGGTCAAGTTCTGCTTGATCGAGTACTCGCGAATCTCGGCGACCTTGGCCGGCGTCATGGACAGACGCAGGATTGGCATTTCACCACGATCGCTCGGGGTAATTTCGAAATCAGTGAAACTCTTGCGAATCAGCGCACGGGCTTGCTCGCGCGAATCAGCATCGCTGAAGCCCAACTGAATGCCACCATCCGCTTGCGGCAGGCTGCGATAACGCAGTTTCTCTTTGCGCAGCAGGCTCTTCACTTCGCCTTCATAGACATTCAGACGAGCGCTCAGCGCTTTATCCATGTCCACTTCGAGCAGAAAATGCACGCCGCCAGACAAGTCCAGCCCCAGTTTCATCGGGCTCGCGCCCAGATTGCGCAGCCATTTCGGAGTCGTCTGGGCGAGGTTGAGTGCAACGACATAGTCGTCACCCAGCACCTTACGTGCGACGTCTTTGGCTGGCAGCTGGTCTTCTTGTTTGGTCAGACGCAACAAACCGCCCTTGCCATTCTCGGCCAGAGTCGCGCCCTTGACCGCGATGCCAGCATCGGTAAGCGCCTTGCTTACACGATCCAGATCAGCCTGATTGACTTGCAGCGCAGTGCTCGCGCCGCTGACCTGAATGGCCGAGTCATCAGGGTAGAGATTGGGTGCGGAATAAATAAAGCCGATCACCAGCACTGCCAGGATCAGGATGTATTTCCACAGAGGGTATTTGTTCAGCATCACGCCGCCTGCTTATAACGCGGGGCGCCTTGCGCGCCCCGTCGATTGGTAAAAGACTGGAATCAGATGGCTTTCAGGGTGCCCTTTGGCAGGGTGGCGGCAATGGCGCCCTTCTGGATCTTCAATTCGACAGTGTCGGACACTTCGATAACAACGAAGTCGTCGGTCACTTTGTTGATCTTGCCGGCGATGCCGCCAGAAGTTACAACTTCATCGCCTTTCTGCAAGTTGCCCAGCAGGTTTTTTTGCTCTTTGGCACGCTTAGCCTGTGGACGCCAGATCATCAGGTAGAAAATGACCAGAAAGCCGACCAGGAAGATCCATTCGAAGCCACCACCCATAGGACTTGCGGCGGCAGGTGCTGCCGCGTCCGCGAAAGCGGAAGAGATGAAAAAGCTCATTTAGCACTCCAGTTGCGTAATTTTAATTAGAAGCGAAAAGACCGGCTGTCACTCAGTCCAGCGGCGGCGTTGCAAGCCCGCGTTTGGCATAGAAGGCATCGACAAAGGCGGCCAATGTACCTTGTTGAATAGCCTCACGCAAACCAGCCATAAGCAGCTGGTAATGCCGCAAATTGTGGATCGTATTAAGCATGCTTCCCAGCATTTCTCCGCACTTGTCCAGGTGATGCAGATAAGCGCGGGAGAAGTGCTTGCAGGTGTAGCAGTCGCAAGTCGGATCCAGCGGCGAATCATCGTGACGATGAAACGCATTACGGATTTTCAGAACACCTGTATCGATGAACAAATGACCGTTACGGGCATTACGGGTCGGCATCACGCAGTCGAACATATCAATCCCGCGGCGCACACCCTCGACCAGGTCTTCAGGCTTGCCTACCCCCATAAGGTAACGAGGTTTGTCAGTTGGCATCCGCCCAGGCAAGTAGTCCAGCACCTTGATCATCTCGTGCTTGGGCTCGCCTACCGACAGACCTCCGATGGCCAGCCCGTCGAAGCCAATCTCATCCAACCCCTCAAGCGAACGCATGCGCAAATCTTCATGCATACCGCCCTGAACGATGCCGAACAGTGCTGCTGTATTCTCGCCATGGGCGATTTTCGAGCGCTTGGCCCAGCGTAGCGACAACTCCATAGAGGTCCGAGCCACGTCTACGTCAGCAGGATACGGCGTGCACTCATCGAAGATCATCACGATGTCAGAGCCCAGATCACGCTGAACCTGCATCGACTCTTCCGGCCCCATGAACACTTTCGCGCCATCGACCGGCGAGGCGAAGGTCACGCCCTCTTCCTTGATCTTGCGCATCGCACCCAGGCTGAACACCTGAAAACCGCCGGAGTCGGTCAGAATCGGGCCATTCCACTGCATGAAGTCGTGCAGATCGCCATGACGTTTAATCACTTCAGTGCCTGGGCGCAGCCACAGGTGAAAGGTGTTGCCAAGGATGATCTGCGCGCCAATCGCCTCAATATCGCGAGGCAGCATGCCCTTGACCGTGCCATAGGTGCCCACCGGCATGAACGCAGGTGTTTCGACTACGCCACGCGGAAAGGTCAAGCGACCACGACGAGCTTTGCCATCAGTGGCCAGCAGCTCGAAAGACATACGACAGGTGCTACTCATGCTTGGTCCTCTGGAGCCGAGCTCTCGGGAGCTGATCCCTTAGGAGCGGTCGGCGCAGGATTGCGGGTAATGAACATCGCATCACCGTAACTAAAAAAGCGGTACTCGTTTTCCACTGCCGCCGCGTAGGCCGCCATGGTTTCCGGGTAACCGGCGAACGCCGAAACCAGCATCAACAGGGTGGATTCAGGCAAATGAAAATTCGTCACCAGCGCATCGACCACATGAAACGGCCGGCCGGGGAAGATAAAGATATCGGTGTCACCACTAAACGGCTTGAGCTCGCCGTCGCGCGCGGCGCTCTCAAGGGAGCGCACGCTAGTGGTCCCGACGGCAATCACCCGACCGCCACGCTCACGACACGCAGCCACGGCGTCGACCACCTCCTGGCTCACCTCCAACCACTCATTGTGCATGTGGTGATCTTCAAGGCGCTCGACACGCACTGGCTGAAACGTACCCGCCCCCACATGCAACGTCACGAACGCCGTCTCGACGCCCTTCTGCGCAATGGCGTCCATCATCACCTGATCGAAATGCAGCCCCGCCGTCGGCGCAGCCACCGCACCGGCACGCCGTGCGTAGACCGTCTGATAACGCTCGCGATCGGCGTCGTCATCCGGGCGATCTATATAAGGAGGCAACGGCATGTGCCCCACCCGCTCCAGCAGCGGCAAGACCTCTTCGGCGAACCGCAACTCGAACAATCCATCGTGACGCGCCACCATTTCGGCTTCGCCACCACCATCGATCAAGATTGACGAGCCCGGCTTCGGCGACTTGCTCGACCGCACATGCGCCAACACACGATGACTGTCCAGCACGCGTTCAACCAGAATTTCCAGCTTGCCGCCCGACGCCTTCTGACCGAACAGCCGAGCCGGAATCACCCGCGTATTGTTGAACACCATCAAATCGCCGGGGCGCAGATGCTCCAGCAAATCAGTGAATTGACGGTGTGCCAGCGCGCCACTCACCCCATCAAGGGTCAGCAAACGGCTGCTGCATCGCTCGGCCAAGGGATGGCGAGCGATCAAGGAATCAGGGAGTTCGAAGGTAAAGTCAGCAACACGCATGATGGGGTTCGTCTAGCAGGGCCGGAAAGTTTAGCGGAAATAGTGAAAATTGACCATAAAACATGATTGACCAACGGTAGGTACCTCTCTATACTCCGCCGCCATTGAGCCCTGATGGCGGAATTGGTAGACGCGGCGGATTCAAAATCCGTTTTCGAAAGGAGTGGGAGTTCGAGTCTCCCTCGGGGCACCATACAAATCCTTGTAAATCAAGGACTTAGAGAAGGGGTAGAAAGAAATTTCTACCCCTTTTTCTATCCAAAAATCTATCCTTTTCCCCTTTCTTCAGCCTCACTTAAGCCTCGCTCAGCCATGCAAAGGGCCGACATTCTGGTAGCACCTTACACCCTCAAGATCAGTGCAAAATCGCACTCCACCTGACCATCTGCTTGCATTTGTTCTGACCACCGACGGCATCAACACGTTACAACAATGATCGACAGAGAACGACAGAAGCGGTCGATCGAATCCCGCCCTAAAGCAGCCATTCATTCGGCCTGTAGGTATCGAAACTCCGTGTGTTAAATTGACATTTTTCTAAGCGGGTTACCTTCACACCACATGGCAAATGGCAAATGGCAAATGGCAAATGGCAAGCCATTCCAGTCGGTTAGGTAAAACGCTAGTCTCCTCTACAACCGCAGGCAAACCATTATGGAAAACTCTTCTGACACGCAGAGAGGGTATGTGGGGTTAAAGACATTGATCTTCCGGTTTGCAAGGTCGGAAGAACCGCTAGAGATCCGGCTATTCGCTGTGCAGAAATCAATCAGAGTTCGACGGGCGATTTTCTTGGGAGGTAACCCATCAGATCGCAGTAAATGACTGCCGAAAGTTTGAATCGCTGATTCATACAAAGCTGCTGCCACTCCGACAAAAAAGACGCGAGTTCTTCAATATTTACCCGGACGACGCAATTCTTGCGATTCAATCCATACTCAAGTTGGCGTCGGACGTAACTGTACTAACCATCACAGAAATCCAGAAAAAACTCCCCGACATGTCAAGAGCAGGTGCTCTCCCCCGCAAACAATCTACCCGCACAAGTATCGCGGGAAGCGGCATTTCCCCGACAATCACATACCCGGTGGCGGGATTCTTTATCGGCAGCACTTTCCCCAATTTCTTCGTTTTTGGTTCCAGCCGAATGGGGAAAGATGCCAGGACTGGCTCAATAATTTTTACCGCTGTGCTGGCAGGCGGTGTTATCGGCCCGTTAATCATCGGGCAAGTGGTAGCAACAATGCCGCCATTAGCGCCGTTCTGGCTGTTGGCAGGCTACAGCTCGCCGGTCGCATTCTGTGGACTGCGTGTGTTGAGAAATCCCGGTGGCCCAGGAAAGCAGGCAGAACAGAACTAACCCTTTTCTGAGTAACGGGCGCTGCCTTCCTTATTACGGCGTGCAGCGCGCCAAGCTTTTGGCTCTATGCTGCTCAGAGCGTGGATATCGCCAGTCACAGGGCGGCATCTAAACCGCCTCTACTAGCCTCAACGCGGGACATTAAGCAACCAAAACATCCGCCTGCAGCTTCCGTAACCAATAGGGCAGGATCTTGGCGTTAAATAGGCGGGCGTAATCAGGATGACTGAGCGGCGTAAAATCTGCTTGTATGTCTGCTCGATACTGCTGAGGTGAAACGCCAATATATTTACGAAATAGGCGGGCCAATTGCTGACCGTCACGTAAACCGCCGCGACGAGCAATCTTATCCACCGGCAAGTTGCTGTCGATCAACGCCTGACGCGCCATTTCCAATCGCAGTAACAACAAAAAAGAATACGGCGAATACCCCACCTCGAATGTAAAATGACGACGAAAATTCCGTTCGCTCATGCACAGGTTTTTCGCCGAAAGATGCATGCTCAAATCCTGGTCCAAATGCCTCAGCCACCATATACATATTCGATAAACAATGGAGTCTGCGCGCATGAGTACCGCACTTAACGCTGCCAGGTGGCTGGTTTCCGGAAGGGGCCGACTTCGATGAGTTTTTTGCGCGCCTGACACCAGTCCGGCGAACTCTTCGCGCAGCAAAAGCAACGCCATGTCACTGGTATTAATGCACTCGCTCGTGGTATGAAAAGGACCATCTACTTGCAGCCGTCTGCCCGATCCCACCTGAACAGCCGGATAACGAGCACGAAGCGTAGCTGCCAATGCAGAATGCGTCGTGACCTGTCGCCTGTCTAACAGACCTGTAGCCGCTAGCCAAAAGACTCCGGCGCCAATCGCCACCACCCGTCGCGCATGGGGACATATCTGTTTTAACCAATCGAGCATTAACGTAGGCAATATGGACACCGAAGCCAGCGACCCATGAGCGATAATCAGCATGTCAATATCGATAGGTATATAGGTAAAAAACGGTTGCGTTTCGACCTTGATCAAGGATGTAGAGGGGGAAACAAGTTCCCCACCTTCCAGAGAGTAGACCTGCGCTACATAAGTAACCGCTCGCCCATTGGCAGCAGGACGTTCGTTTAGCGAACAGAGGATCTCCAGCAGTTTGACGACATCGCCCACAAAACAACCAGGATAAGCCAGGATAACGACCGACCGGACGACGGTCTCTATATTGAAGTCGAACGCCATATGCTCAGACAGAATCACATTATGTATTAAGCTCTTATAGAGCATTCCATTAGTCCCCGATCACTCAGAACAACAAATCCGAGGTGCAAATGACCAGACCGACTTGATGGCTGGTTTGATTGCATACGTGCTTGAGCCGACGTTACCAGAACAGGAGAAAACAGATAGCAACCGATTGACAGATCATCGTTTCACGTAGAACGATTGAAACGATGATTTCTCGAAGAAAATAGCGGACAGCCTTTCTCGCCATGCTCAAATCGAACTTGCCACATTCAATAAAATGCGGCCAACCCTTGCACACATGAAGTGTATAAAACCGAAAGCAATAGCGTACTTTATGCTACGTTCAGACGCCCCGCATCACAATTTAATGTCACGCGGGCCGACCGTCGCAGCTTAAAAAGCCGAAACTTAATTCGGGCTATGACCTGATGTTCTCGATTTAATGCACGTCAAAAATATAGTCATATCTCAATACCAGGTCAAGGTAAAAAAGCATCACGAAAACAGCCTATCAGAATTTATTTAAAATCGGGAACGATAATAATTGACCCAGGTCAAAGGATGCGATTTCAGAAACGCTCTGAAAAATAGAAGATCAATCCTATCGATTTCAATCGATTGGCTTAGCACTCTCTATACCCAACAAGCTTTTTCAACAAAATATAAATTCTTCTAGATCTCCAAAAAAACACAAACCGATCTAATGGAAGCGTATTTGTATCAAAACTGTAATAATCCCAATCTCCCCATCGTTGATCTGGGTTTGAACCCACACCTCCCTGAGGCAAAGCGCATATTGGCTATTTATGCAGCTATCATGGCTGGATATGCAGGGGTTTAACCCGTCCGGAAAATAAGGCCTGCGATTATCATAGAGAGGAATATTGGTGAATCACCAAGTCCGCCCTACTCTCTAGCCTAGCGCTTTTCAGGAAAAACCATGTCCAGAAAACTTCTCATCAATGTTGTAGCCGTCTCGGCGCTCGGTCTCAGCGCAATATTTTCCCTGAATGCATACGCTGTGACTGCGACTGATAACATGACCGTAACTGCGTCAGTCGCCGCAGTGTGTTCCGTAACAACTGCCCCATTGGTCTTTACTGCCTACACTGGAACTGAGGTTTCTGGCACTTCGAATCTGACCGTTACTTGTACCAATGGATCGGACTACACCATCGGACTGAGTGCAGGAGCGGGTGTCGGCGCGACGACCTCGACACGCTCTCTGACCAATGGTGCAGACAACGTGGCCTTAAGCTACGGTATCTATCAGGAACTGGCTCACTCCACCAATTGGGGTGAAGTCATCGGCACAGATACCGTTGCCGGCACCGGCATCGGCACTGCACAGACGGTTCCGGTCTATGGTGTCATCCCGGCTGGCCAGACTGCCACAACTGTCGGCAACTACACCGACACTGTGCTCGTCACAGTCAACTATTGATACGATGCCCAGTGCCCACGACCGGATGCTTTACCTTGTTTTGGGCGCTGACGCTCGCAGGGATGTGTAGTTTCTCCACACACCTGCACGCGCAAGCGTTGGAAATCGTACCGATCAGCCAACAATTGGCGCCTGGTCAACGTTCCGCCAGCTTCACCCTGACCAACCGTGCCGACAGCGAATCGATCGTCCAGATACGCAGCTTCGGCTGGAGCCAAAATACGCAGGGGGATGTTTTTCAGAATACCGACCAGCTCGTTATCAGCCCACCCTTCGCACACATCGCCCCCGGCCAATCGCAAACAGTCAGGATAATGCTGCGTGAACAAACCGCAGATACCGAGCGCGCTTATCGCATCGTCTTCGACCAACTGCCCGGCAAAATCAACGACAAAGTCGAAATGACCCTGCGATTGACAGTGCCGGTATTTGCCAAGGTCCTGGAAACGGCCAAACCGGATTTGCAGTGGCGCATTGAGTTACTGGCCGGTACGCCCACCTTGATCGTCATCAACCATGGCCTACAGCACGGCAAACTGCTGGGTCTGGAATTGAGCGGTTCCAATGGGCAAAACCTTAAATTACTGAATCAGGGTTTGCCGTATGTCCTGGCCGGAGCCGAGCGACACTGGTCCATCGCCGACGTGCAACGACAGCTGGGTAATGGTGCTCGGGTGCGACTGAGAACATCAGGCCCGGGCGGTCCTCATGAGCAATGGCTGGTTGTCGGCGGCAACATGTGAATTCGGCACGCCTGTTGTGCTTGCTGTTGTGTCTTGTCGGACCATTGACAGCATGGCAAGCCAATACCGCGAATGCCGATACAGGACTCTCGTCTGAGCGGCAAAGTCTGCTGCTCGATGTGTTCGTCAACGGCAGTAGCCGCAAGAGCGTCCTGGAGTTCATCCAGGTTCAAGGTGCCCTGCTTGCCAATGCCAGCGAACTACTGAGCCTGGGGCTGATTCTGCCCGACAACAGTCAGCAAGGTCTGGTTGATCTGGCCAGTATTGCCGGCTGGTCCTATCAGTTGGATCTTCCGGGGCAGAGCATTCGGCTCCAGATACCCAGTAGCGATCTGGTGCCGCACCACCTGACCCGTGGACAGACCCGTCCCAACGACCTGCCACTGAGGAGTGATCTCGGTGCGATGCTCAACTACGACACCCAAGTCACACGCTATGACGGCAAAATCAGTTCGAGCACGCTGGTGGACATGCGCCTTTTTGGTGATCGTGGCGTGTTTGAGACCGACGTCCTGCGCAACAACAATCCTTATCAGAAAAGCACTGTGCGTCTGGATAGTACTTATACCTATTCCGATGAGGTCAACTTGCGAACTTACAACGCTGGCGATTTCATCAACGGCGGTTTGCCCTGGACCCGGCCAGTGCGCATGGCTGGGGCACAGATGACCACCAACTTCGGGTTGCGTCCAGACTTGGTGACATTCCCCTTGCCAGGCATCAGTGGCGAGGTGGCCGTACCTTCATCCGTCGATGTGTTCGTCAACGGCTTGCACCAACTGACCAGCCAGGTCGACTCCGGACCTTTTGAAGTGTCTCAACTGCCAGTCAGCAATGGCGGGGGCGATATTTCGATGGTAGTCAAGGACGCCAGCGGTCGTCAGGTCAGTCAAACCCTGCCTTTCTATGCCAGCACGGCCTTGTTACAACCAGGACTGGACGCTCTGTCAGTGGAAGTGGGCTCAGTGCGTCGATACTATGCCAGTGTGTCGAATGACTACGCCGCTGGCGCCGCATCCATCAGCTATCGACGAGGCATAACCCCAAAGCTAACCCTGGAGAGCCACCTGGAGAGTACCTCTGGGTTAGCAATGGGGGGCATCGGCTCAAGCTTTCTGGTCGGCAATCTCGGCGTATTGTCTGCCACGGTGGCTGCCAGCGAACATGAGGGGAACACAGGCCTACAGTATGGACTCGGCTTCTCTCACTCCACTCCCAGGTTCAACTATGGCTTGAGCATCTTGCAGGCTGATCGGCTGTTTTCCGATATTGCCTCGGTCAACGGCGACGCAATGTCCCGAACCACCCTACGGGCGAACCTGGGGATTCCACTGCCAGGAATCGGTTCATTCGGACTGGTCTATGCAAAAAAGCTGGTCAATCTCTACGAGCAAGATGACTTCTACGATAGGCGTGACGATCAGCATACCGTTCAATCGCAAAGCATTCAGACCTCCACACTTTCGGCGACTTTTTCAACCCGTCTACCTTGGAAGACCTTCGGCTTTGTCACCGCCTTTCATGATTTCGAAGGGGCAAGTGGCAATGGTTTGTTCGTAGGCATTTCCATCCCCATAGGCCAACGGGCGACGGCCAGTGCCAGCAGCAGCGTCAGCGGCGGCAACGCCTATCAAACCGTCCAGGCCCAGCAGAACGCGGTACAACAAGGCGATGTGGGCTGGCGAGTCGCTCAACAAACAGGAGCCCAGAATCGCCAGACGCTTGGCGTGGAGTACAAAACCCCCTGGGCATTGGTCGGCGCAGAAACCGAACGTGCCAGCGACGGCGATGCTTTGCGTGCCACTGCACGAGGCGCGATCACTACCATGGACGGGCATTTGTTCGCGTCCAACAGCGTCAACGACAGCTTCGCCATTGTGGACACCGACGGCCTGGCGGGTGTGACGGTGCTACAGGAGAACCGTCCTGTGGGTCGCACCAACACGTCCGGGCTGCTGTTCGTCGAAGATCTACGAGCCTACGAAAGCAACCTGCTGACCATCGACGCTAACGACGTGCCCATGGACTCCACCCTGGACAATGTCGAACGTCGGGTCCGACCACGAGATCGATCCGGTGTGGTGATCAAGTTCCCGATCTCGCGCAGTTACGGCGCCACCTTGCGCCTGGTCGATCAACAGCATCAACCGATTGCACTCGGCAGCCAGGTCACTTTGAGTCATAGCGGTGCCCAAAGCGTTGTCGGTTATGACGGCCTGACCTTTTTCGATGGACTTGCCGCACACAATGAACTGCTGGTCGAACCCGCCGGCAAACCCCCATGCCACGTGACATTCGAGTATCAGCCACAAGCTGAAAACATCCCTGAAATCGGTCCGTTGACCTGTTTGACCGGAGCCAACCCATGAAACTTATAGCCTTGTTAGCCACCCTCATCATCGCGCTGTGCAGCCCCGCGGCCTTTGCCTATACCTGCTCGATTGCAGCGACCCCATTGAACTTCGGCGTAGTTGAAGGCGTCGCGCAACGAGTCCAACTAAGCACAGCCACCCTCACTGTGATTTGCCAGAGCGATGCCAGCGCGGCGAGTGTCAGTTATCAGATACTCCTCGACGACACCTCTGGTGGTGTAGAGCGCGAAATGACCTCGGCGACTGGCAAGACTCAGTATCAGCTCTATACCTCCAGCACCTATCAGCAAGTTTGGGGTAGCGGTGGTGGCGTCAGCGGTACGATTTCCGACAGTTACAACATTGCCGCCCACTCCAGCGTCTCACGTACCTACACCGTCTATGCAAGGATGCAACCTGGGCGACGCGACGGTCCTGGTTTCTATAGCGATGTCAGTGGGGTGAGATTGATCTACTGATTTATGCTTGATGGGCCAAGACTCGACTCTCTCCCGAAAATATGAAGCGCTAGGGAAGGAATCATGAAACTAGACAAGGCCGGCGTTAGGTTACGTGGTTGTGCAGCGTTCAGAGACTGATATCGCGAGCTACAGAACAGCATCCGAACGCCTTTGGATCGTAACTACACCCCCATCCCCAACGACTTTTCGTCCCCGTCCCTACAAACTCCTCCATTTTCTACTAGCCTGAAACCTGACTGATCCAAAGCCGTTGGACCACCCCCTCAACCTGGCTGATCGGATAAAAACAATAATGAAAGATCCCTATGCTTTTGGTTTTTACTGCGCATTGTTTGCCTTGGCGGCGATGACGGGCGCGGTCTTTTATGAGTCGTATACGGGCGCGGGTGTGTCGGGTTCTGCGCGGGCGTATGACGTCATCAATTCGGTTTCTGCGTTGGTGCAAGCGCTGGCGGTAATTGGTTTGGTCGGCTTGGCATTCAAGGCATATCGCGCTTGGAAAAACGAAATTATCCACAACAAGGCGCTCGGGATTATCTGGGAAGCCAATGTGGCGTTTCGGGAGATAGAGCTGAGTTTTAACGAGTGGTTCTTCGGCCCCAGCGCTGTGGATAAAGCCAACAGCGAAGGCGCGCGAATAACCTCGTTATTGAATGCCAGCCCATTTGGCAACAGTCTTCGGTCATTCAAGAAGCAGTGCGTTTTGCTCGACAAGGTGGTGATCAAGGACAACTGGCAGTGGGTCAATCACGCGACGGAGCTAGACATGCTGGCTCGGATGCTGAGCATCGATGCCTTCCGCCCTACCAGTAGAGCCAAGGAAACCGCCAATATCATCGACGTTCTTTACTCTCGCGAAGGTGAGGCGTTGAAACGCACCCAGGGCGAATGGGAAATGCTGATGAAGGTGATTGAGAAAGATCTGGCGGCGCTGGAGGCGCAATACACCGATTGAGCATCGCTAGGCTCTCATCCTGCAACGCAGCAGAACTGTTTTTATAAGCCTTCGGTCCAAAGGCTTACGCTGATCGGAATCGGACGGCGCAAGCCGTTGGAAGATCCTGCTACGCCCCCTCCATTCAAGGCTGCACATCTCGTATGTTTGAACACATCGACATTAACTACCTGCTTTCCACCTATGGCTATTGGGCAGTATTCATTGGCTGTCTGCTGGAAGGCGAAACTGTCCTTATTCTGGGCGGCATGGCGGCGCACCAGAACATCCTGACACTCTGGCAGATCATTGCCTA
>NZ_DASWOT010000038.1:0-28200 GCF_036404235.1 Pseudomonas sp.
AGGGTGGTTTGCTTGGACCCTGCTGAGTTGGCGTTTCGTGGCTTTGTTTGGAAGCTGGGCCTATTTTATGCCGATGGCGGTTTTGATAAATCCCAAAGACTGGAATGCATTGTTGGTAAAACCGTAATAATCCGTGATCGCTACCCAGAGAAGTGCAGCGCGGGCTCAGGCACATTGTTTTCCTATCCGGCCGCCCCTCTGCCACTTATTTCCAACCCTTTCCATAGTTCACAGAAACCTGAACTAAGTTTTTATCAACGCAGATGTGATGCTGTTCAAGAGCTGCTTAAAGTCACGGCCCATCGCCTGATGACAATAATGAGATGGCCATGAACAGCACCGCGCAAGCTTCGCAACACATCGTCGATACCGTAAGCCATGCCGCTCGGCAATTGGTGAACGCATTCGCCAGCAATGATACCGACACGTACTTCGCAGCCTTTACCGAAGACGCGACCTTCTTCTTTTATACGCTGCCCGCCCCGCTTCTTTCTCGCGCAGCCTATCGCGCCGTGTGGGATAGCTGGCAAGCGGACGGTTTTGTCGTGCTCGACTGCCAATCCAGCAATGCCCACATCAGCTTGCAGGGCGAGGTGGCGATTTTCATGCACGACGTGGCGACCCACGTACGTTTCGGCCAGCAGGAAAGCCGCTACCAGGAGCGCGAAACCATCGTGTTGCGTCAGTGCGAAGGACGCTGGCTCGCCTGTCACGAGCACCTGTCGGCGATACCCGAATAATTCGATCTCGATAACAACCCAACCGCGCGCAGGTACCCGCTATGTCCCATCTGAGCACCCTTGTCGAAAGCTTTGGCGTCGAGCAAATTCCCGACGCTCAACGCGACGCTTCGCCCCTTGATCTGTTTCGTCTTACGTTCGGCGGCGCCAATACGTTCGCCACCGCAGTGCTGGGCAGCTTTCCGGTGCTGTTCGGCTTGTCGTTCCAGGCAGGCGTGTGGTCGATCATTCTAGGTATCGTGCTCGGCTCGATTATTCTTGCACCGATGGGACTGTTCGGCGCGCTTAACGGAACCAATAACGCGGTGTCATCGGGCGCACACTTTGGGGTTCACGGCCGTATCGTCGGTTCATTCCTGTCGCTGCTGACGGCCGTGGCGTTTTTCTCTCTGTCGGTCTGGAGTTCAGGTGATGCACTCGTCGGCGGCGCCAAGCGACTGGTCGGTCTGCCAGAGTCGGATTTGACCCTTGGGCTGGCTTACGGCGTGTTCGCAATACTGGTGTTGGTGGTCTGCATCTATGGCTTTCGCTTCATGCTGTGGGTGAACAAGATCGCCGTCTTTGCCTCCAGCCTGCTGTTCCTGCTGGGTATTTTTGCCTTCTATGGCACCTTCGATGCGGGCTTCGCCGGCACCGTAAATCGGGGTACCGAGGGGTTCTGGGCCGCGTTTATCGGCGCGGCATTGTTGGCCATGAGCAACCCTGTTTCATTTGGCGCCTTTCTCGGTGACTGGTCGCGCTACATCCCACGCGACACCTCCAAAAAACGCATCATGGCGTCGGTGTTCCTGGCGCAGATCTGCACCCTGATTCCATTCCTGTTTGGATTGTGTACCGCAACTATCGTGGCGACTCATGCGCCGCAATACATCACGGACAACAACTACGTGGGCGGCCTGCTGGCGGTCTCTCCGACATGGTTTTTCTTGCCGGTATGCCTGATTGCAATCATTGGCGGCATGTCCACCGGCACCACCTCGCTTTACGGCACCGGGCTGGACATGTCGAGCATGTTTCCGCGCCTGCTGAATCGCGTACAGGCGACGATTCTGATCGGCATCGCGGCCATTGCCTTTATCTTCATCGGCCGTTTCGCGTTCAACCTGGTGCAGAGCGTGTCGACCTTTGCAGTATTGATCGTGACCTGCACTTCGCCATGGATCGTGATCATGGTACTGGGGCTGATCATCCGTCGCGGCTTCTATCACCCGGCAGATCTGCAAGTCTTCACGCGGGGTCAGAGCGGCGGTCATTACTGGTTTGAACACGGCTGGAACTGGCGCGGCCTGGGTGCCTGGATCCCGAGTGCGGCGATTGGCCTGTGCCTGGTCAATTTGCCTGGGCAGTTCGTCGGGCCTCTGGGGAATCTGGCGGGCGGTATCGATATCAGTCTGCCGGTGACTCTTGGCCTCGCAGCGCTGCTTTATATCAGCCTGCTACGCACGTTCCCGGAACCCGTTGGCGTTTATGGCCCGCATGGACCTCATCCGCTGTTGGGCCGTCATGCGCATCGCAATGAAAAGAAGCCAATGACTATTGGATGAATCTTGCTCCTGCGGTACGGGCTTCAGGACAGAACCGACGCGACCGACGGGCTTTAAGTGGCTGGCATGCCGTGCGCACATCCAGCACAATCCGGGCTCCCTCATGGCTACCCATGGCCAGCTAAACGTCAGCTCGAACCCAAGAACAGGAGATAACCGCCGCATGAACGCAAACGACTGGACCGAAGCTGCACTGGCGAAATACATCGTGACGAATCCAACGTTGCAGGCTGAAATCCAGGACCTGAGCCCCGAAGAACAGAAAAACCAGACTCTTTGGGCGTTCGAAGACGAAGCAGAAAGCCAGGGCATCGAAACCTGGGAGTTGGCGCTGCAGTTCATTGCCGAGAGCCCGGAGCAGCTCAAGCAAATGCGTCTGGTCGCGCACCAGCAAGCGGCTGAAGCACTGGGCATGGACTGGACCGAGTACCAGGAACTGAACGAACTCAACGACTGACACTGCCCTATCCGCTCTAAATCAACTCGGGTCGCCAGCGCCGCATGCCTGGGCGGCCCGAAACCCTGACTTATCGGTCACTCTTAGCGCTTTACCTGCCCCTTGCGGATGGGTAACTTCTGCGCACTTCAAAACAAAAAAGGATTCACGCCATGAGTGATTTGGTCTCGTATCAGCTGGAAGACGGCATCGCTACGCTGACCCTGAGCAACGGCAAGGTCAATGCGATCAGCAACGACCTGATCGTGGCGCTCAACGCTGCGCTGGACCAGGCAGAGACCGACCGCGCGGTGGTGATCCTCACCGGGCAGCCGGGCATTCTATCCGGCGGGTACGATTTGAAAATCATGACATCCAGCCCGCAGGCAGCGCTGGATCTGGTATACGCCGGATCAACACTGACGCGGCGCATGCTTGCTCATCCGTACCCGATCGTTGTCGCGTGTACTGGCCATGCCGTGGCGAAAGGCGCGTTCCTGCTGCTGTCGGCCGATTACCGCATCGGCGTCGACGGGCCGTTCAGCATTGGCCTCAATGAAGTCCAGATCGGCATGACCATGCACCACGTCGGCATTGAACTGGCCCGCAATCGACTCAGCACCGCAGCCTTCGGCCGTGCAGTGATCAACGGCGAAATGTTCGCCCCAAAAGGTGCCGTGCAGGCAGGCTTCCTCGACACCGTGGTTAGCCCGGACGACCTGCAAGAGGCCGCACGGACTGCGGCATTGCAGTTGAAGAAAATCAACATGGCCGCCCACAAAAACACCAAGCTCAAGGCGCGTAAAGTCTTTCTCGAAACACTGGACAAGGCCATCGAAGCAGATCGCCATACAGCCCTTTAAGAAGAGTGCGCGCACACTCATTACACATGAGTTCGCCTGCAGGACCTTTGCGCAGGATTCATGCCTGCGACATATTCCCTTACACCTGCTCTCACCGCCGAGCCTGCTGACATTGCCGATTGCAGTGTGCCTCCGTACACTGCGCGACCTTTTGTTTAGTGGGCCGTTTTTGAATGTTGTTTTCGCTACGTATGTCGTTGATGGGCCTGCACTTCATGGTGGCGGGCGTATTGGGTGTGTTGCTGGGGCTGTGCCGCCCGTTCAACCCGGATAACAGCCGCTGGTGCGCGCGACTTTATGCGTGGCCAGCCATGCTCATCCTGGGGTTGCGACTCAAGAGCGAACTGGGCGAGGTGTTCGCGCAGAATCATCCCTGTGTGGTCATTGCCAACCACCAGTCCAACTATGACCTGTTCATCTTCGGCAATATCGTGCCTCGGCGTACCGTGTGCATCGGCAAGAAAAGCCTGAAGTGGATACCCTTGTTCGGCCAACTGTTCTGGCTCGCGGGCAACGTGTTGATCGATCGCGGCAACCCGCTAAAAGCACGTCGCTCCATCCGCCATACCACCGATACCCTGCAAAACAAGGACACCTCGATCTGGGTGTTTCCAGAAGGCACGCGCAATCTGGGCAAGGGCTTGCTGCCGTTCAAACGCGGCGCATTTCAAATGGCCGTGGAAGCTGGCGTACCGATCGTGCCGGTGTGTGTCAGCAGTTACTCAACACATATGCGCCTTGATCGCCGGGACAGCGGCGATGTGCTGATCCGCGCCCTGCCTGCCATCCCGACGTCAAACTTGACTCTGGAGAACCTGCCAGACCTCATCGAGCAGTGCCACACACAAATGCAGGCCTGCATCGACGACATGGATCGGCAACTGCTGAGAGATTGATCCGCGCTCGCGAACTCTCCAAATGTTGCTGACTCTCAACGCGTAGACCGCGTTAAGCTGCGCGTCTGTCACCTCCAAAAAAGAAGCGAATCCACCATGGGCCGAGTCGTTGCTGCCGCGGTTTACAGCGCCGGAAAAAAAGTCACCAACATCACTATCGAGCAAGGCGCGGAATGGGCCGCCAAGCCAGGACACTTTGTCTGGATCGGCCTTGAGCAACCCAGCGCGCAAGAGCTCGGGGTGTTGCAAAAGCAGTTCAACCTGCATGAACTGGCTATCGAAGACGCCCTCGAAATCCACAGTCGGCCGAAACTGGAAACCTTCGGCGATGCGCTGTTCATCGTGACCTACGCGCCAATTCGCGAGAAAGGCCAGTTGATCTTCATCGAAACGCATATCTTCGCGGGCAAGGGCTACATCATCACCTCGCGCAATGGCGACTCGAAATCCTACGGACTGGTCCGCCAGCGCTGTGAGGCCCGGCCCTTGCTGCTTGAGCACGGCGAAGATTTCGTGCTCTACGCGCTGCTGGACTTCGTCACCGAGAACTACCAACCGGTGACCGAAGCGATTCACAGCGAACTTGAAGAGCTGGAACACAGCGTCCTCAGTTCCGAGATGAACGAATCCGACATTCACCGTATTCACGCGCTGCGCCGTGACCTGCTGCGCCTGCGCCGTTATGTAGCGCCCATGGTCGAGATTGGTGAAGAGCTACAGAAGCTGAGCTTCCCGTTCATTGACAAGAACATGCGCCCCTACTTTCGCGACGTCGAAATTCACGTCAAGCGGCAGATGGAAGACCTTGCCAATCTGCGCGACATTGCCAGCCAGACGATTGAGATCGGGCTGCTGCTTGAGTCGTCACGGCAAAGTCTGACCCAGCGCAAATTCGCAGCCTGGGCGGCGATCCTGGCGTTCCCGACAGCGATTGCAGGTATCTATGGGATGAATTTCCAGAACATGCCCGAGCTAAATTGGCATTACGGTTATTTTGCCGTGATGGGGGTGATTGCCAGTGGGTGCGGAATTCTGTTTGCGAGCTTCAAGCGCTCGGGGTGGTTGTAGAGTGTGCAATTTCCCGTAGGCGCCGCCGAAGGCTGCGATGCGATTCCCATGACACACCGCATCGCAGCCTTCGGCAGCTCCTACAGGGAGTAGTATCGATCAGGCGAGTTTCGAATCGCCCGCCACAAACCGCATCATCCACTCAGCCACCGTGGTGCCGTGATGCTCCTGCTCCAGGCTGGCAATGCCCTTGGTATACACCTGCTCACCCAACGCATCCTGACGAATATCCAGCAACGTGCGCGAGTAATCGTGGATAAATTCGGGATGGCCCTGAAAGCACAGTACCTGATCGTTAATGTGGTACGCGGCGAACTGACAGAACTCACTGGATGCAATCACGGTCGCGCCTTCAGGCAGGGCGGTGACTTGATCCTGATGGCTGATCAACAACGTCAGTTTGTCCACCGCTGGCAGCATCCACGGCGCGGCTGGCGCAAGATCGTATTGATGAGTGCCCACGCCCCACCCCTGAGTCGCACGCTCGGTTTTGCCGCCCAGCAGCAGCGCCAATAACTGATGGCCAAAGCAAACACCCAGCAGCTTGTCGCCACGCTTGTAACGCTCCAGCAGGTAGCTCTTGAGCGTTTCAATCCAGGGATCGGTGCCGAAGGAGTCGGCCTTGCTACCCGTGACGAGGTAAGCATCGAACTGCTCGTCATCGGACGGATAATCACCGTGCATGACGTTGTAAACCGTGAAATCAGCCGCGATGGGCTGGCGAGCAAACAAGGACTGAAACATCCGCCCGTAACCCTGATATTGCTCGACCAATTCCGGGCGCAGGACATCGGTTTCCAGAATGCAGATGCGTAACGACATAGAAATACCTGAAGCGCTAAAGGCAAAAATGCACACGCCCAAGCCTGCCCTGAATGACCACGTCAAGGCAAGACCCGTTTAGTCCATGTGTGCTCTGGTGCCTTATCTGCGCAGCGCCAACGTCTGCTCGACGCGGAGTTCAGAACGTTTTGTCGTTCAATGCCGTTTCCAGCAACAGCGCGGGCGGATCGAAGCGCTCGCCGTAGTGCTCGGCCAGGTATTGCGCGCGGGCAATGAAATCCTTGAGCCCGTACTGATTGATGAACTGCAACGCGCCACCAGTCCAGGCTGGAAAGCCAATGCCATACATCGAACCAATATTGGCGTCGGCAGTGGACAGCAGTACGCCCTCCTCCATGCAGCGCACGGTTTCGATGGCTTGTATGAACAGCAAGCGGTCGCGAATTTCCTGCCCGGCGATGTGTACGGTCGATTTTTCGAAACGGGCCTTAAGCTGCGGCCATAAGTGTTTCGGAGCACCTTCGGGATAGTCATAAAAGCCTGCACCGGCGGCCTTGCCCGGGCGTTTGTAGTCGTTGACCAGCAAATCGATCAGCGCGGTGGCTGGGTGTTCAGGTACTCGCTTGCCTTCTTGTGCCAGGTCTTTTTGTGCTTGCTGGCGAATCTGGCTCATCAAACTCAACGACACTTCATCCGAAACCGCCAATGGCCCAACAGGCATGCCTGCCTTGCGCGCCTCGGTCTCAATCATCACCGCCGACACACCTTCAGCGAGCATTGCGATGCCTTCGTTGGTGAAGGTGGCGAATACTCTGGACGTAAAAAAGCCGCGGCTGTCGTTCACTACAATCGGCGTCTTTTTGATTTGCTGAACGAAATCGAATGCTCGCGCCAGCGTCATGTCATTGGTGCGCGCGCCCTTGATGATTTCAACCAGGCGCATCTTGTCTACCGGGCTGAAGAAATGCAGGCCGATGAAGCGTTCCGGACGCAAAACAGCAGCCGCCAGCCCGGTGATCGGCAACGTCGAGGTATTGGAGGCGATCACCGCGTTGGTCAATACCACTTGCTCGGCGGCAGCGCACACCTGACCTTTCAACTCACGACTTTCGAACACCGCCTCAATGATCAGGTCACAACCCTCCAGATCACTGTCGCGCCCTGTGGTTTTGATCCTGGCCAGCGTCGCCTCGTGCTGTTGAGCACTGATGCGCCCAGCGGCGAGTTGCTTGTCCAAGCGGTTGCGCGAGTATTCCTTGCCCTTTTGCGCAGCGGCCAGATTGACGTCCTTGAGTATCACCTCAAGCCCTGACAAGGCGCTGACGTAGGCGATCCCAGCGCCCATCATTCCCGCGCCAATGACCCCAACTTTGCGCGTGGTGTAACGCGGCGGTCCTTTGGGGCGCGACCCGCCTGCGTTGAGTTGATTGAGTTCAAACCAGGTACCGATCATGTTCTTGGCCACTTGGCCGGTAGTCAGTTCGGTGAAGTAACGTGCTTCGATCAACTGCGCCGTGTCGAAATCGACCTGTGCGCCTTCGACCGCCGCACACAGGATTTTCTCCGGCGCGGGGTAGCAGCCCTGTGTCCTGGCGCGTAATACCGAAGGTGCCATCGCCAGCATTTGCGCGACTTTAGGCTGTGACGGCGTGCCGCCGGGGATTGAGTAGCCAGGCGTGTCCCAAGGTTTGCTCGGCGATGGATTGGCAAGAATCCACGCCCGCGCTTTGACCAACATGTCGTCGGTGTCGGTGGCAATCTGATCGATCAATCCCGCTTGCAACGCCTGCTGGGCGCTCAGGGTCTTTCCTTGCATCAACAACGGCAGCGCCTTTTCCAACCCGAGCATGCGCACCAGCCGCACAATACCGCCACCACCGGGCAACAATCCCAATGTCACTTCAGGCAGCCCCACCCGCACCTGTTTCTGATCGAGAGCAATGCGGTGGTGACACGCCAGGCACAACTCCCAGCCGCCACCCAACGCGGCACCATTGATCGCTGCAACGACCGGTTTGCCAAGGGTTTCCAACGCACGCAATTGTGCTTTGAGGCCAAGGATCATCTGGTAAAACCATTGCGCGCGGGAGGCGTCAACCTGAATCAATTCATTCAGATCGCCGCCCGCGAAGAAGGTCTTTTTCGCCGATGTGATAATGACCCCCGCAATCACATCCTTTTGCGCCGTCAGTCGGGCGACGATGTGGCCCATCGCCTCGCGGTATGTGGCGTTCATGGTGTTGGCGTTCTGATCGGGCAGATCGATGGTCAGCGTGACGATCTGATCCGGGCCCGTTTCGTACTGGATGACGTCAGTCATGCGGTCGTTGTTCCTGAGACTGTTTTTATAAATGGAGCCACAAGTGGCCGCAGTTTCGCTCTCATCAAAAACACTGTAACTATCTGAATAAAACAGATTTTCTGTAGGATCTGCCGAAGGCTGCGATAAGGTCCACGGGACCTTCAGGAAGCAATACACACCATCGCAGCCTTCGTCAGCGCCTACATGTCCCGTGCTTGCTGCGCGACAGCGCGGCGTCTGGACGACGGGCAATCTCCCATGGGTTTGGGATCAGTCATCACTCTCACACCCGCTCGATAATCGTCGCGATCCCCATGCCGCCGCCCACACACAGCGTGGCCAGGCCATAGCGCAATTCACGCACTTCGAGCTCATCGAGCAGCGTGCCGAGGATTATGCAGCCAGTGGCGCCCAGGGGATGACCCAGTGCAATGGCGCCGCCGTTGACGTTGACCTTGCTCGCATCAATGGCCATGTCCTTGATGAACTTGAGCACAACCGAGGCAAAGGCCTCATTAACTTCGAACAGGTCGATGTCGTCGATCTTAAGCCCCGCCCGCGCCAGTGCCTTGCGTGTGGCCGGCGCAGGCCCGGTCAGCATGATGGTTGGGTCAGTGCTGGTGACCGCCGTGGCGACAATTCGCGCCCGGGGTCGAAGGCCTAACTCACGGCCCTTCTCTGCTGAACCGATCAACATCGCTGCGGCCCCATCGACAATGCCCGAGCTGTTACCGGGGGTGTGAACGTGTTCGATACGCTCAACGTGGCTGTATACCCTCAGTGCCGTGGCGTCATAGCCCATCTGCCCTACAGTCGCGAAACTGGGCTTGAGCTGACCAAGCCCCTCCAGTGTTGAATCGGCGCGCACGAACTCATCATGATCGAGCAGCAACGTGCCGTTTTGATCCTTGACCGGCACCAGTGACCTCCTGAACGCGCCGGCCTGTTGAGCCTGCGCGGCCTTGTGCTGCGACTGCAACGCGAAAGTGTCGACATCAAGACGGCTGAAGCCTTCGAGCGTGGCAATCAGGTCGGCACCAATACCCTGCGGGGTGAAATGCGTGTGCAGGTTGGTCTGCGGATCCAGCACCCAGGCACCGCCATCGCTGCCCATGGGTACTCGTGACATCGACTCCACGCCACCGACCACCACCAGGTCCTCGAAACCTGAACGGATTTTCATCGCACCGAGGTTCACCGCTTCCAGGCCGGAGGCACAAAAGCGATTAATCTGCACCCCCGCTACGTTCACCGCCCAATCAGCGACTAGGGCGGCGGTCTTGGCAATATCGGCGCCCTGATCCCCAACCGGCGTGACACAGCCCATTACGATGTCGTCGACCTGCGTCGTGTCCAGATGATTGCGGACCTGCAACTCACTGAGCAATCCAGCCATCAGATTCACCGGTTTAACGCTGTACAGCGCGCCACCCGGTTTACCCCTGCCCCGCGGCGTTCGCACCGCATCAAAAATGAAAGCCTCGGTCATGGGTTCCTCGCGGTCCTGCATCGATTATTTTTCATGGGCACCCCAGGGTCTGTTGACGTTTGGTTGTGAGTCGCCCTTGGGGGTTAACCACCGAAGCGCCCACACTACGTGACTGCGTTACAGCGTAGCCGGTTGTAGGATATTTCCGGTTCGGACGAACGGTAGTCAGCTATCGAATAGCGATTAATTCAGCTCAGCCTGTCTAGCAGGCGAATGACCGCATAATAGCCAACTGCCTCCTTTAGTTTTAATCATCAGAATACCTATTGCTAATAGCTAACGGATCTAAGCGGCGCCGCACACCACCTCTAAAGTTAAGTCAGTAGCAGAGGCGCACATAACAATAGATCGACTAACGCGCTCACGCTTACGGCGCATTGCCGGAGCACCTGCTCTTTTAATTTTCACCTTTGCCAGCTGCCTACTTCCTCTGTCGACGAAGTAGGTGAGCTTTTGTCGCTCAGGAATAACAAAAAGAAGGCTATGCCATGTTCAAGCATTCGAAAGTACGTCAGGCCGGACTCATTGTCTTTGCCACCACGCTGTTGTTGATTTTACCGAATATGACACGTCTATTTGGCTGACCGATATTGGCCGGCATTGCAACGCCCACATGATCCAACACTTGTGCTTTTCAGGGGCAACGCAACTATGCCAATCTTCCCGCTCCATTGGGAGGAGATAAGTGTATGCGGGCAGAGTCGGCAGTTTTTGCGGTGGAGCTGAGCATAGTTGCACCAACGGGCTTGCATAGCGCGTCCGACAAGTGGGCGCAGTAGCCCTTTGCGCTCATTTCTGCTGTTGGCGTTTACCCTACTTGCCCTGCCTCTACACGCAGCGCAACTGACTGTCGAGCTGGCCAACGGTATTCACACATGGGACACCAGCCAGTTGCTTAAACATCCTCAAGCCAGGGACATCGACATTGTTGGCGACGTTTCTTACAAACGGTCCATGCATTATCGTGCGGTCCCTGTCGCAGTGCTTCTGGAAGGCGTGAAGCAAGACAACCACCTGCTGGTGATAGCCACCGATGGTTTTGCAGCGCAAATGCTCGCTGCCCCACTGTTACAGACCACCGAGGCACGGGCTTGGTTGGCCATCGAAGACCCAGCCCACCCTTGGCCCGGCCTTGGAGCGGACAAGCCCAGCGCCGGACCTTTTTACCTGGTCTGGACCGGTCCGAAAAGCAGTGGTATCAGCCCGGAACAGTGGCCTTATGCAGTCGCGGAAATTCGTTTGCAGGCGTCAGTGGCTGAGCGTTTTCCGGCGCTGCTACCCGATCGGGCGTTGGCAAAGGATGATCCGGTGAACAAGGGTTTTGCCTTGTTTCAAAACAACTGCCTCGCGTGCCATCGACTCAATGGTGCGGGGGATGCGCAATTGGGACCGGATCTGAATATGCCCCACAATCCGACAGAGTATTTCGCGGCGGATTATCTAAAGCTGTACATCCGCAACCCGCAAAACTTGCGCCAGTGGCCGCAGGCTAAGATGCCAGCGATTACCACAGAGGTACTGTCGGATGATGAACTGGATCAAGTAGTTGCTTATTTAAAGCACATGGCGGGGAGGAAGGCGGAGCACCTGTAGCGACCGAAGGTTGCGATGCTGTGTTTCAACGGCTTTGAATAGTTGCCCATGAAAAACACCGCAGAGGTCGGAGAGTGAACTTGTTCGCGAGGCGGTGTCTCAGGCGAACCGCGTTGGACGCCTCGCCAACAAGTTGGCTCCTACAGATGAAACGCGCTCTGCAGCCTCAACCACAATTGCCCGCCGCTGCTCATCTTTCACCGCTAGCCATTGGCGGATGTCTTCAACAGGGCAGTTGACCCGCTGAGCTGGGCTTGTCCCGCGACCGGCGGGGAACCCGTTGTAAAACCTGCGCACACGGTGGGACTGGCAGACCGCGCACACCGGGTTACTGCCGCTGCGCGCTAGGTCGCGAGACAAATCGCGCGCCTACAGCTGATCACCGGCACGTTGAAAACAGAACCCATCCGCAGCGGTGAAGCATTTGATACGGCCAGGCTTTTAAGCGAAAGATGCCCGCTGAAAGCATGACCGGGAACAGAGTATCCACAGGAACCGTGTCAGGCGTCGATGCTTCTGTTACTGCTGACGCTGCACATGCAACAACGTTGCAGGCACAGGCATTACCACCGTCGGGGCTACCACCACTTTGGCATGCATCTGCTCGCAACCACCACCACGGCGCATCCCGCGCACCGGGCAGGCGTCGAGATAATCCAGACCGACTGCCAATTTCAAATGGCGCTCCGGGATAGACAGCTGATTGGTCACGTCAAAGCTGTACCAGGCGTCATCGATCCACGCTTCTGCCCAGGCATGACTGGCCAAGTGCTCGCTGTTTCCACTGTACAAATATCCCGAGACATAACGTGCCGGCACACCCAGGCTGCGAGCACACGCCAGAAACGCGTGAGTATGATCCTGACAAACACCTGCGCCATTGGCGAAGGCCTGAGCGGCGCTGGTATCGACTTCAGTCGCTCCCGGCGTGTAGGTCATGTGTTGATGAAGCGCGTGCATCAGGTCGATCAACGCGGTGCGATCGGTGCGCTTGCTGCATTGCCGGGCGGCAAAGCTGCGAATGGCCTCGTCGGCTT
Organism: Pseudomonas sp.; assembly: GCF_036404235.1. Taxonomy (GTDB): domain Bacteria; phylum Pseudomonadota; class Gammaproteobacteria; order Pseudomonadales; family Pseudomonadaceae; genus Aquipseudomonas. The sequence goes on from NZ_DASWOT010000038.1 coordinate 12,752, forward strand.
CGGTCAAACGGGTAAAACGCAAAAACGGTAAAGCAGACTGGGTTTCGTGTTCAGCCTCGCGCTTTTCGTCGATCTCGACTTGACCGCGTGCGCCGATGACGATGGCTTCGTGAGGCTCGTCCAAGGTCAGGACGTGCAAGATATTGCCAAAGGGATCGATCTGCGCACGCACCGGACGCGGCAATGTCAACTGCCAGCTCAAGACCTGCTGGCGTTCGCTGTCGTGCGGGGTCAGGCGCAAATACTGGATGCTGGCGCGGACCTGATCCTCGTAGTGATACGTGGTCTCGTGGCTAATTGAGAGTCTCATGCAGCCTCCAGATAAGATGTGTGAATGACATTACCCAATTGGGCCAGCAACGGGATGAATGCGTTCAGCCATTCATGCAGGCCTTCATCCAGGATTTCGTCGATCCCGGTATAGCGCAAACGAGCGTCGAGCTCGGCAGCCAAGCGTTGTGCAGGGCGACCGTTAGCGCCAGGCAAGATGGCGAGAATCATGTCGAGTTCTTCAAGGCATGCGCGCAGTGAGCGTGGAATGTCAGCGCGCAGCAACAGTAATTCCGCAACCTGACGAGCACCTGGTGCGTCCCGATAAATCTCGGTGTAGGCCTCGAACGACGACAGCGCACGCAGCAAGGCGCTCCACTGGTAGTAACCCGCCGCCGAGCTATCAGCGGCGGCGTTGGCGGCAGGCCCTCGCAGCTCAAGCATCTCGTAGCGCGCGTCGAGCATTCGCAGCGTGTTGTCGGCGCGCTCGATGAAGGTGCCCAGACGAATAAAGCGGAAGGCATCGTTACGCATGATGGTGCCGTAAGTGGCGCCGCGAAACAGATGCGAACGCTCCTTGACCCATTCGCAAAACCGGCTCATGCCATAACGGCTCAAACCTTGATCGGCGATGCCGCGAATTTCCAGCCACGTGGCGTTGATGTTTTCCCACATGTCAGCAGTAATACGCCCACGTACTGCGTGAGCACTGGCCCGCGCCGCGCCAAGACAACTGGAGATACTGGCCGGGTTGGCAGCATCCAGCGCAAAAAAATGCAGCAAGCGCTCGGCGTGCAACTCACCGTGACGCTCAAGGTAGTCGTCCAGCGTTCCGGTAATCAGCAGCGGCATGGCGATTTCATTCAACCCGTCGCCACGGTCGTCCTGAGGCATCAAGGACAACGAATAACTGACGTCCAGCATCCGTGCGAGGTTTTCAGCCCGCTCCAGGTAACGCGACATCCAATATAAATCCGAGGCAGTTCTACTTAGCATTGGCAGGCATCCTTAATCCTCGACCACCCAAGTGTCCTTGGTTCCGCCACCCTGTGACGAGTTGACCACTAACGATCCTTCACGCAAGGCAACGCGTGTGAGTCCGCCAGGGACGACACGGGTTTCTCGTCCGGACAGCACGAATGGGCGCAAGTCGATGTGTCGCGGGGCAATGCCGTTTTCGACGAACGTCGGGCAGGTCGACAGGCACAAAGTGGGTTGAGCGATATACAAGTGGGGCCTGGCTTTGAGTCGGGCACGAAAGGATTCGATTTCGGCAGCCGTCGCCGAAGGCCCCACCAGCATCCCGTAACCGCCGGAGCCCTGGGTTTCCTTGACCACCAGGTCCGGCAAATTTGCCAGCACATGGGACAACTCTTCCGGTTTACGACACTGCCAGGTCGGCACGTTCTGCAGGATCGGCTCTTCGTCGAGATAGAAACGGATCATGTCGGTGACAAACGGGTAGATCGACTTATCGTCAGCCACTCCAGTGCCGATCGCGTTGGCCAACACTACATTGCCTGAACGATAGGCCGACAAAAGCCCCGGCACGCCCAACATCGAATCCGGGTTGAACGCCAATGGGTCGAGAAATGCATCGTCCAGTCGCCGGTAAATCACGTCCACCGCTTTCGGGCCATCGGTGGTGCGCATAAACACCCGATCATCACGCACAAACAAATCGGCGCCTTCAACCAGTTCAACGCCCATTTCCCGCGCCAGAAACGCATGCTCGAAAAACGCGCTGTTGAACCGCCCTGGTGTCAGTACCACAACGCTTGGGTTATCCAGCGGGCTGGAACTCTTCAGGGTGTCGAGCAACAGATTGGGGTAATGATCAACGGGCGCGATGCGCTGTGCAGCAAACAGCTCGGGGAACAAACGCATCATCATCTTGCGGTCTTCGAGCATGTAGCTCACACCGCTTGGTGTACGCAGATTGTCTTCGAGAACGTAATAAGTCCCGTCGCCATCGCGTACCAGGTCGACACCAGAAATATGAGAGTAAAGATCGCGATGCAGATTAAGACCCTGCATCGCCAACTGATATTGCTCGTTGGCCAGCACCTGTTCGGCAGGAATGATCCCGGCCTTGATGATGCGCTGGTCGTGATAGAGATCGGCGAGGAACATGTTCAACGCCTTCACACGCTGAATGCAACCACGCTCGATAACCCGCCATTCGCTGGCCGGGATGCTCCGAGGAATCGTATCGAAAGGGATCAGTCGTTCAGTCCCCTGCTCGTCACCGTACAGCGTGAATGTAATCCCGGCGCGATGAAATAAAAGATCGGCCTCACGCCTGCGCTGAGCCAGAAGCTCAGGGGGCGCTTCACCCAGCCAGCGGGCGAATTCCCGATAATGCGGGCGGACCACCCCGCCTGCATCGTACATCTCATCATAAAAGGTGCGGGTCATGCCGTACTCCTTGTCACCTTGGACACATGGACCTTCGCAAGGCCCGTGCCAGCGGCATAAACGCTTTAAAATCAATTGGTTATACAATCAACAACGCCCCTTCGCACCATTCCTGTGCAAGAGGCACTCCAACCAATTCTCCTACGCCTCAAAGAGAAGCATCACACGGGCGGAAAAACTATTAGCAGCATAGCCAGAGTTGATTTCACGACAGGACTTTGTTTCTAGATAATCGCGTTCATGCAGACCAGCCAACATGTCCAAACGGGATCGGCGGCACAGCAAAACCGGCCCAGTGTCACAGGCAAGCGTGACCAAAACTGACTTTTCACCGAATTTCCCTTTCGGCCGCTCAACTGAGCGGCCTTTTTTTTCCCTTTTTTTTGGCGATGGCGTCATTGGGCGCCGCGATATGTTCATGTTTGCGTCTAGAGCACACAAACTAATCACTGCTGCGCGCCCCAGTGGAGTTGCCGAAGGCTGCGATGCGATTCAACGGACGACGAGTATCAGGCCGCTCGCGGTTCGTCGCCTCAGGCAACTCCGAGGGACAACTGTTACGCAAGGATCAAATCATTGGCCTCAAGCATGAAAGCGCTTTATCTCCTGTGTCACTCCCCAACCCTCGACCTCTCCATCCAGCGAGTCGATTGCCGTCTGAAAGTCCTGCTCGAAATCGCCGATCCCGTCATAGGTGGCGTACATCACTTTGCTCAGTTGCAAATGCCACGCGCCGTCGTCACGGGCATTGATTTGGGTATTGAGGGATTCACCACGAAACTGTTCGGCTGCCTGGCGTGCCCGCTCCTCGTCCGGGAACACCGCATAGAACTCAATGGGATGGATACGAGCGAAGTCAAAACCGCCTTCTTTCATGCGGCGCAGTACATTACTGCTGATGTCTTCTTGATAGGCTGTGCTCATGAAACGTCCTCCTATGCAACGATAGATAGAGTTTCAACCATCCCTGAACGCCCCTGCGAAGAAGGGGCGCAACACAACAGATAATCTGCCGCAGGGACTCAAGCATGTAGCTGCAAGGCCGATGCTGCTTTTACAAGACGGGCACCGATACGAGAACTGGCTCGGATAGATGCTTCATCAGCCTCATTTGCAGACTACGCCCATTGATAGCGAGTTGCCAATTGCCACATCAGACGCAACGGGAGTGACCCATCATGACGCTTGGACGATGGAAAGAATCTGTACTGAGTTCTGCTCTTTGAGTGTTTTCACCGTAGGTTCCGCGGTCCGACCTTCAAGGTCGTTCAGATCAAGATCGTTGGTGACCGGAAACAGCCGCTGACGCAGACGATGCGCGGCCTGCTCTTCACTTGGACGCTGCTCGGACTCAAGATCGAGGGTCTGCTGTACGCCGTCTTTATCCAGAAACGAAATTGTCCAGATTTTCATCAGTTTCTCCTGCGCAAGGCCGCAAACCGGCCTACAAAACTCGGACTTCGGTTTTCCGGTATTCGTTCCACCGATTTGTCAGCCAGGGGCTTGGTAAGAGGGCAAAAAAAGAGGCCTTGAGAGTAATCTCGAAGGCCTCTTTTTCAAGCAGTCATCAGACTACGGCTTGGCGTCTTTTACCCCCGCCGTATTGTCCAACAGGCTTTTGGTCGCGACCTGCAGGAAACTGTCCAGCTGCTTGCGCAACTGCGCCACATCAGGAGCATCAGGGATCAGTTCGGCATGAGGCTTGATGCCCAATGTATAGCTGTAGATCTTCGGTTCCATCTCCTTGGGCTCGATCAGAATGCGATCGCCCGTAACGATGGCCACCGTTTGCTCGCTGCCCGAGGGTTTGATCACGCCAAAGCCTTTATCGCCATCCGGCAGGTTCAGCAAATCTCGCCCCCAGCATTGATGGACCGTTTCGCCACCCAGGCGGCCCATGATAGTCGGCACGATATCGATCTGGGTTCCGACGATACTGCTGCGTGTACCGAACTTCTCTTGCAGGCCAGGCGCGATCATCAGCATCGGCACGTTGAAGCGGCCCAGGTCCATTTCAGTGATCTGCTCGTTGTTACCAAAACCATGGTCGCCAACGACGATGAACAAGGTGTCCTTGTAATACGGCTCTTTTTTGGCCTTCTCGAAGAACTGCCCCAACGCCCAGTCCGAGTAGCGCATGGCGGTGAGGTGTTCATCCAGCGAACCATGCCCGGTGACACGTTCCACCGGCAACTGGGCAGGCAGCGCGTAAGGCGTGTGGTTGGACAGGGTCTGCAGCAATGCATAGAACGGACGGCCATTCTCCTCGCGAGCCTTGAGCTCTTGCGCGCCACGATCAAACATATCCTGGTCGGACACACCCCACGTCGGATCGGAGAACACTGGATTGACGAAGTCGTTACGACCGATAAAGTTGGTCATGCCCTGGTTGCTGAAGAAACCCGACTGGTTGTCCCAGGCGAAATCGCCGTTGTAAACGTACACGTCGTCGTACTTGCGCGCGCTCAGCAGTTGCGGCAAGCCGGACAGTTTGTGGCTGCCTTCAGGCGTCTGCATCAAGTACTCGAAACCCGGCAGGTTCGGGAAGCAGGCCATGGTCGCAAACATGCCTTGGTGGGTGTGCGTACCGTTGGAAAAGAAGCGGTCAAACAGCAGGCCTTCCTTTGACAGCTTGTCAAAGTATGGCGTGATGTTGGACTCATCACCCAAAGCGCCCACCGAGTGACCGGCGAAGCTCTCCATCAGGATCACCACGACGTTCTTGATCGGCAGGGTTTTGTCGGCCGGTGGCGTGAAGTCACGACGCACAGCGGCAGTGTCAGGGTCGATCAGCTTGTCATTGGCCGTCAGCAACATATCGCGCACGGTCTGCTGCGCTTGCGCAGCCGGTAACGTGCCTTTCCAGATGTTGTCGCGGTCTTCGGACATCCGGCTCTTGGCAGCGGCGATCAACGTCAGCGTGCCATTGAGGCCCAGTGTATTGGCGAAATTGGATTCGGTAGTGTAGGCATCACCCCAGCGCAGCGGTGGACCTTGACGCAGTGTGCCGCGAGCAGCAACAACGGCAATCAACAGGCACACCACAAATACGCCAATACGGGTATACCACGGCGCAACCTTGCGATTGCTCGAAGTGCTCAAGCTGAACTGACGACTAGGACGAGTCGCACGATCCACGCCTTTGAACACCAGGCTGAGCAGCCAGGTGACCACCGCCCATGCCAACAGATAACGGACCACCGGAAAACCGTACCAAAGCATGCTCAGTACGGTTTTCGGGTCTTCCTTGACGTACTGGAAGACCAGGCCGTTCAGGCGCTGGTGGAACTCACGGTAGAAGTCCATCTCCATCAAGCCGAAGAAGGTTGTGAGGCTGGCGGCCAGCGTCAGCCAGAAACGAAAAAGACCCCGCATCGCCATCAGCCGCGCACTGAACAACGCCAGCAACAGCGGAATCAACAGATAAACCACCAGCCGCAGATCAAAACGCAGGCCATTGGCAAACGCTTCGATGAAGCTTGCGGCTGGCGTTTCGCCGATCCCTTCGCGGTTGTAGACCAGTAGCGCAACGCGCAACAGAGTGTAGAGAACCATCAACACCAGACCGCTCAGCAGCGTATACGCCAGGTGCGATTTGACAGTAGGTTGCGGCGCGCGCGCCAGGGCGTCCGTTTTGGCCATGTATTCTAGGATCCGTTGGATTCAGGTTGAAATTCGAAAAGCCTGTGCGCCCGAAGACAAAAAACCGGTCGGGATCGCGGGTGGCAAATATTACGTGATCGCCCACCGTTTACCACTGATGCACGCGATTCTTCATGAGAAGACGTTGGTATTGTTGCGAGAGCGCCCATTGCTTTGCCGCGACGCTCGTTTGATCAGGCATTTTGAAGCGCTGCGGATTTTTCAGCAAAAGCCGTGAAAATTCTGTTGTTTGTCGCAGCCTCAAATAATTGCTTACAAAGATGCGAAGTCGAATCGGCACCTATCTGAACGACTGATCGTATAAACCGAGCGAATACTCGATGGCGGCCAGCACCTTGGGGACTTCTTCGGCCAACCCGGCATTGGCCTTCAGGGAGTCTCGTGTGGCCATGACCAGTCGCTGCAAGCGGGGTTTAGGCTTGCGGATGCCACAGATCGAAGCCAATTCCAGAATCCCGAGACGCGAACCGAACAGACTTTTCGATCCAGCCAGACGCAGTGCGAGCGAGTCATCAGGAAGATAAGCCGTTGTGTTGACGATGTCGTAGGCTGGCGCTAGATGCGCGTCGCCGCCCAACGGATCGTGATAAAGAATGCCAAAATTCTTCAAGTGCGCGTCGCCATTTCCTACGATGCAACTCAGCGCAACGATATCGAAGAATTGTTCGAGAGATGCCTGGATCTGCTCGGGCGCACAAAATATACGGATGGCCTTGGCGATGTTTTCGTAACTGGAGTCATATTTTTGTTCAGTGCCCAAGCCCATCAGTACTGCCATGTCCTCAAAACCAATCGCGCGTTGATCGGCTTCACGGTCAAAGCGACGCATGACGAACAATTGTCGATTATCCGACAAGTAAAATTCGGGCACTGGCATCCCCGCACGGCGCGCCGCGTCCATGCACAAGAACTCATTGACGGCCAGACCCGGAAAGTCGTTGCGACCGGACTTCACGATCAGCTCGGGCATCAGCATTGTCGCTTTCGGGCCTGACTCGAAGCCAGAAACCTCGGGCACGATGACCTTGGGCTGGACGCCTGAAATGCCGGTGCGCAGGAGATAACTGTCGACCAGTTCGGTGAAAAGATCCTCAGTGCCACTCCAACTGAGGATTTCAGAGAGACTTCTCCCAACCGCAGCCCGCTGGCTGGCAAGCAGTTCGTCAATGGCCGCGGATTTCACGGCGACACGCCCCACAGGCGAGCCGCTACCCGTCAGGGCGATCAACAACATGGGATCGATAGGCGTGGTCTTGGCCAGACGATTGCGTAACTGTTCCAGCACATAACCTTCCGGCAGGTTCATCTGGAACACCGGATGCAAGCTGCGCGACATGAAAGCATTATCACGAACCGGCATGGTAAGACTGACCTGCGAACGGGGATCGCTGTCCAGGCCGTAGCGAAACAGGTAATCGCCGATGTCGGTCGAGGACAACTCTCCACTATCGCCTTCAGGCGTGAAAATCCTTACCCGATGCAGAGGCTTCACTTGAACACCTCACGCAGCTCTTCGAATGAAGGTCGGCGTGCCGGTACAACGCTCAATTCAGCGTTCAGCGCCGCCAGCACTTTTGCATACAGGTTGATCGAGACTGTGGGGCTGCCTTTTTCAATTTCCGAGAGTTTTTGCCGAGTGACGCCCGCCTGCGCCGCCAGATCGATCAGCGTCAGACCTCGGGTCTTGCGCATGCCTTCAATCTGTCGCCCAAGACGTTCGACCAGTAATAGAGCGTCCATTTGTCATGCCTGTATAACATTTCATCAGCGATGGAATGTATACGTAACAAATGGAAAACACCAGAAAATGTTACATATGAGTAACATTCTATTTAAAAGTTATACAAGCGTAACTTTTAGTCAGTCATTGCTTGGCTTGTTCACCGCTTGCAAAACGTACTGCGGCAGCGCAAAAGCGCCGATATGCACTTCCGGGTTGTAGTAACGAGTGAGAATGCCGCTGCCGGCGAAACGCTGACGAAGAGTCTCCAGTGGCAGCTTGCGATAGGACGTGTTCGTCGCACCCCAGGCAAAAGTCATGGCGCCGCCGATGTAAGTTGGAATGGCCGCTTGATAGAAGTGCCAGTCGGTAAACAGACCGCGCATCCGTCCGGCAGTGGTTTGCACGCCGCTCAGTTGCATGAATGGCGTGCCGTTCTGGGTCACCAGAATGCCGCCCTCGTTCAGGCAGCGATGGCAAGCCTGATAAAAGTTTTCCGAAAACAGCACTTCGCCAGGACCAATCGGGTCAGTGGAGTCAGAAATAATGACGTCGAATTTTTCCTGGGTAGTGGCGACGAAACGCATGCCATCGTCGATCACCAGGTTCAGGCGTGCATCCTCGAACGCACCTTTGGAATGGTTGGGCAGAAACTCCTTGCACATTTCGACCACGGTGGCGTCAATCTCGACCATGGTGATGTGTTCGACGCTGCGATGTTTTGCGACTTCACGCAGCATGCCACCGTCACCGCCGCCGATAATCAGCACGCGCTTGGCGGCGCCATGGGCCAGGATCGGCACGTGGGTGAGCATTTCGTGATAGATGAACTCATCGGCTTCGGTGGTCTGGATCACGCCATCGAGTGCCATCACACGTCCCATGCGCGGGTTCTGGAAGATCACCAGATGCTGATGCTCGGTGCGCACTTCGTGGAGCAGTTTTTCTATACGAAAGCGCTGGCCGTAACCTTCGTACAACGTCTCTTGATAATCGCTCATGGGTAGATCCCCGATAAATGCTGGTGACTGGACGGCGAGCCGCCCATAAGAAAGGCGCGCATTCTACGTCGCCGAGGATGACAGGTCGAATCTCATGGCTAATCTGGCCGGCACGCCGATCAGCGCGCAGAAAAAACGCCTGACTGCATACCGGCAATCAAGCGTCGGGTGGAACAGGCTCATTGAGCAGCTTAAATACGGACGTTGCCTCGCGGACCGGCGATCGCCCAGATGATCAGACCGAGAACCGGCAGCAGCACGATCAGCAAAACCCAGAGGATTTTCATCCCGGTTTCGGCGCCGCTTTTCAGTACATTGATGATGGCCCAGATATCCAGCGCCAGAATGATCAGTCCAATCAGACCATTGAATGTAGAACCCATGGTGTTGCTCCTTAGTGAGGCTTGCCCTGCTTAGGAAAGCGGCGCCCTGCAAGGGTTCCGTGCGCGGGCATATTTGATACGGCGCAGTACACCGCTGCCCACTTATTGGATAACCCGGTAACGCGGTACATCAGCAGGACCTACGCCTTCCGGTCAATTTGCCTTGAGTGCTTGAAGGGCTGGCGCCACGGCAATCCCCAGCTCAGCCCCCAACTCGATCACCCGCGCTTGATCGCAGCCGTACACCAGCACAGCCTGCAGCTCGTCATCCAGCGGTTGGCTGATATTCATCAGCACGTAACCGCCCACGTCCTTGTTCATGCTGCTCAACTGAATCTGAATCCGATTCAGCGCTGTGAGAGGCTCGGTCTTGGCCAACTGTTTTGGCTTGATGTTGAATGTCACACCCGGACCGAACGACGCCATGATCTGCTCCAGCAGATCCATATAAGTGTCGGCCTGGAACAGCACCGTTTCCGGCAGACTGCCAATGACGACCCACTCACCCAGAGCAATAGCAAAGGTGTCGTCGTAATTGATATCGGGATTGGCCGCAAGAAAAGCCTGCGGTCCGGCATAAGCCTGAGCGGCCTCGGCGGCGATCATAGCGATTTCTTCGTCACCCATGCAGCCGGAGCTGATTTTACGGATGAATTCGATAAGCTGCGCTTTCATGGCGATGAGAGTCCGGGCAAAAAAACAGGCGCGAAGAATAACGGGAAATCCTTCACGCCTCTATCTGTCGATTCACGTACTCAATTACACCCCGAGCCTGGTCAACTGGTCGGCGGTTTCACTTGCCCCCATGGTTTGTGCCGCCATCAACGGGGTTACGCCCTTGGCATCCTGCACGTGCGGATTGGCACCCTTGGAAATCAGGTAGTCAACAATCGCCGTGCGGTTGAACATCGCCGCCATCATCAATGCTGTACGGCCATCAGCCGAGGCACCTTCAACATTCGCTCCACCCTCAACCAGCAGACGCACAACCTCCAGATCGCCCTTGAACGCCGCACCTGCAATCGGGCTCTGACCATTGTCATTACGGACTTCTGGATCGGCCTTGTGCTTGAGCAGTACCTTTACTGCCTCCTGATGGCCGTGATAGCTGGCCAACATGAGCAATGTGTCGCCTTTGTGGTTTCGCAAGTTGGGTGTCAAGCCGTTCTCCAACAAGCGATCGAGCATCACCGCATCGCCTGCGCGCGCGCGATCAAAGACCTGCTCGGCAAACTCCAGCGCTTCGTCATCGGTCATGCGCGTGGCAGAACCTAAGGGTTTAGCGTTGTCGGACATTCAGTGCTCCTTGAGCGCCACAGGCGCGTGATTAATTGATACGTTCGCCGCAAATCTCAGACCCTCATGTTTGCGGTCAAGTTTCCATGCCATGTGCGGACGATGGCAGGCACATGGCTGGGCGGCCAGAAAAGGTTTTCGATAGCCCCCATAGACGCAGCCGTCTGTCTGAATGAAGTGCATTGCAGCGAAAACTCGTACAGGTAAAGTACATAAAACCGACAGATCGAGGTCAGAGCTCTCAGTAAGCCGGACATCCTCCTCCTTGGCCGCCTTCACACTCTGGCAAATTGCAGGACACTTGATGGCTATTCATGCAATTTGCACGAAGCACAAAAATTAGATTATTCATAACTCATTGTTTTTTAATGAATTAATAAACCATAAAATAGTGGCACAGTCACTGCACTAGTACTTCCAAGCTTGTTATCCCTGAGCAATGGAGCCACTAGACATGACTTTCATCCAAGAAAAATTCTCGTCCGTATTTTCAGATTTCGAAGTCACTACTCAATCCCGTCCAGACGGTGGTGTGTTGCTGTCGTTACGAAACAGCGAAGGTAAGCAGATCCGCCGTTCGGTCTCGTACGCACAATTGCATACCCCGGTTCAGCTGGAATGGGTGATCAGCGCCATCCGCCGCGACTTGGCGGCTCAGGCCAGTGAATTACCCGCAATCTCAATGCTGCAAAGCCAGCATCGATTTGATTTGCCGACTTACCACACGCGTTAAACGTTTTATGTCGCTATGGCGACGTTCTTTGACTCCCCTGTTTCTGCCAGTTTGTTGCCGCGAAAGCTTTCGAGCTCTCGCGGTTTTTTTTGCATCAATGTTCAATAGTACTGGCGGGAGCCGGAGTTACTGAATGATGCCACGGCATAAGGCTTCGCCTACTGCTTGTGCGCGATTGGACACACCAAGCTTTGCGTAGATGCTTTTGAAATGATGCTTTACCGTTGCCTCCGAAACCTCATTGATTAGGCCTATTTCCCACGCTGTCTTGCCTTGTCTCGCCCACTTCAGGGTATCCACTTCCTTTTGAGTCAACGAACGGTTGTGCAGTTGCCTACCATTACCCGCGACATGCAGCATCGGCACCAGGCTGGCCAGCAGATAACGGTCGGTGTGAGTAAGCGGCCTTTCCATAGCGTTCAACGAACAAATCGTCACCACCCCGTTATTCGATCGGCTCTGACTGGAATAACCGTACGAAAAACCCGGTAACAGATCGCAATCTTCCACCGCAGCCATATAGGCAGCCGACGGCGGGTAGGTGTCGAACGCCTCGTTCCAGTCAAGGAATCCCATGGTTTGCCGGAAATAGCGCACGACGGGATCCTCGATCATCAACCGTCCCTGACAATACAGATCCTTCCAATACCCATCGACATTGGAGGTGATGCAGCTCAGCAGTACACCGCTTCTGTACTGGTAAAGCATTGCTCGCTTGCAACCGCATTCGCCCCTAAGCCATTCCAGAGCGTTGATAATGGCCGCATCGCCGTCCATATCGGTAATGCTGGTCACCATCTGCTGTATCAATGGGTTCAGTGTCCCCGCTTCCATATTTTTCATTTCCCCTCCTTTAAAATCTCTGTGTGTCGTCCCTATTGGTGTTTTCTTTTTTATTGAGTACAGCTTCGGTGAATACAGCCGCCGGGATGTCCCTGTCATGCAAACAAACACATGGCAGCGACATCGCGAGGGTTGCCGGGATCCGACAGACGCAGGGTTACACAGTCAAAGGGGGTTAAACATAAAAGCGAAAACAAACAGGCATCACTGACTTATAAACAAGCCGCTTCCCACAGGACTACAAAAATTTGCTTACATCTTTACTGCGCCATTTACATAACGACCCACTCAGAGAGTGAATCGTTATGTGTGGGGTATGGGGCTCCAGGCACTCAGTAATGCGTAGGATCGATCACGACAAAGCTTGCAACATTCGGATGACCGAGCAACTCGCCACCATTGCGCACCAGTGCGCAGGTCGCCATGCCCGCCTCCTGCGCTGCATCGAGCTCTTCGACAATGTCGGACAGAAAGAGTATCTCCTGCGCCGCGTGACCGATTGCAGCGGCGATGGTCCGGTACGATTGCGATTCGCGCTTGTGGCCCGAGGTGGTGTCGAAATAGCCGCTGAACAGCCCTGACAAATCGCCTGCTTGAGAGCAACCGAAAATCAACTTTTGTGCCTGTATGGAGCCTGAGGAATAAACATAGAGTTCATAGCCCTCCTGATGCCAGCGCTTGAGCGCCTCCACCGCATCCGGATAAACGTGCCCCTTGAGTTGCCCCGCCTGATAACCCTGCGCCCAGACCATGCCTTGCAACGCTTTTAGCGGCGTGGCCTTGCGGTCCTCGGCGATCCAGTCCAGCAGAATCTCGATCACCCGTTCGACGTCGGCGTCAGGCTCATGGTTATCCGCCCGCACAAGGTCCAACTGCGCAGCCACAGCAAGCTCGGTGGCATGCTGACGGACATAATCCGGCAAATGAGCGGCGGCGTAGGGGAACAGCACATCGAATACGAAACTCACAGCGCTGGTGGTACCTTCGATATCGGTCAGAATCGCTTTGATGGACATCTAAACCTCAATCTTCCAGTCGCGGGAATCGGCCCGCGATGTCGTCGCCAGTGAAATTCGCCACCCAGCCTTCAGGGTTGTTGAACAGGCGAATTGCGACGAAGTGTGGATTTTCGCCCATGTCAAACCAGTGGCGAGTGCCTGCGGGGACTGAAATCAGGTCGTTCTTTTCACAGAGCACGGCGTAGACAAAATCACCGATATGCAGCGTAAACAAGCCACGACCCGCCACGAAAAACCGTACTTCGTCTTCGCCATGCTGATGTTCTTCCAGAAATTTGGCGCGAAACTCAGTTTTTTGCGGGTGATCGCTGTTGAGGCTGATGACATCAACCGTCACATAACCGCGCTCGGTCATCAGCGTGTCGATTTGCGTGCGATAAGCGTTGATCACCTCATCCTGACTTGCACCCGGAGTTATCGGCGTGGATGCCTGCCAACGGTCAAACGCCACACCGTGTTCGGCCAACGTCGAGGCGATATCCTCAACGTGGGTCAGGACCTTGTTCGGCACATCAGGGGATGACACATGGTAAACGGACAGGATGCTCATGACGGTAGTTCCTCGGTTCGGTCCACGCCTGCCGGCTTTCTATCCGGTCAAGTGCGTTCATTCAGGCAGTGCGCGCGGTCTACAAAGACCGCATTCAACGATTCAGGATGGCGCGGGTTTTCAATTCACATTCGAACAGGAATTCGAACGCCTCGATTTGGCGTAATGCATCGCTCATCTTCGCCCCCCAAGTGTATAGCCCGTGACCCCGAATCAGATAACCGGCGCAATCGGGGTGATCATCGAGCCAGGGCTGGACTTTCGAGGCGAGCCGCGCGATATCCTGATCGTTGTCGAAAATCGGCACCAGCACGCGGGATTCATGCGTGACAACGCCGCTGAAGGCCTTTTGCAGCTCGTAGTCCTCAAACACCAGATGATCGGCGTCGGTCAGTCGCGACAACACCGTAGCGTTGACGGAATGAGTGTGCAACACCGCCCCCACTTGCGGTTTGCAGCTATACAGTTGGGTGTGCAGCAGGGTTTCCGCCGAAGGCTTTTTGCCCAGTTCCAGACTGTTGCCAGACAGATCCGTCGCCAAGACATCATCAATACCCAGCTGCCCCTTATGCTTGCCCGAAACAGTCAGCAGCACCTCGCTGGCCGACAGCCGTGCCGAATAGTTGCTGCTGGTGGCGGGCGACCAGCCACGACCATAAAGGAATCGCCCGGCTTCAATGATCTCAATACTCAGCTGTTCGCGATTCATACGCGCTCCTCTTTCATACGTGTGGCACACAAGATGGCGGCCGCCAGTGCCGCAACACTGGCGATGCTGAAGGTCCATCCGGCGCCCAGTGCATTCCAGCTGTAACCCGAATACAACGCCCCCATCGCGCCGCCGGTCCCGGCCAGTGCCGCGTAAAGTGCCTGCCCCTGCCCTTGCTGCTGTGGCCCGAAGCTACGTTGCACGAAATGGATGGCAGCAGCGTGAAAACTGCCAAACGTTGCGGCATGCAACACTTGGGCGAAAATCAACAACACCAAATGTTCGGCAAAGTTGCCCAACAGCAGCCAGCGCAGCGCGGCCAAGAGGAAACTGGCCGTCAGTACCTGCTGCACCGTAAAGCGCTGCAGTAGGCGGCTCATCGCCATAAACATCAGCACCTCGGCGACCACGCCCACCGCCCAGAGCACGCCAATGACCCCGCGACCGTAGCCCAGCCGCTCAAGATGCAGGGTGAGGAATGTGTAATAAGGCCCATGACTCAACTGCATCAACCCAACGCAGGCATAAAAAGCCAGCACGCCGGGAGACGTGAGCTGCCTGAGGAACCCGCCCACCTGAATGCGCTGACTCGCCGCCACAGGACTGGCATTGGGCACCCACCAACTACTAGCGACGATCCCCAGCATGATAAACAGCAAGGCCTGCGGGTAGGTATCTAGGCTAAACCACTCGAACACGCGACCCAGTGCGACCACGGTCAGGATAAAACCGATAGAGCCCCACAGTCGGATCTGGCTGTAGCGAGAAATCTGGCCCCGCAAATGCGCCAGCGTGATCACCTCAAATTGCGGCAGTACGGCATGCCAGAAGAACGCATGCAGCG
>NZ_DASWOT010000039.1:0-33546 GCF_036404235.1 Pseudomonas sp.
CGTTGGTCGCCTCGCCAACAAGTTGGCTCCTACAGATTGAACTGCGTTCTGTAGTAAACCCGGTGCGCGCGGTTTGCCCGTCACGCCGCGTGTGCAGGTTTACGACGGGTTCCCCGCCGGTCGCGGGACAAGCCCTGCTCCTACGCCTGCGGCAGAAGCAGAAGCAGAAGCAGAAGCAGAAGCAGAAGCAGAAGCAGGGATAAACAATGGTATTTTGAGGTTCGACAGACGCAAGTTTGGCATCACAATGAAGCGTCGATGACCTTTCACGCACTTTTTTCGCGCCTTTTGAACGGCGATGTAAAAGGGACGACGACGCGCAAAAGAACGCGAATTAATGCCTGCCACCAAACCTCGCGCCCAGCATTGATGGGGCTGAAAACCTCGGTAACTTCCCAGCCCCACGTTCTAAACCACTCGCTGGCACATCCCTTGCTTGATCCCCTTCAAGTCCAGCCTTAATGCGCGGCTGGCGGCCCTGACGGTCAATGACGATCGCCAGCCCATGAGGGCATCGGGCTCAGCAGGTTGCACCGACACCCTCTGCACAATGGCGGGATTGGCGGCAACCAACACAGAACAGGCAAAGGCGCCTGGAACCGAAAGGTTCCGGGCGCCTTTTTTTTTGCTTTCGAAAAAACTGAATGGCTTTGGCCGGGACTTGCTATGAACACCACAGTCGCCCCTCTTGAAAATGTGCCGACCCTGATCGTCATCGGTAACGGCATGGTCGGTCACCAGTGCGTCGCGCAGTTGATCGCTGACGGCGCGCTGAATCGTTATCGCATCCTGGTGTTTGGTGAAGAACGCCAGCGCGCCTATGACCGCGTGCATTTGTCCGAATATTTCGGCGGGCGCGACGCCGAGTCCCTGGCCATGTGCGATGCCGCGCTGTACCAACAGCGCGGGTTGACCTTGCACCTGGGCGTTCCAGTAGTGGAGATCGACCGCGTTCGCCGCGAAGTCATCACCGCCGATGGCTGCTTTACCTTCGACAAACTGGTGCTGGCGACTGGCTCCTATCCATTTGTGCCGCCGATTGAAGGCGCGGCAGGCGATTCGCGCTTGGTGTATCGCACCCTGGACGACCTCGACACGATTCGCGCAGCGGCCAGTCATGCGAAACGCGGCGTGGTGGTCGGTGGCGGCCTGCTTGGCCTGGAAGCCGCCAACGCGCTGAAGTCTCTGGGGCTGGAAGCGCATGTGGTGGAGTTCGCGCCGCGACTGATGCCAGTGCAACTGGATGATTTCGGCGGCGCCGCGCTGAAGTCACGTATCGAAGCATTGGGCGTTGGTGTGCATTTGTCGCGCGCCACGCAGTCGATTACGCCAGGCGAGGACTATCGCTTTCGGATGAACTTTGCGGGTGACGAATTTCTGGAAACCGATCTGGTGGTGTTTTCCGCCGGTATCCGCCCACAGGACGCCCTCGCCCGCCACTGCGCGTTGGAGCTGGGGCCTCGCGGCGGCATCGCGATTGACGAGCACTGTCGCACCAGTGACCCCGACATTTTTGCCATCGGCGAATGCGCGGCCTGGAACGGCAACGTTTTCGGTCTGGTTGCCCCGGGCTATCAAATGGCTCGCAACGTCGCGGCGCAGTTGTGCGGGCTGGACGCCGAGCCGTTCTTCGGTGCCGACATGTCGACCAAACTCAAACTGCTAGGGGTCGATGTTGGCTCCATCGGCGATGCCCACGGTGCGCTGACTGGCGCACGCAGCTATCGTTTCATCGACGAAGCCAGCGGCAGCTATCGCCGATTGGTGGTGTCGGCGGATGGCAAACAAGTGCTCGGCGCGGTGTTGGTCGGCGACAACAGTTATTACGACACCCTGCTGCAATACGCACAGAACGGCATCAAATTACCTGCCGACCCTTCAAGCCTGATCATGCCGCAGAGCGAAGGCGCACCTACGCTGGGGGCCGATGCATTACCCGCCACGGCGACTATTTGCTCCTGCCACAACGTCAGCAAGGCCGCGATCTGCTCGGCCATCGATGGCGGCTGCACCGACATTGCTGGCCTGAAAGCGCAAACCAAGGCCTGCACCGGCTGCGGCGGTTGCGCCGGATTACTCAAGCAAGTCTTCGAGCACGAGTTGATTGCACGCGGCGTCGCGGTGGATAAAAGCCTGTGCGAACACTTCGCCTTCACCCGCCAGGAGTTGTACGCACTGGTGCGTGTGGAAGGCATCGAGACCTTCGACGACCTGCTCGCCCGCCACGGCAAAGGCCACGTTGGCTGCGACATCTGCAAACCGGCGATCGGCTCGATTCTCGCGTCATGCTGGAACCGGCCAATCCAGGAGCCTTGGCTGGTGCCGCTGCAAGACACCAACGACACGTTCATGGCCAACATGCAGAAGAACGGCACCTACTCGGTGGTGCCACGCATTCCGGCGGGCGAAATCACCCCGGATGGCTTGATCGCGATTGGCGCCGTGGCGAAAAAATACGACCTGTACACCAAGATCACCGGCGGTCAGCGTATTGACCTGTTCGGCGCGCAATTGCACGAACTGCCCGACATCTGGAGCGAGCTGATCGCCGCCGGTTTCGAGACCGGTCACGCGTATGGCAAATCCACGCGCACGGTGAAGTCCTGCGTCGGCAGCACCTGGTGCCGTTATGGCGTGCAGGACAGCGTGCAAATGGCGCTGAATATCGAGGATCGCTACAAGGGCTTGCGCTCGCCGCACAAACTCAAGTTTGCCGTTTCCGGTTGCACCCGCGAATGCGCCGAAGCGCAGAGCAAGGACATTGGTGTGATCGCCACCGAGAACGGCTGGAACCTGTATGTCTGCGGCAACGGCGGCATGCGTCCGCGCCACGCTGAACTGTTCGCCACCGACCTGGACGACGAAACACTGATTCGCTACATCGACCGGGTATTGATGTTCTACATCCGCACTGCCGACAAATTGCAGCGCACTTCAGTCTGGCGTGAGGGTCTGGAAGGCGGTCTGGATTACCTCAAGGCCGTGGTGATCGACGACAGCCTGGGCCTGGCCCGAGAGCTGGAGGCGCAGATGCAATGCGTAGTCGACCGTTACGAGTGTGAATGGGCCAACGCCCTGCAAGACCCGGAAAAACTCAAGCGCTTCCGCACCTTCGTCAACGACAAGCGTGGCGACCCGGACATCCACTTCATCAAGGAACGCAGCCAACGTCGTCCGGCGCGCGCCAATGAACTCAACCTGATTGCCGTCGAGGAAATAGCCCAATGAACCAGGCCAATGCAGCAATGACCGACAACGCCCCGACACCTGTCTGGCGTGCCGTGTGTGGGCAACAGGATTTGGTGCTTAATTCCGGGGTGGTCGCGCTGGTGGGCAACAGGCAAGTCGCTTTGTTCTACGTGCCCCAAGCGGATGGCGGACGAACGTTGTACGCAGTGGATAACCGCGACCCGGTGTCCGGCGCCAACGTGATCGGTCGCGGCATTATCGGCAATCTGGCGGGAGATTTAGTGATTGCTTCGCCGCTGTACAAACAGCATTACCGACTGCAAGACGGTACCTGCCTGGAAGACGCGGCGCTGCAATTACGGACCTGGCCGGTACGGTTGAAAGGAGAGGTGGTGGAGATTGATTGGCGGTGAGGGTGTACACCAGGCGAAACGATCCACCCTCCCCTGCATCTGGCCAGTGGGCTGCATCGCAGCTCATGGGCGAGGTTGCTGTTGGCTTAAGCTCTCCAGGGTATAACGCAGGGACGCTTGCAGCATCGGGCCATGCCCCAATCCGGGGAATACGGTGTACTGAGTCTGCAATCGGCCGATATTTTGCAGCGAGGCCAACACGTGTTTAGCCGCTGCGTCGGCGGCAACCTGGGGCTGGGTCGCAGCAACCGGGCTGGCAGGCTCAAGCTCTCCACGCATCAGCAGCAGCGTCGGCCTACTCCCCTGTAAGCGCCGCTCCAGCCCCACGCGTTCAGCGTCAATCACGCCGTTATGCCACCACAGCGACGGGCTGGCAGCAGCGTATGCCTGAAAGAGCTCAGGCCGGGTCAGCAGTGTGTGCAGCACCAATAACCCACCATAGGAATGCCCCCACAGCAATTGCCGCTTGGGCGTCACCCGCAGCAGTTGGTTGATCTGCGGCCTGATCGTGTGCGTCAACAAATCCAGAAACACATCGGCGCCACCACTGGGAACATTCGTCAGCGGGTCGCGTTGCTGCGCTGCGCCTGCAACGTTCGGCGTGTAGTCAAACGTGCGAGCCGTGCGTTCGATGCGCAGCGGTGTGGCGTAACCTACTGCGACCAGTACCGGCGGCGCTGGACTTTTTGCCAGACGGTTTAACCCGTCGATGTCCAGTGCAGCCATCGCCGCGTTGCCGTCGAGCAGATACGCAACCGGAGTATCGACCGTCACGGAGGCTGGCTGGCCGATCCATATCCGGTAGTGCCGCGCAGCGTCTGCTGAATCCAGTTCCAGGGTGTTGAACCTGTAGGCGCTGGGCTCACGTAACACAGGGGCGTCCATGAGCTGGTCCGGCGACGGTTTGGCAACGGCCAGCGAAACGTGCGCCAGCAGCGCGAAAGTCAACACGCTTGCTATCGACCAACGCATCAGAACGACGCCGTCAGGCTGGTGTACAACGTACGCCCGGACTGGTTGTAGGTCGCGGCCCCCGCCCCTGCAATATTGGTCACGCCTTGCGCATTGCCTTCTCGCCACAGGCGTTTGTCGAACAGGTTATCGATGCCTGCGGTCAGGCTAAGGTTTTTGCTCAATGCGTAGGTCCCGCTCATACCGGCGATGGCGTATGGGGCAAGCTGGTTGTTGGACGAACCGGTGACCCGCTGGCCGTGGTAATCGTATTTTTTCGGTGTCTGTTTGCCATACCACGCCACATTCAGTTGCAGCGACAGGTCATCGCTGGCCTGCCAGTCAAGCATCGAGTTCAAGGTGTACTTGGGCGTGACCGATAGCACGTCGCCGGTTTCCTTGTTTTTCGATTGCAGCATGTAGGTGAAGTTATTGGTCCAGTTCAGTTGCTCGCTCAACGGCAATGTGAGGTTGCCTTCCAGCCCTTCAACCAATGCTTTGGGGACGTTTTCCCACTGGAAAATACTGGCGTTGGCGGTGCTGCCGGTGCCACCGGTCGCATTGCCGACCGGCGTCAAGCCAGACTCGATCTTGTTCTTGTAGTCGTTGCGAAAATACGTAAGGCCAGCCACCACGCCGTCGTTGCGGTACTCGATCCCCAGCTCTTTGTTGACGCTGGTCTCGGCGTCCAGATTAGCGTTGCCCTGCAGGTAGCAACTGGTGGTCTGCCCGTAGCAACCCTGGCCGTTGCTGTACAGCAAGTAGTTGGGATTGAGCTGATAGAGGTTCGGCGCTTTGTAGGCACGCGCGATACCGGCCTTGAGGGTGAGCGTGTCGGTGAGCACCTGCGACAGATTCAGCGATGGGCTCCAGTTGTCGCCAACGATGTCGTGGTGGTCCAGACGCAATCCCGGGGTCAGCCGCGTGCCGGGCCGAAGCTCGATGTTGTCTTCCACGAACACTGAGGCAATCCGGGCCGACGCCGTGCTGCTGCGGTTGCTGCTGGCAAGTCCGGAGACACTGCCGCCTGCCGTGGTGGTTTGCACATTGGAGCTTGGATCATCCAGTTGTTGCTCAACCCATTCAGTGCCCAGCGTCAGCACCTGATCGACGCCTGCGTGCAACGGCAGATTGACCTCGCCATGGGCCGTCAGATCACGCAACACACTGGTGTTGAAATCAGTGCTGGAAAAAATGCCTTCGGTGCCGCCCGCCAGGCCTTCATTGATTCGGCTGTTGCGGGTTTTCTCATATTGCAGGTACGCAAGCGTGGTGCCGAAATCCCAGTCGCCGCGATGAGTCACGGCATAGGTTTCCCGATACAGGATGTTGGTCTCGTGGCCAAGCAAGCTTTTCACGCTGCTGTTGCTGTTGGTGTTCTGGGTATCGCCGGTGTAGATATTGCCTTGTCGGCTGTAGCCTGCTTCAAGGTCCAGTGTTTGTTCGGGAGACAACTTCCAGCGCAGCAAGCCGTTGACGTCCTTGTTACGTACCCCTTCGCGTCCGGCCGGGAGAGTGCCTGTCTGATTGCCCGTTCGCGCCGACTCGTGGCCGCTGTTGATGTCGGCATCGTCGGCATCGGTCTTGGCAATGTTGCCGTAAACCCGGTAGCTCAGGCTGTCGGTCATCGGGCCGCTGAGGCCGAAGTTCATGCGCTCTGTTTCACCCTCGTCGCTGTGCTGGGCAAACGAGTGGTAGACCGTGGCCGAACCGTGCGTTTCCAGGCTCGGTTGTTTGGTGATGATGTTCACCACCCCACCCGCGGCGCCATTGCCATAACGTGCGGCGGCCGGGCCGCGAATGACCTCGATCCGTTCGACTTGATCGGCCGGTACCCAATTGCTGTCGCCACGGCTGTCACGCTCCCCGCGCCAGCCATAACGGACTGAGTTGCGGCTGGCGACCGGCTTGCCGTCGACCAGAATCAGGGTGTTCTCCGGGCCCATGCCACGAATGTCGATCTGTCGATTGTTGCCGCGCTGACCACTGCTGGAGTTACCTGTCAGGTTGACGCCCGGCATGGTGCGGATGATCTCCGACAAATCGTTGGCCGGTGGACGCTTCTTGATGTCCTCGGCAGTGATGATCGAAACACCCGGCGCCTGCTTGATCTCCTCCTCTGCGGTACCCAGTACCGTCTGGCTTTCCAGTTCGATGGGGGACGGGGCAACGGGTTCTGCGGCGAAGCTGCTGATAGGCAACAGGCTGCAAACACTCAAGGTGAGCAGAGACAAGGGCGGCAGGCGGTGCATGTGGCGATCTCCAAAACGTCAGCCCAGCCGATGGCGGCAGGCCAGTAAAGATCGCATATGATAATTAGATGCAGTTGCGAGTAAAGCGCATTAACTTTCTAAACATTTGCCGCTGGCAGACGCAGGTTCATACGCAACCCTTGCGTACCCTTGCTGGCCCACAGTTGCCCGCCCTGCAACTCAATGGCCCGCCGGGCGATGCTTAAGCCCAGACCGAACCCCGTCCCTGGCGCTCCATCCAGGCGCAGGAAGGGTTCGAAAATACGCTCCAGGTCCGCCTCGGCAACGCCAGGGCCAAGATCCTCGACCCCTAGCACCCAGGCGCAGCCTTCTCGCCGACCGCTCAATCGGATGACACTGTGCTCGGGCGAATGGCGGATAGCGTTGCGCAGAATGTTCTCCAGTGCCTGGGCGAAGCTGTCGAGGTGGACGTAAACCTCGCAGTCGCTGTCCAGCTCACAAATCAGCGCCTCCAGCGGCCAGCCGCTCTCAAAGTGAGCATCCTGAACCAGCGCTTCCCACACCGATGCCACCACCACATTCTCGCCCTGCAACCTGGGGTGTTCAGTGTCCAGCCAGGCAAGGTTGAGCGAGTCATCCACCAATCGCTGCATGTCCTCGATTTCCCGAGCCAGACGCTGTTCGAGATGCTGTTGCGACAGTCCGCTTTCGCTGGCGATCTTTAGCCGCGCCAGCGGTGTGCGGATTTCATGGGACAAGGTGCGCAATAACTGGCGCTGCTGATGCAGGCTTTGTCGCAGGCGCTCAGCCATGTGTTCATAGGCGCGGGCCAACTCGCCCAACTCATCGTGGCGCAACGCAACCGAACTGCCCGCAAGCGGTGCCAGATCGCCAGCGCGCAGTGCATTGGCGCGCTCGCGCAATTCGGTCAACGGCACCACCAGATGGCGATACAGCGCCAGGCCAAGAGCCAAAGCGAACAGCGCCGGAACAACACCATGGGTGAATAAATGGGTCCAGGGTGTCAGCCCTGGTGGCAACAGGCGTTCCGGCAATTGCAGCACCAGCCGACCGCTGTGCGGATGGTTCGGGAACTCGATGCTGACGTAGGGCAACTCGTCGTCCAGGCGCTTGCTCATCGGCCAATTCAGCTTGCGCATGAAGGTAAGGTGGCTGACCTCGTTCGCACTCAGCGGCTGCGTACCCAAACTTTGCAAGTAACCATCGAGGACGCCGACCCACGTGTGTTCGCGCTGCTGCAACGCCTGTCGCCAGCGCTCTACGCCCTCACGGTCCTGAGTTGCCCATACCTGCTCGGCCTCGGCGGCATATCCACTGAGTACGATACGGTCGGACTTTTCCAGAAAGTAGGTGCTGCGCTCAACTTGCGTGCCCCAGCCCCACACCAGCCAAACCAATAACAGGCAAAAACCCACTTGAAGCAGCGCCAGTTTCCACAACAGCGGATGTCGGCGATGCATCATGAAGGCCCCTCGCACAGCAGCACATAACCCTGGTGCCGCACGGCTTCGATCCGTATTGCACTTACCTGAATCGCGCCCAGCTTGCGACGCAGGTTACACACATGCACATCCAACCCACGATCCAGACGCGTGTAGGGACGATGCAACACATGTTGGTATAGGAACGCCTTGGTCAAGGGCTCTGCGGTGTGCTCATGAAGGGTGAGCAACAGCCGGAATTCCGATGCTGTCAGTCCGGCCATCTGACCATTGAAACTGACGTCCCGGGCAAGCAGATCCAGTTCCAGCGCAGGGCGGTTGGCCTGGGGTTGTGGAACGTCCATTGCGCGGTCTATCGCCACACGCCGCAGCAACGCATCGATGCGTGCGTCCAGTTCCGCCAGGCTGAAAGGCTTGGGAAGGTAGTCATCGGCGCCTTGGCTGAACCCGGTGATGCGATCCTGCTCGGCCCCCAAAGCCGACATCAGCATCACCGGTATGCCCCGCTCCCTGCGCAAACAGGACAAGACGTTCAAGCCATTTTCATTGGGCAACATGATGTCCAGCAGCACCAGATCCACCGCAAACCGCAGCGCCATGCTCAAGCCCTCATCACCACGGTGCGAACTGCTCAGCTCGAAACCACGCCGGCTCAAATGGGCACACAGATGCGCGCACAACTCCACGTCATCCTCGATGATCAGGATGCGCGCGGGCTGTGGACGGGTGGGAAGTTGATAATAATCCACGATTACACAAGCTCCCCAAACACACTGTAACGATCTGAATAAAAGCGATTTTCTGTAGGCGCTGCCGAAGGCTGCGATAAGGTCCAAACGACCTTCAGGGGCCTTCGGCGACACGTATGGCAAATCAGTATTTCCAGGTCACCGAAGCGACGAGGTTACGTGGCGCGCCGTAGCTGGCGGTGGTCGCACTGTCGTATAGCGACAGCAGGTATTTGCGGTCGGTGACGTTATTCAGGTTCAGCGATGTGCTCCAGTTGCTGTCGATGTCATAGCTGGCCATCAGGTCGAGCAGGGCGTAGGCGTTCTGCCGGATGGCGCTGTTCGAGTCGTTTTGCACCGCGCTCTGCCAGCTGACCCGCGTACCGACCTTGGCTTGGGGCAATCCGGGCAAGCGATAGGTGGCCATGCCGCGCAGGCTATGGGTCGGCACATATTTGCGCGCCTTGTCGCCGTCGTCGTTGTCGATACTGACGTAGGTATAACCGCCGAGCAGGTCCAGGCCAGGCAGTGCTTCGCCAGAGGCTTGCAGCTCTATGCCGTGGCTCTTGTAGTCCATTGGGTTATAGACGGATTGTCCACCCACGAAGCCCGCATACTCGGCCACGTTTCGCTGATTGGTCTTGAACACGGCAGCGGTGAGGTTGAGGCGGTCGTCCATCAGGCTGCCCTTCACACCGGCCTCTATGCTCTTACCTTCGAGCGGGTCGATCAGTTTGCCGTCGGAGCCCAGGTTGTATTGCGGGCTATAGATCTGCGTCCAACTGGCGTAAACGCTCCACTGTTTGTCGAGGTCGTAGACCAGGCCCGTGTAGGGCGTGACCTTGCCATGCGCGCGGGTGTAGTAGTCCGAACCATAGCTGTCGCCGGAACCGTCCAGGCTGAGCATGCGCGCACCGGCGATCCAGTGCAGGTCATCGGCCAGGCTGAAACGGGCCCCCGCGTACACGCTCTTCTGGCTGTCGTTGAAGTTTTGTGTGTTGCTGTCGCTGGTGAACAGGAACGATGGATGGGCCGCCGTGCCCGCCAGCACGCCCGAGAATGAGGTTGAGTAGTAGCCACCGTCGACCGCATCGTATTCCCGGGCCTTTTGATGGGTACGGCCATACGCGGCACCGAAGGTCAGCTCATGCTCGCGGCCGAACAGGCTGAAGGGACCGGACACCTTGGCCTCGCCCAGCAACTGATGGTCCTCGCTGGTGGTGTGAGCGGCAAAGGCCGTGGCGTCATCGCCGGTTACGTCGGCGATGTAGAACATATTGGTGTCTTGCTTCTCCTTAATGCCCGTTGCAGTCAGTGTGGCGTTCCAGCCGTTGCCGAAGTCATGTTTTAGCTCGGCGAAGGCGCGCTGGGTGTGCAGGTTCCAGTAGGTCCAGGGCTGGCCGATGCTGGAGCTTCGGCTGCCGTAATGGATAGCGTTGCCATTGCTGTCGACCAGTGGCAGGTTGCCCCATGTACTGCCGTTAGAGTCGCTGTCGTGCTGGGAAAACCCCACCGTCAGGGTGTCGGCATCGGACAGGTCGAACGCCAACAAGCCAGCGGCGACGTTGCGCTCATGGCTGTAGCGATCCATCCACGAGTTGCCCTTGTCGTGGGTATAAATGAAGCGCCCGCGCACGTTGCCGGTGGGCGTCAACGGGCCAGAAACGTCGACATCTATCCGACGGTTGTCCCAGGAGCCGACGCTGGTGTCGACTTGTGCCTGGAAGGTATCGGTCGGCCGTTTGCGCACGAAGTTGACCGTGGCTGATGGGTTACCCGCACCGCTCATCAAGCCGTTGGCGCCATGCAGGACGTCGATCTGTTCGTACTCGGCCAGATCCTGTTCGCCCACCAGCGTGGTCCCTACGAACGGCATGCCCATGCCGTCGTATTCAAAGGTGTTGATGTCGAAGCCCCGTGAGGTGAACTCGGTACGGTCGGTTTCGGTTTGCTCCACGGTCACCGAAGGCGCAGAGCGCAAGGCATCTTTGATGCCAGTGATCTTGAAGTCGTCGAGCGCTTGCCGGGTGATGGTGGTCACTGCCTGCGGCGTTTGCTTGTCGGTCAGGCCCAGGCGAGTGGTGCTGCCAGCGGGCTTGCCTTGATAGCCTCGGGTCTGGTCCTGACCGTCACCCTGTTCGGCGCTGCTCTGGATTTGGGTGGCAGGCAGGGTCAATTCATCGGCGGCATGGGCCAGCGGTAGAACACTGCAGGCGCCGGCCAGCAGCAGTGTGGCGGGGAGACGAGGCGTCAAGGTCGCAATTCCTGAGACAGATAAGAAAGGCGCCATTCTAACGCAAACAATAATCATTTCAAATTGTATCAGAGAAATGCGACCCATTTTCAATGCCGAGGACTCAGCTTTTAAAGCGCGTCATAGCGTCCGTTGGTTTGCTTGATCGCAGCGTTCGCCAAAGCATCAGCCGCTCACCTCAACGGACCACTGGATGCTCAGTGATCCGTTTGGTGTTCAATGAGTTTCGTTTGTCTCGGTCACTTGAAGGCAATGGTGTAGGACACAATCAACCGGTTTTCGTCCAGCTCCCCCGCCGCGTCGGAACGCACCATCGCGTTGCGCCAGCGCACGCCGACGTTTTTCAAGGGGCCGCTCTGCACGACATAGCTCACGTCCAGGTTGCGTTCCCATTCCTTGGCATTGCTACCGGCTACTTCGAACCCGTCACCGCGCAGATAACGCGCCAGGAATGTCAGGCCGGGTATGCCATAACCTGCCATGTTCACGTCGTAGCGTACTTGCCAGGAGCGTTCCTGAGCACGGGTGAAATCCAGGATTTGCACCACGTTGGCCACGTTAGGATCGGCATCCTGCAAATAGGGAAACGGCGAACTGCCGCTGTTGTCCTGATAGCCGACCCGCCAGGTGTGCGCCCCAAGATTGGCCGACAGCAGCACGGAGGTCAGGCCGTTGTCGATCTTGCCTGCACGCTGCGCCCCGACCTGCGAGGAGTCGAAATAGCCAACATTGCCGCCCAGAGTCCAGCTTCCCAGTTTTTGAGTTGCCAATAAGTTGTAGTAGTTCTGCTGGTAAACGTCTTTGAGCTCCGCCCGCCAAAAGGCCGCGGTCAATTGCGGGCTGATGGTGTAGGCCGCACTGGCGTAGTCGAAGCGATCGCTGCTGGCCGAATAGTTGCCGGTCAGGAAGTCGTCGTGGTTACCGCTGGAGTTGCGATAGTTGACGCTGCGAAATTGCCCGGCATCGATCAACACGTTGTCGATATCCCTGGAGACCACCGTCGCGCCGTTGAAGATGGGCGGCAATAATCGCGCATCACTGGACAGCAGCACGGGTGACTTGGGCATGAATCCCCCGACCTTGAGCTCGGTCTTGGACACCTTGGTCTTGAAGACACCCGACACATCGCTGTATTCGTCCGGCCCGGAGTTGCCGAAGGCGTTGGGCAATAATCCGGTGCCTGCACGGGCGTCGGATGAATCGAGCTTCACCCCCAGCGCCGCATACAGGTCCACGCCAAAGCCTATCGGCCCTTCGGTATATCCGGACTTGGCATTGAACATAAAGCCCTGCGCCCACTCTTCGCGCTTGGACTGAGCCGCGTTGTCTTGACGAAAGTCACGGTTGAAATAGAAGTTGCGCATATCGAGCGTAACGCTGCTGTCACTGAGAAAATCAGCCTTGGCCATACCAGGGAGTGCCACGATGGGCGCAATACAGGAAAGCGCGCAGAGTCGCGCCAGGGGAAGCTTTTGCATGTGAGGATTCCCGATCATTATTTTCTTATTAGGGCTTCGGGCGGCAGACGCCTGGAGCAGTGCCAGCATGGGCAGCGCGCAGCGCGTTGGGTATTGGGATTTGCTTAAGCGACACTTGCACTAAGGAAAACATGACCGCTGCACAGTCATCGTTAAGCAGCACGGAAGACGGCCTTTCGCTAAACGAAATTGTCGGGCAAGCCAAGCGACGCCATGCTGGGTCCATCGCTTTGCACACGCTAACAATAAAAGGTACCAGCGTTATGAAGGACGCTTTGATCGTGTCGCCCTTGAGAACACCTATCGGTAAATTCGGTGGCGCCCTGTCGTCACTGAGTGCCGACCATTTGGCGGCCACTGTAATTCGCACCCTGATGAGCCGCCTGGATATCGCCCCGGATTCGCTGGACGAAGTCATCGTTTCGCAATCCTATTCAAACAGCGAAGCACCCTGCATGGGCCGCTATGCCGCCCTGCTTGCCGACCTACCCTTGTCAGTGCCGGGTTACACCCTGGACCGCCGCTGCGGTTCGGGCTTGCAGGCCATCGCTGATGCCGCGATGCATGTCCAGACCGGACACGCCGAAGCCGTGATGGTGGTCGGCGTGGAAAGCATGAGCAATATCGAGTACTACACCACCAATATGCGTTGGGGCGCTCGTGCTGGCAGCGTGAAAATGCACGACCGCCTGGAGCGTGGCCGCGAGCGCTCACAGCCCGAGTCGCGCTTCGGGCGTATCTCGGGCATGCCGGAAACGGCCGAGAACCTGGCCCGCGATTACGGCATCAGCCGTGAAGACGCCGACCACTTCGCCGTGCGCAGCCATCAAAACGCTGCTCGGGCGTGGTCTGAAGGACGCTTTGCCGAGGAAGTCATTGCACTGGAGGTTCCACGCAAACGTGGTGCCAGCGAATGGGTGGACATGGATGAAGGCATTCGGGCCGACGCCAGCCTGGACAGCATGGCCCGCTTGCGCACCCTCCTGCCAGAGGGGGTTTGCACGGCGGGTAATTCCAGCCAGCAAAACGATGCCGCCGCTGGCTGTCTGGTGGTCTCGCGTGAATACGCCGCTCGCTACAACCTGCACCCCATTGCTCGCCTGGTCGATTGGTCGGCGGCCGGTTGCGACCCGGCGCGCATGGGTATCGGCCCGGTGCCCGCTGTCGCCAAGCTGCTTGAGCGCACTCAGTTGAGCCTGGCGGACATGGACCTGATCGAGGTCAACGAAGCATTCGCGGCCCAGGCTTTGGCCGTCCTGCGCGCCTGGGATCTGCAAGACATTGAACGGGTCAACGTCAACGGTTCGGGCATCTCTTTAGGCCACCCGATTGGCGCTACCGGGGTGCGTATCATGACCACCCTGCTGCATGAGATGCGTCGGCGAGACGTTCGCTATGGCCTGGAAACCATGTGCATTGGCGGTGGCCAAGGCATGGCGGCGCTGTTCGAACGCGTTTGAAGGAGCATTGTCATGCAGTGGATCAAGATCAACGGTAATGTCCTGCGCTATGAACTGAGCCCCGAAAACGGCCCCATGCTGGTATTAATTCACGAAATGGGCGGCACGCTGGAAAGCTGGGACACGCCCTGCACTCGCCTCAATAACAGGTTTCGAACATTACGCTACGACGTTCGTGGCTCGGGACTTTCCGAAAAAATCGTTGGCCAAACCACTGTCGACGAACAGGTCGATGACCTCTACGCGCTGCTGGCGGCACTGCCTATCGAAGGGCCGATAGCATTGGCCGGGGTTGCAGTCGGGGCAGCAATCGCTATCCGTTTCGCCGCCCGTTACCCACAACTGATCAGCCATCTAATTGGTTTTTCACCCGCCTGTGGTGTGGCTCCACACGCGCGACATGCCACACTGGAGTGCGCCGCGGCGATTCGTCACGAGGGTTTGCGCGAACTGATCCCGCAGCTTCTGGAAAAAACCTGGCCCGCGCCGTTGCGCACTGACCCGCAAGCGTTCGAGAGCTTCAGCCATCGCTGGCTGAGCGCCGACCCACAGAGCTTCGCGGCGATCTTCTCCATGCTGGCGCGCATGGAACTTGAAGACGACTTGCCTCGTTTACCCTCCCGGACACTGTTCATCGCAGGTGAATACGACGGCCTGCGTCCACCGTCGGAGATCGACCGCCTGGCAGCGCTGGCCAGCCATATCGAAACGCTGCACGTTGCCTCGGGGCATTTCATGCCAGTACAAAGCCCGCAATGGGTCATCACCCTGCTTGAGCAATACATTCTCGACAATCGTGCAGGTTGCGATATTTACCAGGCATTCATGAGTCACCCGCAAAACCGCATCGCCCCCAGCGGCCACGCGGCCTAAATCATAAGAACAAAGGAAAACAAACCATGATGCAATCACGCATGATCGGCGATATCAAAGTCACCCGGATTCTGGAATATGCGGGCCCCACTCATGACCCGGCATTTCTGTTTCCCGATATCGACCGCAGCGTGCTTGATGAGCATCAGCAGTTGATGGCGCCCAATCATTGGGTCCCGCACATGAACAAATTGATCGTCACTATCCAGTTCTGGGTAGTGCATGCGGGCAACAACATCATCGTGGTCGATACCGGCGTTGGTAACTTCAAGCCACGCGCCGGCATCCCACGGATGAACATGCTCAATACCCTGGTGCGCGAATGGATGATTGCCGCAGGCGCGCACCCGGAAAAGGTCACCCATGTGGTATTGACCCATCTTCACGCCGACCACGTAGGCTGGAATACCACCTGGCAGGACGATCGCTGGGTGCCGACCTTTCCCAACGCGCGTTACTACATCCCCAAGGAAGATTTTGTCTTTTGCAAGGAAGGTAAAAACAAGGAACCAGGCGTTATCGACGTATTTGGCGACTCGTTCTTCGACAGTGTCATGCCAATCATTAACGAAGGTCTTGGGGTGATGATCGAGCCGCCACAGGAAATCGCCGACTGCCTGGTGGTTGAACCCGCGCCGGGGCACAGTCCTGGGCAAGTCGCTTTTCGCGTGCGCTCACGGGGCGAAGAAGGGCTGTTCTGCGGCGATATTTTTCACAGCCCGCTGCAGATCGTGCGCCCGGACGTTAACTCTGGTTATTGCATCTGGGCCGACACTGCGCGCAAGACACGCCTGGACTTCCTCAACCGCGCAGCTGATCGGGAAGCGTTGCTGATGCCGGTGCATTTCGGCGAGCCACATTGCGGTTATATCCGTCGCGAGGGCGCAGGCTTTCGTTTCGAACCGGCGCAGTGGTAAACCCGTGAGCCGGGCGTATATGGACAGGGGTAGCGCCCGCCATTACCGTGGGTCAGTCATCCCTGCAAAAGAAGTCAATAATCATGGCGATGCATTTCGATATCACGGATTTCCGGCTATTCATTAATATCTCGGAAACCAGCAGCCTGACGCGCGGTGCCGAGCGCTCGTTTCTCTCGGTGCCCGCGACCAGCAATCGCATCAAAAACCTGGAAGATAACCTTGGCATGCGCTTGCTTGAGCGCTCACCTCAAGGGGTAACGCTGACCAACGCCGGCAAAACCTACCTGCAACATGCACGCGTCATCCTCGCCCAACTGGAACTGCTCACTGGCGACTTGCAGGAGTACGCCATTGGCCTAAAGGGGCAGTTACGCCTCTTGGCCAACACCACGGCCATCGCCGAATACCTGCCGCCGGTGGTCGGCGAATACCTCAAGACCCACCCGGACGTGCATATCGACATGCGCGAACGCCTGAGCGACGACATCGTGCGCAGTATTCGCGATGGTGGTGCCGATTTGGGCATCGTTTCTGGCAGCGTTGTGACCGATGGGCTGCAAAGCGTGCCGTTGGTGTCCAGTCGCCTGATGGTGATCGCCCCGCTTGGCCATCCGGTGCTGGCCAACGGCGAGGTGTTTTTCAAGGAAGCGTTGCAATACGCCTTCGTCTCGTTGCTCGAAGGCAGCGCTATCCATGTGTTCCTCAGCCGTGCCGCCGCCGCGCTGCATACGCCGTTGACGATCCGAGTCCAGGTCGCCAGCACCGATGCGATTTTACGTATGGTCGAGGCCGGCGCTGGCATTGCCATCGTGCCTCAGGCGGGTTTCGCCCGCCTCAAGGGCCAACAGAAGATTGGCGCCTGCACGCTGCTCGACCCTTGGGCTGTACGCACCTTCCAGCTGTGTGCCCAGGATTTCGACGGGCTTTCATCTTTTGGCCGTGATTTCGCCAACAGCCTGATCGACTGGTGCCGCACGAGCGCAACCAGCAGCCAGCCGCTTTAAGCAACGCTTAAGCCTGCGTTTGGAAAAGCAAAATTGTCTGCGTCTTGCACCTCTGAGAGCCTGACCGCCAAGCGTTCGGGACTTTGCGAGCCTTCAGCATCCATAAAAACAACAGGAAAGCCTTATGACTCAACCGCGTTGGAAACATCGCCCTGAAGGCTCGAATTGGGGTGATTTCGGCCCCGATGACCAAAAGGGCCGGCTCAATCTGCTGACACCCGAAAAAGTACTACAGGGCATTGCCGAAGTTCGTGAGGGCCGGGTTTTCTGCCTAAGCCTGCCGCTGGACTATCCGGGCGGCAACGCGATGAACGTCAATCGCCTGCCGCCGATCCTGCGCCCTTTGCTGCGCAAGGGCGGGGTCAACATGAACTATCAATATGACCGCATCGAAGCCGGACGCCCGGACGTACTCAGTGACGACCTGGCAATCCTGCACTTGCAATACTCCACCCAATGGGACGCCCTCTCCCATGTGGGCGCGCTGTTCGACGCCAACGGCGACGGCGTGGCCGAACCGCTTTACTACAACGGCTACGCCGCCCATACCGATGTTATTGGCCCCAGTGATATCGCCGACTGCGGCCTGCATGGCGAAATCGCCCCACACAGCACCTCTTGCGCCCATGCACTGGGCATCGAGCGCATGGCCGAAACCTGCGTGCAAGGCCGTGGGGTCATGATCGATTTGCATCATCACTATGGCGACGCCCGCACGCCAATCGGCTATGACGAACTGATGCGGGTGTTGGAGGCCGATAACGTGCAGGTCGAACCTGGCGATATCGTCTGCCTGCACACCGGTTACGCCCAGGCAGTGCTTGGCATGAACAAGCAGCCAGATGCCAAGGCGCTGGAAAACCTCGGCACAGTGCTCGACGGCAATGACCAGCGCTTGTTGCAATGGATCACCGATTCGGGACTGGTCGCGATTGCCGCCGACAACTACTCGGTCGAAATTTTCCCCAATGGTCAGGGCGACGAATGCTGTTCGGTAATGCCCTTGCACCATCACTGCCTGTTCAAACTTGGCGTACACCTGGGCGAGCTTTGGCATCTCACTCCTCTGGCCCAGTGGCTGCGGGCCAACAAGCGCAATCGTTTCCTGCTGACCGCCCCGCCTTTGCGTCTGCCTGGCGCGGTGGGCGCGCCACTCAATCCTGTCGCCACTGTCTAGCTCCCACCCAAGGAGACACCCCCGTGTCCAAAGAACGTGTATTGATTACCGGAGGCGCCTCCGGTATCGGCGCCGCTATTTCCGAGCGCTGCTTCGACGAAGGCTATGAGCCGGTCATTATCGACCGAATCGGCAACGGCTTGATCGCCGATCTGAGCGACCTGAAAGCCACTGCCCAAGCCTTGCAGCAAGCGTTGAGCAAGGGGCCAATCACCCGTCTGGTCAACAATGTCGGCATGGTTTGCCCTAACAGCGCCGAAGAACAGAGCTTAGAAGAACTGGAGCGGGTCTGGGCCCTCAACCTGCGTTGCTCGCTGCAATGCATGCAGGCGTTGTTACCCGGCATGAAGCAGGCCGGTTTCGGGCGCATCCTCAACATGTCCTCACGCGCAGCCCTGGGCAAGGAGCTGCGCAGCGCCTACGCCGCCACCAAGGCCGGTTTACTGGGCATGACCCGCGTCTGGTCCCTGGAACTGGGGCGCTGGGGCATCACCGCTAACGCTATCGGGCCAGGGCCGATCCGCACCGAGCTATTCGAAAAAGCCAACCCGCCGGACAGTCCTCGCACCCAGGCAATCATCGACTCGATCCCGGTCAAGCGTCTCGGCGTGCCCGCTGACATCGCCCAGGCCGCGTCGTTTTTCCTGGATGCGCGCAGCGGCTTTGTGACCGGCCAGGTGTTGTACGTGTGCGGTGGCATGACGGTCGGCGTGGCAGGTGTTTGAACGCCCTGTCGCGGGCCGTTAATGGCTGGTTAAACGAGCCTTCCGAAGACTGAAATTGTGACGCTGTCCGTCCTTGGGCAAGCTGATCCGACCGGCATCGGTGATGCGTCGCGGCCACGCACCCGCCCCGTCATCTTTGCTGGATTGCCATCGCTCATACCGGTGTTGCTGGTCATGACGGTGGACGAAATCAAAACAAGGACAAGAGCCATGATCGACAAGCTTTCCCCCAACGCACAGACGGCGCTGGCCGAGATTCCCGATGGGGCGACCATCGCCGTGGGCGGGTTCGGTGGCGCTGGTATGCCTGACGACCTGATCAATGCGTTGATCGACCAAGGCGCACGCAACCTGACGCTGGTCAGCAACAACGCAGGCCAGGGCGAGACTGGGCTCGCAGCACTGCTCAAGGCTGGTCGGGTGCGCCGTATCCTCTGCTCCTATCCGCGCATGACAGGCTCCCACGTTTTCGAAGGGTTATACCGCGCCGGCCAGATCGAACTGGAGATCGTGCCCCAAGGGAACCTCGCCGAACGCCTACGCGCCGCAGGTTGTGGCCTCGGCGCCTTCTACACACCCACAGCCTTTGGCACCTTGCTGGCCGAGGGCAAAGAAACCCGCAACATCAATGGCCGTAACTACGTGCTGGAGTACCCGATTCACGTCGATTACGCGCTGATCAAGGCCGAGGCTGGAGACCGCTGGGGCAACCTGATATTTCGCAAGACTGCGCGCAACTTTGGCCCGGTCATGGCAATGGCTGCAAAAAACACCATTGCCTCCATCCAACACCTCTATGAGCTGGGCGGGCTGGACCCTGAATCCGTGGTGACGCCAGGGATATTCGTCAAGCACCTTGTCTTGCGCGAAAAATCGGCTGATGCACCAGTCACTCTGAACCAGGCGGGATAAATTTATGGATAAGAACGTACGCATTGCCATGGCCCAACGAGTGGCGCGAGATATCCCCGAAGGCTCCTACGTCAATCTGGGTATCGGCCTGCCGACACTGGTCGCCAACCATTTGCCCCTGGACAAGGATTATTTCCTGCACAGCGAAAACGGTGTGCTGGGACGCTGGCAGGCGGCAGCCCCCGGTGAAGAAGATTGGGACATGATCAACGCCGGCAAGGAACCCATCGAACTGGCCCCAGGCGCTGCATTTTTTCATCACGCGGACTCCTTCGGCATCATGCGTGGCGGTCATCTGGATATCTGCGTGCTCGGTGCTTTTCAGGTATCTGCCAATGGCGACCTTGCCAACTGGCACACCGGGGCCCCCGATGCGATTCCTGCCGTGGGCGGTGCGATGGATTTAGCCATCGGCGCCAAGCGGGTCTTCGTCATGATGGAACACCTGGGCAAGGACGGGCGCAGTAAATTATTGGCTGACTGCACCTACCCCGTGACTGGCCTGGCCTGTGTCAGCCGCGTTTATACCGAGCTTGCAACCTTGGACATCACGCCGGACGGGGTAACGGTCGTCGAGCTGATCGGCGACGTCACTCCCGAGCACCTGCAAGCGATCACCAGCGTGCCACTGGATTTTTCGGCCATCGTCGCTGCTAAAGCGTCCCGTGCAGAAATACCGTCCGGTCAAGGCCCCCTGGCGGCCATGCACAGATGAAAAGCGACTGGAGCTGGGACCAACGTGATCTCACCGAGTTACTGACACTTGAGCCCGCAGGCCAGCAAAACTGGCGCAGTTGCGTGTGCGACACCAACGCCAATGGCCGGGTGTATGGAGGGCAACTGCTCGGCCAAACCTTATGGGCAGCAGCGCAAACCGCAGATGGACGCAACCCCAGTATGTTGCAGATGACCTTCCTGCAAGGTGCTCGCCCGCAAGAATCCATCGAGTACAGCGTCGAGCCACTTCAAGATGGTCGACGTCTTTGCACCCGCCATGTGTATGGCGTACAGGGCACAGGGCTGGTTCTCAGTGCCAACGCCAGTTTTCAGGTGGCACAAAGCGATCCCGGTGATCCGCATCGCCTGCAGCGTCAGGTGCCGTCACCGGAAAGCCTGCCGACCCTGGCCGAACTGGCCGAGCGCTACCCGCACGACAGTGAAGCGGTGCAGCTGCGTTTCAGCGCCAGGCCGGTCCTGGACATTCGGCCGATCCATCCCGAAGGGTATTTTGAACACCCCGCCGAACAACGAGAAATCAGCTACTGGATACGCCTGAACCAGTCGCTGCCCTCCGAGGGCTGCCTGCACCCTGCCGCCCTTGCCTACCTTTGCGACAGTTGGCTGAACGCCAGCCTGGCTCCCCGGCAAGGCATGTTGGAGCTCTGGCAGAACTATTACGTCAGCAACCTTAACCACACGCTGTGGTTCCACAGCCTGGACATCAACGTCAACGAATGGCTGCTGTTCGTCAACGACGCGGTGCGCAGCCTCTCAGGTCGTGGCCTGGCGATGACCCAGATCTATCAGCGTGACGGCCGTCTGGTTGCCAGCATGGCGCAAGATCTGCTGATTTCACCGCGCAATCCCTAGGTTTGTTGACGTTTGGTCGTGAGCAACCAGACGGCGACAAACCCTAAGCTTTAGTCAGGTTGGAAGACGGCCTTTTGCAAAGGCAAATGGGCGATACACGCAAAGTGTCGCATGCTCCTGATCATGGCCCCGCACACTCAGGCCGTGGAAAACCTGGCGATTGACGGCAAGGCAACTTGCCAGACGCGATGGGTTTGTTCACTGCTTGAACCGAGGGTCACTCCAATAACAAGAGTCAACACAAGAAGGGCAGAGACATGTTCGAGTGGTATAAAACCGGCTCCTCGCAAGAGCGCAAGACTTTCTGGGCCTGCTTCTCTGGATGGGCGCTGGATACCTACGATGCGCAAATGTTCAGCTTTCTGCTGCCTACGCTAATGGCAGTCTGGCAAATCTCCAAGGGCGAGGCCGGAGTGCTCGGCACCGCCGCCCTGCTCTCGGCTTCATTGGGTGGCTGGGTTGCAGGTATTCTCAGCGACCGTTACGGTCGGGTTCGCATCCTGATTTTCACCATTTGCTGGTTCACCCTGTTTGGCGCGCTGGCAGGCTTCACCCAAACCTACGAACAAATGCTGGTCGTGCGAACCTTGCAAGGCCTGGGCTTTGGCGGCGAGTGGGCAGTGGGCGCAGCGCTGATGGCCGAGATCATCCGCCCGGAGCACCGGGGCAAGGCAATGGGTTTCGTGCAAAGCGGCTTTTCCGTGGGCTGGGCGCTGTCGGCGGTGGTGATGACGGGCCTGCTGGCCTATCTGCCAGCGGAAATGGCCTGGCGCGTTGCGTTCTGGGTCGGGGTCATTCCTGCCACGTTCGTGTTGTTCATCCGTCGCAACGTCAAGGACGCCCGGATATTCAACGAAGCCAAGGCCAAGACTGAAGAAAAAGCCTCGCTTTTGTCTGCATTCCGGCCTTCGGTCATTCGCCTCACATTGCTGGGCGCCATGTTGGTGACCGGCTTGCAGGCTGCGGCCTACACCATCATGGCCTGGTTACCAACCCTGATGGTCCAGGTGCGTGGACTCAAGCCGGGGCCCGTGGTGGTGACCATGCTGATCATGTGCGCAGGTGCATTCGCAGGGTTCGTGCTGACCTCATACCTGGCTGACCGTTTTGGTCGTCGTCCGGCGCTGTTGGTGTTCTGCATCGGCGCATGGATTTTTACCGTGGTTTACATGCTGGTCCCGATGAGCCCAACCCTGCTGATGCTGATGAGTTTTCCGGTGGGTGCGTTCGCCACCGGGATCTTCGCAGTGCTCGGCCCGTTTCTCAGCGAGCTGTTCCCAACCCACATTCGTACCACCTGCATGGGGTTTTCCTACAATCTGGGTAAATCTCTCGGGGCCCTGTCCATCGCCGGTGTGGGTGTATTGTCCGAGCGTTTCGGGCTGGCCCAGGCGATTGGCGGCTTCTGCCTGGTCGCCTATGCCCTTTCGATCATCGCCGTGTGTTTGCTGCCTGAAACTCGTGGTGTGCGCCTGGAAGATGTGGACGCAAAGCTGGGGAGCGAACCTGAAGAACACCCCACTCAGGTTTCAGCCACTCGTTAAGCCATAGAAAAAAACTCAAGCTGGAGTAGAACCGATGCTTTATCACGTAAAGATGGACGTCAGAATCCCACGCGATATTCCCGTGGACGTCGTGGACGCAATCAAGGCGGCTGAAAAGAAGCGTGCAACCGAGCTGCAAGAAGCTGGCAAGTGGCCGCACCTGTGGCGCATCGCCGGGCAGTATTCGAACATCAGCATTCTGGATGTGGCCAGCAATGACGAGCTGCACGAGCTGCTGTCAACCCTGCCGCTGTTCCCGTTCATGACCATTGAAGTCACGCCCCTGGCCAAGCACCCCTCCTCGATCGTGTGATGACCAACGCGGCGCCAGGCCGCCGTTTGCCCCACCATCCTCCGTGTTTACCGTGGGCCAGCTAACCCTGGCCTGACGGGCAGATGTTGTCGAGAATTTGCCATGCCCCAGCTATTGCAGCTCAACTCGCTGAACCTGGCCACCCTTATCCGCCCCGGCGATACCGTGATGTGGGGCCAGGCCAACGCTGAGCCGTTACCGCTGACCCAGGCATTGATGGCCCAACGCAAAAAGATTGGCCGGTTCAAGGTCATGCTCGGGATTGCCAACAGCCCCACGTGCTTGCCGGAACATGCAGACTGTGTCGACTTCATGTCTTATTGCGGCGCAGGTGCCAATCGCGAATTGGCCAGCGCAGGACTGCTGGATATTCTGCCCAGCCATTACTCCGAATTGCCGGCGCTGATCGCCAGCGGCGCACTGCGCATCGATGTGCTACTCCTGCAACTGGCACCCGCCAACGCAGAAGGTCGCTACAGCCTGGGCATCGCCAGCGAATACCTGTTGCCGGCCTTGGAACACGCCCGCGTGGTGATCGCCGAGGTCAATCGTCAGGCACCCTGGACCTATGGCGAGCGCAGCCTGGGCGCAGAAGATTTACACGCCATCCTGTACACCGACCGCGCCCCGCTGGAAAACCCCGTCAGCCGCATCCGCGACAGCGATCAGCGCATTGCCGGGCATATCGCAGGTTTGATCGAAGATGGATCAACCCTGCAGATGGGCATCGGTGCGATTCCCGATGCCGTATTGAGCGCACTGGGCGAGCATCGTGATTTAGGGGCGCATTCCGGCAGTCTAGGCGATGGTGTTGCGCGCCTGATGCACAGCGGGGTGATCACCAATCAGCGCAAGACACGGGACCGAGGCATCAGCGTCGGCGGCATCCTGATGGGCAGCCGCCTGCTGCATGATTTCGCCTCCAATAATCGGGCCATCGAGTTGCGCTCCACGCGCTACACCCATGACGCTCAAGTACTGGCCAGCATCGACCGGCTGGTGGCGATTAACTCGGCGGTCGAGGTCGACCTCACCGGACAGATCAACTCGGAAGTCGCTACCGGCAACTATGTGGGCGCCGTGGGTGGCGCACTGGATTTTATTCGTGGCGCACGAGACGCCAAGGGAGGTCTACCGATTATCGCCCTGCCCTCCACGGCAGGCGCCTACAGCCGGATTGTCGCCAGACTGAGTGGGCCGGTGACCATCGCACGTAGCGATGCCGGGATTATCGTCACGGAATTTGGTGTGGCCGATCTGCGCGGCCTGACCTTGAAGCAGCGCGTGGTCAAGATGCTCGATATCGCCCATCCCGATCACCGGCCCATGATCCAGGCACAGCTGGACGCTATTGGCTATGCAAGATTTCCCTAGGTCTGTTGCCGCCACTAAAACAAAAAGCCCCGACTCATCTGAGCCGGGACTTTTTATTTTCAAGCAATCAAGCAATCAGTATTTCTCGATCTTCGCGGTGCTTTCCAGTTGTGCGCGGTAAGCAGCGAAGTCCTGCTTCCCTTCACGGGATGCGAGGAATTGGCGGTACTGAGCTTTCTCCTCATCGGTCGGCACCGCAGCCTGATTGACACCGTTAAGGCGCACAATCACGAAGCTACCGTCTGCCGCAGTCAAGCTGCCATAGACCGGTTTGTCCTTGCCTTCAGGCTTGGGCATGCGGAACAGTGCCTGCAAGACCTGAGGATCAACACCCTCCTGACTGCGAGAGGCCGCCTCGACGACGTTCCAACTCTGTCCTTCCTGCTTGGCCGCCAGAGGCGTCTTGCCATCGCGCAGCCCCGCCAGAAGCGCTTCACCCTTGGTTTTCACCGCTTCGCTGGCGTGCTCTTTGGTCAACTGGGCGCGAATCGCACTCGACACCACGTCCAAAGGCAATTGCTCAGGCTGACGATGTTCCTTGACGCGAACCACTACCACGGTTTCAGGATCAAGCTCCAGTGCTGAACTATTGGAACCCTCTTCCATTACCTCAGGACTGAACGCAGCCTGGATGACAGCGCGATTAGCCGTCAGGCCCTCGCCCCCTTCACGACCGAAAGGCGCGCTGGTCTGCACCTTCAGACCAAGGTCTTGCGCAGGCTGTGCCAGGTCGGAGGATTCGAACGCAGAGTCTTCCAATTGCTTGGTGGCCTCAACGAACTTCTGCTCGACCAACTGCGATTTTAGCTCGTGAGTCAGCTTCTCTTTAAGGCTGGCGAATGTTGGCACCGACGGCGCCTCGACACCCAGCAGCTTGATCAAGTGCCAACCAAA
Source organism: Pseudomonas sp. (assembly GCF_036404235.1). Classification (GTDB taxonomy): domain Bacteria; phylum Pseudomonadota; class Gammaproteobacteria; order Pseudomonadales; family Pseudomonadaceae; genus Aquipseudomonas. The sequence goes on from NZ_DASWOT010000039.1 coordinate 25,476, forward strand.
CTGACTACGAACCGGGGCCGACACCTGATCTTTGTTCAACGCATACAAGGCGTCTTCGAAGGCTGGATCGTAAACACCCTTGCCTGCGTAACCGAGATCACCGCCCCTGGCGGAAGAGCCTGGGTCCTGGGAGAACTCTTTAGCCAAGGCCGCAAAGTCTTCGCCTTTGGCCAGACGCTGTTGAATGTCTTCAACCTTCGCCTTGGCCTGGGCATCGTTCGTCTTGTCGTTCACTTCGATGAGGATGTGCGCAGCGCGACGTTGTTCAGCCAGATTGGCGATTTCTTTCTGATAGGCCGCCTGAAGGTCTTCGTCCTTGACCGACACTTTGTCGAAAAATGAAGATTTTTTCAGCTCGATGTAGTCGAGTACCACCTGCTCAGGGCTCAGAAACTCCTTGGCATGCTCGTCGTAGTGGGCCTTGATTTCATCGTCAGTGACTTTTACCTTCGAGGCGTCAGCCGGCAGCGTCAAGGTCGCAAAATCGCGGGTTTGTTTTTCCAGGCGGGCAAATGCCTCGACCTGGGCATCAGTGATAAACGCGCTACCCTCAATCCCGGCGCGCACCTGACCGATCAGCATTTCCTGGCCCAGCATCTGGCGGAATTGCAGACGGGTGAAGCCCAACTGACGCACAACCTGATCGAAACGATCAGCGTTGAATTTGCCGTCCACCTGGAACTCCGGGGTCATCAGTATCTGCTGGTCCAGCGCCGCTTCGGAGAAACCGAACCTGGAGTCAGCAGCACCTTGCAGCAACAGCTTGCGATCGATCAACCCCTTGAGGGCTGCGTCGCGAAGCATTTGTTCATTGAGCATGGCAGGATCGAAATCCTTGCCCAATTGTTGCAAGAGTTGACGGCGTTGCATTTCGACCGCCTGACCCAATTCGCCCTGGCTGATTTCCTCGCCGTTGACCTTCGCAGCATCCTGACTGTGGCTGGTGGCCCTGAAAATGGCATCGAAACCCGTCAGGGCCATCAGAGCCACGATGACTCCGATAATGGTTTTGGCAATCCAGCCTTGTGAATTGTCCCTGATATTCTGCAGCATGCGTCCCCCAGAAACGGTTGTATTTGGTTCACCAACCGCGGAGCGTGGGTAGAATCCGGATAGAAGAAAGGCGCATCCGAGGATGCGCCTTCTCGTAACTTGCAAAGCGGACAGGGTTCGAATGTGCGTCCCCCGAGGTGACCGGCCAGCTTACAGCCAACCGAACTTGCCGCTTCACAACCAGGACAGAAGTACATGGTCCTGGCTGGACAAAGGCAAAAAAACTTAGTTAACAGCTTCTTTCAGAGCTTTACCGGCTTTGAAACTTGGTTTTTTAGCCGCAGCGATTGCGAGCGCCTCACCTGTCTGTGGGTTACGACCCTGGCGAGCTGAACTCTCTTTCACAGAGAAAGTACCGAAACCAACCAGTACAACCGAGTCGCCGGCCGTGAGAGCGCCAGTGACGGATTCGATTACTGCATCCAACGCGCGGCCAGCAGCAGCTTTCGGGATATCAGCGGATGCGGCGATAGCATCAATCAGTTGCGACTTGTTCACTCTAAGTCCCCTTAATATCTATATTGAGTATTTTCTAAGTTTTTTGGTAAAGCCAAACAAACGCTGAGTGGCCTGCTGACGCTTGAGAGCCGCTTTATAGCAAGGGCTCTAAAAAGCTGTCAAGAAAGCCCCTCAGACTAATGCGTGCTAATTCTTTCCTTAGAGTCAGACTCGCGTTTTTCATCCTTTGCAACCATCTCGGGAGCCACATCCGGCAAGGGCTCCGGCGCGTATTGCAGCGCAATTTGCAGGACTTCGTCAATCCATTTAACTGGCTTGATCTGCAGGTCCTGTTTGATGTTGTCAGGAATCTCCTTCAAATCGCGAACGTTCTCCTCTGGAATGATCACCGTTTTGATTCCTCCACGGTGCGCGGCCAGTAGCTTTTCTTTCAATCCACCGATGGCCAGAACTTGTCCGCGAAGGGTGATTTCACCGGTCATCGCCACGTCTGCACGGACAGGGATCTGTGTTAGCGCCGAAACAAGCGCCGTACACATGCCTACGCCTGCGCTAGGGCCATCTTTGGGCGTAGCCCCTTCCGGCATATGGATATGGATGTCGCGCTTCTCATGGAAGTCCAGAGGAATGCCCAGACTTTTCGCCCGACTGCGCACTACGGTCAATGCAGCAGTGATCGATTCGACCATCACGTCACCCAGCGAACCGGTCTTGATCAGTTGACCTTTACCCGGCACCACAGCGGCCTCAATGGTGAGCAATTCGCCCCCTACTTGAGTCCACGCAAGACCGGTCACCTGACCAATTTGGTCCTGTTGTTCGGCCAATCCATAACGGAATTTGCGCACGCCAAGGAAACTTTCCAGCATTGCGGCCGTGACCTGGACAGAAAAACGCTTCTCATGAGCGTGTTCCTTGACCGCCTTGCGGCAGACTTTAGCGAGTTGCCGCTCCAGGCCGCGCACACCAGCTTCACGCGTGTAATACCGGATAATGTCGCGAATGGCCTCTACATCGAACTCAATCTCACCCTTTTTCAAGCCATTGGCAGCAATCTGCTTGGGTGAAAGATATTTGGTGGCGATGTTGATCTTTTCGTCTTCGGTGTAACCGGGTAGACGAATCACCTCCATACGGTCCAGCAGGGCTGCCGGAATATTCATGGAGTTCGCGGTACATAAAAACATGACATCCGAAAGATCGTAATCGACTTCCAGATAGTGGTCGTTGAAATTGTGATTCTGTTCTGGATCAAGCACTTCCAGCAGGGCCGATGCCGGATCACCACGCATATCGCTGCCCATCTTGTCGATTTCATCGAGCAAGAACAGCGGGTTACGGACGCCTACCTTGGTCATTTTTTGAATCAAACGACCCGGCATCGAGCCGATGTAAGTCCGGCGATGACCGCGAATTTCAGCCTCGTCACGCACGCCACCCAGCGCCATGCGCACAAATTTGCGATTAGTAGCATGAGCAATCGACTCCGCCAGCGAGGTTTTACCCACACCAGGCGGGCCGACCAGGCACAACACCGGACCACGAATCTTCTTCACGCGCTTTTGCACGGCGAGGTATTCGAGAATGCGCTCTTTGACTTCGTCCAGACCGTAGTGATCAGCGTCGAGGATGTCTTCAGCACGGGCCAGGTCCAGGCGCACTTTGCTCTGCGCTTTCCATGGCACCTGAACCAGCCAGTCGATGTAGGAACGTACAACGGTTGCCTCTGCCGACATCGGCGACATCTGCTTGAGCTTGTTAAGCTCGGTAGTCGCTTTGGTCAGGGCATCTTTTGGCAGACCCGCAGCATCGATGCGCTTTTTCAGCTCTTCGAGCTCGTTGTGGCCTTCCTCGCTGTCGCCGAGTTCTTTCTGAATGGCCTTCATCTGCTCATTCAGGTAGTACTCGCGCTGACTGCGCTCCATTTGTTTCTTGACGCGCCCGCGAATGCGCTTCTCGACCTGCAGCAGGTCAATTTCAGCATCCAGCAAGGCAAGCACATGCTCGACCCGTGCAGACAGGTCAATGATTTCGAGGATTTCCTGCTTCTGCTCGATTTTCAGCGCCATGTGCGCTGCCATGGTATCGACCAGTCGGCCTGGCTCATCGATGCTATTGAGCGAGGACAGGACTTCTGCAGGGACCTTTTTGCCCAACTGCACGTATTGTTCGAACTGAGCCAGCAGGCTGCGCACGAACACTTCGGACTCGCGGTCTGGCGCGTCGACTTCATCGATCAGCGCAACCTCGGCACGGCAGTGACCATCGACCTCAATAAACCGCTCGACAGAACCACGCTGCTCGCCCTCAACCAGCACCTTGACGGTGCCATCAGGCAACTTCAGCAGTTGCAACACCGTTGCAACAGTACCCACGCTATAAAGAGCGTCTTCACCAGGATCATCGTCTGCAGGATTTCTTTGCGCGAGCAGGAGGATTTGCTTGTCGCCGGTCATCGCGGCTTCAAGGGCCTCGATCGACTTCTCGCGCCCCACGAACAGTGGGATAACCATATGCGGATAAACCACAACATCGCGCAATGGTAAAAGAGGCAATTCAATGGTCGTCTTCATGATTTCGCCTCTACAGCGGCCATAAGGCCATGGACAGATAGATATGAGCTGAAAATCAAGATGGGGGTAGATCCCTAAAAAAACAAGCGCCGGTTTCAGGAAATGCAAAAGCACCTGAATGCAAAAGGGACCCGAAGGCCCCTTTGCGTTTTACATCACTTACCGCCAAGCACAGACGCTTATGCGTCAGGTGCCGCTTTGGCTGGCGGTTCGCTGTTTTCGTAGATCAATAGCGGCTTGGACGTCCCTTCGATCACGCTTTCGTCGATCACCACTTTGCTCACGTCGGACTGTGACGGGATTTCATACATGGTATCGAGCAAAACGCCTTCCAGGATAGAGCGCAAGCCACGAGCACCTGTCTTGCGCTCAAGCGCACGACGAGCAACCGATTTCAACGCATCGGGGCGGAACTCAAGGTCCACACCTTCCATCTCGAACAGCTTGGCGTACTGCTTGGTCAGCGCATTCTTTGGCTCGGTCAGAATCTGCATCAAAGCAGCTTCGTCCAGCTCATCCAGCGTTGCCAGTACCGGCAAACGGCCCACGAATTCCGGAATCAGACCGAACTTGACCAGATCGTCAGGCTCGACCTCTCGCAGGGACTCGCCCACCTTCTTGCCTTCTTCCTTGCTACGGACTTCGGCATTGAAACCGATACCGCCACGGGTAGAACGGCTCTGAATGACCTTTTCCAGGCCAGAGAACGCACCACCGCAGATGAACAGAATGTTGCGCGTGTCCACTTGCAGGAATTCCTGCTGTGGGTGCTTTCGACCACCTTGTGGTGGAACAGAAGCCACAGTGCCCTCAATCAGTTTCAGCAAGGCTTGCTGCACGCCTTCCCCAGACACGTCACGCGTAATCGAAGGGTTGTCGGATTTGCGCGAAATCTTGTCGATTTCATCGATGTAGACAATGCCCATCTGGGCCTTCTCGACGTCGTAATCGCATTTTTGCAACAATTTCTGGATGATATTTTCCACGTCCTCACCGACATAACCGGCTTCGGTCAGGGTCGTGGCGTCGGCGATGGTGAACGGTACATTGAGCAAACGAGCCAGCGTTTCCGCCAACAGAGTCTTGCCGGAGCCCGTAGGGCCGATCAGCAGGATGTTGCTCTTGCCCAGTTCAACGTCGTCATTTTTCTTGTCGCGTTGGTTCAAGCGCTTGTAGTGGTTGTACACCGCTACTGCAAGAACCTTCTTGGCACGCTCCTGACCGATTACATATTGGTCAAGGATACCGCTGATTTCTTTGGGCGATGGTAACTTATGGGCGCTGCTCTCTGCCTGTGCTTCCTGCACCTCCTCGCGGATGATGTCATTGCACAGGTCGACGCACTCGTCACAGATAAATACCGAGGGGCCGGCAATCAATTTGCGCACTTCATGCTGGCTTTTGCCGCAGAAGGAGCAATAAAGCAATTTGCCGTTGTCCTCGCCGTTGCGGGTGTCAGTCATTCGATCGATCCAATCCGGTAGGCTTGCAACACAAGATGAAGGCAATTGCGGGCTTTTTCAAGTCCGCAGGTGGCAGGGTTTTCCGACCACCCGGGATTACTGCCTATCAAGCAGTCATTTGACCAATTGACGTTTGTCGAGAACCGAATCAACCAGACCGTATTCAGCAGCGCGCGAAGCACTCATGAAATTGTCCCGGTTAGTGTCGTTTTCGATGGTCTCAAGTGACTGGCCTGTGTGGAAAGCCAACAATTCATTAAGACGCGCACGAATGGACAGGATCTCTTTGGCATGGATGTCGATATCCGACGCCTGCCCCTGGAAACCGCCCAATGGCTGGTGAATCATCATGCGCGAGTTAGGTAAGCAGTAACGCTTGCCTTTGGCACCACCGGCCAGCAAAAACGCACCCATGCTGCAGGCTTGGCCGATGCAGATCGTGGAAACGTCCGGTTTGATGAACTGCATGGTGTCGTAGATCGACATACCAGCAGTCACCGAACCGCCCGGTGAGTTGATGTAGAGATGGATGTCCTTGTCCGGGTTTTCCGCTTCAAGGAACAGCAGTTGCGCTGCGATCAGGTTGGCCATGTAGTCTTCTACCGGACCAACCAGAAAGATCACTCGCTCCTTGAGCAGGCGCGAGTAAATGTCATAGGCGCGTTCGCCACGGGCGGACTGCTCGATAACCATCGGGACCAGGCCGCCTGCGGCCTGAATGTCAGAGTTCTGCTGAATATAAGAATTGCGGGACATGTCCTGCATTCACTCCCAAATAGTCATGTCTTGAATACGCATAAGCCAGCGCGAAGGCTGGCTTATGGTGTTTTCGAACGAGAGAAAAAATCAGTCGGCTTGTGGAGCTTCTACCGGCTTGACCGCTTCTTCGTACGAGACCGCTTTGTCGGTCACGCTCGCTTTCTGCAAAACAGTATCCACAACTTGCTCTTCCAGCACAACCGAACGCACTTCGTTCATTTGCTGGTCGTTCTTGTAATACCACGCCACAACCTGCTCTGGCTCCTGGTATGCGGAAGCCATTTCCTGAATCAACTCACGCACGCGAGCTTCGTCAGGCTTGAGGTCGAACTGCTTGACCACTTCAGCAACGATCAGACCCAGCTCGACGCGACGCTTGGCCTGCTCTTCGAACAGCTCGGCAGGCAGTTGGTCTGGCTTGATGTTACCGCCAAACTGCTGAACGGCCTGGACGCGCAGACGGTTCACTTCATTTTCCAGAAGTGCTTTAGGCACTTCGATCGGGTTGGCGGCCAGCAAGCCATCCATTACCTGGTTTTTGATCTTGGATTTGATCGCCTGACGCAGCTCGCGCTCCATGTTCTTACGAACTTCGGTACGGAAGCCTTCAATACCGGTTTCCTTGATCCCGAACTGAGTGAAGAACGCTTCGTTCAGCTCAGGCAGCTTTGGCTCGGAAATGGTGTTGACAGTCACGGTGAACTCGGCAGTTTTGCCAGCCAGCTCCAGGTTCTGATAATCCTCCGGGAAGGTCAGACTCAGAACGCGCTCTTCACCGGCCTTGGCGCCAACCAGACCATCTTCGAAACCAGGAATCATGCGACCGGAGCCCAGTACCAGCTGTGTGCCAGTAGCTGTACCGCCAGCGAATTCTTCGCCGTCGATCTTGCCCACGAAATCGATGTTCAGTTGGTCTTCGTTCTGGGCTGCACGATCGGCCACTTCGAAACGAACATTCTGCTTGCGCAGGATTTCCAGCATATTGTCCAGATCGCTGTCAGCCACATCAGCGGACAGACGCTCAACGGCAACGGATTCAAAACCGGCAACGGTGAACTCAGGGAATACTTCGAAAGTCGCGACGTATTCCAGGTCCTTGCCTTTTTCGAAAGACTTTGGCTCGACCGATGGAGCACCCGCTGGATTCAGCTTTTGTTCTACGACTGCTTCATAGAAGGTCGCCTGGATCAGGTCGCCCAGAGCGTCCTGACGAGCACCGTCTTCATAACGCTGGCGGATCACGCTCATAGGCACTTTGCCTGGGCGAAAGCCCGGGATCTTGGCTTTACGTGCGGTCTGCTGCAGACGCTTGTTGACTTCAGTCTCGATGCGTTCGGCAGGCACGCCAATGGTCATGCGGCGCTCAAGAGCGGAAGTGTTTTCAACAGAAACTTGCATGGATATTCCTCGTTGCACAGACGTTAGCCGGCCGTTTCCGACCCCAGAATCAAGGGCAAGCATTCTAGTGGGTCAAACTCAAGAAGTCACCCTACCGAATGAGGGTAAATACAGTGGAATGAATCAAGGGATGTGCTGGCGACTCGAATCGCCGTCGCGAGCCGTCTGGGACGGGCCTGATTTGCACCTATATAAAGGAAGCGATGCATGACCGGACGTCGATCCAATCCCTGGAAACATACCGAACGACCCAGCAACCGATCAGCCGTAAGGGTCGCTGGATCATGAAACCAATACGCTAAAACAAGAAAAGCCGCACTTGGCGGCTTTTCTAGCCCTTCAGAGCGCCATAGCGACTCCAAAGGT
>NZ_DASWOT010000040.1:0-10738 GCF_036404235.1 Pseudomonas sp.
ACCCCGTTCGGTCACGCCGATTACCAAACCATCGTGGCGAACATCAAAAAGTTCTCAGCAGGTGGCAAGACCGCCGTGATCTCTACGGTGAACGGCGACTCCAACGTACCGTTTTATAAAGAACTGGCCAACCAGGGCCTGAAAGCGACTGACGTACCGGTTGTTGCGTTCTCGGTCGGCGAAGAAGAACTGCGCGGCATCGACACCAAGCCTTTGGTGGGCAACCTGGCCGCCTGGAACTACTTCCAGTCTGTAGAAAACCCGGTCAACAAGAAGTTCGTGGCTGACTGGAAAGCCTATGCCAAGAAACACAACTTGCCTGGCGCCGACAAAGCGGTGACCAACGACCCAATGGAAGCCACTTACGTGGGCATCCACATGTGGGCGCAAGCCGCTGAGAAAGCCAAGTCGACTGACGTAGACAAAGTGCGTGAGGCCCTCGCCGGCCAGACGTTCAACGCGCCGTCGGGCTTCACCCTGACCATGGACAAGACCAACCACCACCTGCATAAACCGGTGATGATCGGCGAAATCCAGGACGACGGGCAATTCAACGTCGTGTGGCAAACCAAAGAGCCAATCCGCGCTCAACCGTGGAGCCCGTACATCCCAGGCAATGACAAAAAGCCTGATTATCCGGTGAAGAGTAACTAAGCAGTCGCTGTCGGACCTCAGGTCCGGCATTCCCTGTAGGAGCCAACGTGTTGGCGAAGCGGCTTTCTGGTCGACATCTCGGTGACTGACCCGACGATTCGCCAACACGTCGGCTCCTACAGAATCCGCGCAAGTCATGCGGACGCTTTCAGGACACTGACATGCCCAAATCTCTCTACCACTTCATCCTCGCCATCAGCCTGCTGCTGCCATTGGCGGTTCACGCCAGCGATGCTGGCGATTTCGTCGCGGCCAGCTCCGCCAAACAAGCCGATCTGCTGGAAGCCTGGGCCGCCAAGCCTGACCCGGCACGCATCGAGCTGATCATTGCCCTGCAAGAAGGTCGTGTCGCGGCTGATAGCAGCAAACGCGCCTTCATTGAAACCAACGACAAAATGGTTGCCGTCGACCCTGACGCACCCGTCGCTGCCGATGCGCCAACCCCTGATGAACCGCGCAAACTGCGCCTGAATAACCGGCTGCGCGGGCTGGTCGATACTGCCCTGGCCAGTCACCAACTGCTCGCCGCCGACGATAAATTGCGTCTGGCCGCGGTCCAACAACTGCAAAAAAGCGCCCGCCCGGCGCAACTTCCTCTGCTGACTCAACAAGTCGCCAGCGAACAAAACGATAGCGTGCGCTCAGCCCTGAGCCTGGCGCTGGCCAACCTGCAACTGGTGGACACCAGCCCGACCATCCGCCTGGCCGCCGTGCGTTTACTCGGCGAAACCGGTGACCCGCTGGCCCGTACACGCCTGGAAGCGCTGCTCGAACCCAACGTTGAAACCGACGCCACCGTGCGCCTGGCGGCTGAAACCAGTTTGGCGCAGGTGAAACGCAAACTGATGATCGGCGAGATTCTCGGTCAGGCCTTCAGCGGCATGTCGCTGGGCTCGATCCTGCTGCTGGCGGCACTCGGCTTGGCGATTACCTTTGGCTTGCTCGGTGTGATCAACATGGCCCACGGCGAGATGCTGATGCTGGGCGCCTATTCCACCTACGTCGTGCAGTTGATGTTTCAACGCTACGCGCCGGGCGCCATCGAGTATTACCCGCTGATCGCACTGCCGGTCGCGTTCTTCGTTACGGCCTGCATCGGCATGGCGCTGGAGCGTACGGTGATTCGCCATTTGTATGGCCGCCCACTGGAAACCCTGCTCGCCACCTGGGGCATCAGCCTGATGCTGATCCAGTTGATTCGGGTAGTGTTCGGCGCGCAGAACGTCGAAGTCGCCAACCCGCAATGGCTGTCGGGCGGGATTCAAGTGCTGCCCAACCTGGTGCTGCCATACAACCGCATCGTGATTATTGCTTTCGCTCTGTTCGTTGTAGTGCTGACGTGGTTGCTGCTAAACAAAACGCGACTGGGTTTGAACGTGCGAGCCGTCACTCAGAACCGCAACATGGCCGCGTGCTGCGGCGTGCCCACCGGGCGCATCGATATGATGGCGTTCGGGCTGGGCTCCGGGATTGCCGGGCTGGGCGGTGTGGCGCTGAGTCAGATCGGCAACGTTGGTCCTGACCTGGGCCAGAGCTACATCATCGACTCGTTCCTGGTGGTGGTGCTCGGCGGGGTCGGCCAATTGGCCGGTAGCGTGATGGCGGCCTTCGGGCTGGGTATCGCCAACAAAATCCTGGAGCCGCAAATTGGCGCCGTGCTGGGCAAGATCCTGATCCTGGCGCTGATCATTCTGTTTATCCAGAAACGTCCGCAAGGCCTCTTCGCACTGAAAGGACGGGTGATCGACTGATGAGTCAACCACTGATGGTCACTGCCGCGCAGCGCGCTGGCACCAAAGTCACGATCTCGGTCGGCGTCGTCATTCTCGCGCTGTTGATCGCCCTGCCGCTGTTGTCGCTGTTGCCAGAAAGCAACAGCCTGCAAGTCTCGGCCTACACCCTGACGCTGGTGGGCAAGATTCTGTGTTACGCCATCGTCGCCCTGGCGCTGGATTTGGTCTGGGGTTACGCGGGTTTGCTGTCGCTCGGCCACGGCCTGTTTTTCGCCCTCGGCGGTTACGCCATGGGCATGTACCTGATGCGTGAAGCGGCTGGCGATGGCTTGCCGGCGTTCATGACCTTCCTGTCGTGGACTGAAATCCCGTGGTATTGGGCTGGCACTCAACACTTCCTGTGGGCCATGTGCCTGGTGGTGCTGGCGCCCGGTTTGCTGGCGCTGGTGTTTGGTTTCTTCGCCTTCCGCTCGCGGATCAAGGGCGTGTATTTCTCGATCATGACCCAGGCGTTGACGTTCGCCGGAATGCTGCTGTTTTTCCGCAACGAAACCGGTTTTGGCGGTAACAACGGCTTCACTAACTTTCGCAGCATCCTGGGCTTCAGCATTACCTCGCAGGGTACGCGCGCGGTGCTGTTTTTACTGACCGTGGCGTTGCTGATCGGCAGCCTGTACGTGGGCTGGCGTCTGGCGCAAAGCAAGTTCGGCCGAGTGCTGACCGCGCTGCGTGACGCAGAAAACCGCCTGATGTTCTGCGGCTACGACCCACGCGGTTTCAAGCTGTTCGTCTGGGTGCTGAGCGCGGTGTTGTGTGGCTTGGCCGGGGCGTTGTACGTGCCGCAAGTCGGCATCATCAACCCCAGCGAGATGTCGCCGACCAACTCCATCGAGGCCGCTGTCTGGGTCGCACTCGGCGGGCGCGGCACACTGATCGGCCCGTTGCTGGGCGCAGGCATGGTCAACGGCATGAAGAGCTGGTTTACCGTGGCCTTCCCTGAATACTGGCTGTTCTTCCTTGGCGCGCTGTTCATTGTGGTGACGCTGTACCTGCCCAAAGGCGTGATCGGCCTGCTGACAAAAAGGGGCGAACAATGAAAATCACTCCGACGCCCGCTTTCGATCCCATGCTTGATCCCAACAGCGATGCTGGCACCAGCCGCGACGCTATCGGCCTGGGACAAGCGGCGGGCAATGGCCTCAATACCCGACACGGCACAATCCTTACGCTTGAAGACATCAGCGTCAGCTTCGACGGTTTCAAGGCGCTCAACGACCTGAACCTGTACATCAGCGTTGGTGAGTTGCGCTGCATAATTGGCCCCAACGGCGCGGGTAAAACCACGCTGATGGACGTGATCACCGGCAAGACCCGTCCCAGCCACGGTAAAGCCTGGTTTGGTGAAACGCTGGACCTGACACAAATGAGCGAGGTGCAAATCGCTCAGGCAGGCATCGGGCGCAAGTTTCAAAAACCGACGGTGTTCGAAGCGTTGAGCGTGTTTGAGAACCTGGAGCTGGCGCAAAAAACCGATAAGTCGGTGTGGGCCAGTTTGCGAGCCAGGCTCAATGGCGAACAACGTGATCGCATCAACGAGGTGCTGGAAACCATTCGCTTGACCGGCTCGATGCAGCGTCCAGCGGGTTTGCTGTCCCACGGGCAAAAGCAGTTTCTGGAGATCGGCATGTTGTTGGTCCAGGACCCGCAACTGCTGCTGCTCGACGAGCCAGTGGCGGGCATGACCGACGCCGAAACCGAGTTCACCGCCGAGCTGTTCAAAAGCCTGGCGGGCAAGCATTCGCTGATGGTGGTGGAGCACGACATGGGCTTCGTCGGCTCCATCGCCGACCACGTCACCGTGCTGCATCAAGGCAGCGTGCTGGCCGAAGGCTCGCTCGAAGACGTGCAGGCGGACGAGCGAGTGATCGAGGTGTATTTGGGCCGTTGAAGCCGCCCCTGTAGGAGCCAATGTGTTGGCGAGAAGAACAACGCGGTGTGCCTGATGCACCGCCTCGCGAATGAATTCGCGCCTACAGGTTGGTCATTTATTTGCCTGGGATTTGAACATGCTCCAAGTCGAAAAGCTTCACCAGTACTACGGCGGTAGCCACATCCTGCGCGGCCTGTCTTTTGACGTAAAAGTCGGCGAGGTCACCTGCCTGCTCGGGCGTAACGGCGTAGGCAAGACCACCCTGCTGAAAGTGCTCATGGGGCTGCTGCCTTCAAAGGAAGGCGCGGTGCAATGGGAAGGCAAGCCAATCACCACGCTCAAGCCGCATCAGCGCGTGCATGCAGGCATTGCTTACGTACCGCAGGGCCGGGAGATTTTCGGACGGCTGACCGTGGAGGAAAACCTGCTGATGGGCCTGTCGCGGTTTCCGGGCTCCGAAGCCAAGGAAGTCCCGGCGTTTATCTATGAGCTGTTCCCGGTATTGCTGCAAATGAAGCAACGCCGTGGCGGCGACCTCTCTGGTGGTCAGCAGCAACAGTTGGCAATCGGTCGTGCGCTGGCCAGTCGCCCTCGCCTGCTGATTCTCGATGAGCCCACAGAGGGCATTCAGCCGTCCGTGATCAAGGAAATCGGCGCGGTGATCAAAAAGCTCGCCGCACGCGGGGACATGGCGATTTTGCTGGTAGAACAGTTTTACGACTTCGCCGCCGAGCTGGCTGATCAATACATCGTGATGTCGCGCGGCGAGATCATTCAGCAAGGTCGCGGTGAGAACATGGAAGACGAAGGGGTCCGTGGCCTGGTGACGATTTAGTTGATTTCGGGCAGTGCCCTGAATCCGCTAAGGTGCCAACCTTCAACGCACGATAAAAGAACGCCATGAACCTTCCTGCCCACACCGCCTTGTTCACCCCCAGCTGGCATGCCGAGCTGGAGCTGGGCTATGGGCGTTTCGGCGACAGCACGCGCCCGATTCAACGCCGGCACAAAGGCCCGCTGCGGGTACAAAAACACCTGTATGCCGAAGGCCCTGAAGTCTGCCAACACATCATCGTCCACCCACCAGGCGGCATCGCTGGAGGGGATCGCCTGGACATCAGCGCCAGCGTCGGCGCCGATGCCTGGGCGCAACTGACCAGCCCCGGCGCTGCCAAGTGGTATCGCGCGGCTGGCCCTGCGTATCAGCAACTGGAACTGAAGGTGGCACCAGGCGCTACGCTGGAATGGCTGCCGCAGGAAACCATCGTCTTCAGTGATGCCAAAGCCGAACTCACCACCGCCATCGAACTGCAGGGTGACGCGCGACTGTTTTATTGGGATGTGGTCGCGCTGGGCCGTCCGGCCAGTGGCGAGCGGTTTGATCTGGGGCATTTTCAAACGCATCTGGATATTCGCCGCGACGGCCAGTTGTTATGGCACGAACGCCAGCGCATTGTGGGGAACGACGGTTTGCTGGAATCGCCGATTGGATTGGGCGGCAAAACGGTGTTTGCGACGTTGATCGTAACCGGAGAAATTGACGCCCAACTGATGGAAACCTGTCGAAATCTGGCTGAACATTCGCCAGTGCGCGGGGATGTGACGCAATTGCCGGGGCTTGTTGTTGCGCGCTGTCTGGCCGATGAGGCGCTGCATGCACGCGCGTGGCTGATCGAACTATGGAAGCTGTTGCGCCCGGCATTGCTGGGCCGAGAAGCCGTGGCGCCGAGGATTTGGAGTACGTAGACGCCGCCTCCCTATAGGCGCGTGGCTTGTCCCGCGACTACGATGTGTCAGGCGCAGCGAGTTAACTGATCGAATACTGAAGGTCCTGCGGCCCTTATCGCGGGACAAGCCACGTTCCTATAGGGATCGAGGCAGCTTTACTAAACACGCTACTTGAAACGGACGAAACCATGGACCTGACTCCACGCGAAAAAGACAAGATGCTGATCTTCACCGCAGGCCTGGTCGCCGAGCGGCGCCTGGCACGGGGTGTGAAACTCAATTACCCGGAAGCCATGGCGTTCATCTCCGCCGCCCTGCTGGAGGGCGCACGCGATGGGCAGACCGTCGCCGAGCTGATGCATTTAGGCACCACCCTGCTGACCCGTGAACAAGTGATGGACGGCATCCCGGAAATGATCCCGGAGATTCAAGTCGAGGCGACCTTCCCCGACGGCACCAAACTGGTGACTGTGCATCAACCCATCGCCTGACACTCGACAAGAAGTGAAACGAACATGACTTACCTGATTCGCGACGCACTGCCTGCCGACATGATCGCGGTGCTCGCCATCTACAACGACGCGGTGCTCAACACCACGGCCATCTGGAACGAACAACCCGTGGATCTGGCCAACCGCCAGGCGTGGTTCAGCGCCCGAGCCACTCAGGCCTACCCGATTCTGGTGGCGGTCGATGCCGTCGACCAGGTGCTGGGCTATTGCTCGTTCGGCGACTGGCGCCCGTTCGAAGGCTTTCGCCACACGGTCGAGCATTCGGTCTACGTGCGCGCCGATCAACGCGGCAATGGCCTGGGGCCGTTGCTGATGAAAGCCCTGATCGAGCGCGCCAAAGCGTGCGACAAGCACATGATGGTCGCGGCCATCGAAAGCGGTAACACGGCATCCATTCACCTGCATGAAAAGCTCGGTTTCGTCAGCACCGGACACATGCCGCAGGTGGGCACCAAGTTCGGCCGCTGGCTGGACCTGACGTTCATGCAACTTGATCTATCGCCCGGCGCGTGTGCTCCGCCCTCACAAGCGCCGACCGTTAAAAACACAGCCTGATTTCTCTCTGACAGGACGCCTGTACCATGAACGCTGCCCAGATACGACGAGTCACCACCGAGAGCTTTGCGCATTATCGCCATGGCTTGGCCCAGTTGTTGATGGACGCCGTGCATCGGGGAGCGTCGGTGGGTTTCATGGCCGGGCTGGATCTGCAAGAAGCGTTGGCCTGGAGTGACAGCCTCAAGCCCGAAATCGAGCAAGGCCGGCTACTGCTGTGGGTCGTGGTACAGGAAGAACAAGTGCTGGCCACCGTGCAGTTGGCGTTATGCCAGAAGGCCAATGGCTTGAACCGCGCCGAGGTGCAAAAGTTGCTGGTGCTGCATGGCGCACGGCGTCGCGGGCTGGCAACGCAACTGATGAACACGGTCGAACAGGCCGCGCATCAGCTCAAACGCGGCATGTTGTACCTGGACACGCTCGACGGTTCGGCCGCCGAAGATTTCTATCGTTCAATGGGGTATCAGTTGGTCGGGAAGCTCCCGGACTACGCCTGCAACCCCGACGGCGAATACAAAGCCACCGCCATTTACTACAAGCTATTGTCGAGGAAGACCGCATGATCCCAGGCCAGTACCAAATCCAGCCCGGCGACATCGAACTCAATGCCGGGCGCCGAACGATCACGCTGAATGTCGCCAACAGTGGCGACCGGCCGATTCAGGTGGGCTCGCACTTTCACTTTTTCGAAACCAACGACGCCCTGACGTTTGATCGCGTCGCTAGCCGGGGCATGCGCCTGAACATACTAGCCGGCACGGCGGTGCGCTTCGAACCAGGGCAGTCGCGGGATGTTGAACTGGTCGACCTGGCGGGTCATCGCCGCGTGTTCGGCTTCGCCGGGCGGGTGATGGGTGAGTTGGATTGAGCGCCACAGGCCAAACAAATATTTTTAGTTGGATATGACGCCTCGCCAACACGTTGTGTTCCTACAGAGATTTGCATGTTCTGTAGGAGCCAACGTGTTGGCGAAGAGCCAGCACCAACACCGACAGTTTTAAGGAATCGCCATGAAGATTTCCAGACAAGCCTACGCCGATATGTTCGGCCCTACCGTCGGCGACCGTGTGCGTCTGGCGGACACCGAGTTGTGGATCGAGGTCGAAAAAGACTTCACCACCTACGGCGAAGAAGTGAAATTCGGCGGCGGCAAGGTCATTCGTGACGGCATGGGCCAAGGCCAAGGGCTCGCAGCCGAAGTGGTCGACACGCTGATCACCAACGCGTTGATCGTCGATCACTGGGGCATCGTCAAAGCCGACGTCGGCATCAAGAACGGGCGCATCGCCGCCATCGGCAAAGGTGGCAATCCGGACATCCAACCGAACGTGACCATCGCCATCGGCGCGGCCACTGAAATCATCGCTGGCGAAGGCATGATCCTCACCGCAGGCGGCGTCGATACGCACATCCACTTCATCTGCCCACAGCAAATCGAAGAAGCGCTGATGAGCGGCGTGACCACCATGATCGGCGGCGGCACTGGCCCGGCGACCGGCACCAACGCCACGACGGTCACACCGGGCCCTTGGCACATGGCGCGCATGCTTCAGGCAGCCGAAGCGTTCCCGATGAACATCGGTTTCACCGGCAAGGGCAACGTCAGCCTGCCTGAGCCGTTGATCGAGCAAGTGAAGGCTGGCGCCATCGGCCTCAAGTTGCACGAAGACTGGGGCACTACACCTGCGGCCATCGACAACTGCCTGAACGTTGCCGATCAATACGATGTACAAGTGGCGATTCACACCGACACCCTGAACGAGTCCGGCTTCGTCGAAACCACGTTGGCCGCGTTCAAGAACCGCACGATCCACACCTACCACACCGAAGGTGCCGGAGGCGGTCACGCGCCGGACATCATCAAGGCCTGTGGTTTTGCCAACGTGCTACCGAGTTCGACCAACCCGACGCGGCCATTCACCCGCAACACCATCGACGAACACCTGGACATGCTGATGGTCTGCCATCACCTGGACCCAAGCATCGCCGAAGACGTCGCGTTCGCCGAAAGCCGCATCCGCCGCGAAACCATCGCCGCCGAAGATATCCTGCATGACCTGGGCGCGTTCTCGATGCTCAGCTCCGACAGCCAGGCCATGGGCCGCGTCGGCGAGGTGATCATTCGCACCTGGCAGACCGCCGACAAAATGAAGAAGCAACGTGGCCCGCTGCCGCAAGACGGTGAAGGCAACGATAACTTCCGCGCCAAACGCTACATTGCCAAATACACCATCAATCCGGCGATTACCCATGGCATCAGCCATGAAGTGGGCTCGATCGAAGTGGGCAAATGGGCAGACCTGGTACTTTGGCGCCCGGCATTCTTTGGCGTAAAACCGACGCTAATCCTCAAGGGCGGCTCTATTGCAGCCAGCCTGATGGGCGACGCCAACGCTTCGATTCCGACCCCGCAACCGGTCCACTACCGCCCAATGTTCGCCAGCTACGGCAGTTCGCTGCACGCCAGCAGCCTGACCTTCATCAGCCAGGCCGCCATGGATGCAGGCGTTCCACAAACCCTCGGTTTGAAAAAGCAGATCGCCGTGGTCAAAGGCTGTCGCAACGTGACCAAGGCCGACCTGATCCACAACGACTACCTGCCTGACATCGATGTCGACCCACAGACCTATCAGGTCAAGGCCGACGGCGTGCTGTTGTGGTGCGAGCCAGCTGACGTGCTACCAATGGCGCAGCGGTACTTTTTGTTTTAGGCCGTCGTTGCTCTGGCGCAAGATTCATTCATAGGAGCCTGTACATCCGACAGGGCATCGCAGCCTGAGCGGCAGGCTCTCGAATGAATCGCACCATCACCTTTTTTAAAGTGGCCGCATCGCGCCTTAAAGAAACTGCAGCTTCCTGAAGAGCACGTCGGACTGTGCAGCGGTCACCCCCAGCCTTACTCCGGCCACCACCACAGTCAGCGCATTGTCCAAAATCGCCCTATCCACTCTGGGGACAGCCTGGCTGTCTCCATGCATTGTTTGCTGTCTCACTATTGCAGGCCAATTGCCTGGTCTATCGCCGATCGCGCTTTTGGGCATACGCACACTGTGAAAACCAAGAGCCCGCTGCTCAATGCGTCTGGGGTAGACAACGTATAGCGCGTTGCTATCTGGGTGATCCACGAGTAGAAACGGACTCCTCGATCCTATCGGGCCGCTGGAAACCATTCTGAAGCGATGCGCCGCCAGTGCCTGCTCAATTAACTGCCTATTGGCCGTAGCATAGGCGGTTTGATGTGTCATCAGATCAAGGCTCAAAACCAGCATGCTGTCGATTGTGTCGAGCTGGGCGGCGCTGAAGTTACGGTAGCTAACCATCGAGCCGCCGAATTCAAGTTCCGACATCGACAGATAACGAACTGACGAAAATCCCCCCGCTTTGATCCCCGCTGCGCCGACCGGGCTCAGTATGTCCCCCCCTGGCACGATTTCCAGGCGAAAATCGTTCACAGCCTGCACACCCGAAGGCGAAAGGTTGACATCATCAATGCGCAGTAACTGTTCTATTTCTCTGCGGCCCACTTCATCCAAATCCAGATCCATTACACCGTCGTCGCTGCCGCCACGCAGGCCGTACTTGCGATCAACCCGCCAGTTTCCGAATTGATCCCGGCTGATCGGCGG
>NZ_DASWOT010000041.1:0-15721 GCF_036404235.1 Pseudomonas sp.
TTGTTCGCGAGGCGGTGTTTCAGATACACCTCATGGGTCGCCTCGCCAACAAGTTGGCTCCTACAAGCCGTCATCGCCAAGGCGTTATGGGGTTTAGGGCCAGAACGCACGTGTTGGAGCGTGGCTTGCCCCGCGATCTGGAGCGTAGCGGCAGCAAACCCGGTACGTGCGGTCTGCCAGTCACACCGCGTGTGCAGGTTTTACGACGGGTTCCCCGCCGGTCGCGGGACGAGCCGCGCTCTTACAAGTCACCCTGTTTGCTGCGCGACAGCGCGGTGTTAGCGTCAACGGGGAACTCCTGCAGTGAGCGGCCTCACGTTTCTCCCCGTAACCCTCCGTTTGGCGGGCCTGCTGGTCATTGTTTGTCCATCCAGGCGGGTACGGTGGACAGTGACTTTCCATTGCCCGCGATAGGCTAGCGACTCAAGGCCTGCACGGCTTTGGGCAGCGTCACGGTGAACTGCGCACCGCCCTCAGGTTGATTGGCGGCGGCCATCCGACCGCCGCAGCGTTCGATGATGCCGTAGCTGATCGACAGCCCCAGGCCGGTGCCTTTGCCCACGGGCTTGGTGCTGAAAAATGGATCGAACACCTGGCTCAGGTGTTTTTCTGCGATGCCCGCACCATTGTCGCGCAAGCGCAATGTTACCCAGCCCGGCTCCTGGGTCACATCGACCCAGACTGTCGGCGTGGCTTGGTTGGCCGCTTGCGCGGCATCGTAGGCGTTCTGCATCAGGTTCATCAGCACTTGCAGCAGTTGCCCGGCATTGCCGCGCACAGGTGGCGTGTCAACGGCCTGCCAATGCACTTGCAGATCAGGGGCGACGCCACGACAAACCCAGTGGATGGCGCGCTCGATGACTTCATTTAAGTCGACCTCGCCCAGTGCTTCACGATCCACGGCCGAGAAGCGCTTCAGGGCGCTGACGATGTCGGCGGTGCGTTGCGCGCCTTCCATGCTGCCCTCGATCAACGACGGCAAATCGCTCAGCAGTGGATCGATGCGTAGCTGTTGGCGCAAGGCTTGAAGGCTGGTTTGCGGCTCACCGCTGTGGACCGCTTGCAGGTACTGCTGCAAGCGTTTGCCATACCTGTCGAGCACATGAGCGTTGGCCAGGACGAAGCTGATGGGGTTGTTCAGTTCGTGTGCAACACCCGCCACCAGGCGGCCCAGCGAGGCCATTTTTTCCGCGTGCAACAGTTGCTGCTGGGTGCGCTTGAGCGCTTCGTGGGCTTCGTGCAGTTGGCGATACGCGTGTTTGAGCTCGCCCAGCGGGCGCCCCACCAGCACATGCCCGATAAAGCGCCCGTTGCCAGCGCTGCGCACGGTGCAACTGATGTCCACGGGTACCGGAGCGCCGCTTGCATCCTTGAAGTTGACTTCCAGCGAGGCGCTGGCGTTGGGGTGGCGCAGGCTGGCGAGGGTCTGGCGCAATTGGGTTTCGCTGTATGGGTCGGCCAGCAGGGCATAGGCCGGGCTGCCGGACAATGACTGTTCGTCACAGCCGACCAGCGTGCGCAGCGCGCTATTGCTCTCTTCGATGTGGCCTTCCGGGTCGCAGGCCAGCAACACGTCGGACATCGACGACAGCAGCCCGGCGATGAACTGTTGCGACTGCTCCAGTTCGACGTTCTTCTCTTCCAGGGCGATTTCGTCTTGCACCAGCTTGGAATAGACCTCGTCCATTCTGGCGATGACTTCGATCCAGGCGTCTTCGTCCAGGCTGCCGGGTGGCGGTTTACGTGCCATGATCGTCAGCTTTTAGGGTGCAGATGCTGGTGAGTGTGGGCCTGCTCGTGGGTCGCATCCTGTTCCACGGGGATCAGGTTCAGCCAGCCATGACGCACGCCGCGTTCGGCGCACAAGCGATTGGCGAAATCGCGCACTTCATCGGACGGGCCTTTGAGCATCAGGCTTTCCAGGCAGTTGTCGTGATCCAGATGCGCATGTTGGCTGGCGATGGTCAGGTGATGATGCGCGTGTTGCAGGTCCATCACCCGTTCGGTAAGGGTGCGTGAATGGTGATCGTAAACGAAGCTCAGGTTAGCCACGCAATGCGGCGCGTGGCCTTGTTCCAGACGCGCCTGCTCGATATGCCGACGCAGAATGTCGCGCAGCGCCTCGGAGCGGTTGTGGTAACCCTGGTCGCGAATCAGTGCGTCCAGTTCCTCAGCGAGGCCGCTGTCCAGGGAAATGGTCAGGCGTTCCATGGGATTTCCTTTTCAATGCACCGTGCAAACCATGCATGGGTCAAAAGAGCGAACGATGTGTTGCACCGCTACCGGGCTTTTTTCGCCGGGTAATACTGGAGCACCCTGCAAGGCTTGTTCCAGTGCGCCGGGTTGGCCTTGGGCATCGCGTGGTGAGAAGTTCCAGGTGGTCGGGGCGATGATCTGGTAGCGGGAGATTTGCCCGTGCTCCACCTCCAGCCAATGCCCCAGCGCGCCACGGGCCGCTTCGGTCAGACCGACCGCGCTGCCGTTGTCGGGCAATGCGGCGGCGCGGTAATAAGGCTCGCCAGGGCGCAGGGCGATCAGCCAGCTTTCCATCAGCGGCACCACCTGCGCCAGTTCCAGCAAACGGGCCAGCAGCCGGGTATAAACCGTTGCCGAACAGCGCGCCACGGCATCGCGCAGCAACGGTTGGCCAGCAATCAACTGTCGTGCAATGGCGCCGGTTTCAAGCACCGCGCCGGCCAAGCGCGGGGCTTTGTTCCAGGTATACGCGTCGGCTTTTTCCATCAACGGCTGGGTTTGCCCATTGGCCGGGTGGCGCGGGCCGCCAGCGTCATCGAGCCAGGCATGGGCGCTGTCTTCGCGGATGTCGTCCAGATCCAGGTTTTGCGCACACTGGGTGAGGCCATTCCATAGGCCACGCGGGAACACCGTCGAGCCATCGGCTCGCGGATAAGCCCCGTAGGAAAGATAAAGCCCTGGCCCAGGCCCTAGATGCTCAAGCCCGGTGTCCAGGGCGATTTGTAGAAACTGCCGAAAATCACCCTGGCCCGGCGCTTCGGCGTGCCATGCCCAGAGCTGGTTTTCGCTGGTGAAACCGTTGATCCGCTCCAGCGTCGCGGCAAACAGCTCGGTTTCAAGAAACTGCCGAAACTCGCGAACTCGGGTTAGCAGCCGCAGGCGCTCGGCGGCATCGATGGCGCGGGTCGAGCCACCCGGTTGGATCGAGCCGGTGTGCGGCCACTTGCCGCCCAGTGTGCCGATCAAATCCAGCCAGCGTTTGCGCGCGGAAATGGCCAGGCGCTGCTGGCTGCCCTGAAGCGGGGTAAAGCGCGCCACAGCCCCTTGATACCAAGGCCGGTCGGCGTACACCGGGCGTACGAAATCCGGCATGAAAAACAGGTAGAAATGGCTCAAGTGATCGGCGAGGTTTTCGGTCGCGGCCATCAGGTTGATTGCAAGCAGACCGTTGTCCGGCGGTTGTACGCCGGACAGCCCGGCCAAGGCGCGGGCGGCGGCGATCGATTGCGACACCGAGCAAATGCCGCAGATGCGTGGCGCGTAGGTCAGGGCGTCGAGCGGTGCGTGTTGTAGCAGGATTTGCTCGAAGCCACGGTACATGGTGGCGTTGACCCGTGCTGATCGCACGTGGCCATCTTCCACTTCCAGTTGTACTTCCAGATCGCCTTCAACCCGATTGAACGGGCCGACCACCAAACGTGACATGCAAGCTCCTAACGACGTGGGGTGCGTACTGACGGCGCGATCAGCGGGTGATCGGAAGTCGCATTTTGCTTGACGCGCTTGGGGGTGGCCGATTTGGACAGCGCCGACAGGGCGACGAACCACGCCTTGGGCATGTCGATGGGCAGGCCGATGGGAATGCCCGCCAGTTTCGGCGTGCGCTGAAAGGCGTGCCCCGGTTCTTCGAAGCCCGGCGCGGTGCAGTTGATACAGGCAAATCCGCCACGGGTGCAAGAGCCCTCGCCATTCCACAGGCGAGTATTGCAGTCGCCGTGAGCCTGGGTGCCTTTGCAGCCCAGGTTTTCCATCATGCAGCCCAGGTCCGAAGGCTTTTCCGCACTGGCTTTGTATTCATAGAACTCGTTGCGCGTGCAGCCCTGATGCACCAGTTGGTCGGCGTAGAAACGCGGACGCCCGATGATGTCCAGATCGGCCTCGGCAAACAGCCCGGCGGCCAGCGCCATCAAGGTGTCGGTCACCCAGCCAGGATGCGTGGGGCAACCGGCCACATTGATCACCGGCAAGCCGCGTAACGAACGGTAATCGGCGCCCAGCAGGCCGCCTCGACGTTCGCCGTCAAATTGCAGGCCGCAGGCGTCAGTCGGGTTGCTGCCCGCAGCGGTGATGCCACCGTACGCAGCGCAGGTGCCGATACCCAAGGTGTATTGGGCCACCGCCGCGAGTTTGCGAACCCAGTCGATCATCGGCGCATCGGTCCCGGCCAGCATGTGAAAGCGCCCGGTGCCGTGCGGGCCGCGCAGCAATGAGCCTTCGATACACAAGGCATCGAGCCGGGTGCGACCTTGCAGGCAGTCATCGAGGATATCCAGCACCTGATCACCGCTTTCAAGGGACAGCGATGGATGCCAGAGCAACTCAATGCCCGCACTGCGCCACATCCCGGAAAAATCCTGAGTGTCGGCGCATAGCAAAGACATGTTGCAGCCGCCACAACCGCCTGATTGCAACCACAGCACTCTGAATGGGGTGTTCATCGGGATTCCTCCAGGCCAAGACGTCGCAATTTCTGGCGCAGGCCCACGCGAGACAGGCCCAGTTCACGGGCAGCATGGGTTTTGTTCCAGCGGTGACGCAGCAGTGATTCCTTGAGTATGGTCGCTTCGATGGCGTCCAGTTGTTCTTGCAACGTGCCCGTGGGTGGCGAGAGGCGTATGTCGTTGGGCAGGGTGTTGCGTCCCTGGCCTTGCATGACGCGCCAGGAAAACGAATGAGCGCCGATTTGCGAGCCTTCCGACAACGCGGCGGCGCGGTAGATTTCGTTGCGCAACTCGCGAATATTACCCGGCCATGGATAACCAATCAGGCTCGCCAGGGCGTCGTCGGCAAAGTGCAGGTCCGGCAGGTCAAGTTCCAGGCGGGCATCATCGAGCAGTTTTTTGGCAATCGGCATCAGGTCGGCGGTTCGCTCGCGCAACGGCGGCAGGCCCAGGCTGACCGTGGACAGCCGGTAATAAAGGTCGCTGCGAAAGCGTCCGGTGGCGACATCCTGTTCCAGATCGCGATGGGTCGCTGCGATAACCCGCACATCGACCCGCACCGTGCTGGAGGCGCCGACCGGGCGTAGCTCGCCTTCCTGCAAGACACGCAACAGCTTGACCTGAAAGGCCGGCGAGGTGTCGCCGATTTCATCGAGCAGCAAGGTGCCGCCATGGGCGCGCTGGAACAACCCAATGTGGTCCTGATGCGCGCCGGTAAAGGCGCCACGCTTGTGCCCGAACAGCTCGGACTCCAGCAAGGTGTCGGGCAGCGCCGCGCAGTTCTCCATGACGAAGGCATTGCCTGCGCGGGGGCTGGCATAGTGGATGGCGCGGGCGAGTAACTCTTTGCCCGTGCCTGATTCGCCCAAAAGCAGCACCGACAAATCATAGCGAGCGACCCGTGCGGCCAACTCGCAGACTGCATCGAGCGGGCCACCGGGGCTGCGCACGATGCGCGAGAAATCGAAAGTGTCGCGCACCCGTTCCAACGTTTCCCGGCTGCGGCGGCGCAACGCAGGGGTACCGGCGCGCAGTTCCAGGTCCAGGCGCTGCATATGGTTTTGCAGCGATTGGCTCTCTACCGCGTTGCGCACAGTGTTGAGCAGGTTTTCAGGCAGCCAGGGCTTGAGCAGGTACTGATAGATGCCGGCCTGATTGACGCCCGCGATGATGTCTTCTGAATCGGTGTAGCCCGACAGCACGATACGCACCACGCCCGGCCAGCGCTCGCGCACTTCTTTGAGAAACTCGATACCGCTGACATTGGGCATGCGCTGATCGCAGAGGATCACCGCCACCGAATGCTGTTCAAGGAGTTCCCGTGCTTCCCAGGCCGATTCGGCCAGCAGCACCTGAAATTCCTGATCCAGCACCCGGCGCAACGATTCGCGCGAACGTAGCTCATCGTCCACTACCAGGATCATGGGTAAGTCGGATTGCGAGTCGGATGGGGAGGTCATGAGGCAGCGAAGGGCAGATTATTGGTTTTCACTGCAACATTATGTTGCTGCGAGTCGTGACGGCGATGGTAGCACGGTGCCAAAAAGACCGAGGTTTTTCCTGTTTGGCGACGCCGGTCGCACACTGGGTTTTTATCGTAGGGCCCTGCTGCAGCAGGGAACAAACGCCTAATCAGTTAAACCGCTGCCGCCGGGGCGTGCTGCATTGTGACCCGGTCGTCGCCGGTTTGCAGGTGTCGGGTTCGTTCTCGCTCGACCGATTCGTCGTGAGACGGATTTCCAGAGTCTGTTGCCGTTTCTTTGTGGCTTGCACCCAAACGGCAACATACGCTTGGACCGTTTTATTTATGGACAGCCCCGCCACGCACTGCCGCGCTGCGTGCAACCTGGAAAAGCTCGCTGGCGTCTTCCAGTAACAGATAGGCGGCATCGGTAAGGTTATGCAGGTCCTTGGGTTCTACGTCAGTAAAACCCATGTGCGCAAGGCTGTAGAGCAGGCCCTTTGCTGCTTGCAAACGCTGGTCTGCACAGGCTTCCAGATCAAGGTAGGAGGCCGCTGCATCGATCAGCAGGACGGCGTTTTCGCAAGGCGTGGCAGTCAGAGGAATGAACTTACGCATCAGTTCGCCTTCTGCATGGCGCTGGAATATGCACGGGTAAAACGTGGAGGCGGATTGACGGTGTATGAGTGCTTCATGTGGAGCTCCAAGAGTTGGGGAGCTGCCATCGTTTGCGGCCAAGCAAATTAGGGTGACAGCTGTACGCGGGTTGGCCGACCGGGACTCAGGCACCCGGCACACCCGAAGGTGTCCCACGCACAGCTGCCATAACACGAAATTGTAGGCATAAAAAAAGCGCCTGCATTTCGAATGGTGGGCGCTTGTGCGCCTTGAGTATTTAGTCGAGCGGCCAAGCCCGGTCGCTGAGTTTGCAGCGACGGCGAACTATATTCGCAGTCAAGTTGATCAGGCAAGCCTGGGCGCAATGCAAATCGCTTTGACGGCCAGCCATGATGGTCAGCCCGATGGGGCATCGTTACACTGCGTTCACCTTGTCAGGCTGGCGCTTCCCGGCTTGGCTGCTATCGACCCAGGCTGTGTGAAAACTACTGCGCTTGGCAATACTGCGTTAAAAACGGGCGAAAAATGCTCATTTAGAACACCTTGACTCCGCTTTTTCGCCCGTTTTGGCTTGTCTTACCTTCGCTCGTGACGTTTTTACACACTTTGGACCCATAGTGGTCACTTGGAATATGAGTGGAAACCTTAAGACCGAAAAATCTCAAATGTCGCCCGCAAACCACCAGACAGACGATTTTCTAATCGAATTTTCCCACCCAAGCGAGCGGCGATGGACTGGACGATGGTCAACCCCAACCCTGCCCCTTGATCATTTCCACGGCTATAGAATCGCTCAAAGAGTCGATCACGCTCTGCCTCGTCAATCCCCGGCCCTTCGTCTTCAACACTCAACTCGTAGTGATCATTTTTTTTGACCAACTGCACCGTGATCAGCCCTCCAGGAGGGGAAAAGTTTGCCGCGTTGGTTACCAAATTGTTCAATGCAATGTGGATGATCCCCGTATCGACTTTGACAAGGCTGACTTCGTCGACGGGATCGAACACTAGCTCAAGCCCCTTGCTCAATAGCCATGGCGTCATTTGAACAAGACTGTCTCGAACCGTTGCCACCAGATCTATGTTCGGAGTCTCATGAGTTTGGGGCTGCGGCTCGATGCGGGCCATGGTTAGCAGTTGATTGACCAGCCGAGTAGTACGGTCCACACCAATGATGAGGTATTCAAGCGACTCGCGCCGGTCGTCCTCGCTAACTGCCTCCATCAGGTTTTCTGCGTGAACTTTGAGCACTGCCAGCGGTGTGCGCATTTCATGGGCGGCGTCGGCGATAAAACGTCGCTCGCGGCCCATAACCTCTTGGATCTGGGCGAGCACGCGGTTAAGGGCCGTCTGCATGGGTTCGAGTTCAGTGGGTAGCGGATTCATTTGTAATGGCTCAAGAGAACCTGAGTGTCTCGCACGCAGGGTTTCGGCCATATTGACCAGTGGCTTGAGCCCCCAGCCAATCGCCAGCCAGATCACGGCAGCAAGCAGCACGCTGCCTATGAGATTAGGCTCAACGGTATGACGGACAATACGACCCACAAGATCGGCACGCACATCGTCGCGCTCGCCCACCCAAATCTTCAGGCCATATTGCGCATCATCGAGTACAAACGCGCGCCACTTCCGGTTGTTGATGTCCGTTACGTCACTGAAACCCGGTTTGACTGGGGGCGCGGTAAAGGATGGCGCGCTGGTGGTGTGAACCAGCAACGTGCCTTCGGCGTTCCAAACCTGGAAAGCAATTTTGCTCTCATACGGATGACCATCGACTTTGGGCACGGCGAGCCCTAATGCTTGATTGAACGCCTGATACAGCTGTGCGTGTTCCTTGCTGGCCATTGGCATGCGCATCACGCCTTGCAAGAGACGAGCGTTCTGCGCCAGTTGGGCGTCGTAAACTTCGTCAATTTCATGATTACTGTCGTGAAGGTTGACCGCGGTCATGATCAATAGGCCGAGGAACAACAGACCCAGAATCAAGGTTAGCGTACGCCACCGAATGGAGGTCATGGGCGCTCTTCCACCAGATAGCCGACACCACGGATCGTACGGATCAGTTGGCTGGAAAACTTCTTGCGCAAGTGATGGATATGCACTTCCAGCGTGTTGCTTTCAGCCTCCTCGCTCCAGCCGTAGAGCAATTGCATCAGTTGATCACGAGTCATCACTCGCCCCGGAGGGGAAAGCAACTCATGGAGTAACTGATACTCCTTGGGGGTCAGGGCTACGGGTTCGCCCTGATAGCTGACTTGTTGAGTCCCAGGGTTCAAGCTGATACCCGCATGCTCAATCAACACTTGGGCGCGGCCAGCGCTACGGCGTAACAAGGCCCGCAGGCGAGCCTTGAGTTCAGCCAGGTCGAACGGTTTTACCAGATAGTCATCGGCCCCGGCGTCCAGCCCGGCGATACGATCCTCGGTAGCATCCCGGGCGGTGAGGATCAGTACCGGCAGGTTGGAGCCACTGTCACGCAGTCGGCGCAGCACTTGGAGCCCGTCCATGCGCGGCAGACCGAGGTCGAGCACAGCTAGATCAAACGTTTCGCTGATCAGCGCATGCAAGGCGCTACTTCCGTCCTGCAACCAGTCGACGGTGTAGCCCTCGCGTGCGAGAGCCTGGTGAATACCTTCGCCCAGGGCCACGTCATCCTCGATCAATAATAAGCGCACACGGACTCCTGTCAGTCGAGTTTCTTGTTCACGTCCAGCAGCAACGCTTCGATTTCCTTGCGGCGGCCACCGTCAGCGGTTTCACGGCCTGGCCTTGGTTCTGCCAGCAGGGCTTTTTGCAGCGTCTCTTTGGCTTGGGTGTAACGTTTTTGACGGTAGAGGTGATCGCCCCAGAAGTACAGGCTATCGATGCCGTTCGGGTTCAGTTGCAACGCTTGCTTGAGTAACTGTTCGGCTTTATCCGAGTCGCCGAAACCGATAGGCCAACCCGGTACGCGATCATACAGCGCGGCGAGGCTGGTGTAGGCCGAGCCTTGCAAGGCGTTGGGGTCAAGGGAGAGGGCTTTTTCCAGATCGGCCTTCGCAACCTTGACCTTGCTCAGTGCGCCTAGCCCACCTTGGGCGCCAGCCCAACTGCTGGTGACGATACCGGACCAAATCCACGCCTCGGCTACTGATTGGCGATCCTGAGTAAAGCCGGTGGCCTGGGTCGCGAGCTGTTCGAACGCCCCCGCGCGTTGGTCTGCTGGCAGTTCGTATTGAATATGCGCCCAGCTCTGTTGGATGCCGGTGAGGCGCTGCTGGTCAGCTGCGTCCAAGGCCCAGACGGCAGGGCTCAAAGCGCCGAGTAATAGGCAACAGAAGATTTTTTTCATGGCTTAAGGTTCTCGTTCTCGTTCTTTTGGCTCAGACGACGGATCAGGGGTAATTGCTTGTGCAAGCCTCGATCAATCAGGTTGGGCAGCAGGCTGTTTAGACGCACGAAAAATCGCTCTGGCCAGCCCAGGTATAAGTCGCGGTGGCCGCCAGCAATTGCACGGATCACCGCCGAGGCGACAGTTTGAGGATCGTCGACATTAGATTTGAGGGCGTCATTTAGCGCCTGCGCGGCGGGACTATTCATGCTGGTGCTTGTGGCTCTGGGCGCGACGTACAGCACCCCCACCCGAGTGTCTGACAGCTCACGGCGCAAGGCTTCGGAGAAACCTCGCAACGCAAACTTGGTGGCGCAGTAGCTGGCGTAACCTGGGTAACCGATGGAACCGTAGGTGGAACCAATGTTTACGACCATCGCGCTTTTGGCTTGCTTGAGCAGTGGCAGCAGGATTTTGGTCAGGCAGATGGGCGCGCTGATGTTTACCGCAAGCATTGCGCTGATGTCGTTGTCATCCAACTGTTCAAGCATGGCAAAGTGATTGAGCCCTGCGGCATTGATCAGCAAATTGATACCGCCCATTGCTTCGGCCGAGGCCAGCACCTTACGACGGTCTGCCAGGAGCGTCAGGTCGGCACTTACCCAGAACACTTGCAGCGGATAGCGCTCAAGCAACGGCGCCAATGATTCTCGGTGCCTTGCTACCGCCAGCACGTGGGCGCCGCTGGCGCATAGGGCGGTAACAATCGCAAGCCCGATGCCGCCACTGGCACCGGTCAATACAACGCGGGCCTCAGACAGGCGCATGCAGGTTCTCCCTGTTACGCGGCAAGCCACGGAACATGTCGGTGTAAAGTTTGTAGACGATCTTGGAGGTGTGAATGACGGCGGCCTGATCGTTCGGGTCCTCCAGCGTGTCCATCAGTCGGCGATAAGTCTGCATGTGCTCAATATCCAGGGAGCCGTGGGAACTGAGGTAGCTGAAGGCCGTTTCCGGCAGTTCAAGGTGTTCGCGAATAGCCCCGGCGGCATGGGTGGCGAGGGCTATGCTAGTGCCTTCGAGCACGTTGACCATGCCGAACAGACCCACCGGGTTATCCCGGGCGATGAAGTCGTAGAGGAAGCTGATCATCAACTCAATCGGCAAGGACGGACGACCGTCGCGTACTTCATCTTTGTCCCCGCCACAGGCATGGATATCGTTGAGGATCCATTTTTCATGGCCGTATTCGTCTTTGATGTACTCGCAGACCGCTTCACGCAGCCATTCCAGGCGCAGTGGCAGACGCGCACCGCAGGCCATCATCAATGGCACGGTGTGGCGTACGTGGTAGTACGCCTGAGTCAAAAAGGCCTGGTAGCTTTCCAGGCTGACCCTGCCCTCAAGGGCATCGCGGATCACCGGAAGGCTGAACAACTCGGTTCGTTCTTCTTGTGTGGCTATTTGCAGGGTGTCGAAAAAACTCATGATGCGGATTCCTCGCAAGGGGCTGATACAGTCAGTTGCGCTTGGTAAAGCTCAATAATGGCGTCGCGGCGCGGTCTGCCATTGGCGGTCAGCAGGCCATTGGCGGGTGTGAACGGTTGAGGCAGGCGGGTCCATCGATGGACTTGGGCGTAATGGGGTAAAGCCTCGTTGGCCTCGGCCACAGCCGCCGCCAGTTCGTCATCGGTGCAATCAGGCCGATGGGGCCACAGCAGCGCATGGTTGCTCGCCATGGCTTCGCCGTAGACAAAGGCTTGGGCGATGTGGCGACGTTGGGTCAATTCGGCCTCGACCCAATCCGGGTTCACGTTGCGCCCGAAACTGGTGACGAATTGATGCTTTTTTCGCCCCTTGAGGTAGAGGAAGCCTTCGGCGTCAAACTCGCCGAGATCGCCGCTGGGCCACCATTGATCGATGCAAGGTGGCTCGCCCAAATAACCGAGGAAGGTAGAACCCTTGATCAGCACTTCGCCGTCGTCAGCCAGACGAACTTCCACGTGGGGCAGTGGCTTGCCAACACTGCCGGGGCGGTGCGCTTCTGGTCGGTTGAGGCACACCACTGACGCACACTCCGACAGTCCGTAGCCTTCGTAAACCGGCATGCCGATGCGTTGCGCGCGGTGCAGCAGTTCTTCTGAAACCCGCGCGCCCCCCACGGCGACAAAACGCAGCGTTTGAGGGTTGAAGGCTTTTTGTTCGGCAGCGCTAACCAGCAGCAGTAGAAGCTGCGGCACGAGAATCAGGCTCTCGGGCGCGCGAGTGGTCAGGCAACCGATCAATCGCGGTATATCAACGCCACTGGCCCCCTGAGTACCCAGCACTTTCTGACTAGGCAGGCTCAGGGTCGCGCCGGCGTAAAGCGCGGCATAACAACCAATATTTTCCAACAGGATCGCCAGGGGCAACACCGCGAGGTGGTGCTGTGGATCGTTGGGTTGGCTGGCCTGATATAGCTCGCGGGCGACGCTTAAAATGCTCTCGGCGCTTAGGCACACGCCTTGGGGGGTGCCAGTGGTACCCGAGGTAAATGTCAGTTTGGCAGTGCCCGCGGGTAATCGGTGTGGACCGTTAAAGCTTCGACGCCAGAACTCGCCGTTTTTCTCGAAACCAGCGGTTTGCAGTTCTGCTTCCAGTTCCGGTTCTGCAATCACCAGTTCTGCCTGGCTTTGTTCCAGGCAATGCTTGCGTTGAGCCGGAGTGAAGAACGGTGGCAGTGTCAGGCACGTCAGTCCTTCGAACAGCGTGGCCAGATCCCAGAGCATCGCTTCGACGCCATTGTCCAACGCCAATGCAACCACCTTGATGTTCGCATCGCGCACTCGCTGTTGGCGATAGATGACCTCGGCGTATAGCGTGGCGTAGTCCAATCTCAATTGATCGCCCCACAGGGCGAGGGTGTTGGTCTTGCGTTCAGCATGGCCGCGCAGGATCATCTTGAAACGTTCCATTTCAGGCGACATTGCTGGCCTCCTCAAGAGACGTCGGCAACCCCAGGCGATTGAACAAACCGATATTGCGTAAATGGATAAAGCCGGCTCGGATGTTGCCCACATGCACCCAGGGTTTACTGTCGTAGTAACTGCCCCAACTGTGGCGGTCATCGCCCAGCCGCGCAGGGTCGGCGGCGCAGAGGGTCACGGGTTTTAAACCAAGTCGGTGGAAACTGTTGACCAGTCCGATATTGCCGGTGAAGGCCACCCATTCCAGCCCGCCCATAGCCAGCAGATACGTGATGGTAATAATGCTCAGACGCGCACTGCCGCTGTCACTGGCAGCGAGATTGCCCACCTCGACGATGCAGGCGCGGTCTACTGGTCGGCCGGCTGCGGCGGCTATTAGCGGATCAATCGACTCGTCCAGATAACGCTCAAGAAACAGCTGTCCAGCACTGGCCAGGCGCACTCCGGCGACCGCACAGAGTTCGCCGCAAGCGTTGCTCATGCCAAACAGTTCAGGCATGAAATGACGAATGTCAGCACCATGAGCCTGGCGAAAGCGTTGCTGGACAAAGGTTTCGAAGACCGGGCGTAGAGTGTCCTCCGGCAAGGCTCTGGCCATGCTCATCTGTTGGGACTCGGCTTTGCCGAAGTGGAGTGGTAAAGAGATGTGCCAGTCGAAATTGGCCATTGGATAACTTCTCCCCAGTAGGTTTGGGAGGAGTATCGAGGGCATTTCTTAACGGAGTCTGAAGGCCGCAATAGATGATGCTCAAGCATCTTCAGATTGCATTAAGGCTGGGCGAGCAGGGTGGCGTCGTTCGATCAGGTAATAAACCGGATCGTGGCCGGGCGAATGACTTGCCCGCGATAATTATCCCAGAGGCCCATCATGACCCGAGACTCAGCCACACATCGTTATGGAAAACTGTCTATCACCCTGCACTGGCTGATGCTGGTGCTGTTTGTCGGTGTGTATGCCTGTATAGAAATCAAAGGGATGTTGCCCCGTGGGAATGCCTTAAAAAGTTTGTTTCTTGGACTGCACGGGCTCTTCGGGGTGAGCATTTTTATTCTGGTTTGGGTACGCCTGCTCGGGCGCCTGACGCCCAGGCCACCGATAACGCCAGCCCTGCCGGCATGGCAGACCGGCGTTTCGCACCTGATGCATTTGGCATTGTATGGGCTGATGATTGCGACGCCGTTGCTGGCCTGGCTGATGTTGTCGGCAGCAGGCAAGCCGATGCCTTACTTCGGGCTCTTTCTGCCGTCGCCCGTGGCCGTCAATCCGGACCTGGCTAAGCAGTTCAAGTATTGGCACGAATTGCTCGGCAGCAGCGGCTACTGGCTGATTGGTTTGCACGCGGCTGCGGGCTTGTTCCATCACTATTGGGTCCGAGATAACACCCTAACGCGCATACTGCCGAAGCGTTTCTAATGTGGGGTTTGAGCGTTAATAGCCGATGGTTTCCCGGCGATACAGCGAGGGAGGGCGGGGCTCTCCTTAACCTTGAGGCTTCTGATTCCTGACGTTGCGAGTGAAGCGCAATGCAGTCGGCAGAACGCCGGGAAAGGATGTAGCTGAAAAGCTGATGAAGGGTAAGCGTTCAGCCAAGTCACCTTGCGTGATTCCGCCAGATATCAACTGATATGCAAGCAGTTTGCTCGGTATCGTTTGCCCATCGGTTCCCCCTTGTCATCGCCAGGTTGGAGCAGCATGATTAAGCTTTAAGGACTGGTAATTCAGCGGGATCTGGCCTGTGAGTGAACTACTGGGTGTACTGGCTGACTTTGTTTTCCAAGCGATTTGCTTCCCTATCGGCTGGCCTTTGATGAAGGCCCTTACCCTAGGGAAATACCCCGCTAAAGGCTCCTGGTTTTCAGAAAGCCCTTCAGCCCAATGGACGTCTGCGATTGGGCTAGCCGTTTTGGTCATTGCAATGATGGCAGCGATGAAGCAGTTCGTGCTTGCTTAGCGAATGGCTAAGCAGGAGAAGAACACACTTGCATAGTTCGAGCGGGTAGCCATTGATGCGGCAGTAACTGGCCGATGTCACTCGCCCGCTGCGTCGGCAGGCGATTCAAAACATCCTTGAGATAAGCATACGGATCATGCCCGTTCATGCGCGCAGACTGGATCAAACTCATGATCGCCGCCGCCCGCTTTACGCTGCGCAGCGAGCCGGCAAACAACCAGTTAGAGCGCCCAAGTGCCCATAGTCGGATTTGGTTGTCGGGTAGTCAGACGCGCTTGCCCGCGTCCAACCCCCTAAGAACCGTGCATGCGAGTTTCCCAGCACACGGCTCAAGCCTCTGCTAAGGCGCCATTGGGCACCCGGTTACACATCGTCGACATTGGCAAATTGCACATCCCATGGACACCGCAGGTGGTAAATCTCAAGATTGGCGGCCGCATTCGTCCCTCCGTGACTCAGCTTCATAACATGGCGGCTATGCCATGGTGTGTTTTGGTGACCGGCTTAAGGCATGCGACTCTAACAAACACACGGCTGCATTTTTTATCCACAGTTAACTCAAGTTTCAGCGCTCCAGAATCAACTCCACCCGGCGGTTGCTCGCGCGCCCTTCGGCTGTTGTGTTATCGCCCAAGGGGTGGGTGTCTGCGTAGCCGACGGCGGTGAGGCGATCACTCTTGATACCGTTGCTTTGAAGGTAACGCACGACGCTGCCGGCG
>NZ_DASWOT010000042.1:0-17101 GCF_036404235.1 Pseudomonas sp.
GCTTTTCAGGTCGTACTGATGACTGTTGATTTCGGCACGCACACGCCCCGGATGCGGCGACAGCAGCAGAATCCGGTTGCCCACCACCAGCGCCTCTTCAATGGAGTGAGTGACGAACAGCAACGTAAAACGCACCTCGTCCCACAGCTCCAGCAACTCTTCCTGCATCTTGCGACGCGTCAGGGCGTCGAGCGCCGCAAAGGGTTCATCCATCAACAGGATCTTTGGCTGCATCGCCAGTGCCCGCGCAATCGCCACGCGGGCCTTCATACCGCCAGACAAGGTGTGCGGGTAAGCGTCGGCAAACGCGCTGAGGCCGACCTTTTCCAGGTAGTACCGCGCGCGTTCTTCGGCTTCGCGACGCTTCAGCGTGCGCGAGGCCAGCAGTGGAAACATGACGTTCTGGATCACCGTCTTCCAGGGCGGTAACTGGTCGAACTCCTGGAACACCACGATACGGTCGGGGCCTGGCTCTTTGACCTGCTGGCCAGCCAGACGAATCTGCCCCTCACTGGGTGCAATGAACCCAGCAACGGCCTTGAGCAGGGTCGATTTGCCACAGCCTGACGGGCCGAGCAGCACGAAGCGATCAGCCGGGTAGATTTCAAAACTGACTTGATGGGTCGCCCGCACCACGCGCTCGGAGGTGCGGTACTCAAGGCTTACGCCTTGGACTTGCAACAGAGGTTCAGCGGTTGGCTGATTGATCTGTTGCGCGGTCGAGCCATTGCTAGCCGTGTGGCTTTGCAGAACAGCATTCATGGAACTCTCCTGAATCAGAACGGCGCATCACCTTGAATGGTGGTGCGGTGCAGCCGACGACGCAGATGGTCGGGGGTGCCGCCTGCCAGGTGAATCAGGGATCGGTTGTCCCAGAAAACCATGTCGTTGGGTTGCCACTTATGGCGATACACACCTTCAGGGCGCACGCTATGGGCGTACAGCTCATTGAGAATCTGCTGACTTTCGTCGTCCGGTAATCCCACGATATGAGTAGTAAAACCTTCGCTGACGAACAGCGCTTTGCGCCCGGTTTCCGGATGCGTACGCACGATAGGATGGCTGACGACCACAACCTCAGCCAGTTGCTGGGCGCTCAATGTCGGGCGCCAGTTTTGCGCGTTGTGCCCGTCGCTATAGCGCGAGGTGTAGCTGTGAACCGCCGAGCGGCCTTCAACTGCCTTGCGCAAATGCTCCGGCAGGGTGTCCCAGGCCAGGTGCATGTCGGCGAACAACGTGTCGCCACCTTCGCTCGGCAGCTCTTGGGCATAAAGCATCGAGCCCAGGCTTGGGAGTTCTTTGTAGGACAGGTCCGAATGCCAATATTTACCGGCATCACCCAGCCCAACCGGCTGACCGTTCTCGACGATATTGGAGACGATGAGGATTTCCGGGTGATTGGCGAGCAAAAATTGCTTGAGCACATGAATCTGTAGCACGCCGAAACGGCGGCTAAAGTCGATCTGTTGTTGCGGCGTGATGTGCTGGTCGCGAAACACCACAACGTGATGATCCAGGTGCGCTTTGTGTACGCGGGCAAAGTCTGCGTCATTGAGCGGGCGGGACAGATCCAGACCGACGATTTCCGCGCCCACCTTTTCGGCGAATGGACGCACATCGAACTGCTGACCGAACGCTTGCGCGGACGAGGAAGCTTGGGAGGCTGCTGGCATGAGAACTCCGACTCCAGAAAAAGCGTGTGGCTAAGGAGGGTGAACTTTATAGACATAAGAATCGAAATTTAAATATCGTTAGAGCATATGCATAGCTCTGATCGAACTAGCGGTTTTGTGACCCCTTCCTCAGTAACGGATGCGATACCCAATTCTTGTATTTCGACGAGGACCCCAAGCGCATTCTCATGGTCTATCCTCCATCTCGCAGCCAAGCAGGCTGGCGATTGTGCCCATGTCAGGTAGTACAACAAGAGGAAGGGTTCAATGCCGCAACACAGTGCCAATACTCAGTTCCACCACCAGAGCGATCACATGAAACTGCTGATCGCCTTGCGTCGCGCGTTGAACACAGATGCAAAAACGCCGACGCATGCACAAGCCGTCGGCGTGAAAACCGTACATCACTGAGCTGCGAAGGTTGGGCGAGGCCAGGTCTCTGGCAGCACGGCGCGCCCCTCACTCAAGCTAATAGTGGGCAACGTATCGAATCCTGAAGCTTTGCGTCGTCGTCTGAAAAAACGCTCTGGGTGATTTGGGCGGCTGCCAGCATTCCCTGCTGGCTACTCATCGGTTGGCCCGGCATGGCCTCCTGTTCTTCCTTGCTCGATATATAGGGGCGAACAGCTTCCAAGAACCCTGGTGTCTTATCCAATGCCTGGTATCCGTACCAAGGCAATTTGAAGTAGAAAAATGCTTCGCCGACGGTCTCCAGCTTTTCCAGCGCTACCACGTTGGACCTTGCGCGAGTAAGGGCACGAGGTACATGCGTTGTAAACGGCTTGAGCCGTATCGCGCCTTCCCTGATCAATACTGTGCGGGTCAATGCGTTCTTCAACCGATCAGCAAAGACACGCTTTCCGGAGAAGCTTGCGGCTGCTAGCCCGATACTGACATAACCCAGCACGGCGCCCACTTCGGAGTCTGGTAAAAACTCCTTGGTGAGCGTCGAGGCGATGCTTAGAACGTCGCTCGCGATCGAAGCCAGAGCCAACGATAGGCTGAGATACAACACAGGGCCCGTTATCGGTGTCGCGAGTCCAAGCGTTCCTACTGTCAGCACCAAAGAGAACGTGGCCAGGGTAATACTGGCCGCTGCATTCCAAGAGAAGTGCCCGGTAGGGTCAATCAAATTGACCGGATCGCCCAGACAATAAGCATAGGCATTGATGCCTCCCGCACCAAATGGACTCAAACTATCCGGCGAGTGGAAACGCATCAGCGAAGGATTGTAGGCTCGGTACCCGTTGCCTAGTAAATAACAACCCGTCACCGGGTCAGGCAATTCTCCATCGAATCCCAACAGACTTTGCACACCACCTTCAAGGTGGCCGTAAGGTGTATAGCTCTGATGTCGCGTAGCGGTTTCATCCTCGCGAGTGCTCAGTACGCTGGACTGTTGGTCCGTTGCATACAGAACACTGCTTGGCTGATCGGCCACCAGCGACGTTACGCCGAACAATTGCCGATCAAGACGCACGATGCTGTCATGCCGCTGATGGTGCTGCCGGGCGACGAGGCTATCGCCGCGATAAAGATGAGTGAAGTCACCGATATCCGTGGTGCCCCCGATCAAGCGGTCCAGAGCGTCGTAACGATAGGAAGCTGCAGGATGCACCTGTGTCATGGACGCACCTCAGTAACGCTAGACAGCCGGCCGAGCGCGTCATAGTTCAAGCGACGGCCTGATTCGTCATTCATCTGATTGCCGTCTGCGTCGTAGTCAAACGTGATGTTCTGATGCACGTAGTCAGGATGGCTGTGTGTCACCGCGCTTAATTGCGTTTTGTCTGCCCGCTCGTAGGCGTAGGACGCAATGTTTTCGCCTCCGTCAAATGTCGTGGTCAAGCGTGTGATGTTGTCCAAGGCGTCGAATTCGTACACCTGGCTTACTATGGATTTACCGTTGGTGTCCTTTGGCAAGGCCACGCCCGAACATTGATACCCCACCAACCGACCACGCGGGTCATAACTGTAGCTTTCATCAAGCATCGTCTGGCCGTCCCGGGCGAGGGTTCGGCGCTGCAGCCTGTCGCTCGGATCGAAATGCTGAACCAGTTCCTCGGCTGGATTATCACCCACCGTCAGCAGGCGGCGTACCTCCCGGTCAAAGTCATCATATTCAAGCGTCGTGGCAATTTGCTGCCCGGTTTGTTTGGTGAGTGCGACAGTCCGAGACACCCGCCCCTGATCATCGTAGGTGAGCCGAGCATCGATATCACCCTGCTCAAGCGCGACAACACGGGCATGTTTATCGTAATGAGTCATCTGGGCAACGCCGCCCCCATCGACATAACTCACACGCTTGCCGCGCAAAGAGAAACTGTGCGAGGCATTGACCTCAACGGAGTCGTTGATCGTATCTTCCTGCTCTAGCATCCCGGATGCCGAGTAATGTTTGCGCTGCATCCGGGATGGGGTAGCAGCGTGTATCAGGTTCCCGTGACGAGCGTCGTAACGGTAACTGCAGGCAAGTTGTGCGTTGCCATCCACCTCTCGACTCAGTGGTTGATTGTTGAGCGAACAATCGTATTGCCAGCGCGTAACCAGCCCGCTTGCCTTGGTGTGGGTTGCAGGACGTGTTTGCGCGCCTTCGTAGGTAAATGCCTCCTGGCGGCCACCAACCACGACACTGGTCATTCGCAGCAGGCCATCATACGTACGCTCGCCTACGAGGTAATCGTTGGCCCATATACGAGAGGGCAAATCCTCCAGGCTGTGCAGAACGTATTCCTTTCGAATCTGCGCGCCATCAGGCAATGCGACCGTCAGCACCCTGTTGGCGAAGTCATAGGTGTAGTGAGTCTGATACCCATACGGATCACTCTCTTTGACGCACCGACCATAACCGTCATATTCATAACTTTTGGTACTGACGACGCGCCCTTGTCGATCATAGCGAACGATGCTGTCGTCCTTGCCAAACAGGTTTTTGGTAGTGACCGTTTTGCCAGCGCCCTCTTTCCCCGTTTCGTGAGTCAGGGTAATTGGATCAGTACGGTCATGAAACCTCACCCCATCCGGCCCGATGGTCACTGCCTTGTTGCCCCAATCGTCATACTCATAAGCCGTGACAAGGGGTCGAGGTGCGTCCTGGGTCCAATCGGTACTTTCCTCGCGAACAAGCTGACCAAGATGGTTGTATTTGGCCGTGTAAATAGTACGCACCGGCTTAACGCGATGGTCGACATCCTGGGCTGGTGCCTTCTCTGTACCATTTGGCTCGCCGTCAACATCTTGAGCCCTTACTTCCACTGTGCGCCCAAGCCCGTCAATGAGCGTGGTCACTGCTCGTCCGACAGAGTCGCTCGTCACTATCATCTGAGAGTCCGCCGCTGAGGCCGACAAGTGGTGCTCGTGAATGACCGTACATTGATTGGGCGTTCCGACGGCCAGGATCTCACTGACTTTCCTGCCAAGCCGGTCGTAAGCGAAGTCGACCGAAACGCCACAACGATCCTCGGTCTTGATCCGCGCGCCAAAGCAGGGATCCTGGAGAAGCCATTGTTGGCTCTGAACGCCCATTGAGGTGAAAGTCGTTTGCGTTTTGAACTGGCCGTTCAGCACTTCATAGTTATGCTGGTAACGGCCTTCGACACCGTTGATGGTGTCGATGGTTTGACTCACGCGACCAAAAAAAAGACTGCCAATGTCATCGACATATTCATAGGCCACCGTTTTATAAGGCGTGTCTGAGTCTTCCCCCGTCAACGTGGCATGGCTCTGTTGCTGCAATGCGATAAACCGGGCACGTGCCGGCGTGGCAGAGGGCAGGTCCACATATTGATAAGTGGTGACCAAAGGCTGTGCGCTTGCCCGTCCAGGCGCAGGCGTAACGGTCTTGCTTTTGAGCCAACGAACCCCGCCAAAGGGATCTGCCGGGCACCCCACCGAACCTTCTACGGGGTAGTACTCAAGCTCCTCGATTACGCCGGTCGGCAGAACCTGTTTCAGCAAATTGCCGTGCCCGTCGAACTCCGTCAGTGTTTCCTCGATCCTGACCTTATCTGGGTCGGCGGTGAGCGAGTACTCGGTCCAACTGCGCCGAGGTAACTGGAAATTGGCAGGTTGCAGATGATAGGCCAAACCCGCTCTGTCGTTGTATTCGATGCTTTTTTTGACGACATGACCTTGCTGGCTGGTGGTTTCCCTGACAAGTAAATGAAATCGGTTGTACGTCCGGGTGATCTGCCTCACGGGTCGCTGATTACTTCCATTTCCCGTGACGAGCGCCTCGACGCTACTGTATTCAAAATCGCCAAGTGCTTGATAAAGGTTGTCTTCGCCAGCGCCCCAGCGGATGTTCGAACCAAAACCGAGGTAGTTTTTCAGCGAGTAGCTGAACTTGCGCACGATAGATGGCTGACCCGCGCCAGGAAATACCATGTGGCCCACAACCGCCGGCAAGGCACTTAAGGGAGCACCGTCAGGAAGCTGCATCAACGATGCCCTGTAGGTCACGCGCTCCAAACCGCCGGTGGGCAATCGCAGTTCGGACATCAGCAATAGATTTTCTATTTTTGTGTATGTAAACGCCCACTGAGCGGTGTCTGTTGTACCGGTATTGAGAATGATCGATCTCAGCTCACCGTTCTTCACGCGTAACTGAAAGCGCAACATGTTTTCGGGTAGATCGGGCCAGACAGTGATCTTAGGCGCTGACGCTACGTCGAGCTCAATAAGCAGCAATCGCTGGTGCTCATCCCACACCTCATGCAGACATTGCCTCCCATGATGGACGGTATAGTTCAGGCGAATCATTCGGCCCTGCGCCGAATAGATTTTCGTCACCAACCATTCCGGCCAGTCTCCGCCCGGGTTACTCAATACCTCCATCAACCCTGACTTGTGTTCGATCACAAGCTCATCGCCCACCTTGCTGGTCTTGATGTCTCGTATCTTTTTGTCGATGACCTGGAAGTCATCAGCGGAAATGAGCGCTTCGTATGATGCACCCGTGAGCAGACTCAGCCGTCTGCTTGATGATGAATAGCGCGAGCACGGAATTGACCAGCCAATACCGAAACCATGATCGACACCTTGAAGTGCATTGAACACCAACGACACCGGGCAAGAGGGGCCAGCCAATACGTTTGCTATTAAAGAACAAAGAGAAATACTGCTGCTAAACGTACCCGTTCTTGGATCGACACCGGATGTAAAGAAACTGGAAAAATTATAGGCGTGCGAAGGCGCACCGGTAATAGCTGAAGCCATGATTTATTACTCC
The DNA here is from genome assembly GCF_036404235.1 of Pseudomonas sp. Lineage (GTDB taxonomy): Bacteria > Pseudomonadota > Gammaproteobacteria > Pseudomonadales > Pseudomonadaceae > Aquipseudomonas. Next base: position 6,904 of record NZ_DASWOT010000042.1, read on the forward strand.
ACCAAGTTGCCTTTGGCGTGCCCACCAAAGGCGTTAAATAATTAAAACAGCGTCAGCGCCTGTTGCTCTGCCGCGAAAGCCACGCGAATATTATGAGCATTGCCGTAGGTATCGACCGTCTCCACATTAATCGGCTGCAAGGCGGCGTGATGATTGCCTATTCGTTTAAGCGGCTTCTGCCAACCTAACACGATCGCAAAGGTGCCCGATTTTTTTGCGCTGGCAGGGACACGCGGAATATAGGCATATTCAATGTATCCAACTTCAAACTGATCGGACCCTGGAAGGGCCACGCCCGCATAAGTTCCCTCTTCTTCAATACCCTTGCCAAGGTGAAGCATACCTCGCTGTTTAGGTACCGTATATTCAGTAAGGAATTCAACATGCGCACCGTTTTCAAACAAAGAAAGTGTGTAACACGTAAAGTCCACTTCGTGGCCGTTTGGATTAAGCTCAGTTCTTCGATGGTCATTGCTGAAGGTGTAGTCGTGAGGCCGATAAACCTTCCGAGGAATAGCCGAAAGCCTGGCCACTCCGCCAGCCAGTTCACCAGAGCTGAATACCGCTCCGGCCTCCTGCGTGATACGAAACCCGACATGTAAGACCTCTGGCGTGCGGGTGTGCAAATAAATTTTCACGCGTCGTTCGTGCTCGCTGGTACTCGGCGGCACCGCAGAGGGCGCGTCCCCGGTGGACGGCAACGGTACGAATTGAGTATTGCGATTGTAACTCCATCCCCAACCTTTGTGATCAACGGGGGCACCGTATTTATAGTTGTAACTGTCCAGCACTTCCTGGGCCACTATATGAATGTCTGCGCCTCGAGAATCGAACAGCTCCAGACTCTGAAGCTCTTGGGTACTGATAGGCGCATCGTGGCCATTTTCATCTATCGCCAGAACCCGAACAAGCAGTTCAACTTGTTGTAGGCCGTTGGCATACAGCAGATGACTGTTCGTCGCCTCTATGCTCATGATTTTCATATCAGCCCACGGCTGTTCTTTATGCAATTCTCTATCGTCCATGATGTTCTCTACTGCTCGAATTTATAATCTACTTATTTAAACGTCGCACTGTGTGCGACACACTATTTGTCGAATTACAAAGGATCCGACAGACATTAATAAATAGAACTACCTATAAACATTCAATAGTCCATCAGGCACAGAGGACGAAGGCATAGCAAAGAAATGTCTGTAGGAATTAACCTCTGACACGTGTGATCAAGCCTTGGATACAGCAAAGGTTTATGCAATACGGCATTCAGGTTTGGGGATCAGACAGACCACCAGAGAGGAGTCGTTTCAGACGCTGAAGTAGGTCCTGGACAAAACCCAGTTGCGTTCTTGCGCTCACACGCAAAAATCCGGGGTCGCTGAATTGCGCCCCGGATAGGTAGTACTAAACGATGTGCTGGAACCCATCAGAACGCTGGCAATACCGCGCCGTCGTACTTCTTGTTGATGAAGTCTTTGACTTCCTGGCTGGTCAGCGCTTTGGACAGCTTCTCGATGGCGGCGGTGTGGGCGTTGTCCTCACGGGTCACCAGGAAGTTAACGTAAGGCGAGTCAGCCCCTTCGATGATCAGCGCGTCTTTCTTGGGATTGAGCTTGGCTTCCAGCGCGTAGTTGGTGTTGATCAGGTCCAGGTCGACTTGATCCAGCACGCGCGGCAGGACAGCGGATTCCAGCTCACGGAACTTGAATTTTTTCGGGTTGGTGGCGATGTCTTTTGGAGTCGACAGCGCATTGGTCGGGTCCTTCAGCGTGATCAAACCGTTTTTCTGCAACAGCAGCAGTGCGCGACCGGCGTTGCTGCCTTCGTTTGGAATGGCAATGGTTGCGCCTTCCGGCAGATCAGCGATGGACTTGTACTTCTTCGAATAACCACCAAACGGTTCAACGTGAACGCCCACACCCGTCACCAAGTGTGCGTTTTTACCTTTGTTGAAGCCATCCAGATACGGCTTGGTCTGAAAGTAGTTGGCGTCCAGACGTTTTTCGTTCAGTTGCACGTTGGGCTGTACGTAATCGGTGAAGACCTTGATTTCCAGGTCCACGCCTTCTTTGGCCAGCTCAGGCTTGATCAACTCAAGGATCTCGGCGTGCGGAACTGGCGTTGCACCCACGACCAGTTTTTCGCCCGCTTGTGCCAGGCCGATGGAGAGTGCGGCCGCAAGAGCGGTCAATAGCAGCGTCTTTTTCATGCAATGTCCTTAGGAGAGTCCGGTCGCCTCAACAGGCGACTCGCGTCTATGTTGAGTGCCGCCAACACAGGTGGTTAGCGGCGTGGAATGGACATTACCGATATTTCTTATTCCCTTACAATACTTTTTAGGCGAATGCTTATTCTATTTTGTGAGGTTGCTAGTGACCGCATGCAACCCTTCTGCCTATGGCCCTCGCCGGGTAGAGGAAGGGCCTCCAACCGTTTAGCGTTATCGGGATGCTTGCGCGAGACGCAAATCGACCTCAGCCAGCAAGCGCCTGACTGCAAAGAGTTGCTCAGTCGTTGCATCCTTCCCCCACCGCGCCAGTTGCCGCTCGATCAGCGTAAGCGCATCAGGGGTTTGCGGCAGACTTAAATGCTCAGGCAGGACCTCATCTCCATTGCTGACCAACAACGCAAAGTGGATGACGTTCTCCAGTTCCCGTGTGTTCCCTGGCCACGTGTGTTGCTCTAACACCTGCTGAGCCGCATCGCTGATCAGTGGCATTGGGAAGTCGAAACGCTGGCTGTAGATGCCCAGAAAATACTCGGCCAACGGCAGAATATTACCCGGCTGTTCGCGAAGCGCTGGCATGTCCAACTGCCCCTCGCTTAAGTAGTGATACAAGCGCTCGTGAAACTTACCGGCCGCCACCGCCAACCTCAGGTCGATACTGGTTGCCGCGACCAGACGCACGTCTACGGGGCTAGGCTGGTGAGCGCCCACGCGAGTCACTTCACGATTTTCCAGCGCAGCCAGCAGCTTGATCTGAATCGAGAGCGGCAAATCAGCAATTTCGTCCAAATAGAGCGTGCCGCCAGTGGCCGACCCAAACCACCCGGCACGGCTGCTGACCGAGCCGCTGTGGGCGCCCGCCGCGTAGCCGAACAACTCTGCATCGGCATAGGTCGGGCTGATCGCGCCGCAATTGACTGAAACGAACAGCCCTGCACGATCACTGCCACGATGGATGTGCCGCGCCAACAGCTCCTTACCCGTCCCGGACTCCCCTTGGATCAACACAGGCAAATCTTGGGTGGCCAGCAGCTCCATCTCTTCACGCAAACGGCGTGAGCGCGGATCGAAGAACACCAGCGCTTTGGCGCGAATGCTCAGCGGGCTTTTTTCGGCGTCGGGGAAGGTCAGCAGCGGCTGGGCGTAGGTTTCAGGATGACTCATGGCAGACTCCCGCCCAAGTCCTTCGTCGGAACTGGGCGTTACATAAAAAATAGGCCGCCGAGCCATGGGGCTCGGTTCGGCAAAAGCTAGCGATGGGAAACGCAGTGGTTCGTATGCGACGTGAATAAGGTCAGGGGTAGATCAGGCGCGACGGCGCGACAGATGTTCCATTCGGCCCTGCAGGCGATAGAGATAAGCGAAGCCTTGCTCCCAGCGTTGATGGCCTGATTTGACGTTGATGTGCCCGCCGCCGCCGATGATGCCGATTTCTGCACCCCAATTGCTGGCCATTTCCATTGCCCGCAAAGCACTGACGGCAGAATCGTTATCGGAGCTGACCACTTGCGTCGGGAACGGCAGCAGGTGCTCGGGAATCGGTGCGAAATTGCGAATCGCTGGCGGGCAATTAGGGCGTTCGACATCAGCCGGTGCGACCAGCAAAGCGCCGCGCACTTGCCGCAGCGTTTGCAGCGGCGCCAATTGCGCCCAATGCGCGACAGTCACGCACCCCAAGCTGTGCGCGATCAGGATCACCGGGGAGCTGTCAGCGGCAATAGTGCGTTGCAGTTCACCCACCCAGTCTTCGCGACGCGGTTTGAGCCAATCGGCCTGTTCCACTCGGACACTGTTGGGCAGGCTGTTTTGCCAATGGGTTTGCCAATGGTCGTCGGCAGACCCTTGCCAGCCTGGCAGGATCAGATAGCGGATCGATTGGTTATGCATGGGGTTCGCCTCCTGCATGTTGCGTTCATGGGGGCGAGTATAGGGATGCCGTATATATTCGTTAAGGAATAAGAAGCTATTTATTAATATCTTAAAAACATATGTAGAGAATGATGGGCCAAACGGTAGATACCGCGCAGAAAAAAAGAGGGCCGCTCCCTGCCTAAGGAACGGCCCATAAAATCGCTGCCTGCCCCGCTCGCCGGGGATAGATGAAGAGTACGAGAACGTTGTTACAGAAATTTTATCGGGACCCACCGTTGGTCTGCGTCAGAAGAGCCATCGACGAACACTCTCCTGATGTTGGAACATCCAGCCGATGAAGGCCACAGCCATGACGTGTGGCTTACTCGGTCAAGCGGTGCCTGGCCAGATGCCGAAGCTTGTCGGTATCCAAAATCGAGATGAAGTCGTGGTCCCGGCGAATGACCTTGCGCTCGCAAAGCTCTTCCAGCGTGCGGTCGATGCTCTCGGCTGCTAGCCCAAGGCACTGTTCAGAAGGCAAATCGTTGCGTGAAACGATGCGCACCGAACAATTGATCTCTCCATACCCTTCGGACAGCATCAACAGTCGGAACGCCACTCGCTCAAGCGTTGGCAATAATGTGAGTTGACCAGCAGGCGGTACTCTCAACCCCAGTTTGCGGCCAAGCAGATCGGCAAAATAGCGTCTGTATTCGGGATGCCCCTGCAATAACTCACGCAGGCTGCCTTGAGGCATCTGCAATGTGATTACCTGATCTTCGGCGTAGATATCCTGCAGACGAGGTTTATCTTCGAACAGCGACACCTCACCGAACCAGTAAGGCCGTTTGAAATGACTCGGCGGCAACCATTGGCGCTGCTGGCAAGGCCGCCCCATACGCAACGAGCCCTCCAGCAACGCGTAAAAACCGCACACTGGATAGTCTTTTCTGAAGATAAGTTTGCCTGGCGTCACACGCCGCTGCTGCATGGACACCAGCAGGCTATCCTGCAACTTAGCGGGCAGTTCGTTGAACCACTGATCATTGATCAACCACGAGCGCCATTGGGTTCCATTCGTCATGTGAGTCTCCTTTTTCTTACTTGTTATTTGCTGCAGGCTGGACCGGAGCACTGCTTGCCACCCTGGAAGCAGCGGCATGATCAACGCTACAAGGGAGGAAAAACAATGAAAAACCTCATCGATCATTTGAGCCAATATGCGTCCTACCATAGGGATACCCGGAACATCGTCAGCCATTTCCTAGGCATTCCGTTGATTGTGCTCGCGGTGGCTGTACTACTTTCCTTACCTGGCATTGTTGTCGCCGGATTCCGGCTCTCACCCGCGGCATTAGCGGTGCTGGCGTCAACGATGTTCTACCTGCGGCTCGACCTCGCCTTTGGCGTGCTAATGGCCGGGCTTTTGGGGCTGTGCCTATGGGCTGGCGCCCTGCTCGCACAACAGCCAGTCATGGTCTGGCTCAGTACCGGGCTGGGCTTGTTTATCGTCGGCTGGGTTATCCAGTTCGTTGGTCATTATTACGAGGGTCGCAAACCTGCGTTTATCGACGACGTCACAGGCCTGATCATCGGCCCGCTATTCGTGGTGGCAGAGTTGGCGTTTTTGCTGGGCATGCGCAAAGGCTTGCAGCATGAGATTGAAAAGCGGGTCGGGGTTACGCGCAGGCGGGATATGAAGACAGCGGTTCGAAGCAGAACCTGATGACAGCGCAGCCCTTGTAACGGCCAAAGGCTGCGATCAAATCTCAAACCAACACCGAGTTTGAGTTCTATCGCAGCCTTCCCCCCTACAGGGCCTATTACCCAGCCCGCAACGTCAGCGGGCTGAACGCACTATCAGATATTCGCCACCTTCTGCCAGACCTTCGGCTTGAAGAAGAGCGTCTCACCGCGAGTCAAGCCGATCAGGCTGTCGTGGTCTTTCACCACCTCAGCTTCGATCAGCTCGCTCTGCCCTTCGACCTTCAGCGTCACACGAGTCGTCGCGCCCAGCGGGCGAATGTCGCGGACTTCAGCGGCGTGGTGGCCTTCCAGCTCGTGACGCGACAGCGAGACTTCGTGCGGACGGAACAGCACGTTGTCTTCGCCCAAATGCAGACGGTTCGAATCGCCAAGGAAGTGATAAACAAAATCGCTGGCCGGGTTTTCATACACGTCGCCCGGTGAGCCGATTTGCTCGATCACGCCTTTGTTCATCACCACAATGCGGTCCGCCACTTCCATGGCTTCTTCCTGGTCGTGGGTCACGAATACGGAGGTCAAGTTGATGTCTTCGTGCAGCCGTGCCAACCAGCGGCGCAGCTCTTTACGCACTTTGGCGTCCAACGCACCGAACGGCTCATCGAGCAACAGCACTTTGGGCTCGACCGCCAGCGCACGCGCCAGGGCGATACGCTGACGCTGACCACCAGACAACTGCTCCGGATAACGATCCGACAGCCAATCGAGCTGCACCATGTTGAGCAGCTCATGCACCTTGGCCGCGATCTGGCTTTCGTTCGGGCGCTGTTTTTTAGGTTTCATGCGCAGGCCGAAAGCAACGTTGTCGAACACGGTCATATGGCGGAACAGCGCGTAATGCTGGAACACGAAGCCAACATTACGATCACGCACGTCGTGTTCGGAAACGTCTTCGCCGTGGAACACGATACTGCCCTGATCCGGTGTTTCCAGCCCGGCGATAATGCGCAGCAATGTGGTCTTGCCACAACCGGACGGGCCCAACAACGCCACCAACTCGCCACTCTGGATGTCCAGGTTGATGTTGTTGAGGGCCTTGAAAGCGTTGAAGTTCTTGCTGACGTTACGGACTTCGATCGACATGAATTATTCCTCCGCCGCACTTTGGCGCAGACGGTTAATACGGGATTCGCTCCACTGCTTGAGCAGCAGGATTAACAGCGCAAGGATCAGCAACAGGCTCGCCACGGCAAACGCGGCCACGTGGTTGTACTCGTTGTAGAGAATTTCGACGTGCAGCGGCAGGGTATTGGTGACACCGCGAATGTGTCCGGACACCACCGACACCGCGCCGAATTCGCCCATGGCCCGGGCCGTACACAGCACTACGCCGTAGATCAGACCCCATTTGATATTGGGCACCGTGACGTGCCAGAACATCTGCCAGCCGTTGGCGCCCAGCAAACGAGCGGCCTCTTCTTCCTGAGTGCCTTGTTCCTGCATCAGCGGGATCAGCTCACGCGCCACGAACGGCACAGTCACGAAGATGGTCGCCAGCACGATGCCCGGCAAAGCGAAGACGATCTGAATGTCGTGGTCCTGTAACCAAGGCCCAAACAGCCCTTGCGCGCCGAACATCAGTACATAGACCAGACCGGCGATGACCGGCGAGACCGAGAAGGGTAGGTCGATCAGCGTCACCAGAAAGCTTTTTCCCCGAAACGAGTACTTGCTCACGCACCACGCGGCACTGACACCGAACAGCAGATTGAGCGGCACCGAAATCAACACGGCGATCACCGTGAGCTTGAGCGCCGACAAGGCGTCGGGCTCGAAGATCGCGGTAAAGAAAGCTCCCAGGCCGGATTTCAGGCCTTGGGATACGACAATGAACAGCGGCAACAATAAAAACAGCGCAAAGACCAGCCAACCGAGGCTGATCAGGATGCGCCGCGACACGGCGCTGCCACGGCGGGCAGCATTGGCCGAGGACGCGGCGATAAGCGATGAACCAGACATAGTGCGCCTCCTCAGGATGGGGTTTCGATGCGTCGCTGCAGCAAGTTGATCAGCAGCAACAGAATGAACGACACCACCAGCATCATCACGCCAATCGCCGTGGCGCCGGTGTAGTCATACTGGTCCAGCTTGACCATGATCAGCAGCGGCAGGATTTCAGTCTTCATTGGCATGTTGCCAGCGATGAAAATCACCGAACCGTACTCACCGACGCCGCGCGCAAAGGCCAGTGCAAAACCGGTCAGCCACGCAGGCAGCAGCGCTGGAACGAGGATGTAGCGAAATACCTGCAAGGGACGCGCACCGAGGCAAGCAGCGGCCTCCTCGACTTCGCGCGGAATATCGGCCAGCACCGGTTGCACCGTGCGCACCACGAACGGCAGCGTGACGAAGGTCAGCGCCAGGGTGATCCCAAGTGGCGTGTAAGCGATTTTGAAGCCCAGGTCGGTGGCAAACTGTCCTACGAGCCCTGTCGGCGTGTACAGCGCGGTCAGTGCGATGCCGGCCACAGCGGTGGGCAGCGCGAAGGGCAGATCGATCATCGCATCGATGATCTTGCGCCCGGGGAAGGTGTAGCGCACCAATACCCAAGCCAGCAACGTACCGATGATGCCGTTGATGATGGCGGCATAGAACGCCGTGCCGAAACTCAGTTTCAGGGCAGCGAGCACACGCGGTGCCGTGACGATGTTCCAGAACTGATCCCAGGTGAGCTGGGCGGCATGAACAAACATGGCTGCCAGCGGAATCAACACAATCAGACTGAGATACACCAAGGTGTAACCCAGCGTCAGCCCGAAGCCGGGTATGACGGGGGAGATACGTCGCGACATAAGTGTCCTTGGTTAACGTACAAAGCCCGGAGGCGAATCCGGGCTTGGAAAACAGGCCGACGAGACGCTGTTCGGCGTCTCGCCACGCAGATTATTGCGCTTGGTAGATCTGGTCGAACACGCCGCCATCGTTAAAGAATTTCGGCTGCGCAGTTTTCCAGCCGCCGAAGTCTTTGTCGATAGTCAGCAGGTTCAGTTTTGGAAATTGCTTTTCGTACTTGGCAGCGACTTCAGCGTTGCGTGGACGGTAGAAGTTTTTTGCTGCAATTTCCTGACCTTCTTTGCTGTAGAGGTGCTTCAGGTATTCGGTGGCGATTTCGGTGTTGCCCTTTTTCTCGGCGTTCTTGTCGACCACGGCGACAGGGGGCTCAGCCAGAATCGACAGCGAAGGTACGACGATGTCGAACTTGTCTGCGCCGCCGTCTTCTTTGAGTGCCAGGAAGGCTTCGTTTTCCCATGCCAGCAGCACATCGCCCTGGCCGTTGTTGACGAAGGTAATGGTCGAACCGCGAGCGCCGGTGTCCAGAATCGGGACGTGCTTGAACAACTCTGTCACGTATTCATTGGCCTTGGCTTCACTGCCGCCGGTTTTCAGGCCGTAGCCGTAGGCTGCGAGGAAGTTCCAGCGTGCGCCACCGGAGGTTTTCGGGTTTGGCGTGATGACAGAAACGTCTTTCTTGATCAAGTCACCCCAATCCTTGATGCCTTTTGGGTTGCCCTTGCGCACCAGGAACACGATGGTCGAGGTGTACGGAGTGCTGGCGTCCGGGAGGCGGGTTTGCCAGTTTTCAGGCAGGGTTTTACCCAGCTTGGCGATTTCGTCGATGTCTCCGGCCAACGCCAGCGTCACGACGTCAGCGCGCAGACCGTCAATTACAGCGCGGCCTTGCTTGCCCGACCCCCCGTGGGATTGCTTGATTTCGACCTTGTCATCCGGGTGCGATTTTTTCCAGAAATTGACGAATTCAGCGTTGTAATCCTGATACAGCTCGCGTGTCGGGTCATAAGAAACGTTGAGCAGCTCGTAATCCTTGGCAACGGCGGAACCTGCAAACACAGCACTGGCGAGGGCCGCCAGCGCGTAACGGCGAATGGACATGAATCAAGCTCCTTGGAATGAGTGTTGTTGGCTTTTTTAGTTTTAGTTTTGACGCTTCTGTAGGAGCGAACTTGTTCGCGAAGCGGCATAACTGACACAGTACATAGCCCCTTCGCCAACAAGTTGGCTCCTACAGCTCAATGCAATCTTCAACTTGGTTTGTTACCTGGATTCTGCAAACGGAATTTCTCTTTACGTTCGATCTGTACCACCTGCGCGTTATGCACAGTAATTTCGACCGCGCCGAAGCGCAGGTCGCGCAGTGCGCTCTGGATTTCACGCAAAATGCTTGCTTCGTCCTGGCCGTCAACGCTACGTAGAGATGCGCTCATGATCGTGCTCCTTGGATAAGTTGCCCGCAGCACGAATGGAAAGGGGGCTGCTGATGGCGTGGAGACAATCTTAGAGAGACGGGGTTATTCTTAAAAATACTATTTAAGAATGCAGATATAACAAAAAGGAATTTAC
>NZ_DASWOT010000043.1:0-12931 GCF_036404235.1 Pseudomonas sp.
CGATTTCTGTAGGAGCCAACTTGTTGGCGAGGCAACCAACGCGGTGTGAAGTGCGCCCCAAAATGTAGGAGTCGGGCTTGTCCCGCGACCGGCGGGGAACCCGTCGTAAAACCTGCTCATGCAGTGTGACAGGTAGACCGCGTACATCGGATTTACTGCCGCTGCGCGCCAGATCGCGGGACAAGCCGCGCTCCTCCAGCGGATCACCCGCCACATTGAAGACATGTGAAGCATTTGATACGGCCACGCTTTTCGGCAAAAAAAACCAGTTGAAAGCTTGACCGGGAACAGAGTATCTACGGAGGGGGGCGTTCATTCGCGTTTGGCGAACGACTATTGCCAACTGAAGGTTGGATTGTTCTGCGCGTCGTCCTCTAGTCTTGGCCCAAATTCCAAGAAAGACTGAGGTACGACCCATGACTGGCCCCTTGAACGGCATTCGGGTGATTGAAATCGGCACGCTCATCGCCGCGCCTTTCGCGGCCCGGCTGATGGCCGAGTTCGGCGCCGAAGTGATCAAGATCGAATCGATGGGGCAGGGAGACCCTCTTCGTAAATGGCGAAAACTCCACGAGGGCACCTCGCTCTGGTGGTACCTGCAATCGCGCAATAAAAAATCCCTCGCACTGAATCTCAAATCCCCCGAAGGCATTGCCATCGTCAAGCAGTTGGCCGAGAGCACCGACGTGCTGATTGAAAACCTGCGTCCGGGTGCGCTGGAAAAGCTCGGCCTGGGCTGGGATGTCCTGCATGCACTGAACCCAAAGCTGACACTGGTGCGTATTTCTGGCTACGGCCAGTCTGGTCCTTATCGTGATCGTCCGGGTTTCGGCGCTATCGGCGAGGCCATGGGGGGCATTCGTTACACTACAGGCACGCCGGGTTCGCCGCCAGCCCGCGTCGGCGTCAGCCTAGGAGACTCGCTGGCCTCGATGCACGCGGTGATGGGCGCATTGATGGCGTTGCTCCGGGTGAAAACCGGGCAGGGCGACGGCCAGATCGTCGATGTCTCACTGGCCGAAAGTGTGTTCAATGTCATGGAAAGCCTGGTCCCGGAATACGACATGCTCGGTCATGTGCGCGAACGCAGTGGTGGTGCGCTGCCTGGCATTGCGCCTTCCAACACTTACCCGACCGGCGACGGCGCTTACGTAGTCATCGCGGGTAACAGCGACCCGATTTTCAAGCGCTTGATGAACGTAATTGGCCGTAACGATCTGGGCGAAAACCCCGAGTTTGCGCACAACGATGGTCGCGCTGCGCAGAGCAATATGCTGGATGAGGCGATCAGCGCCTGGTCCTCCAGCCTGCCGATTACGCAGGTTTTGCAAGCGCTGGAACAGGCCGAAGTACCTGCTGGGCGTATCTACAACGTTGCCGATATCGTCGCTGATCCGCATTACCAGGCGCGGGGCATGATCCTCGATGCTCAATTGCCGGGCGGCGCCAAGGTGAAGATGCCGGGCATCGTGCCAAAACTTTCGCAAACTCCCGGTGAAGTGAACTGGCAGGGGCCGAGTCTGGGGCAGCATACCGACAGCGTGCTGGACAGCCTGGGCCTGAGCGTTTCCGATATCGAACGCCTGAAAAAAGATGGGGTGGTGCAATGATCACTGACTTTTCCGAGCGCTTGATCGTCCAGGAAGTTGCGCCACGTGACGGCCTGCAAATCGAACCGAAGTGGGTCGAAACCGCCGACAAGATTGCGCTGATCGATCAGCTGTCGCTGGCAGGATTTTCCCGTATCGAAGCAGGCTCATTCGTCTCGCCCAAGGCGATTCCTGCCTTGCGCGATGGCGACGAAGTGTTTCGTGGCATTCATCGGCAATCGGGGGTGATCTACGTCGCGCTGATTCCGAACCTAAAAGGCGCCCAGCGCGCCCTGGATGCCGGCGCCGATGAGCTGAATCTGGTGATGTCGGCCAGCCAGACGCACAACCTGGCGAACATGCGCATGCGTTGCGAGCAATCGCTGGCGGCGTTCGGCGATGTGGTGGCGTTGGCACAGGGCACGACGTTGAGTCTCAACGGTTCGATCGCCACCACTTTCGGTTGTCCGTTCGAGGGCAAGATCGACGAAGACCGCGTGTTGCAGATCGTCGACGCCTATCTGGAACTGGGCCTGCACGGTATCAGCCTGGCCGACACCACCGGCATGGCCAATCCACGCCAGGTTTATCGCCTGGTGCAACGCGTGTTGACGCGTCTTCCCGCATCGGCCCTGACCCTGCATTTTCACAACACGCGTGGCTTGGGCTTGAGCAACGTACTCGCAGCTTATGAGGCCGGCGCCCGGCGTTTCGATGCGTCGCTGGGCGGCTTGGGCGGTTGCCCGTTCGCGCCGGGTGCATCGGGAAATATCTGCACCGAAGACCTGGTGAATATGTGCCAGGAAATGGGCATCGATACCGGTATCGATTTACCACATCTGCTGACCCTGTCCCGTCGTTTGCCGGCTCTGCTGGGCCATGAAATGCCCGGCCAGGTCGCCAAGGCGGGGCGCAATTGCGACCTGCATCCAGCACCGGACAACTTGCCGGTCTGAGCATTTCGCTGCATCGCAACACGCCTCAGCAAGGGCGCGCGAGCGCCCGACCAGACCACAAAAACAAACAGGCCCCTGTGGGGAGCCCGGCTGGAGAAACCGCAATGACTATTTCCGCTCTAAACCCGGACAGTAGCGTCACCGAAGTTATAAGCGCCGAAAAAGCGCTGATCCGTAAGGTCGCGTGGCGCATCATGCCGCTGATCATGGTCTGCTACCTGTTCGCGTTCTTCGACCGCATCAATATCAGTTTCGCCAAGTTCCAATTGCAGAGCGACTTGAGCCTGAGCGACACCGCTTATGGGTTGGGGGCTGGCCTGTTCGTGGTCGGTTATGTGCTGTTCGAAGTACCCAGCAACATCATGCTGTACAAGGTCGGTGCCCGACGCTGGATCGCCCGGATCATGATGTCCTGGGGCATCGCGACTGCCTTGATGGTGTTCGTCAACAGCGAATGGCAGTTCTACACGCTGCGCTTCATCATCGGTGCGATGGAAGCCGGTTTCGCACCGGGCGTGCTGTTTTACCTGACGCTGTGGTTTCCGCAGACCTACCGAGGCCGCATCACCTCGACGCTGTTCCTGGCCTCGGCGTTTGCAGGGCTCATTGGTGCGCCGGTGTCTGGCTTGGTGCTTGGGCATATGGACGGTGTGATGCATATGCGTGGCTGGCACTGGTTGTTCCTGCTGGGTGGTATTCCGTGTGTTGCTCTAGGCTTTTTGGTCTTGAAAGTGCTCAAGGACAAAGTCACCGATGCGCATTGGCTGACAGGTGAGGAAAAGACCTACCTGGCGAGTCGAATTGCCCATCATGAACCGCACAAACACGGCGGCTCATTACTGACAGCGTTGAAGATGCCCGGCTTCCTGATGCTCGGCCTGATTTACTTCCTGATCCAGGTCGCGTCCTATGGCCTGAACTTTTGGGCACCTCAGCTAATTCGCAGTGCGGGTACCGAAAGTCCGGTGGTTATTGGCCTGCTGACTGCCATTCCCTACATCTTTGGCGCAATCAGCATGGTTGTGGTCGGGCGCTTGTCGGATGCCACAGGCGAACGTCGCAAGTTCGTCTGCGGTTTGGTGGTGTTGGGCGCGATTGGTTTTTTCAGCGCCGGTATTTTCGCCCAGCACACGGTGTTCCTGATCGTTGCATTGGCGATGCTCGGCGCCGGTATTGTCGCCTCGATTCCCGCCTTCTGGACCCTGCCGCCCAAACTGCTGGCAGGCGCTGGCGCCGGTGCTGCTGGGGGTATCGCGTTGATCAACACCCTGGGCCAGTTCGGCGGCATCGTCAGTCCGGTGATGGTTGGCAGCATCAAAGACCTTACCGGCAGCACGACCCCGGCGCTGTATGTCATCGGTGTATCGAGCCTGCTGGCGGCGGCGCTGTTGATGTGGGCGTTGCCTGCGAAGTTGCGGACGCTGGATAAGCACGACGATTGATCATGTCGAGGGCGGCATCGCGCGCAACAAGCGCTCCCCATACTCCCATCACCCCACCGAAACTTTTCCCCTGCTGCCCCGGTCACTTCTAGACACATCCTCAGGGAATAAGGCAATGGCTCGGGCAATCTGGAAAGGCGCGATCAGTTTTGGGCTGGTGCATATTCCGGTGGCGCTGGTATCGGCGACCTCACAGCAAGGCGTGGACTTTGACTGGCTGGACAAGCGCAGCATGGACCCGGTCGGTTACAAACGGGTCAATAAAGTCACCGGCAAGGAGATCAACAAGGACAACATCGTCAAAGGCGTGCAGTACGAGAAGGGCCGTTACGTGGTCATCAGCGAGGAGGAGATCCGTTCGGCTCACCCCAGATCGACCCAGACCATCGACATTTTCGCGTTTGTCGACCGCTCGCAGATTCCGTTACAGAACATCGACACACCGTACTTTCTTGCGCCCGACAAGCGCGGGGAGAAGGTCTATGCGCTGTTGCGCCAGACGCTGATCGACACCAATAAGGTCGCGCTGGCCCATGTGGTGATCCGCACCAGTCAGCACCTGGCTGCGGTGATGCCGCTGGATTCGGCTATCGTGTTGGTCTTGCTGCGCTGGCCTTCTGAAGTGCGCAGCCTGGACACGCTTGAGCTGACCAAGGATGTCACCCAGGCTACGTTGAGCAAAAGTGAGCTCAACATGGCCAAACGGCTGGTCGAAGACATGAGCGCCGATTGGCAGCCCGACGAGTACCGCGACACGTTTCAGGAGCAGATCATGGCATTGGTCGAGACCAAGGCTCGGGAAGGCAAGATCGAAGACGTGGAAACCGATGCAGGGGAGGCCGAGCGCACGTCTGCCGATGTCATCGACTTGACCGAGCTGCTCAAACGCAGTCTGGGCGGCAAAGGCGGTGTGGCCAAAGCGTCCAGCAAATCCCGGCCTGCCAGCAAGGGCACGAGCGCCGCCGCAGAGGAGGCAATGCCTGCGAAACGGCGTACACCTGCCAGGAAAAAAGCCACCAAGGCGTCTTGAACGGCGTTAGCCGGTGCAGAGGTTTAATCGATCATGGCCAAGCCTGTGAGTGAGTACACCCGCAAACGCAATTTCGACATCACTTCCGAGCCCCCCGAGTCCAAGGCCAAGCGCGGCGACAGGGGCCCGCACGCGTTGAGTTTTGTCATCCACAAGCATGATGCGCGCAACCTGCATTACGATTTTCGGCTTGAGCTGGATGGCACGTTGAAAAGCTGGGCGGTGCCCAAAGGGCCGAGCCTGGACCCGAAAAATAAACGGCTGGCGGTGCATGTCGAAGACCATCCCCTGGGCTATGGCAGTTTTGAGGGCAGTATTCCAGAGGGGCAGTATGGCGCTGGCGATGTCATCGTCTGGGATCGCGGCGTCTGGCAATCCCATGGCGATCCGCAAGAAGCCTACAAGGCGGGCAAACTCAAGTTCACCCTGATTGGCGAAAAGCTCACGGGAGATTGGGCGTTGGTCCGCACTCATTTGCGCGGCAGCGGCGACAAGGAGCAATGGCTGCTGATCAAGGAAAAGGACGACGCGGTGCGGTCTGCGGACGAGTATGACATCGTCGCCGACAAACCCCAGAGCGTGGTCAGCGGTACGACAGTGGGGGATGGCAGAAAGAAGTCGGTCAACGCCGCGCCTGCAAAAACGCCTGCCAAAACCAGTACCGCTAAGCCTGCCAGTAAAAAGCCCCCAGCCAAGCGCACAGCGCAGATCCCCGAAAAGCTCGCCCCGCAGTTGGCCACGTTGGTAGACCGCCCGCCAGCAGGCGAGTGGCTGTACGAAATCAAGTTCGATGGCTACCGCATCATGACGCGCATTCTCGATGGCGAGGTCCGTTTGTTCACCCGCAACGGCCACGATTGGACCGAGCGTCTGCCATTGCAGGCCAAGGCCCTGACAGCGATGAAGTTAGGCGATGGCTGGCTGGACGGCGAAGTCGTGATGCTCAACGACGCCGGGCTGCCGGACTTTCAGGCGCTGCAAAACGCGTTTGAGATTGGCCGCAGCAAAGACATTGTTTACTACCTGTTCGATGTGCCGTTCTTTGATGGCGAAGATTTGCGACAAACGCCGGTGCAAGATCGTCGCGCCGTACTGAAAAAGCTCCTTGGCAAACAGCGCAGTCGTTTATTGCGCTTCTCTGATGCCTTCTCGGCCAATCATCGCGACATCGTCGAAAGCGCTTGCTCGTTGTCCCTCGAAGGGGTGATCGGCAAGCGTGCGGGCAGTTTTTATGAGTCAAAGCGCAGCCCGGACTGGATCAAGCTCAAGTGCAAGTTGCGTCAGGAATTCGTGATCGTCGGTTACACCCGGCCGCAAGGCACGCGAACCGGTTTTGGCGCGCTGTTGTTGGCCGTCAACGAAGAGGGCGCGGGGTGGGTGTATGCGGGGCGGGTTGGTACCGGATTCAATCAAACAATGCTTGGCCAGATGCACAAACAACTGAGCGCATTGGAGCGGGATACCTCGCCGCTGGACAAAAAACTCACCAGTGCCCAGGCCCGAGGTGTGCATTGGGTCGAGCCGACACTGGTGGGTGAAGTTGAGTTCGGTGAATGGACGCGCGAAGGCATCATCCGGCACGCATCGTTCATCGCGCTACGTAACGACAAGGCTGCCAGCGAGGTGGTGCATGAGTACCCCAAAACACCGAAGGATGTGAAGGCGCCTTTCAAGCCCAAGGCAAGCGGCGCCAAGGATCAAAAAGCGCCACCGAGCAAGCGTGCGGGCAAGGGCAACGTTGAGGTGGCGGGGGTGATCATCAGTCACCCTGAGCGGGTCATCGACACACACAGTGGTTTGCAAAAAATCGATCTGGCGCAGTTCTACGAGTCGATTGCCGACTGGATTCTGCCGCATCTGGTGCATCGTCCGGTGGCGTTGCTGCGCTGCCCGGAAGGCGTCGACGGCGAGCAGTTTTTCCAGAAACACGCTGAGCGGCTGGCAATACCCAACATCAAGCAACTGGACCCCAAGCTTGATCCGGGCCATGCGGCGCTGATGGAGATCGACACGGTTCAAGCGCTGGTGGGCGCAGCGCAGATGGGCACCATAGAGCTGCACACGTGGGGTGCAACCAGCGACAAGATTGAAACGCCTGACCATTTCGTCCTCGATCTGGACCCTGACCCCGCGTTGCCGTGGCGCAGCATGATCGAAGCCACCAGCATGACCCTCGCGGTATTGGATGAGCTGGGCCTTGAGGCTTTCATCAAGACCAGCGGCGGCAAAGGCATTCACATTATCGTGCCACTGGCGCGTGGTGCCGATTGGGACACGGTCAAGGGCTTTGCCAAGGCCATTGCGCAGTTCATGGCCGACAAACTGCCGGAGCGCTTCACCGCCACCATGGGCCCGAAAAACCGTGTCGGTAAGATCTTTATCGATTACCTGCGCAACACCCGGGGCGCCAGCACGGTGACTGCCTATTCGGTGCGGGCGCGAGCGGGGTTACCGGTGTCGGTACCGATCACCCGTGAAGAGCTACCGACACTGAACTCTGCTGCGCAATGGACCATCGCCAACCTTCAGGTGCGGTTGCGCAAGCTCAAGGCAGACCCGTGGGCGGGGTATAAGAACAAGCAGCGAATTACCCAAAAAATGTGGAAGCAGTTGGGCGCGAGTGCGCCTTGAGCAAGCACCGCCTTTGTAGGCGCTGAAGTGGCGCGAAGGCTGTCATTGAGGTGTGCCAGATGAATCCCATCGCGGCCTTCGGCAACGCCTACGGGCGAACCGACTTGGCCGACAGCCCCTAAAGTGATGAGAGTGTCATGGGTATTTAAAGGCAACTTTCAAACAAAAAAATGAGCCAAACACGCAAGTTCGTACATTGCCGCTGGCAGCGACTGTACTTACCCCGGCGCAGCCCAGTCGCCGCTTTCAGGAGATAACCCCATGTTCAGCAATTGGTCAGATTTAGTCGTTACCATCAAAAAGTCTTTTGGTGGCCTCTCAAAATCCAACCCGAAAATGGTCAAGGCCTACATGACCCTGGACGATGCGGCAGCAGAGAACAACGTGCTGGATGCCAAGACTCGGGAACTGATTTCCCTGGCCGTGGCGATCACCACTCGTTGCGACGGTTGTATCGGCGCGCACTCGGAAGCAGCCATTGCCGCCGGTGCTACCCGTGAAGAAGTGGCCGCCGCACTGGCCACCGCCATCTCGCTCAACGCTGGTGCGGCGTACATTTATTCGATGCATGCGCTGGAAGCCTACGATGCACTGAAGAAATAAGGACGCGCCTGACGAAGGTCAGTAGTCAGATTTGTCGGGGGCGCTGTTGTGGCTGTCGCCGCGTTCTGCCGGATAAAACTCACCCTCCAGCCCCTGTTCGGTCAACTTCGTGCGCACGGCGTCTTCTATTTCCAGTATCCCAGCCTGGTCGTCGATGTCATCGACGACCAGCCATACACAGGTGACATTTTGCCCATGAGTGCCTTCGCTGAGCATGTCATGAGTGACCAATTGGTTGGCACGCCACAGGCAGAGCTGATCTTCGCTCGGCCTGTGTTCGGTCAATGAGGATGCGGATGATAGCCATATTTCGTTGAAGGGGCTGAGGTTAGCGTCAGCCAGTTCTGCCACGGTGATCAGTGTTTTCATGACGGTTCCTCGTGAGCGGGTGCATAGTCTCTGACGCTCTGTCGTGGTCAGGCGTTCCAATGATCGAAGATCAAGTGCGTCAGTGAGCCCGCTGTCGATTGAAAGGCTTATGAAAAGTAGCAGCGCGCTTGAACTTCTGCTCGGCCATTTCCCGCTCCCACACGTTCTTCAGAATCCGCCGACGCCCTCAATCCGTGTCGGCATCTATATGCGCATGCCAATTGCCTATTCCTTTGCCTTTCCCCGGAGCCTTTCCGGGATAAAGGAAAAACAACAATGTCACTCAGTCACGATGATTTACATGACGGTATTAACCGCGAACCTCTCACAGAGTTGGCTGTTAACGGGCTGAACGGTGACCCCGATTTATATTCGCAGCCAGAGACACCACACAGCAGCGCTCACGATTTGTTACCCGTAGATACGTCGAACGACCTGGATCTGGCGCGCGAAGTGCCGCACCACACGGGTGAGAGCAGTGAAGAGGTGCTACCGCCGGCCGCCACTGCCCTTGATACCTTTGCTGCGATTATTACCCGCTTGCTGCCGACGGCGGGGGAGTATCAGGACGAAGCGTTAATGCATTCGTTGTCAGCGCAACTGGACCATCCGGCGGTCAGGACCGCGATCGGCGACTACCTGCTCAATACGCCAGGGGCTGAAACGCTGTTGCTTGAACCGCAGCACCGTCTGGCAATCAATCCGTCAACGATAGAACTTACCCTTTTTGTCAGGGTGGCACGCGATGCACTAAATCCTGATGCGCTGACATGGGTTGATCAGGCGATTGCCAGCGCCCGCCAGGCGCCTGGTGCCCAGGTTTTGTCCTTGGCTATCTCGCTTGGCGAGCAGCGCTCGAACTTCACCCCCAATATTGCCTTGCGCCTGGCCTCGCTGCTGCTGGCCCCGCTTGCGGTGACGCAAAGCATGGATGTCGATTCGTTACCCTGCGCTCGCGTACTGGTCGAGCATGTCCCAGCACTGGATGCGTGGAGTGAGGTCGACGCGCAGAAGGTGTTTAAACGGCTTGGTTTTGAGTTCTTCACTGGGCCAGATCATTCAACGCTGCACTTGTCTGCCCGCGATACGTGGCTGGGCATGGCGCAAACCGCGCAGTTTCAGCAGTGGACACTGCAATTGCTGGACCGTATGAACTGGTATGGCGCCAAGGATAACGAGCTCACTTCGCCGCGTATAACCCAGGCATTGGCCGCACGCTCGCTGGTGGAGTTTTTGCTCGGCGCAACAGCGCTTAACCCTGTGGCAATGGCTGATCGGTTCAATCTCTGGGCAGCGACTGAGTTCAGCCATGCACAACTGGCTGAACAGGTGCGCACTGACATCCTCAGTCGGCACGCAGCATTTTCCCCTGCCATGGTCTGCGTGCTGCAGTACTTGCTGCTAAGGGATGCTGCGCCTGAATTGTTGGTCATGGGCGTTCCCGATCACCTGCAATACGGCCGGTCTCTGCAAAGCGTGGCATTGCTGCACAGTGTCGCGCTCCTCGAAGCGCTTTCGCCGGGGGCTAGCGCAAGTGCGAGCTACGATGAGTTGATTAATCTCAGCGCGCGACTGGTCAGTTCCACTGATCCTGCTGTCGTGGTGCTGCACGGCAAAACATTGATACGTCCAGCGTTGCTCTACGGTATGGCCCATGGCGCCATCGTTATTGAAGGCAATGATGTGCGTCGTGCGACGCCCGGTCACATCAGAGATGCTTTGTTGTATCTGAAGAGCCAGCAGGATGCCCATGCGGCACAACTCAATAAGTTGCTGAGCCTGCAGCCGCCCGATCGCCAGAAAATGGCCCGTAAACTGCTGACCGATGCCGATGTACCTCATTGGTTATGGGCTCAGGGTATCGAGATTACCCACTGGCCGATCCTGCAGAGGTACGGGCTGAAGATCGCCGATACTTATGACATGGACCATTTCCTGGGCACCGTCACGGGCAAGCGCCAGGCCACACTGCTGGAGTTGGTGATGATGGGCGAGGTGTATCGGTCCGATGTCGAGACGGTCGACCGGGCATACACGCGCACCTTTGCCGACTTTCGGCATCAACTGATCGAGGCGCAGACGCCGATCATCGCCCGCTTGCTCATCGAGATGCCCGTGGCTGATCAGGCAGCGCTCAGCAGCGGTACGAGCGACATCAGTCGTGTGTCCTTTGCTGGAAAAGGGGGCGATTACGGTCTCTTCATTCGTTGTCGAGCAGGTGAGCAAACGGGTGCGTTTGGCATGCAAGGCGCAGCGCATGAGCACTACTTTCAGGTGATTCCTGCGGCGGGTATGGCCACAAGGATTGCGCAGACATTCAATTACGATCCCCAACCGGATTACGGTGAGGGGGGCGAGACGCTTGGGGCCGCTGTGGCCCGGCATGAAAAAAACCGCCAACAGGTGGTGACAGCGTCATTGACGCCATTGCTGCCCATGGACAGCGATGCCTATCTGTCTGGCGCGGTTTCGCGCTCGACTCGTCAATTGCATCATCCATTACCCGGTCGGTTGATAACCTCTGAAAGCCGGGCGTTTCGTGCCGAGGGTGGCGCCGTCGCGCTACATGCCTTGGCGCAGTTGGCCTCAACCTATCTTCTGAAGGGGGCACTTGAGGCGCTGGAACACGAACACCTGCATCAAACTGACTGGGAAGCCACGTGGGCGGCCGAAAAGCACATCGCGGATGTCGTTGCCCGTCTGGTCATCCCTTTTTACGGCTGTATCAAGGATTTGGCCGAGGAGGATCGTTCTGCCGGAGTGATCATCGCCTGCGCCATGGACGTCGCTTTTGCGCTGCTGCCGATGGGGCAATTTGCGTCTTCTACTGCACGAATTGCAATGCGTGCGGGCGAAATGAGCGTGCTGTCGGTTACCAGCCAAGCGGGAGAAGCAACGGGGCGATTATTACTGGGCCTGGCGCAGCAGACCGCAGCTTACGGGCTGTTTGATCTAGGTAAGTTGGGCATGCGGTTATCGCTGGGAAGCTGGAAAGGACTGTTGGAGCTGGTTCCGGCGCTGCGAAGGATGCTCACCTGGACCGGTGATTCCGGCAAGGGCGTGATGTTCCATGAAGGTGTGTATCGCATTCTTGACGATTTCAACGAAACCGCGGTGGTCAGCCCATTGCGCAGCGCGACGGTGGATGGATTGCCCGGTGTTTCGATCATTGACGTTGGCAGTGCAGAGGCTCCTGAATTCAGTCTGCAAGACCCTTATTCAGGCAAAGCCTTCGGTGCCAGGCTGACGCGCGTCTCTGACATCGACCCCATTGAACTGACCCGAGTGTCTGTTTCAGAGTCCCTATCGTCCACTGCTTCTGCGGTATTCCCGCTGAAATCTGTCGACGCAGGTGTGCTTGTGCTCAACGTTGCACCCGATTGCAAACCGCTCTTTATCGAAAGACACGAGGGCGTCTTTGATGTCTTGGTGGGTGAGCAGGTCTATCACCTGGACACCACGACCTCTTACAAGGCGCTGCGCCTGCGATCGATAGAGCCTTTGTCAGCCAGGGCTGGCAACATGCAAGAGGTTGAAAACCTCTGCCGAGTACGCCGCAACTTGCTGCCGGTACCCTGTGCTGGCGGCATCAAGCTGGTGACTCCGCCTCCACCACTGGCTCCGGCGTCGGGCGCGCAGCCTTTGGGGCCGCACGTCAGCGTGGCGTTCGATGCCCGCGAATTCGTATTGATGCGACTCCAGCGGGTGGGTACTTCTTCAGGTCGTTCAGCATCGGCGCACATTGATGTTTGGGTCAACGAGGGCAAGCTCTGCACCTGGCAATCAGGTTTGACGCCGGCCACTGTCGAAGGGGTTGGAATCGGAGCAGCCCGTATCAGGGAATTGACCGAGCAAGAGCTTGCACAGTTTTCGCTTCCTGAACGCCTGGTCTACCGCCCCTTGATTAGTGGCAGGTTGTCGCCAAATCGGCAACTGGGTCTGCCTGCCGAAGTGGCTGCTGCTCATGCCGACCCATTGCATTCAGCCGTGCCTGTCATCGAACTGGGAGCGATTGCTGCCGGTGTCGAGGATGCGCGTACATTACGTGGAGCACGTTTGAGCCTTGCCGATGGAGAGTGGATATTCATCGAGCCTGACGATGGGGTTTTCTACAAGGCTCGGTTTCCGGGTACCGATACCGACACGCTAGGGTTCGAGCGGGTGTCGGTTGAAAGTGATCGGGCGCACATCAACGATTACCTGGGGGCGGCGGAACAATACCGGCTGGTGCGTGAACGACCTTGGGCGTCCGGCGACCGGCAGAACATTGCCCGCCTGTTGTTCGACCTGTTGGATGAGGAGGAAAAAATC
>NZ_DASWOT010000044.1:0-21428 GCF_036404235.1 Pseudomonas sp.
GGGGTCAGGGCTTGAGAATCGAGGCAAGGTGAAAAAGATCCTGGGTATTTCAAGCAAGAGCTATCTGCATTCGGGTGAACTCAGAGGCTACGCCCAGACCGTCAGGAAAATTTCCACCACTGCCAAAGTGCTCAGTAACGGAACTTACGTCGGTGTTGTGTTGGATGTCGGTGTTGGCGCGTTGGAGATTCAAGAGGCGTGCTCGATCGGCAGAGAGGATGTCTGTACCAAGGCTAAGTATGTGGAAAGTGGAAGGACTGTGGGTGGCATCCTCGGATCAGCAGCAGGAGGACTAATGGGCGGGTCGATTGCTGGGGGGATTTGTGTCGCCCTTGGCCTTCCTTCAGGTGGCACGATAACCGTTGGTTGCTTCGTTATCGGTAGTGTTGCTGGCGCTGTTGGTGGAAGGACTGAGGGGGCGATATATGGAGCGCAGAAGGGTACTACGCTGTTCTCTTCGTTTGAAGAATGAAGCTTGATCTAAATACCACCCTGGAGCTGACTTCTGCGGCCGTATTTCTCATTAGTAGCGGCCTTATGTTTTACGCCATGTTTGCCAAGCTCGAAAAAATGGAAGCGTGCTCCGTAGGAGCCGGGCTTGTCCCGCGACCGGCGGGGAACCCGTCGTAAAACCTGCGCACGCGGTGTGACAGGCAGACCGCGGACATTAGGTTTACTGCCGCCGCGCGCTAGGTCGCGGGACAAACCGCGCTCCTATAGTGGGTATACGGCCAGGCTTTTTAGCAAAAATCCCTGCCGAAAGCTTGACCGGGAACAGAGTATCTACAACTGATCAACCGAGCTTGACCAGGAACAGAGCATCTACAGGTCCGTGTTTGCTAACTAAACCTCAACAACCCGCTCCTGCGTCGCATCGCGCAACATCGAGTTCAGGTTCCCGGCGATGTTTTCGCACAGCGCCTTCATCTGAATCTCATGCTCGGACGCCTTGAACGGGCTTTGCAGGTCGGTACCGATCTTCTCGATGGCCAGCAGCATGAAACCCACCACTGTCGACGCCAGCGGTGTGAACCAACCCAATGTTTCAACCAGACCGATTGGCACGATGATGCAAAACAGCGTGATAAACACCCGAGGGAACGTCACGTAGGGATAGGGCAACGGCGTGTTGGCAATGCGCTCCATGCCACCCTGGCAGTTGGATATCTCGACCAGCGTGGCCTCCAGGCGCTCCAGTCGGATGCTGTCCAGGCGCCCGGCCTTGTACTCCTTGGCAATAATCGCCGCCGAGGTATTGAGGATGTCATTGGGGAAATTATTGGTGCGCGTGCGACGGTCGTATTCGTCGCGAGGGATCATCGCGGTCACGTCTTCATTGCAGTGGCCACCCTTCAAGTGCGCAGACAGACACTCCACATACGCCACATGCCGACGCAACAGTACGGCCTTGACCGGGTTCAGCCCGCCGTCGTCATCAATTAGCGTCAGCACTTGCCGTGCATAACTGCGCGAATTATTCACCAACCCGCCCCACAACGTGCGCGCTTCCCACCAACGGTTGTAGGCACTGGAATTACGAAAGCTGGTCAATACCACCAGTGCCGAACCGAGCAAGGTCAATGGCATCGAGGGCAACGTGATCTTATGTTCCAGATAAAGCATGAAATCAACGGTGACCACCACATCCCAGATCAACAACCAGAACAGCGACCAGCCAATATAAGTGAGGGTCCTGATCATGCCTCGGTACTTTTTGACGATCATTTCCTGCAAAAGCCACCCCGCGTTGAAAGTACTTCACGATCCCGAACACATTCCGACATCCTGCGGTGTTGGAATGTGTTTTACGCGGTTCGTTCTGCGGGCTCATAGAATTTTTTTTGGCCGTGGACAAACGGATCAAAATACCTCCAATAAAGAGCCAAAAACATCACGATGTGGGCAGGTGCCAGGAGAAATTTATTTGCTGACTACACTGAGCGTGATTAATGCATCAATATTCGGGCGCCACACAGCTTTATACCGCTGGATAAGCACATTCCTGACACTACAATATTCCCGTCTCCCTGAATTTGGATGTTGGTGTTGAGGTCAATGCCATCAGGGAAGTCAATAGTAATCTGCCCACCCCTTCCAAAGTCGGTATCAGAAGTGCCGTCAGGTCGTAAACAAACAACCGTGAAAACTGCCTGCCCAAGCGTTGTACCGGCGACCACTATCAAGCCACCTGAATCAACAACGACACCCATATTTTGATTTCCCACATTGCCGACTCTATTAATAAAAAACTTACCATTATTGAATGACTGATCCAATCCGCCATCTTCATTCAATCTAACAACCGCGCCTTTTGGAGGGTTACCCATCACGGCCCCAGCAATAACAATTTTTCCGAGAGTTTCAGGATCGAGGCACAAAGCCATGGGTTGAATCCAGTCATAGCCCTCGTATTCAAGCAGAACCCGACCTGCACCTTGCCCGAATGCCAGATCCAGCGACCCATCACTTAAGAGCCTGTACACGCACCCTGCCTGATTTCCCCGGCTATCAACCATATTGCCCACGACAAAGATTTTATTGTCTGGCTGAGTCACAACTTCACCCAAAAACTTACCTCATCCGAAAAGTATTGCGAGCCGTTGAGTCCAAATGTGGTATCACGAGTACCGTCCTCGTTTATCCGGGTAACAAAGGGATGTAACACATTAAACCCGGGCACTTCATAAACCGTTACTAAAATTTTCCCATCGGCCTGAAGGCATACTCCGCCGATCCTGTTCTCGGCTGTTTCATTAGAAACCTCGAGCAACCCAAAGGAAGTATTTCTTGAACCGTCTGGGTTAAAACGCGCAGCCCAGATAACGCTATGAGAATTATCAATACGCTGAGTTGCGAAAACAGTGATTGAACCATCCTCATGCACACAACCCCTTGCGGCACTATACTCTGCATCCTCTATCAGAATCTCGCGAATGATTCCCTGCTCTCCAAAGCCAGTGTCAGTTTTGCCATCCGACATTAACTTAACAACCAAAACCTCACTTGCCTTATCGGCTGACCACCCCACTGCAATAAACTTCCCATCAGGCAATGACTTTAAACCACTATCGAAAATTCCAGTACCAGGGTAAACCAACTTACCGCCCTCACCGAAGCTTGGATCAAGATCACCGATTTTTTTATGCGCGTTCATTATCATGTCCTTATGCTTAATTGAAGTTTCGCAACGACGGCTCTCAGCAGCTTTAAAGCTACACCCGAAATTTTCCCAAAGATACTGTCACTTCTGACAGCTATCGACACGGCAAAGTTAATAGCATTGATAAATTGCTAGATATTCATGGAACAAACCCACTCCTCCTGTGCTCAACTCTTGTCTGGATGTATCGGCAACACGTCACGAGGAGAAAGTTAAATGGGCTCGTCTTCAACGTCTCGCTCCATCGAACCACACACCGACCGCGACCAACTGACCATCAATACCATCCGCACCCTGGCCATGGACGCTGTGCAGAAGGCCAATTCCGGCCACCCCGGCACGCCGATGGCGCTTGCGCCGGTTGGCTACACGCTGTGGAAAGACTTCCTGCGCTACCACCCTGAACACCCGGACTGGCCCAATCGCGACCGTTTTGTACTGTCGGTAGGCCATGCCTCAATGCTGCTGTATTCGCTGTTGCACCTGGCAGGTGTGGTCGAGATCGACGAGCATGGCAAGCGGTCCGGCAAACCCGCCGTGAGCCTTGAGGACATCAAGCAGTTCCGACAACTGGACTCCAAAACGCCAGGCCACCCCGAATACCGCATGACCACCGGCGTCGAGACCACCACCGGGCCGCTGGGTCAGGGCTGCGCCAACAGCGTGGGCATGGCAATGGCCGAGCGCTGGCTGGGCGAGCACTTCAATCGCCCTGGTGCGACGCTGTTCGATTACAGCGTCTATGTCTTGTGCGGCGATGGCGACATGATGGAAGGCGTGACTGCCGAGGCCGCCTCGCTGGCGGGCCATCTCAAGCTGTCGAACCTGTGCTGGATCTACGACAACAACACCATCAGCATCGAAGGCCACACTGAACTCGCCTACAGCGACGATGTGCAAACCCGTTTCGAGGGCTATGGCTGGAACACATTGCACGTCGCCGACGCCAATGACGCCCAGGCGCTGACCAAAGCGCTGACGGTATTCAAGCAAACCGACAGCGCGCCGACTTTGATCGTGGTCGACAGCGTGATCGGCTATGGCTCGCCCCATAAGCACAACACGTCTGCCGCTCACGGCGAACCGTTGGGCGTAGATGAAATCAAGCTGACCAAAAAGGCGTATGGCTGGGACGAAAACGCTAGCTTCCTGGTGCCCGACGACGCTAAGCACTGCCTTCGCGACGCCCTCATCAACCGCAACGGCAGCGACTTCGATGCCTGGCAGCAGACCCTTGCCGGCTTCGAAAAGAACCAGCCAGAACTGGCCGACCAACTCAAACGCATGCGCGCTGGCGAAATGCCGGAAGGCTGGCAGGACAAGCTGGAGAGTTTTGCAACCGATGCCAAGGGCATCGCCTCCCGCGTATCAGGTGGCAAGGTGCTCAACGCCTTTGCCGCGAAGATCCCGTGGATCATCGGGGGCTCGGCTGACCTTTCCCCCTCGACCAAAACCAACCTGACGTTCGACGGCGCGGGTAGCTTTGAAGCGGGTAGCTACAGCGGCCGCAACCTGCACTTTGGGATTCGTGAACACGCCATGGGCTCGATTGCCAATGGCTTGGCGCTGTCTTACATCCGCCCGTACACCTCGACTTTCCTGGTGTTCAGCGACTACATGAAGCCGCCGATTCGTCTGGCCTCGATCATGGAATTGCCCGTCGTATTCGTCTTCACCCATGACTCCATCGGTGTCGGTGAAGACGGGCCAACGCATCAGCCTATCGAGCAACTGACACAACTGCGCGCCACACCTGGCCTGCTGACATTGCGCCCCGGCGACGCCAACGAAACGGCTCAGGCGTGGAAAATCGCGTTGGCGCAGACCAAACGCCCTTCGTGCATCGTGCTGTCGCGCCAACCGCTGCCAACACTGGATCGCAGTCAATACGCCAGCGCCGAAGGTGTCGCCAAAGGCGCCTACGTGTTGGCGGATTCAGGCAAGAGCGAACCGGATGTGATTTTGATCGCGACAGGTAGCGAAGTCGGCATGACCGTGGCCGCCTACGAGCAGCTCGCAGCTGAAGGTGTCAATGCACGGGTGGTGTCGATGCCCAGTTGGGAGTTGTTCGAAGATCAGGACAAGGCCTACCGCGACAGCGTCTTCCCGCCGAGTGTCAAAGGCCGGGTGGTCGTCGAACAGGCAGGCCCGGTGGGCTGGGACCGCTACGTTGGCCAGACCGGCGCGAAGATTGTGATGAACACCTTTGGCGCATCGGCGCCTATCGAGAAGCTGCAAGCCAAGTTTGGTTTTACGGTGGAGAACATCGTGAAATTGGCCAAAGAGCAACTGGCTTGATCTGAGCATCGTTGGGTGGAGGGCTGGTCGTCGCGGGCAAGCCCGGCTTTTACATAGCGGGTCAGGGCCAGAACATTGCAGGAGCGCGGCTTGTCCCGCGACCTGGCGCGCAGCGGCAGTAAACCCGGTGTACGCGGTCTACCTGTCACCCCGCGAGCACAGGTTTTACGACGGGTTCCCCGCCGGTCGCGGGACAAGCCCAGCTCCTAAATGGGGATGGGGGCTCAGGAGAAAACGATTGTCTGACCCCTCGTGATCGCAGCCTGCGGCGGGCCTTACCTCCAAACCGTGCGCAACTTCCTCAGCGCGAGCTCGATATCCGCCTCCGGCACCGCCGCAAATCCCAGCACCAACCCTGCACGCTTATCCACAGGTATCGTCGAATCCGGTAACCAGTATTCGCTCAATGGATTGATCTCCACGCCGACACTTTCAGCCAGCGCGATCAATTCCTGCTCGCGCGCCAGACTATCGACCGTGATCGCCACGTGCAGCCCCGCCAACGGTTTGGGTATCGGACCGCAGCCCGCAATATCGTCAGGCCAACCCGCCAGCAATGCATTGCGCCGACTCAACGCAGCCCTGCGCATGCGTCGAATATGCCGCTGGAAGTGCCCTGCTGCGATGAATTCGGCCATCACCGCCTGCGTACCGATCTCTGAATGGCGCATGTCCACCGCCCGGCGCTGGCTAAAGGGCTCGACGAGATTCACGGGCAACACCAGATAGCCCAATCGCAATGCCGGAAAAGCCACTTTGCCGAAGGTGCCGACATACAGCACTCGACCGTGCCGATCCAGCGCGGCCAACGGCGCCAGGGGCGCACCGCTGTAGCGATATTCGCCGTCGTAGTCGTCCTCCACAATCCAGCCGCCGGTCCGCTCAGCCCATGCCAGCAATTGCAGACGGCGCGCCAGGCTGGTGGTGACCCCGGTTGGGTACTGATGAGACGGCGTAACGTAGGCCATCTTGCTCTCACTTTTTGCCAGCCCGTCGCTGCACATGCCTTCGCCATCTACCGATATGCCGTGCAACGTCGCCCCGGCAATCGCGAACGCATGGCCTGCCGCACGGTAGCCTGGGTTTTCCACAGCCACGCCGTCGCCAACCTCCAACAGCAACTGTGCACAAAGGGTAATTGCCTGCTGCGCACCACTGGTGATCACAATTTGCTCAGCGGTACAGTGCAGACCGCGAGACGTCTTGAGATAGACCGCGATCAACTCGCGCAGGCGCCACTCACCGGCGGCGTCGCCATAGCCCAATTGCCTCATGTCTGGTTTTCGCCAAAAAGCCGCGTGCAGCTTGCCCCACACACCAAATGGAAACAGATCGAAGGCGGGAACGCCGACCCGAAAAGCACGTGCCAAACCGGTTTTCAGAGGGCTCAAATGATGCTGCTTTAGCCGTTCTAGCGCAGTGCTGTGGATAACTTCACTGGATAAAATCTCAGTATGTTTTAGCGATTTTGTGGATAAGGCTGTGGGTAAGCCTGTTGTTAACCCTGTGGACAGTTTTGTGGATAGTTTTCCCGCAGTGATTGTTTTACCGGGTAACTGAGCCACGTAAGTTCCATCGCCGATTCGTGCCTCGGTGAACCCCTCGGCATAAAGTTGATCGTAGGCGCGCATCACGCTGTTGCGCGAAATCGCCAGCGACGCTGCCAGATCTCGGCTGGCAGGCAGGCGCGTGCCGCTGCTCAGGCGGCCATCGAGAATCCGCTGGCGCAAGACTTGATACAACTGACGGCTCAAGCCTTGACGGCGGTCCAGCGCGATACCGGCAAAGTCGAATGTCAACGCAGGCGAGGAAGGCGGCATGCAATTGGTCCTATTAAATTGGCCATTAATGGCTCTTACAACAGACCAATAGGCTGCCTAGGATTACCTCAGTCGCCAAGGAAAATCTCATGTACACACCGTCCTTTTTCAAAGAGTCAGATCTGGCCAGCCTGCACACGCAAATCGACGGCACACGGCTGGCCGTTGTGGTCACGTCCGGTGAATCAGGGCTGCAAGCGAGCCATTTGCCGCTGCTGTTGCGTCCCGAGCAAGGCACACAAGGCACACTCTACGGCCACTTCGCCAAAGCCAACCCACAATGGAAAGACCTGCAGAACGGCGCGCAGGTGTTGGTGATCTTTCAGGGTGCCGACGCCTACGTCAGCCCCTCGTTCTATCCGGCCAAGGCTGAGCACGGCAAAGTGGTGCCAACCTGGAATTACCTTGCTGTCCATGCCTACGGCCGTGCCGAGGTGTTCACGGACACTCAGCGCTTGCATGACTTGGTCAGCGCTCTGACTGACAAGCACGAGTCAAAGCGCGCCAGCCCTTGGTCGGTAGACGATGCACCCTCGGACTACATTGAAAAAATGCTCGGGGCCATTGTCGGCTTTGCCTTACCCATCGAGCGCCTCGAAGGCAAACGCAAGCTCAACCAAAACCGCAGCGCCGAAGATGTTGCTGGCGTTCGCGATGGCCTCACCGCCAGCGACGACCCAAAAGATCAGCAACTCGCTCGTTTGATGAGCCAAGGAGAACCCCGTGTCTGATGTGCAAATCAAAGCCGTGACTGATGACGACCATGCGCAGTGGCTACCCCTTTGGCTCGCCTACTTACGCTTCTACAAAACCGAACTGCCAGACAACGTCAGCCAGAGCACGTGGCAACGCCTGCTGGACGCCCACGAACCGACCCACGCGGCGCTCGCCTGGAAGGATGGCAAAGCCGTGGGCATGGTGCATTTCATCTACCATCGCTCCAACTGGAGCATCCACAATGCCTGTTACCTGCAGGACTTGTTCGTCACCCCTGAGCAGCGCGGCGCGGGTGTCGGACGCCTGCTGATCGAACACGTTTATGCCGCAGCCAAACAAGACGGCTGCGATAAAGTCCACTGGCTGACCCACGAAACCAACGCCACGGCGATCCAATTGTACGAACGCATCGCCGAGCGCCCAGGTTTTATCCAGTTCCGCAAAATGCTTTAAGTCCCACGCCTATCTTTGGAATGCCCTGACATGTCGAACCTTGAACACTGGCAACCCGCACAACTCCCTGAAATCCAAACCCTGGAAGGGCGCTTCATTCGCTTGGAAAAACTCAACCTCGCGATTCACGGCGACGGTTTATGGGCGGCGCTGCAAGGTCCGGGCTCGGACCCGAAGCTCTGGGATTACTTGCCATACGGCCCGTTTACCGAGCGCAACGTATTCGATGACTTCCTCTCAGGGCTCGAAACCGGCAGCGATCCATGGTTCTACACCGTGGTCGATCAAGCGACCGGCGCCATCGACGGCTACTTGAGCCTGATGTCGATCGTGCCGGCGCAAGGGCGCATTGAAATCGGCCACGTCACGTTCGGTGCCTCCATGCAGCGAACGCCGAAAAGCACTGAGGCTGTGTACCTGCTGGCCAAGGAATCTTTCGCGCTGGGCAATCGCCGTCTGGAATGGAAATGCAACGGTGACAACGCCCGCTCCAAGCGCGCCGCAGAACGCTTCGGCTTCACCTACGAAGGCACGTTCCGTCAACACATGGTCGTCAAAGGCCAGAATCGCAATACCGCGTGGTATTCGATCATCGACAGCGAATGGCCCGCGCTGCAAAAGGCCTTCGACGCATGGCTGGCAGCCGACAACTTCAACGACGGGCAGCAGATAAAAACACTGGAAGCCTTTCGCTCGTTATAAAGCTGTCATGTCAGAAGGCTATATAGGACGCCCTTGTTAATACAAAAAGGCCGTCCGCCATGCCTCGAGTCAAGCAACGTCTCGCTTTGCACATCACCCTGATCATCGCCAGTGGCTTTGCCAGCAATGTCCTCGCCAAGAACGTTGCGATTACCACCGCAACGACTGCAGGCCAGGAGTTGAGCGGTGCGGATACGCTGACCGTTTCCAACACCGGGAGTATCAGCGCCAGCGGCAAAGCCGTCAGCTTCAAAGGCACGACAACGGGTGCAGGCGTGGTGGTGGATAACGCCGGACAGATCATCTCCATCGACGGCCGAGGCTTTGACAGCAGCGGCGACAAAACGCTGGCCCGCAATTACACCCTCATCAACCGTGCGGGCGCCCTGATTCAAGGCTTTGACGACGCGTTTCGCATCGACAGCAATATCCCGAGCGGCAACATCAGCATCGACAACAGCGGCACCATTCGCTCATTGACCGGCCAAGGGCTGGACCTGGATGCGTTGCGCGGTGACGGTGTGAAGATCACCGTGATCAACCGCGCCGGTGGCCTGATTCGCGGTGAAGCCAGCGACGGCATGAAGACCGGCTCCAACAACACCATCACCAACTACGGTGAAATCTCCACGGGCGACTCAGTGATCGCTGGCAACAAGTTCGACGGTGTCGACATCGACTCGGCGACTGGCGTTGTAGTGAACAACTTCGGTCTGATTTCCGGTGGTCGTCACGGCATCACCACTGACCTGGGCGCGACCCTGAACAACTTCGGCACAATCATTGGCCGCAACGGATCGGGCTTTGGCTCTGACGGCGTTGGCACGGTGACCAACTACGGCACCATCACCGGCAGCAACAATGGGCTGCAACCCAATGGGGACGGGGACGGCGTTGATATCGACCTGATCGGCCATATCGAAAACTACGGCACGATCCAGGGCACTGGCGCCAGCGGCGTCGACAAGAACGGCTTCGCCAATGGCAGTGAAGGCATCGCGCTCGGCGGCGGCTACGTGCTCAACGGCAGCGGCGCGCTGATCAGCGGCGCCAACAGTGCGATTCTGGTGGACGACGGCAGCGGCGGTTCGGGCGTCGGCGCCACTTATTTGGAGAACCACGGCACGATTCAGGGCCTGGACGGGTTCGGCGTGAAGTTGGTTGGCGAGTTCGACGACAACGTGGTCAACGACGGCTTGATCAGCGCCAGCAACGGCCTGGCGCTGGATATGGGCGGGGGCAACGACACCCTTACCTTGCGTAACGGCAGTCGCTTCATCGGTGTTGTCGATGGCGGCACCGGCACTGACACGGTGATCATGGATGACACTCGCGGCGGCAGTTTCGGTGCCAGCCAGAATTTTGAATCGCTGCAAGTGAAACAAGGTGTATGGACCCTGACCGGCAGTGGCGATTTCAGTGTCGGCGGCAGCGTGCTCAGTGGCGCCGAATTGATCAACCAGGGCGGTATTGCTGGCACGCTGGATATCGATCAAGGCGCAGTGTATGCCGGTGGCGGGACGGTCGGAAATCTCAACGTCAACGGCACCTTGCTCGCCAACACCACATTTGGGGCCGCCCACGTCGCGGGCAATCTGAAGATGGGCAGCGGCTCGACTCTGGCCTTTGGCGCGAATGCGGACGGCAGCAGCGCAACGGTCCAAGTCGATGGCAACGCCAACCTCACGGGCGCTTCGTTGTTGGTCAACGCCAACGCCACCAGCACCGCTTACCCGTGGCAAAGCCAATACACCGTGCTTCAGGCGGGCAGCATCACCGGCACCTTCGATCATGTCAGCAGCGATTACGCGTTCCTGACGCCAACCCTGGCTTACACCCCAGTGGAGGTCGATCTCACCTACCGCCGCAACGATGTCGCATTCAACGACTACGCCAGCAGCAGCAACGGATCGCGGGCAGCGAGCAGCCTGACCTCATTGGGTAGCACGAGCGCGTTGTACAACGCGGTACTCAATACCAGCACCAGCACAGCGGGTTCTGCCATCGAGCAACTGGCCGGCAGCAGCACCGCCAATCTAAGCAGCGCCACCCTCAGTGCCAGTTCGCAGATTGGCGGCAGCATGATGTCGGCCATGCGTCAGATGGGCAGCGGCGCAGGTTTGTTGGTCGGCCTTGATCAATCCGACACCCCAGTGTTGGCCGCGACTGGCGTACCCAACAGCGCACACAATCTGAACGACCCGAATGCACAGGGCCGCGTATGGCTACAAGGCATCGGCAACTACGGCAAGCTCGACGGTGAGCACGGCAGCGCGGGCCTTGAACAACGTACCAAAGGCAGCGTGCTGGGCGTCGATTGGGCGCTTTCGCCAGCTTGGCGCATGGGCCTGTTGGGCGGTTATTCCCGAACGGATCTGGACACCAGCGGCGTCGATGGCAAGGTCGACAGTTGGCACGTCGGCGCCTACGCCCAGCGCCAGGACGGCCCGCTGGCTTTGCGTCTCGGCGCGGCTTATAGCAGCCATGACGGCGAGAGCAAACGCCGCGTCGATTTCGATGGTTTCAGCGATCGTCCAAAAGGCGATTACGACGCCGACAGCCAACAAGCCTTTGCCGAACTGGGCTACGCCATGGGCAGCGGCCGACTCAACGTCGAGCCCTTCGCCAACCTGGGTTATCAGCGCTACCACCGCGACAGCTACACCGAAAAAGGCGGCGCCGCTGCGTTGAGCGTCGATTCACAGAATCAGGACAACCTCAGCAGCACCTTCGGTGTACGTCTGGCGCAACTGAGCCAGCTGGAAAACGGCATCAGCCTCACCCCGCGAGCGAGCCTGGGATGGCGCCACACCTACGGCGACGTCGACAGCGAAACCCGCCAGGCGTTTGTCCTTGGTGGTACAGCCTTCAGCGTCGAAGGCAGTGCGCTGGATCGCGACAGCCTGATGGTCGAAGCCGGCCTGGACGTGGGCTTGTCAGCACGTCACACACTGAGCGTTGGCTACAACGGCGAACTCGGCAGCAACAGCCGTAATCATGCGTTGATCGGACAGTGGCAGATGAGCTTTTGATTCAGTTTTGCAGGCCGCTTCAATAACTGGTAACACAGCCAGCCTGTTAGGGGCTGGTTATCTCCCCATATAGGGGTAAGGTTGCTAAGCCATTCATTGAGCTCCATTACGGAGCACCTTATAACTAACAAGGATGTTAGAAATGATTAAAACCGTTGGGGGTGCCCTTGGCACACCGTTAGTCAATACTTCGTCAGCGCCGGTTAATCCATGGCGCGTACCCCAGCCCGTGTTGTCGGCGGGTAAATATGGAAGTGTCATCATCGACCGGGGCGCATTGAAGAAAGCGGTAGTCAGCAGCAGTAACTACCACCTATTTTCAGAAACAGGCCCCGCCGTGCAATCACTGGTGATCGTGGGCACACCGTTGCAAATCCTCGACTTTCTACTCAGTCACGAAAAACAGGGCATCGAAAACAAAATTGCTTCTTTGCCCGATATCTACATGGGTATTTCGCCATACAAACCGAAAGAGCGTTTTTCGGGTGTTTTCGGCATTGGCGATACCATGGCGGCAGTAGTGAACTTTTTCGCAGGTCTTGCCCCCGCTCCGGATTGGGTCACTATCGTAAGCACCCCGTCCACACTGGAGGGTATGAAAAAATCCTTCACCGCCCTGAAGGAAACTGAAAAACAGAAAGGTGAGTTGCTGTACGTGAAGTTCAGTTACTTGCCCGAAGACAAAATGCAGAAAATAGCCAGCCGAAAGGTGAGCTTTAGGGAAGTTTTGCAAATCTTCCAGAAACACTACAAATAGCAGCGCCTCGGTTTGCAGGCAAAAAAAGAGGAGCCACGAAAGCTCCCCCAGAGGAAATCGATAATTAAGCGTTAGATCCGGGGCGCTCTATGGGCGCCCTCGAATCGCGGTGATTGAGCGTAGTTAACCCTCGATCTCGATCAGAATCTCACCCGGATTGACTCGGTCACCCTTGGCAACATGGATCGCAACGACCTTGCCAGCGATAGACGCCTGCACTTCGGTCTCCATTTTCATGGCTTCGGTGATCAATACCGCCTGACCGGCCCTGACGGTGTCGCCCTCCTTGACCAGTACATCGACAATGTTGCCGGGCATGGTGGTGCTGACGTGGCCAGGCTGACTGGCCTGCGGACGTTTGCCGATACCGCCGCTGACAAATTCATTGAGCGGCTCGAACACCACTTCTTCCGGCATGCCGTCGATGGACAGGTAGAAGTGACGCTTGCCTTCGGCCTTCACGCCCACACCGGTGATATCGACGCGGTAGCTTTCGCCATGGACGTCGATCACGAACTCGGTAGGCACCCCCTCCCCGCCCACCTTGGACAAAGCGCCCGGTTCAGGGATCGGCAGCAGCACTTCAGGGGTCAAGGTGCCAGCTGCGCGTTCTTCCAGGAACTTGCGCCCGATGTCCGGGAACATGGCGTAGGTCAGAACGTCCTCTTCAGACTTGGCCACCGCACCGATTTCTTCGCGCAGCTTGGTCATCTCCGGCTTCAGCAGGTCGGCTGGACGCACGTCGATGATTTCTTCGTTGCCGATAGCCTGGCGACGCAATTTCTCGTCGATCGGCCCAGGCGCTTTGCCATAGCCGCCGGTGAGGTAGAGCTTCACTTCGTTGGTGATGGTCTTGTAGCGCTCGCCGGCCAGCACGTTGAAGAACGCCTGCGTGCCAACGATTTGCGACGTCGGAGTGACCAACGGCGGGTAGCCCAGGTCTTTGCGCACGCGCGGAATCTCGGCCAGCACTTCCCCCATGCGGTTCAACGCACCCTGCTCTTTGAGCTGGTTGGCCAGGTTGGAAATCATCCCGCCTGGCACCTGGTTGATCTGAACCCGAGTGTCGACCGAGGTGAACTCACTCTCGAACTGGTGATATTTCTTACGCACGGCGTAGAAGTACAAACCGATCTCCTGCAACAGCTCCAGGTTCAGCCCAGTGTCGAATTCGCTGCCCTTGAGCGCGGCAACCATCGATTCAGTGCCCGGATGGCTGGTGCCCCAGGCGAAGCTTGAGATCGCGGTGTCGATATGATCGGCGCCGTTCTCGATGGCTTTGAGCTGGCACATGGCAGCCAGACCGGCCGTGTCATGGGAGTGAATGAACACCGGCAGTGATTGCTCGGCTTTCAGCGCCTTGACCAGTTCGCCGGTCGCGTAGGGAGTCAGCAAACCAGCCATGTCCTTGATCGCCACCGAGTCGCAACCCATCGCCTCCATCTGCTTGGCCTGTGCAACGAAGGCTTCGATGGTGTGTACCGGGCTTGTGGTGTAAGCGATGGTGCCTTGCGCATGTTTGCCCGATGCTTTGACGGCTTCGATGGCAACGCGCAGGTTACGCACATCGTTCATGGCGTCGAAGATACGGAACACATCGATGCCGTTGACTGCGGCCTTGGCGACGAACGCCTTGACCACGTCATCGCTGTAGTGGCGATAGCCCAGCAGGTTTTGACCGCGCAGCAACATTTGCAGACGCGTGTCTGGCAGCGCCGCGCGCAGTTGGCGCAGTCGCTCCCACGGATCTTCCTTCAGAAAGCGCACACAGGCGTCGAAGGTCGCGCCGCCCCAGACTTCAAGCGACCAATAGCCGACCTTGTTGAGCTTGCCGCAGATCGGCAGCATGTCCTCGGTGCGCATGCGAGTGGCCAGTAGCGATTGGTGAGCGTCACGCAGGATGGTGTCAGTGACAAAAATCTTCTTGGACATGTTCGTATTCCTCACAGGCCCGCATGGGCAGCGATGGCGGCAGCGATGGCCAGGGCCAGCTCTTCGGGTTTGCGCTTGACCGAGTAGTTGGTCAGCTCCGGATGGCTTTCAACAAAACTGGTGTTGAATTGACCACTGCGAAATTCCGGGTTGCGCAGGATTTCCTGATAGTAAGCAGCGGTGGTCTTCACGCCTTGCAAGCGCATGTCGTCGAGCGCGCGCAAACCACGGTCCAATGCCTCTTCCCAAGTCAGCGCCCAAACGATCAACTTCAGGCACATGGAATCGTAGAACGGCGGAATGGTGTAGCCGGTGTAGATCGCTGTGTCGGTACGCACGCCGGGGCCGCCGGGCGCGTAGTAACGGGTGATCTTGCCAAAGCTCGGCAGGAAGTTGTTTTTTGGGTCCTCGGCGTTGATCCGGAACTGCAACGCGAAACCGCGGTGGATAATGTCTTCCTGCTTGACCGACAGCGGCAGGCCCGACGCGATACGGATTTGCTCACGAACGATGTCGATACCGGTGATTTCTTCGGTGATGGTGTGCTCCACCTGCACCCGGGTGTTCATCTCCATGAAGTACACCTCGCCCTCGGCGAGCAAGAACTCCACGGTGCCCGCATTCTCATAGCCCACGGCTTTGGCCGCGCGCACTGACAGATCGCCGATATAGGCGCGCTGCTCAGGGGTCAGCTGGGGGCTTGGGGCGATTTCGATGAGCTTCTGGTTGCGACGCTGGATCGAGCAGTCACGCTCGAACAGATGCACAACGTTACCAAAGCTGTCGCCGAGGATCTGCGCTTCGATGTGCTTGGGATTGATGATGCATTTTTCGAGAAAGACTTCAGCCTTGCCGAAGGCTTTGGTGGCTTCCGAGATAACTCGGGGAAACGCCTGTTCCAGTTCTTCACGGCTGTTGCAACGACGAATCCCGCGACCGCCACCACCGGAGGTGGCTTTGAGCATCACTGGATAACCGATGCGGTCGCCTTCGACCAAGGCTTCAGCGATATCTGCCACATTGCCTTCAGTCCCCGGCGTCACCGGCACGCCCGCTTTGATCATGCTGCGGCGTGCTTCGGTTTTGTCACCCATGCGGCGGATGACTTCGGCCGAAGGGCCAATGAACTTGATCCCTCGCTCGACGCAGATGTCGGCCAACTCGGCGTTTTCCGACAGAAACCCATAACCGGGATGCAGGGCATCGCAACCGGTTTCCACGGCCAAATTCACCAACTTGCGGGGGTTGAGATAGCCTTCTAGCGGCTCCGAACCAATGCCGTAAGCCTCATCGGCACGCTTGACATGCAGCGCATGACGGTCGGCGTCGGAATAGATCGCCACCGAGCGAATGCCCATTTCGGCGCAAGCGCGCACGATTCGGACGGCAATCTCACCACGGTTTGCGATCAGGATTTTTTTTATCACGGGTGCTTCCTCGACCGTTAAACAGACGAACCGGCTGGCCGGTCAGCGCGTAACTGCATGTTGCAGCGCAGCCGCAGTGCCACCCTATGACGAATCAGCAATTAACAAAAATGAGTAAAAATTGGGTTATGTATAAATAAAACCTTATAGTCAGCTCGATAACCCCTGACTGGAGAACAATAAAATGCGTAAGTCATTGATGCGCATGACATTGCGTCAGCTACGCATTTTTAATGAGGTCTGCGATTTACGCTCATACAGCCGCGCAGCCGAGGAAATGTCGCTGACCCAACCGGCGGTCAGCTTGCAAATACGTCAGTTGGAAGAGCTGATCGGACAGCCGCTTTTCGAATACGTGGGCAAAAAGCTCTATATGACCGAAGCCGCCGAAGCGCTGCAACTGGCCAGCCGAGACATCTTCGGTCGGCTGGAAAATCTCGATATGCAGCTATCGGACATGCAGGGCTCGCTCCAGGGGCAACTTAAGCTCGCCATCGAATCCAGCGCCAAGTATTTCATTCCCCACTTGTTCGCTGCTTTTAAGCGCCAGTACCCCGAAGTCATGCTGAATTTGACTGTCGTCAATCGTGCTCTGGTCATCAGACGGCTGTCCGATAACCGCGACGATTTGGTCGTGATGTCGATGGTGCCGCAGGACATGGGGCTGGAGTTCTTGCCGTTCCTGAACAACCCAATCGTGGCCGTAGTGAGGCCCGATCATCCGCTGTGTCAGGTTGAAAAACCGGCGCTCAAAGACCTGGAGCCCTACACACTGGTGATTCGTGAGCCCGGATCAGGTACGCGCAAGGCATGCGAGGAGTACTACAAGGAGAAACGCATTCATTTCGAGCAGACGCTTGAAGTCTCGTCAGCCGAAGCGCAGCGCGAGTGCGTGGTGGCGGGGCTGGGCATTGCGCTGTTGACCCGTCACGCCTTGAGCCTGGAACTCGCCACCGGCGCACTGGTGGAGCTGCCGGTGGCTGAGTTGCCGCTCTATCGGAGTTGGTGCGTGGTGCAGGGGCGCGACAAGCGATTGTCGCCCGTGGCACACGCTTTTCTCGCGTTCATCCGCACCGAGCGCGCGCAGATCAGCGAGCTGGTCACGCGCTTTGACGGCCGCTCTCTGAACCCGTAGCCGTGCGCCGCAAGTTAGCGGACGCGGCGTCGAGGTAATCACAAAGCTCCTGATTCAGGCGACGCTCTTCAGAGTAGGTTTCGA
This sequence comes from Pseudomonas sp., assembly GCF_036404235.1. GTDB lineage: Bacteria > Pseudomonadota > Gammaproteobacteria > Pseudomonadales > Pseudomonadaceae > Aquipseudomonas. Next base: position 17,518 of record NZ_DASWOT010000044.1, read on the forward strand.
TCGCACGGCGAAACGCCATCCGACGCAGGTCTTCGTGCTGACGACGGGTCTTGGCGCTGGAGTTGCTGTGCTGCTGCGAGTCATCGTAGTGCCGAGGCATATCCTGTCTCCCATAACGTTTGCGGGAGTACAGAATGGTTGCAGAGCGTGACGACCAGGCGGCAAAAGCGTGACAAGTTGGTGAAGGTTGGATGCCGGATTTATTGACCGATTCGATACCCGCTCCAGCCAATCAATCCTCGTGAGACTTGATCGACTTGGGTGACAACCGAAGGCTGCGCAAGCTTCTTTTGACGCTCTTGAGGTGGTTGACCAGGCTCGGGCCACGCGCCATGGCAACGCCCATCGCCAGCACGTCAATCACCACCAAATGCGCGATGCGCGAGGTCAGGGGCGTATAGATTTCGGTGTCCTCTTGCACATCGATCGCCAGGTTGACGGTCGACAACTCAGCCAGCGGTGTCTGGCTCGGGCACAAAGTAATCAGATTGGCGCCGCTTTCACGCACCAGATTGGCGGTGATGAGCAGATCCTTGGAGCGGCCCGACTGGGAAATGCACACCGCGACGTCTGTCGGCTTGAGCGTCACCGCCGACATAGCCTGCATGTGTGGATCGGAATACGACGCTGCGGTCAGCAACAAACGGAAGAACTTGTGCTGCGCGTCCGCAGCCACCGCGCCCGACGCGCCAAATCCGTAGAACTCAACACGATGCGCCGCAGCCATTACCGATACGGCAGCCTGCAACGCATGGGGGTCGAGATTTTCACGGACTTCCATCAGCGTGTGCAGCGTGGTGTCGAAAATCTTCAGGCTGTAGTCAGCGACAGAGTCGTCTTCATGGATCGCGAACTGGCCAAAACTGGCTCCCGCCGCCAGGCTCTGCGCCAGTTTCAGCTTTAAATCCTGAAAGCCCGTGCAACCAATCGCGCGACAGAAACGCACGATGGTCGGCTCGCTGATTCCCACATTGTGGGCGAGGTCGGCCATGGAGCTGTGCATCACGGCCGCAGGGTCAAGCAGCACATGGTCGGCAACCTTAAGCTCCGACTTGCGTAAGAGATGGCGTGACTGAGCGATGTGCTGCAACAGATTCAAAGGGCAAGACTCATTGAGAAGGATGGGCCGGGATGTAGCTTTCTTGTAGTTATACTACATGACCTGCAAACCGCACAGTGAAACGAGAAAGCTCCGATTGCCGCTGAGGCCTGAAAGATCATTCGCCCTTCAGTGTAGGGCTTATCAGACTTCGCACCGGAATACGTCAGTGATGTTAGCCCTCTGTAGCACGCCGGGCGGCAATAATGTTTCCCGCCGCCCAACGTTAGCGTTTGCCCGCTATCACCCCACGCCCTAGAATGCGCCGATGCGCGATGATCTCTCCCTTCTGCTTAACTCTCTCAACGATGCCCAACGCCAGGCCGTAGCTGCCTCCGTGGGTCGTCAGTTGGTCCTGGCCGGCGCTGGTTCCGGTAAAACCCGTGTGCTTGTGCATCGCATCGCCTGGTTGATCCAGGTCGAAAATGCCTCCCCGCACTCGATCCTGTCGGTGACGTTCACCAACAAGGCCGCCGCCGAGATGCGCCATCGCATCGAGCAACTGATGGGTATCAACCCGGCGGGCATGTGGGTCGGCACCTTCCACGGCCTGGCGCACCGCTTGCTGCGGGCGCATTGGCAGGAAGCGGGCCTAAGCCAGAGCTTCCAGATTCTCGACAGCGACGATCAGCAGCGCGTGGTCAAGCGTGTGATCCGCGAACTGGGCCTGGACGAAAAAAGCTGGCCGGCGCGTCAGGCACAGTGGTTCATCAACGGCCAGAAAGACGAAGGCCTGCGTCCCAAGCACATTCAGACCAGTGGCGATCTGTTTCTGAGCACCATGAAGTCGATCTACGAAGCATATGAGGCTGCGTGTTTGCGTGCCGGCGTCATCGACTTTTCAGAACTGCTGCTGCGCGCACTGGATCTGTGGCGCGATCATCCGGGGCTGCTGGCGCACTATCAGCGGCGTTTTCGCCATGTGTTGGTGGACGAATTCCAGGACACCAACGCCGTTCAGTACGCCTGGCTGCGCCTGCTGGCCAAAGGTGGCGACAGTCTGATGGTGGTGGGCGATGACGATCAGTCTATTTACGGCTGGCGCGGCGCCAAGATCGAGAATATTCATCAGTACTCCGCGGACTTCCCTGACACCGAAATCATCCGCCTGGAGCAGAACTACCGCTCCACCGCGAGCATCCTCAAAGCCGCCAACGGCCTGATCGTCAATAACAGCGGCCGTCTGGGCAAAGAGCTGTGGACCGATGTCGGCGATGGCGAGCTGATCAGCCTGTACGCCGCCTTCAACGAACATGACGAAGCGCGCTACGTGGTCGAGACCATCGAAAGCGCGATCAAGACCGGCCTTGCGCGCAGCGACATCGCCATTCTGTATCGCTCCAACGCCCAGTCGCGGGTGCTGGAAGAAGCCTTGTTGCGCGAGCGCATTCCCTACCGCATTTATGGCGGTCAGCGCTTCTTCGAGCGCGCCGAAATCAAGAACGCCATGGCCTACCTGCGTTTGCTGGATGGTCGTGGCAACGATTCGGCGCTTGAGCGTGTGATCAATGTGCCGCCGCGCGGGATCGGCGAGAAAACCGTCGAAGCCATTCGCGAACACGCACGCCACGCCGACGTGTCGATGTGGGAGGCCATGCGCCAACTGATCGCCAATAAAGGCCTGACGGGGCGCGCTGCGGGCGCATTGAGCGGCTTCGTCGAATTGATTGAAAATCTGGCGGCGAAGGTCATGGAGATGCCGTTGCATCTGATGACGCAAACCGTCATCGAGCAATCCGGGCTGATCATCTATCACCAGGAAGAGAAAGGCGAGAAGGGTCAGGCACGGGTAGAAAACCTTGAGGAACTGGTCAGCGCCGCACGTGCGTTCGAGGTCAGCGACGAGGAGCAAGACCTGACGCCACTGGCAGCTTTCCTCGGCCACGCTTCGCTGGAAGCTGGCGACGCTCAGGCTGACGAGCATGAAGACAGCGTCCAACTGATGACGCTACACAGCGCCAAAGGTCTGGAGTTTCCGTACGTATTCCTGGTCGGCATGGAAGAAGGCCTATTCCCGCACAAGATGAGCCTGGAAGAGCCCGGCCGTCTGGAGGAGGAGCGGCGTTTGGCCTACGTCGGCATTACCCGTGCGATGCAGCATCTGGTGCTGACGTATGCCGAGACACGTCGTCTATATGGCAGCGAGACCTACAACAAGGTGTCGCGTTTCGTACGTGAGGTTCCGGCCAATCTGATTCAGGAAGTTCGGTTGTCCAACAGTGTCACCCGACCTTTTGGCGGTTCGAAGACCATGGCGCCAAGCCGCTTGTTCGATGGCGAAGGTATTCCGGAAAGCCAGTTCTCCCTCGGCCAGCGGGTCTCGCATTCGATTTTCGGCGAAGGCGTAATCCTCAATTTCGAAGGTTCTGGCGCACAGGCACGGGTGCAGGTGAATTTCGAAGAAGGCAGCAAATGGCTGATGCTGGGGTATGCGAAGCTGGAACCACTTTAAAACCGTAAACCGGTTGCACTCTGTAGAAGTCGGGCTTGTCCCGTGACCGGCGGGGAACCCGTCGTAAAACTTGCGCACAGGGTGTGACAGGCAGACCGCGCACACCGGGTTACTGCCGCTGCGCGCCAGGTCGCGGGACAAGCCGCACTCCTACAATGCGTTCTGGCCTTGATCCCACATTTCGGACATGCCCCGCCAGCTTGCATTCCTACCTAATCACCCCCATCTTTCCTACAGAACTTTTTTCAACAACCTACAGCCCAAGTAATACAGGCCTTCGGAAAGATCACGCAAAAGCCGGAAACACTTGGCTGCTAGCCAGATGCCCAAGTGCTGTGCAACATGGCGCGCGTGCAATCC